>CAZZYQ010000028.1:0-51140 GCA_964658395.1 uncultured Granulicella sp. | reverse complement strand
GTTTGTCATTCCGGTTTGTTGGTCTTTTCCTTTTCTTTGTCATTCCCGAAGGGAATCTGCTTCTGTCTCTCGCATAAGCCACAACTCATCCACCCGCAGCGCGGATTGTTCGCCAACCAACCAGGATCCTGTTTATGACCTCGACCCTTCGACTTGCACTTCGCAGCCTGCTTCGCGCGCGCGGCTTCACGGTCACGGTCATCGTGACCCTTGCGATCGGCATCGGCTTGAATGCGGCGATCTTTGCTGTTGTGGACTGCGTCCTGCTGCGTCCGCTGGGCTATCACGATGCCGACAGGATCGTTGCCATCCAGACGCATTTTGTCGACGAGAACCGTTCCATTCCGCGGCTTGGCGGCGACGATTACAACGACCTGGCAAGGCAGGTGAAAGGCCTTGAAGCGGCGGCTTACTATGACGCGTATCCCGACGGCATCTCGCTGAATGGCAAAGCGCTCTATCTTCCGGTGGCGACGGTCAGTCCACGGTTCTTTGAAGTGATGGGTGTCCAGCCATCAGCAGGCCGGGTCTTTCACGGCAGAGACATCAACGCCTCCGATGCCGTAGTGGGTGAGACGTTCGCCTTGGAACACTTCGGCTCCCCAGCCGCCGCCCTAGGGCAAACCATCCAGTACGGCGGTCCGCACGCGATCGTTGGGGTCGTTCCGCAGGCCTTCTCATTCCCCCGTACAACCGAGGTCTGGGTCGAGGAACAGGCCGCTCCTGCGAACTCGAACCGTACCTCGTACAACGATCGCGTTGTGGCCAAGCGACGCGCCGATGTTACACAGGCGCAGCTTGCCGCGGAACTCGCCGCCTTCTCGTCCCAACTGCAGCGCGCTTATATCGAAGACGCTCACAAGACAATTGAGGCGGTGCCACTGCAGGAGCAGCTGGTCGGCAGAATCCGGCCCACGCTCAAATTACTCATGGGATCCGTGGGTGTGATCCTCCTCATCATCTGCGCCAACATCACCCACCTGCAGCTGGTACGGACGACGCGGCAGTTGCGGGCGGTCACCATACGCACCGCGCTGGGAGCGTCGAGGGCGGCGCTTGCTGGCCGCGCAATCGTCGAGGCAACGATGCTGGCGCTTGCCGGCTCCGCAGGCGCCGTGCTGCTTGCAGGACCAGCGCTGCGGCTGCTGGTGCGTCTGGCGCCGCCGGAGCTTCCGCGACTGGGAGAAGTGCACCTGAACGCCGATGTCTTCTTCTTCTCTTTTCTGCTCGCCCTCGCAGTTATGACGATCACCGCTCTATTGCCGGTGTGGCGGTCCTGGCACGTCGATCCTTCCGCGGCGCTGCGTCAGGATGCAGCAAGGGGAACGGAGGGAAGTAGTTCTGTCCGAGTGCGGAACGGGCTCATCATCGCTGAAGTCGCGCTGACCCTGACGCTCTCGGTGTCGTCGATTCTGTTGACCCGGCAGCTGATCGCGGAGTCGCGGCAGGACCTTGGTTTCGCCGCCGAGTCGCTCGTCACGCTCGATACCCACGACGTTGGCGCGGCGGTCATGCCCGACTACCCGAAGGACAATTCTGCCGCGGCACTTGCAAAGTACAAGGCCGACGCTCTGCCGATCAAGCAGCAAAGGGTCGCGCGTCTCAGCAGCGTTCTCGATTCGCTGTCGAGAACGCCGGGCGTTCTTTCGGTGGCTGCCATCATGGGCGCACCCATGGGATTCGGCGGGTCCGATGTCAGCTACGCCGTAAAAGGAAAGCAGGTCTTTGCCGCAGGAGAGAACCTTCCCAACGCGGATCTCCGGCCGGTTACCCCGGAGATCTTCGCGACACTGGGCGTCCCACTGTTGCGAGGCCGTGGCTTGAGTGCAGAGGACCGCCTGGACACGCCGCCCGTTCTGCTGATCGATGAGACGCTCGCCCGCACCGTCTTCCCCAATGAGGACCCCGTCGGGAAGCAGATCATGTGCGGCTACGACGATGTTTCCACCTGGTGGACAATCGTTGGTGTTGTGGGCGCAATTCGCAGTGACTCGCCCGGCGCTCCGCCACGGCCAACGTTCTACGTGCCGGTCGCACAGCACGCTGGATCGGCCGAGGACATTCAAATCGTGGCGCGCACGACCGGAGCTCCCGCTGCCATGGCGGAGACCCTGCGCAAGAGCCTGCTGCAGGAGCACCCTGAAATCGCGGTGAAGGCGGCCACGATGCAGGAGCACATCGGCGAGACGCAGCGTACGGAGAGTTTTCGATCGCTGCTCTTCGGCAGCTTTGCGGCGGTCAGCATTCTTCTCGCAGCGGTTGGGATGTACGGGGTCACGTCTTACTCCGTCGCCCAGCGGCGCTTTGAGTTCGGGCTGCGGTTCGCGCTCGGCGCAAACCGCACGAAGGTGCTTGGCATGGTCCTTCGCGACGCACTCACGATCGCCTTTGTGGGCGTGGCCCTCGGCATCGCCTTCTCGTTCGAGCTGCTGCATCTGCTCTCCAGCCTGTTCGGGAAGCTGCCGGTCTTCGATCTTCGAGCGTATCTGCTCGCATCTGTCGCCGTTCTTCTTATCGCGCTTTTTGCTACGCTCCTGCCCGCCCGCCGGGCCTCCACTATCGACCCAATGACTGTATTGCGTGGTGAATAGCAACCACGGGAGCAATCCATGCTAAACGACATTACTCAGGACGTTCGCTTCGCACTTCGTCAGTACCGCCGCGCTCCCGGCTTCACGCTGACCGCGCTGTTGACGATGACGCTTGCTGTGGGCGCGACGGCCGCGATGGTGAGCGTGTTGCGGGCCACGCTGCTGAACCCGACGCCCTATGCCGATGCAGCACGGTTGGTGGCTGTGCAGGACGTGAATCTCAAGGGCTACAAGGCCAATGGCCTGGTGACAGTGGCCCGTACGGAAGACCTGGCCAACGCCATGGCTCCTTCAAGCAGCAATCGGATCTTCTCCTCTGTGGCCTTCTTTTTCTACGACCAGCCGTCGTTGTCAATTGACGGCCGCCTTCCGCTCTCTGTCTCGTCGCTTGGAGCTTCTGGAGACTTCTTCAAGGTGCTTCAGACCCCGCCCGTCCTGGGCCGCTGGTACACGGCTGCCGACGACGCTCCCGGATCGCCTGAGGTCGCCGTCATCAGCTATGGGTTGTGGCAACGCGCATTTGCAGGTGACGCGAGGGTGATTGGCAAGCCGGTGACGCTGAGCGGAAAGCCGACAATCATCGTCGGAGTGATGCCGCAGCACTTCGACTATCCCGGCGGAACGGAACTGTGGAAGCCGGCCCATCTTACCTACAAGGATTTCGAAAGCTATCGCGGTTCAAGCACGCGGTTCGTCAGCGTAATTGCTCGTCTCAATCCCGGGCTCTCGATTGGAGACGCACAGCGCGGTCTTGACCTACTGGCCGCGCGTCTCGGCCAAAGCTATGCCGCGACGGACGCCGAGTGGGGATTCAAGCTATCTGGCCTGCGCTCGGACATACTGGGCAGCTATCGCGAAGGTCTGCTGCTGCTTTCGTCCGCGGTCGCCATGCTGCTCTTGATCGCCTGCGCAAATATCGCAGGACTGCAGCTTTCGCGCAACGCGAAGCGGCAGCCGGAGATGGCGCTGCGCCGTGCGCTCGGAGTAGGCACTGGTCGTCTACTGCAACAGCTGATGACCGAGTCGCTGTTGCTGATGGTTGCAGGCAGCCTGCTGGGCGCGGCGCTCTGCATGGCGCTCTTGCGGATCTTTTCCGCCAGTCTGCCGCCTGCGCTTCTGAGCTTCGCCAACCCGAAGGTTGATCTGGCAACGCTGGCGGTCACAATTCTGGTCGGAGTACTTGCGGGCGTCTTCTGCGGCGTCGTACCGGCACTTCAGTTTGGCAGGACCCCGGAACTTGCTCTCGTACCCAGCGCCCGTGGGCGCGTGGCCGGTGGCACAAAGCGGTTCGACCGGCTCTTCGCTGCCTTGCAACTCTCACTTGCGCTGGTGCTGCTCGCGCTTGCATCGAGCCTCCTGCAGAATCTCCATGGACTGTTGAGTCTTCGTCTCGGCTACGAGATCAGCCACGTCCTCACTGCGTCCGTGCACCTGCCGTTCGGAACAGAGGCGGCGAAGGCGCACCGCTTTCACCAGCAACTGGAGCAGAGCTTTGCGGCGCTTCCCGGTGTCGACTCAGTGGGCGCAATTGATGCTCTTCCGCTGTCGGCGTTCATGGCTCCGCGCACCTTCGACATCGAGGGCCAGCCGCCGACACCGCATCAGGATGCTGTGACCGCGGAAGGACGTTCCATGACTCCGAATTACCTTGCGACGATGCAGATTCCGCTGCTGGCCGGACGCTCGTTCACCGATCGCGACGAGCAGCCCGGAGCGCCCGCGGTTGTGTTGGTCAACCAGAGTTTTGCGACGAAGTATTTCCCTCACGGAGATGCGCTTGGCAAGCGCCTGGTGGATGCGTACAGGCACGACGAAATCGTCGGCATCGTGGCCGATGTACGCGGCACAGGCGGAGAACTCGAGCGGCCTGTTCAGCCCGAGATTGACTCGCCCGAGAACGGCGGCTGGCCGGACATGCAGTTCGTCCTGCGCACCTCGGAGCCAGCATCGGCGCTAGAACCCGCGATGAAGCAGAAACTGGCGGCAGTCGATGGCGGCCTGGCGCTCGGCCCAGTGACGGTACTTTCCACATCGCTGGACCGTGCCCTTCTTCTGCCACGCCTGAACACTGGCCTGCTCACCGGCCTGGCAGGTCTGGCACTGCTGCTGGTGCTGATCGGCGTCTATGGCGTGATTGCCTTTTCGGTTACGCAGCGTACGCGCGAGATCGGAGTCCGCATCGCTTTAGGCTCCTCACGCTCCGCGATTTTGACGCTGCTGCTGCGTGAATCCGCCACTGTGCTCATCGCCGGGCTGGTTGCAGGCACCGCCGCTTCGTTGCTGGCGACGCGCCTGTTGGCTGCCTCTGTATCCGGTTTGAACACATCGGTCGCGGAGACGCTAGGGGTGGCTTTTGTATTGCTCACGGTCGCCGTCCTGGGTGCAAGCCTCGTGCCCGCTCGTCGCGCCGCACACATCGATCCCAATCAAGCTCTGAAGGCGGAATAAAGGAGAGAGAATGACGCAGCTTACGCAAGACATACGGTATGCGCTTCGCCAGCTTAGGAAGTCGCCGGGGTTTACGGCAACGGCCGTGCTTACCCTCGCTCTTGGAATAGGAGCGAATGCGGCGATCTTCACGCTGGTCCATGCAATCCTGTTGCGCAATCTTCCCGTCACCGATCCCAGGACGCTGGTCCGGCTTGGCGACCGCGACGATTGCTGTGTGAACGGCGGAGCGCCGGATGACGACGACTACGCGCTGTTCGCCTACGACCTGTACAAGCACTTACAGAGCAACAATCCTGAGCTCGAACAGATGGCCGCGATGGAATCAGGCGGTGAATTCCTGAGCGCGCGGCGCGGCGGTACAGATTCAGCCTATCCTTCACGCGGCGAGTATATCTCCGGCAACTACTTCCAGACCTTTGGGCTCACGCCCTACGCCGGCCGCCTCATGCTTCCCTCGGACGATCAAAGCGGGGCCGCGATGGTGGCTGTCATGTCCTACCACACCTGGCAGCAGCACTATGGCCTCGATCCATCCGTGATCGGCAGCACCTTCATTCTCAATACACACCCTACGACGATCATCGGCGTCACGCCGCCTGCTTTTTATGGCGACCGGATGAACGATACGCCTCCTGACTTCTACCTCCCGTTTTCGTCCGAACCGATCATGTCGCAGAGTTCCATCCTCCATCTTCGGGAATCGAACTGGGTTTACATTATGGCTCGCATCAAGCCGGGGACCGCCCTTGCGCCGTTGCAGGCGAAGGTCAGCGAGAGCTTGCGGCAATATCTCACGACAGTGTCCATCTACCAGAAGGAGGACTACAAGAAGGCGCTCGCTCAATCGCACATTGTCCTTACTCCCGGTGGCCTGGGCATCGCCAACATGCAGCGGCAGATCGGTACGGGGCTTCATCTGCTCATGGCGATCTCGGCGCTCGTACTTCTTATCGCTTGCGCCAACATCGCCAACCTGGTGCTGGTGCGCGGGATGGCGCGCCGGCCGGAGACTTCGATCCGCATGGCCGTGGGTGCCGGCCGCACACGCGTGATCTGCCAGGTGCTTACCGAAAGTGTGTTGCTCTCCTGCATCGGCGGTTTTGCTGGACTGGCGGTCGCGTATGCGGGATCGAAGATGCTGCTGGCGCTGGCGTTTCCGGATGCGCCCAACCTTCCGATTCACGCTACGCCTTCGCTTCCCGTGCTTGGCTTTGCGTTCGGGATTTCGCTCTTGACCGGGGTAATCTTCGGACTGGCCCCGGCGTGGATCACCGCGCACACCGACCCGGCGGAGGCCTTGCGCGGCGCAAACCGATCTACGCGCGATGGCTCCTCGCTGCTGCAGCGCGTTCTGGTTGTTCTGCAGGCGGCGCTCTCGCTGGTGTTGCTGGTGGGCGCGGGTCTGCTCTCGAAGAGCCTGAACCGGCTTGAGCACCAGGACTTCGGATTGCAGACCAACAACCGTTATGTGGTGCACATCAGTCCTGAGGCTGCAGGCTACAAGCCTGAGCAACTGCAGCCGCTCTACGACGAAATCCTGGCGCGTTTCGGCTCCCTACCCGGCGTGAAGCGCGTCAGCCTCAGCCTCTACACTCCGCTTGAAGGCAACAACTGGGGCGAGGGTGTCTGGATTCAAGGACGGCCTGAACCACATAAAGGCGAGAAGACGGGTGCCTCCTGGCTTCGTGTCAGCCCGCAGTTCTTCGACATCATCGGACAGCGTGTGCTGCGCGGCCGCGGCATCAATGAACACGACACCGCGACCTCGCAGGCTGTCGCGGTGGTGAACCAGGCATTCGTCAAGCGCTTTTTTCCCGATGGCCAGGACGCGCTTGGCGTTCACTTCGGCACCGGCGGAATCAAGACATCTGGCGAGATAGAGATTGTCGGCATCGTCAACGACATCAAGTACCAGGACGCGCGCGAAGAAGCCCGTCCGATGTACTTCCGGCCTCTGCTTCAGGTATCGCACGCCGATCCAATGGCGGAGACGCGGTCGCTCTTTGCGGGTGCGATCATGCTCCAGACCAGCGGCCAGGTCGATGGTCTGGAATCGATCACGCGGCAAACCCTGGCGAGCATCAACCCCAACCTGACCGTGGTCGATTTCAAAAGCTTCTCGCGTCAGATCGAGGGCCGGTTCAACGGGGACCGCCTGGTCGCGCGCCTCACCCTGCTCTTCGGCGTGCTGGCGCTTGCGCTGGCCTCGGTTGGACTGTACGGCGTGACGGCGTATATGGTGGCCCGCCGCACATCGGAGATAGGGATTCGCATGGCGCTTGGCGCGGGCCGTGGCAGTGTCGTCAGCATGGTCCTGCGTCAGGCGATGGTGCAGGCGGGCATTGGCCTTCTGATCGGTATTCCCGCCGCGCTGCTTTGCGCGCGTTTCGTCCAATCGCAGCTCTACCAGGTCGGACAATTCGATCTTCTCGTGCTCGCCTTTGCGGTGCTTGCGCTTGCCGTTTCGGCCTGCATCGCTGGAATCGTCCCCGCGCGCCGCGCCGCATCGATCAACCCCGTCAGCGCGCTGCGCAGCGAGTAACTACAGGGAGAAGTTATGCCGCAAATGCTCGTTCAACTTAGCCAGGACGTCTCCTACTCCTTACGCCAGCTGCGCCGCGCACCCGGGTTCGCGCTTACAGCGATCTTCACCCTGGCCCTCGCCATCGGAGTCTCGACCTCGGTCTTCAGCGTGCTGGATGCGACGATCGTCCGGCCTCTGCCCTATAACAGCCCCGACCGCATCGTTTCGCTGAGAACATACTCGCCCGAGGGCTACACTCAGCCTGCCTCCTACCCCGAGTATCTCGATTGGCGGCACGAGAACGCCACACTGGCTGCCTTGGCTGCATACGACACCGCATCAGCAAACCTCGAGAGCTCCACCGGTGCAACCCCCGTCCGCGCCGTGTATGCGACGGACAACTTCTTCGAAGTCTTCAAGGTCGCTCCTCTCCTTGGACGCACCTATGCACCCGGCGAAGACCAGCCCGGCCACAACGATGTGGTCGTCCTCAGCTACGAGCTGTGGCAGCAGAACTTCGCCGCGAACAAGAACATCGTCGGCACGACGCTTCGCGTCGACGGCAGCGTGAACACCGTCATCGGTGTGATGCCTGCGGGCTTTCGCTATCCTCTCAGCGTAGCCAATGCGCTCTATCGGCCTGTCCACTTTGTCGCGCCCAGGGCTGACTCGCGAAACTGGCATTTCCTTCCTACTGTCGGCCGGCTTAAGTCCAAGGTCACGCTGGAGCAGGCACAGGCAGACATGCAGCATGTCATGGACAATCTCGGCCGGGCGCATCCGAACGAAGCTGGCCGCCGCGTCAAGTACATCACGCTCTCCGAAGCCACCCTTGGCAAGACTGCCGCGCCACTCCGTGTGCTGACACTTGCCGTCTTCGGTGTTCTGCTGATCGGCTGCGTTAACGTTGCCGGTCTGCTGCTCGCGCGGGGCGTGCGCCGTCAGCGTGAGTTCGGGCTTCGTGCCGCGGTCGGTGCGGGTCGCGAGCGAATCCTGCGCCAGCTTCTTACCGAGTCTGCCATCCTCGCGCTCACCGGAGCAGCCGTTGGCATTGTTCTTGCCGCGGGTCTTCTCCAGGCGATGCGCCAACTCTTGATCGCCTCGCTCGCGCGCGGGGCGGATGTCCACCTGAACCTCTCCGTCCTTGCCGCGACTGCCGTAATTGCTCTGCTGAGCGGACTTGCCGCCGGGGTGCTTCCCGCGTTCCGTTCGGCCAGGATTGCCCCGAGTCTGGCGCTGCGCTCAGGTGGAAACGCGGGCACAAGCCAGGGACAGAACCGTCTGCGCAGCACGCTGATCGCAGTGCAGATCGCCATTGCTCTTGGCCTGCTCGTCTGCTCCGGCCTGCTTCTGCGTAATCTGCAGTCGCTGCGCAACACGCCTCTTGGGTTTTCGCCCGACGGCCTCCTGTCGGCGGAGATCTTTCTTACGCCGGCAAACTATCAAGGCCGCAATCTGCTCAACAGCTTCCACCGTCCACTGCTTGATCGCGTTCGTTCCATCCCCGGGGTTCAGGCCGCTGGTCTCATCAATATCCTGCCTATCCAGGACTGGGGTTCAAACTCCGATATCACGATTGTAGGTGAACCTCCACCACCGCCGCACCAGGAAAGCCTCGCAGAAAACCGCGTCGTCACCCCGGGCGCGCTTGAGGCGATTGGCGCGCGCCTCGTCGCGGGGCGCATGCTGAGCGACTCAGCAGACCGTGACGGAACGCCGTTGTCCACCGTAGTTAACCAGACCTTCGTGCGCAAGTTTATCCCTCTAGGCTCCGATCCGCTGACCCGCCAGGTCCAATGGGGCGATGCGAAGGTCAACATCGTCGGCGTCATAACCGATGTTCGCCAGAACATCGCCGAGCCCACACTTGCCGAGATGGATATAAGCGCCGCCCAGGTACCCGAGAAGTTTGCTGTCGACAGCCTCACGCGCCTCAGCCTCGTCATCCGGTCGTCAGTTCCGGCAGCCAGTCTTGCCGCGCCTCTCCGCGAAGCGCTACGCCAGACCGATGCTTCCGTCCCTTTCCGTACTCCCGAGACGATGCATCACGTCATTGCCGAGACCCTCACCTTCGAACGCCTTGAGAGCTGGCTCTTCGGCATCTTTGCCGGCCTTGCCCTGCTGCTGTCGCTGGTCGGGATCTATGGCATGGTGCATCACGAGGTCGAGCTTCGCACCCGCGACATAGGCGTCCGTATGGCGCTTGGATCGTCCCGCGGCCGGGTGATGCGCGACATTCTCACCCGCGTCGGGACCTTGATGCTCGCCGGAGTCGCCGCGGGCTGGCTGCTCACACTTGCCCTCCGCAAGGCGATCGCCTCCGTGGTTGAAATGCATGCGGAGAAAGACGCCACATTACTCGCGCTGCTCACGCTTGCCCTGATCACGATCGGCCTGGTCGCCAGCCTGCTCCCTGCTCGCCGGGCAGCGAGCATCAACCCCGTCGAAGCACTGCGTACTGAATAACGAGAGGCTGGAAATGATCACGATCCTTCGCGGTATTTTGCAGGACGCTCGTTACGCGGCGAGGCAGTTGCGGAAGTCACCGGCGTTCGCGGTAGTAGCAGTCGCGTCGCTGGCGCTGGCTATTGGAGCGAACACGACCATCTTTTCGTTCGCGAGCCAGATGCTGCTGACGCAGATTGGCGTTCCGCACCCGGAGCAGCTCCTCACCATGAGCGTTGCAGGCGACGACAACATGGCCGTGCACGATACGTGGGGAGAATCCTACTCGGGTGAGGATGGGCGCTTCCATATCGAGTCCTTCTCGTCGCCTGTCTACAGAGAGCTTCGCGCCGGGAACACGGTACTCGAGGACATATTCGCATTCAAGCTGCTGTCGCAGATGAACGTGACGGCCGCCGGTAATCCGCAGACCGCCGGCGTCGAGCTGGTTTCGGGCAACTTCTATACCCAGATGCAGGTAAAGCCGCAGCTTGGACGTCCCATTCTCCCGTCGGATGATGGAGCGCCAGGCACCGGCACACTCGCCGTCCTCTCTGATGCTTTCTGGCACAGCGCCTACGGCGGTTCCCCGGCGGTGCTGGGCAAGACCATCACGATCAACACGATTCCATTCACGATCGTCGGCGTGAACCCAGCGGGCTTTACTGGTCCGGACGGGTTCACCAATGCCGAGCCGCAGGTCTTCGTTCCACTGTCGATGGTCTCTGTCCTGCATCCGGGTGTGAAATATACCGATCCGCTTGGCCCGGATTTTTGGTGGCTGCAGCTGATGGCACGAGCGAAGTCGGGTGTCTCAGCCGCCCAGGCTCAGGTGGCGCTCGATACCGCCCTCAGCGCCGCTGTGCGGGGCACCATGACGGTGAAGCAGAAGGACACCATGCCGCACCTGGTGCTGGCGGATGGGAGCCGCGGTCAGCAGGCACATATGCGTCAGATGAGGTTTGCAAGACCGATCTACGTGCTGCTTGGCCTGGCGACGCTGGTGCTGCTGCTGGCCTGCGCGAACATCGCGAACCTGATGCTGGCGCGCGCCACCGTTCGCCAGCGCGAGATGGGCGTCCGCATGGCACTTGGGGCAGGGCGCTCGCGCCTCCTGCGCCAGGTGCTGACTGAGTCGCTTCTTCTGTCTGCGCTGGGTGGTGCGGCTGGGCTGTTCCTGGGCTATCTGAGCCGCGACGTTATTCCCCACCTCAGCCGCAACGCGTGGGAAGGAAATATGCCGGATGTTGCGTTCGATTGGCGCGTCTTCGGCTTCACTGCGGCGGTCACGCTCGCGACTGGCATCTTCTTTGGCATCGTGCCTGCGTGGCACTCCACCAAGGTGTCGATCAACACGGCGCTGGTGGAGAGTTCGCGCAACGCAACGCGTCGACGCAAAGTGTGGTCGGGCAAGGTGATCATTGGCTTACAGATCGCGCTCTCAACGCTGTTGGTCACATCGGCGGCGTTCTTCGTCCGCACCATCATCAATCTCAATCACGTCGATCCAGGCTTCGATGCGCGCAATCTGCTGCTGGTGCAGGTGAATCCGCCGGCGAAACAGTACCCTTCGCCAAAAGACACCGCACTTGAGCACCGCATGGAGATGGCATTTGCCGCGCTGCCTGGAGTGCAGGCCATCACGCTAGCGAACGTTCCCCTCGTCGCCGACTCCACGTGGCAAGCGGGCTTCGAAGTCGAAGGAGACGCAGGACCGCAACCCGGCGAAAAAGACGCGCGGACGAATGTCAGCTTAGACGACGTAGGCGCTGACTTCTTTTCGGTGATGAAGATCCCGATCCTCATGGGCCGCGGATTCAACTCGCGGGACACAGAGACTTCAGTTCCTGTGTCGGTGATCAACCAGTCGCTCGCACGGCTCCGTTTTCCGGACACAAATCCTATTGGCAAGCGGTTCCGCATGGGGAGCGAAGGCGCAGACGCGAAGTGGATCGAGATCATCGGCGTCTGCGCCGACACTCGATACAACAATATTCGCAGCAATCCCGCGCCGCTGCACTTTGAGCTCTACCGGCAGGCGAGCGATGTCGGTGGAGTGACCTTTATCGTACGTTCACCTCTCGCGGCGGGGGAACTTCTGCCCATGATGCGCGCGGCGGCGAAGCAGATCGACCCGGACTTGCCGCTTACCGGGGTTCGTACGCAGCAGGAGCAAATCAACGCTGCCATGCAACAGGAACGTCTCTTCGCGTCTCTCACCGCGGCTTTTGGATTCCTGGCACTTACGCTGGCGTGTGTGGGTATCTACGGCATCATGGCATACACGGTCTCGCAGCGGACGAACGAGATCGGCATCCGGCTGGCGCTGGGGGCAATGCGCGGACAGATTCGCGGGATGGTGCTGCGCGAAGCGGCATGGATCGCTGTGAGCGGCGTGGTAGTTGGCACGGGGGCGACTCTGCTGCTGGCGCGGCTTGTGCAGGCAATGCTTTTTGGCGTAAAGCCATACGATCCGCTGAGCCTGATCGGATCGGCACTGCTGCTCACGATGCTGTCGCTGCTGGCCAGCTTTGTGCCGGCGCAGACCGCCACCTCGATCGATCCAATGGAAGCGTTAAGGAAAGAGTAAGGAGAAGACAAGCATGACCGTGCAGCAGTTTCGTCAGGACCTTACCTACGCGCTTCGCCAGCTGCGACGCAATCCCGGCTTTGCGCTCATCGCCGTGCTCACGCTTGCCCTTGGCATCGGGGCGAACACGGCCATCTTCTCGCTGCTCGATCAGGCGCTCTTGCGCTCCCTTCCTGTCGAGCATCCGGAGCGGCTTGTCATCCTCGAAGGCACGGGCAAGGCGTGGCAAGGGCACTCGAGCAGCTACGGCGGCGACGCGGAGGCCTATTTTTCCTATCCCATGTATCGCGATCTGCTTGCGCAAGCTCAGACGCACGGGTTGCAGGGCCTCATCGCCACATCGCACGCCTATCTCGATCTCACCGTGCATAACGCGTCGCAGATGGCGGAGAGCGAGATCGTCTCCGGCAACTACTTCGCGCTGCTTGGCACCCGCGCGTACAAAGGCCGGCTGCTCACGCCTTCCGATGACACCGCGCCCGGCGCAAACCCTGTCGCCGTTGCTTCGTTCAACTTCTGGCAGAACCAGCTCGGTGCCGACGCTTCTCTCATCGGCCAGACTGTGTCGATTAACGGCCACCCGTTTCAGCTGGTGGGCATTGCGGCTCCTGGCTTTCACTCGGCGGTCTGGGGCGAGACGCCTGCGCTCTTCGTCCCCATGTCCATGCTCGATCAGGCCCTGCCCGGCAAGGGCTCTCGTCTCACGGACCATAAAGATCGCTGGACGAACATCCTCGGACGCCTCGCTCCCGGCCAGACTGCGGCACAGGCTCAATCCGCTCTCGCGCCGCTCTGGCATGCGCTGCGCGCGGAAGAACTCAAGGCGCTCGGTACCAGGTCGCCCCGATTTGTGAACGAGTTCGTTACAAATAGCCGGTTGCTTGTTCTGCCCGGCGCGCGCGGCTTTTCCTACCAGCGTGATGGCTTGAAGACGCCGCTGCTGATGGTGATGGCGATGGCGATGGTGGTGCTCCTGATCGCCTCGGTAAACGTGGGCAGCCTGCTGCTGGTTCGGTCCGCGGGACGTCTGCGGGAGTTCTCTCTGCGCTCGGCACTCGGCGCGAACCAGGC
Source organism: uncultured Granulicella sp. (assembly GCA_964658395.1). Taxonomy (GTDB): domain Bacteria; phylum Acidobacteriota; class Terriglobia; order Terriglobales; family Acidobacteriaceae; genus Edaphobacter. The sequence continues at coordinate 37,468 of CAZZYQ010000028.1, read as the reverse complement.
GCGCCTTGTGGCCCAGCTTCTTCTTGAAGGCCTGCTGATTGGCGTCTTTGGAGGCTGCTTCGGTCTGCTGCTTGCTCCGGTAGCGCTGCGCGCGCTGGTCCATCAACTGTCTGGAAGCGAGACCGACTCCGGGGCGTTTACGTCCGCGCTTGATGTCCGTGTGCTTGTCTTCAACTTCGCGGTTGCGATCGCCGTCAGCCTCGTCTTTTCTCTCGCGCCTGCATTGCAGCTGCGGAGGCCCGACCTGACAGCGGCGCTGCGTGGGAACAATGCCAGTGCCTCCGGCGGTTCGCTCAGCCTGCGGCGCGTCATCGTCTGCCTTCAGATCGGCCTCAGCGTCGTGTTGCTTACTGCTTCCGGCCTGTTTGTCCGCACGATGCAGAAGCTGCGCGCCGTCGATGTCGGCTTCAATCCAACCCACCTGGTATCGTTTTCCTTTGCTCCGCTGCTGGCTGGCTACACGCTTGACCGCGTTCCCGCCCTCGCGCAGCGTGTGGAAGATACATTCCTGGCGCAGCCCGGCATCCAGGGCGTCGCGGTGACCAGCGTCTCGGAGTTCGCCGGGGACTCGCATGGAGGCAACATCAGCATCCAGGGCTATACGCCGCAGGCTGATGAGGATCTCGATGTAGAGAAGACCTGGCTCAATCCCGGCTTCTTTGCCGCCATGCAGATCCCGCTGCTCGCCGGTCGCAACTTCACCGCGGCGGATGACGGCACGCATCCGCACGTAGCCATCGTCAACGAAGGACTGGCAAAGCGCTACTTTGGCTCCCCGTGGAACGCGATTGGCAAGCGAATTATGGACGGAGCTTCCAACAAGCCCGTATTCGATACCGAGATCGTAGGAGTCGTTCCAGACTTCAAACAGCGCGGCATCCGTGACGCAGTCGAGCCAACCGTATTTCAGCCGCTGCAGCAGCCCCCGGCGAAGCGCAGCCCCGAGCAGCTCTTCTTCTACCTGCGCACGGCACAGCCTCCGACACAGGTCCTCGCCACGGTGCGGCGGGTCATGCAGCAGCTCGATCCCGCGCTTGCCCTCGACAACCTCCGCACCCTCGATGAGCAGATGGACGCCAACCTGGCGAACGACCGCCTGACCGAGCTGCTGGCCATCAGCTTCGGCATCCTCGCCACGCTGCTCGCGGGCATAGGACTCTATGGCGTTCTGGCGTATGTGACAGCGCAGCGCACCCGCGAGATCGGCGTTCGCATCGCTCTCGGCTCCAGCAGGGTTGGCATTGCCGGCATCGTTCTTGGCGATGTGCTCAAGCTGGCCGGCCTCAGTCTACTGGCCGCGGTTCCGTGTGCCTTCGGGCTTGCGCGATTGCTCCGGAGCCAGCTCTTTGGGGTCGACGCGTTCGATCCCATCACCTATCTCGGGGTCGTTGGTGTGATCGCCTTGGTTGCCATCGTCTCCGCGCTTGTACCGGCACGCCGCGCCACCAAAGTCGATCCTGTAGAAGCTCTTAGAACCGAATAGCCAGCATAAAGGAAGGCCCACATGCTTCTGTCCAACTCCGGCAACGATCTCCGCTTCGCCTTCCGCCAGCTCCGCAAGAGCCTCGGCTTCACCGCAATGGCCGTGGCTACACTGGCGCTCGGCATTGGTGCCGCTACGGCCGTGTTCTCGCTTGTCGACACGGTGCTTCTGCGTCCACTGCCGTTTCCGGAGCCTGACCGAATCGTGGCGCTGGACACGCTTTCGACCGTGCGCGGTGGCAGCGGACCCGCTACTGCGCCGACGGACACCTCTTACCCGAACTTCTTCGATTGGCAGAGCCGAGCAAAGAGCTTTGATTCGATGGCGGCCTACCAGGGAGCCTCGTTGACCATCGCGCAGCCCAATCAGCCTGCGCGCCGGATAGAAGGCATGACGGTCACAGCAGGCTTCTTCCGCGTACTTGGCGTCAGTCCCATGCTGGGGCGCTCGTTCACTCGCACCGAAGAGCAGGCGGGCAATCGGTCCGTCATCATCAGCCACGCGCTCTGGCAGTCTGCTTTAGGCACAAGCCCCGCCGCAATCGGTCAGACGCTTCGCCTGAGCGACGAAACCTACACCGTCATCGGCGTGATGCCGGCATCGTTTCAGTTTCCTAACGCACCGGACGTTGAAGCGTGGAGGAGCCCCGCAGCGAACATGGAGGGAAAGAACGCCTCCGGGCAGCAGCGCGGCTGGAACCAGCTCAACGTCATCGGCCGTCTCGCGCCGGGCGTCTCGATCGAGCAGGCCCGCGCTGAGATGCAGACGATCCAGCAGGCTCTTGCCGCACAGTACCCCGAAGAGGACAAGACTGAGACTGCCGTCAGCGTCAAGCCTCAACTGCAGGACCTCGTCGGCGAGGTGCAGCGGCCGCTGCACATCCTGTTCGCGGCAGTGTGCTTCCTGCTGCTGATCGCCTGCGCGAACGTGGCGGGCCTGCTGCTTACGCGAACCACCGGCCGCCGGGCGGAGCTTGCGCTCCGCAGCGCACTGGGCGCGACCCGGCTGCAGATCGTTCGTCAGATCCTGATCGAATGCCTGGCGGTCTCGCTGCTTGGCGGAATCATCGGCTTCGCGCTCGCCGCAGTCGCACTTCGAGTCGCCCCGCAGTTCCTGCCGTCCGACCTGCCGCGCCTTCACGAACTCTCAATCAATCCCCGTGTCTTCCTGTTCTCTCTGGCAGCGTCACTCGCCACCGGCGTTCTCTTCGGCGTCGTGCCGGCGTGGCGGTCTTCGCGTCTCGATCCCGCTCTCGCCATCAACGACACCTCGCGGTCGAGCACGGCGAGCCGCTCACAGAATCGGCTGCATAGCCTGCTCGTCATCGGCGAGACCGCGCTTGGACTTGTTCTTCTCATCGCTGCGGGCCTGCTGATCAGGAGCTTCGACCGGCTGCTCTCAGTCAATCCCGGGTTCAACCAGACTCACCTTATTACCTTCCGCGTTGGTCTGCCGCCAAAGCGTTTCCAAGACGAACGGCTCCTGCAGGTCGCGCAGCAGTTTCAATCCCGCTTCAGCACCGTTCACGGCGTCCAGCAGTCTACCTTCGGCTTTCCCATGCCGCTCACCGGCGGCGACATGAACATTACGTTCACGATCGACGGACATCCGAACCCTCCGGGCGAAGATCCCGGCGCTCGCATCAGCGTCGTCTCCGCAAACTTCTTTCAGGCGCTCCAGCTTCCGCTCCGCCGCGGACGCTTCTTCAACGCGGCCGAAGACACCCACGGCAGTCCGCCCACCGTCATCATCAATCAGGCGTTCGCGGACCGCTTCTTCCCCGGCGAGGATGCACTCGGCAAGCACATCACCTCTGGACTGTCCTCTGGGGATAAACCTGAGTCGCGCGAGATTGTCGGCATCGTCGGCAATGTCGTACGCTCCAGCCTCACCGAGCCGTCCACGCCGGAGTACTTCATTCCGTATGCCCAGGTTCCCGTGGCGCCGCCTACGTTTGCCTTGCGCGTCAGCGGTGAGCCGTCCAGCTACATCGACACCATCCGCGCCGTCGTCGCCGAGCAAGACCCGACGCTGCCTGTCTATGGGGTTCGCACGAACCTCCTTGCCCGCAGCACCGCACAGCAGAAGTTCCAGACCATCCTGCTTTCCGGATTCGCCGTTATCGCGCTCGTGCTTTCGGCCATTGGCCTCTATGCGGTGCTCAGCTACATGGTCGTACAGCGCACCATGGAGCTTGGTCTTCGCCTGGCGCTGGGAGCACAGCGTGGCAACATCCTTCAGCTCGTTCTCGGGCGCGGACTCCTGCTCTCCTTCACCGGCCTTGCCGTCGGACTCACCGCCTCTACGCTGCTCGCGCGGTATCTGGCGACACTGCTCTTCAACACGCGCGCAACTGATTTGGTCACCTACGTCGGCATGGCCTCGCTGCTCTTCGCCATCTCTGCGGTGTCCTGCCTTGTGCCGGCCTATCGAGCGTCGCGGCTGGAGCCGATCGAAACGCTTCGGCAACAGTAATCGGGAGCAATGGAGAGAGGACAACGAATGATCGAACTGCACAATCTCGAACGCAGCTATAAGACCGGCAGCACGGAGACCTTCATCCTGCGCCGGATCAACCTCACCATCGCTGAGGGCGAGTTCCTCACCATCATGGGGCCAAGTGGAGCGGGAAAGTCTTCGCTGATGAACATACTCGCCATGCTCGACGACCAGTGGCGCGGCGAGTTTCACTTCAGCGGTGCGGCCGTGCATGCCATGAACCGCAAGCAGCGCGCCGAGCTTGCGCGCCGCAGCATCGGCATGGTCTTCCAGAGCTATCACCTGCTCGACGACCTTACCGTCGCCGAGAACATCGACCTGCCGCTCTCCTACAAAGACATCTCTCGCGCCGCGCGCCAGGCTCTTGTCGCCGACACGCTCGACCGCTTTCAGATCGTGGGCAAGAAAGACCTATTCCCTTCGCAGCTCTCTGGCGGCCAGCAGCAGCTTGTCGGCATCGCCCGCGCCGTCATTCACAACCCATCGCTGCTGCTCGCAGACGAGCCTACCGGCAATCTCCACTCCGCCCAGGCCGCAGAGATCATGCAGCTCTTCAAAGAACTTAACCAGCAGGGGACGACGATCGTGCAGGTCACGCACTCCGACTTGAACGCAACCTACGGCACGCGCACCATCGAACTTCGCGACGGTTGGCTCACGCGCGACAGCGCCAATCCAAGCCTAAACACCTGATTACCTGAACTTCGCCCACTGCAAGCGTCATTCTGAGCGGAGTTCGTCGCACGGCGACAGACGCAGTCGAAGAACCCCCGCATTGTTTTTGCCGTTGCTGTTGCTGTTGCTGCTGCACTTATCTTTGCTTTTTGCTTACGAAGAAGGCGACCGACCACATGACTCAAAAAACCCCATCCCGCCCCATCGCCCTCCTTACACTCGTCGCTCTTACGCTGTCGCCTTCCGGCTTGGCGCAGCAGGCGCTCCGCCTCGACATTCCGCACTCCCACAATCCCCTCGATACCTACCGTCCCGCTTACGTTCCGCTGCCCAACCTCGGCAACTCGCCGCGCATCGACGCGCTCATCCACAATGGCGTCCTCGAACTCTCACTGACCGACGCAATCGCGCTTGCTCTTGAGAACAATCTTGACCTCGCCATTGCGCGCTACAACATTCCCATCGCCCGGGCCGACGTTCTCCGTACCCAGGCTGGAGGCGTCTTCCGCGGCGTCAACACCGGCGTCGTCCAGAACACGCCCGGCGGCGGCATCGGCGGTTTCGGCTCAGGAAGCTCCGGGGCAGGTGCGGGTGGCACCTCCGGCGGCGCAGGAGGCGCAGGCAGCGGAGCCTCCGGCCTGGTGCAATCGACGCTGGGAACCGGCACCGCCGTCTCCTCCTACGACCCCGCCATCTCCGGCAGCTTCGGGTATGCAGACTCCGTCCAGCCGCTTTCGAACACATCAATCTACGGCGTTCAGTCGCTCAAGACGATCAGCTTCATCGGCAACTACAGCTACGCGCAGGCCTTCCCGACCGGCACATCCTTCACCGCGCAGTTCCAGAACAGCCGCAACGCCAACAACAGCATCTTCAGCTACCTGCGGCCGGAGCTGGACTCCGCCTACACACTTACTGTTCAGCAGGAGCTCCTCGCCGGGTTTGGCTTCGGCCCCAACCTGCGGTATCTCCGCATCGCGCGCAACAATCAGAAGATCTCTGACGAGGCCTTTCAGCTTCAGGTCATCACCACCGTCACCCAGATCGCGAACATGTACTGGGACCTCGTCGCCGCTTACGAAGACGAGCAGGTCAAGTCACGCTCACTCGACTTCGCCAACCAGACCCTGACCAGCGGTCGCAAGCAGCTTGAGCTCCAGGCCATCCCCGCCATGGACGTCATGAAAGACGAGGCCGAAGTCGCCAACCGCGAACAGGACCTTACCATCGCCCGCAGCACGCTGCAGTTTCAGGAACTGCTTATCAAGAACGCATTGACCAAGAACCTCGACGACCCCACTCTCGAAGCCATGCCGGTGAAGCCGGTCAACGTTCCGACGGATGACGGCACTACTCCCGCATCAGTTTCTTCCACTGAAAACATCATCGCCGAAGCGCTTGCCCATCGCATTGAGCTCTCCATCTCCGGCATCGACCTCAAGAACCGCGACATCAGTCGCAAAGCTGCAAATAACAACCTGCTGCCGTCGCTCTCGCTTGTAGGCCAGTACGGCGGTGCGGGTCTTGCCGGCCTCGCGAACCCGAGTGCGGGCGTCACGTCAACTGCTCCACTTGACTATGGTGGGGCGCTGGCCAATGCCTTCAACAACTCCTCGCCCAGCTACTACGTCGGTCTGCAGATGAACATTCCCATCCGCAATCGCATCGCTAAATCCGACCAGTACCGCTCCGAGCTTGAATCGCGCCAGGCCGATCTGAGGGAGCAGCAGTTGAAGAAACAGATCCGCATCGAGGTCCGCAACGCGCAGTACGCGCTCGACCAGAGCGTCGCCCGCGTCGTCGCCGCCGTCAAGGCCCGCGACCTTGCCGCGAAGACCTTCGACATCACTACGAAGGAGCAGCAACTCGGAGCCGGCTCCGCCTTACAGACACTCACCAGCCGCCGCGATCTTGCAGCGGCGGAGTCGGCCCTGCTGGCCGCCCGCACCGCGTATCAAAAAGCGAAGATTGAGCTAGATCGTTCCATCGGCACTACGCTCGAAGCGAACTCGATTTCCATTGAGGCGGCGCGCACAGGTTCCAGTGCCGAGACTGCGAAGTTGCCTGCACCATGATCGATTGCACTATCGTCTTGTTTACGCCCCGTTTAGACAAGCAGCTTCCCTTCGGGAATGACAAACTAAAAAGCACAAACGGGAATGGTTACCGAGGAACCGGTACGACATTTGCCCAGAGAGAGAAGAACGAACAACTAACAAGCATTCTTGTCCGTCCCGCAGGGAATCTGCTTTTGTTTGAAACCGCAATAGTTCAGGAACTTACTCGGTACTGTATTAGAGAATATGTCTCCTTCCGCTACGCCTTGCCGCCTCCTCATCGCCGACGATCAGCCGCACATCCTTGAAGCGCTAGAGCTTCTGCTTGAGCCTGAGGGCTTCCATCTGCTCACCGCACGCAGCCCCGCGCTCGTGCTTGACACACTGGCCAGCGAGCAGGTCGACGGCGTCCTGATCGACCTCAACTACTCCCGCGACACCACCTCCGGCCGCGAGGGCCTCGACCTGATCGCAGCCATCCACGAGCAGGATTCGCAGCTCCCCATCATCGTCATGACCGCGTGGGCCAACATCGATCTCGCCGTCGAGGCTATGCGCCTTGGCGCGCGCGACTTCATTCAGAAGCCCTGGGACAACGCCCGCCTGCTCACTGTCGTCCGCACCCAGCTTGAACTCCATACCGCGCAGAAACGCGCGCAGTGGCTGGAAGCCGAGAACCGCATCCTCCGCGCGGAAGGCGCGCCGGAGTTTATCGCGACCGCGCCGTCGATGCGCGCCGTGGTCGAACTTCTCGCCCGCATCGGTCCTTCGGGCGCGAACGTCCTCGTCACCGGCGAGCACGGCACGGGAAAAGAAGTCGTCGCCCAGACCCTCCACCGCCTCTCACCCCGCGCCCATCGCCCCCTCGTCGCCGTCAATACCGGTGCGCTTCCCGAAGGCACCTTCGAGAGCGAGATCTTCGGCCACGTCAAGGGTGCCTTTACCGACGCGCGCACCGATCGCATCGGCCGCTTCGAACTCGCGAGTGGCTCAACGTTGTTCCTGGATGAGATCGCCAACATCCCCATCCGTCAGCAGGCAAAGCTGCTTCGTGTGCTCGAAACCGGCGAACTCGAACGCGTCGGTTCCTCCACGACGCGCAAGGTCGACGTCCGCATGATCTCCGCCACCAACGCCGACCTCCGCGCCGACTGTGACAACGGCACCTTCCGCCCCGACCTCTACTTCCGCCTGAACACCGTTGAAATTCACGTCCCGCCGCTGCGAGAACGCCGCGAGGACATCCCGGCCCTCGCCGCGCACTTCCTTTCCCGCTACGCCGCGCGCTACAAGAAAGCCGTTGACGGCTTCGAACCTTCTGCGCTGCAGACGATGCTTACCTACACCTGGCCGGGAAACGTCCGCGAGCTTGACCACACCATGGAGCGCGCCGTCCTGATGGCACGGACCAACCGCATCGATCTTGCCGATCTCGGCCTGCAAACCACACGCCCCGGCACTCAGAACCTCGACGACCTATCGCTCGAACAGGTTGAGACTATTCTCATCCGCAAAGCCCTCTCCCGTGCCCAGGGCAACGTCAGCCACGCGGCTGAGGCGCTGGGTCTTAGCCGCGGAGCGCTCTATCGACGCATTGAGAAGTACGGTCTCTGACGAATCCGTGACCACTCATGTGCCCCATCGGCCTAGCCGGAGTGTATGCCGCTTGCACTTGCTCTTATGGCGTTCTGCCTGCTCAGATAGCCGTGAGCAGACTTCACGCTTGGTTTCGAAAAGCAGATTCCCTGCCGGAATGACAAACAAGAGAACAAGTCGCCGCCTCTCCTCGGGGAATGACAGACAAGAGAACACGTCGCCACCTTCCCCACGGGAATGACCGACAAGAGAACAAGTTGCCACCTTCCCTATGGAATGACAGACAAAGAGACCATTCCGCCGCGCCCGCAACGAGTCCCCCTCGGCCGCACCAGCCGACGGCTCAGCTTTGAGCGACGCCTCCGCATCTGGCTCGCCGCGCTTGCACTTCCGGCGTTGGTCCTCGCCGCAATCCTGCTCGTCCGTCTCCAAACGTCTGTAGAGGTTCTGCTGCTCCTTCTTGTCCTCTTCGCTTTCGCCTGGCTCGTCGCCGCCAGCGTCTTCACCGAACAGATACTCAGGCCCATGCAGACCCTGGCCAACGTCGTCGCCGCACTGCGCGAGGACGACTTTTCCTTTCGCGCCCGGGGTGCCCGCCGCGGCGACGCCCTCGGCGACCTCGCGTTGGAGATCAACGCCCTCGCCGGAACCCTGCAGGCCCAGCGTTCCTCCGCGCTCGAAGCACTCACCCTGGTCGAGCGCGTCATGACCTCCATGCAATCGCCGGTGCTCGCCTTCGACGGCCAGAACTGTCTTCGCCTGCACAACGCTGCCGCCGACCGAGCCTTCGGCCTCGCCCGCCCCGCTTCCGACGGCCGCACCGCCGAAGACCTCCATCTTGAATCGCTGCTTGAAGTAGCCGACGAAGACATCTACTCCCCCGCCTCCAAGCTGACCAGCTCGCCGCGTTATGTTATTCGCCGCACAACCTTCCGTCTCCGAGGCGCGCCGCACGTGCTGCTTGTGCTGTCCGACGTTGGAGCGGCCCTTCGCGAAGAGGAGCGCCAGGCATGGCAGCGCCTCATCCGCGTCCTTGGCCACGAGATCAACAACTCGCTCACACCCATCAAGTCGATCGCGGGCAGCCTTCGCGCCCGACTGCCTGAAGCTTTGCCAAGCGACAACGTCCGCGACTTGAACCGCGGCCTCGCCGTTATTGAAGACCGCGCTGCCTCGTTGAACCGCTTTCTCCAGGCCTACCAGCAGCTCTCCAGTCTGCCCGCGCCTCGCCTCGAAGCAGTGCCTCTGCGCCCTTTGCTTGAACGCATCGTTCAGATCGAGCAGCGGCTGGCGGTTGAGCTTCTATCTGGCCCTGAGCTCACGCTCCTCGCCGACGCCGACCAACTACAGCAGGTGCTGATCAACCTGATCAAGAACGCCGCGGAAGCTGCCCTCGAAGCCGACCGCTCTTCCGTCACGATCTCCTGGTCTACCGTTCTTCCACCCCCTAGTGGATCTCCGTCACAGGGCGGTGCCATCGTCGCAGGAGCGCGAGACGCGGTCGCGCCGCTTCCCGCAGGCTTCACCTCGGTTCCAGGCCCGGAGGCGGTCATCCGTATCGTCGATAACGGCCTCGGTCTGCTCAATCCAGTCAATCTTTTCGTGCCCTTCTACACCACCAAGCCAAACGGCACCGGCATCGGGCTCGCCCTTGCGCAGCAGATTCTGATCGCCCACAAAGGTGCCGTCACCCTGACCAACCGCACCGACGTCCCCGGCTGCATCGCCGAAATCCGCTTGCCCCTCCCTACTCGCGTCTGAAGCCGTCCGATAAGTCTTATCATCTCCGCCGAAGGCAGAGGGCTTGTGCTCAACATCTCCCACGATCCGTCATCTCCACCGGAGTCGCGCCAGAGCGAGACGAAGTGGAGAGACCCCGCATCGGCTCTTGCCGTGACCGGGCCGCGAACAGCTCGCGACTTCCGCGAAGCTATCGCTGCGGCTTCTGCGGCTGCGCTGCTGGCTTCTCTGGCTGGTTCTCATCGACGGCTTTGTTCCCGGAGTAGATGATCGTACTCGTGCTTCGGAACCGCTTGTAATCCGTGTAACGCACGATGGATCGCAGGTGTACGTCCTGGCTCATCGCCCCGTTCTGCGCCGCGAAGTGCAGGTTGCCCTCGGCCTTTGTATAGGTTGGGAACCAATACTCGCCATCCACCTGCTCGTAGTAGGTCGTAAATGGCGGCTGCAGGTCTTCCTTGCCGCGCCGTGTCTCCTGCGGCACGGTTGTGCCGTTCACCAGCACGATCTGGAAGTCCTGGGCGTCCACCCACACCTTGCCCTTGAAGTAGTGCTTGCCCTTTTCCAGCACTTTAGGGCCGGCGTCGAAGACATACGTGTCCAGATCGTCCACATGCTGCCGCCCCAGGTAGGTCACGTCGTACTGCGGCAGGTCCTCGGTGGTCAGGATGAAGGGCAAGCGGTGCTCGATCTCGTCGAAGTCCGTAGGCGACATTATCACCCGCTGCAGCGTGTTCTGGGGAGCGAAGACCACGTGTTCCTCGCGCCGGCCGTCCTTCGCGAACGAGATCTCCGTCACCTGCTGGTACTCGCCGTCCACCTTGTTCGTGTCTTCTTCAAGCGTCTGTACCTTCACCGTCTGGCGAAACGCATAATTCTCTCGCGCCTTCTTGAAGGCGCTCTCTCTCGCGGCAAACTTTTCGATCACCTGTTCCTTGGTCAATCCCACAGGAGGCGCGGGGTCGAGCGGCCCAAAACCCGCAACATTGTCCTCTGCCCGCAAAGCCCCGGCGAACAGGCACGCGAACAGCAGCACAGACGAAACTGCACGGCAGAGTTTCATAAGTCTCCGTGACAAGAGGCGCTTCAGCGCCTCCTGCACTTAGAGATAGACGAGATCGGTGCGACAAAGGTTCTTGCCCGCGTGTATCTCATGCGATAGGGCGGTACAACGGACTCAACCTCCAGCAATCATCATGCCTTCGACCCGAATGGTCGGCGCGGCGCTCGCTCCGCGAAAGATCAGGTCATTCCCGATCGCGGCCACGTTCTTGTACATCTCCTTCAGGTTCCCGGCGATCGTGATCTCTTCCACCGGATACGCGATCTCGCCGTTCTCGATCCACATTCCGCTTGCGCCCTGCGAGTAGTCGCCCGTAACCAGGTTCACGCCAAAGCCCATCGTCTCGGTGACGTAGAGACCGCTTTTTACATCGCCGATGATCTCCTCCGGCGTCAGCGTACCCGCCTCGAGGTACAGGTTCCCCGGCCCGATGCCCGGATTCCCGGCAAGCCCGCGCGACGCGTTCCCCGTCGAGGCCATGCCCAGCTTACGCGCAGTGTATGTGTTCATCACGTAGTTCTTCAGGATGCCGCGCTCAACGATCACCTTGCGCCGCGTCGGCAGCCCTTCGCCGTCGAAGGGCGACGTCCCGAAGCCGCCAATCCCGTCAAACACAAGCGTCCCGTCATCGACCACGGTGATATTTTCGCCGGCTACACGCTCGCCCAGCATGTCCGCAAAGAAGCTGGCGTGGCGATAGATCGCGTCCCCATCCGCTGCGGCAAAGATGTTGCCCATGATCGAGCGCGCAATCTCTGGCGAAAACACCACGGGTGCCGCCTGCGTCTTCACCCGCCGTGCGCCCAGCCGCTTCAGCGTCCGCCGCGCGGCTTCCTGCCCAATCTCTTCCGGCGACTCCAGCAGCCGCGTTGTCCGGGAGTTCGAGTACCAGTAGTTCCGCTGCATCCCTTTGTCGTCCTGAGCAATCGGCGACGCCGAAAAACCGCAGTACGACTTGCGGAACTCCCCCACAAAGCCGCGCGAGTTCACCATGATCTTGTGCGAGAGCGCCGTATCGAAGTCTCCGCCGCCGGAGTTCTGTATGCGCGTGTCGTAGGCCATCGCCGCAGCCTCGGCACGCCGCGCAATTTCGATCCGCTCCGCCGGCGGCATTTCGTTCACGTCTTCAAAGTAGAGGTGCTGGTCCGTCTCAATCTGCCCGAAAGCCTCCGCCTCCGGCAGCCCCGCAAACGGGTCTTCGCTGGTTATCTTCGCAAGCGTGACTGCGCCGCTTACCAGTCGCTCGATAGACTCCGCCGAAAAGTCCGAGGAGGACGTGCTCGCCGTCCTCTGTGCTTTACCCGAGGCAATAAACACTCGCAGCCCCACCGCGCGCGACCCGGATTCTTTTAGCTGCTCCACCTGCCCCAGCCGCACCAGCGCGCCAAACTCCTCGCCCTCATAGACGACGGCCTCGGCATCGGTAGCGCCCGCCTTGCGCGCCTTCGCGACAACATCAAACGCAAGCTGCTTCAGATTAGAAGAAGCCGGTATGGATACAGGTGAAGATGCCGGTACGGATGCAGATGTAGACACGAACACTCCTCTTCTTTTTGTCATTCCCGAAGGGAATCTGTTTTGCTGTTGCAATTCCGAAACTTACGCCGAGACGCGCTCGGCCATGGCCATCGGCACATCCAGCAACTCCGCAAATCCACTCTTGCCTCGGGCATCGGCAGCCCATCGAGCGCCAACCCTTCCAGATGAACTCCAGCGCTTCGCGCAGGTTCTCTCGGATCTCCTTATGCGAGTGCCCTGCGCTCGCACATCCGGGAACATCCGGCGCGTACCCGCTTAGATTCTCGGCCGGTTCGATAAATAACCAGATGAAGTCGAGCCAAACGTTACTCAATCTACTTAAGGATACTCTGCAGCGTCTTCGGACGGAACTCATGGCTCGGATGTTCCGGCACGGTAAGTGTCTGGGGTCTCCCAAATGCTTCACCTGCCGGCGGCTCCCGCCTTGCCGCGCAAGATGATTGAGCTAGACCGGGCTAGATCAATCTCAATCGCCCGCGAAGGGAATCGACGGAGCTCTTCAAGAATAAGTCCCACTCCGAGCCGCCGGAGATCTTCTTCGCGGTCTTCCTCAGCATCGCTGACTTCGTGACCGGATCCTTCACCACCATCCACTCGCCCACCCATCCTGCCAGCACGTCGTCCATTCCCATAATTGGCTCCGGCATCGGTTGCCCGCTCGTTGCAAGGCGTTCAAAGTGCAGCTCAAGGAGGGAATGCAGATTTGCTCGTAGCTCTTCCAGTGTCTTGCCGCTGCTCCGGCATCCCGGCACATCCGGCACAAAGCCGCTCAAGTTTGCCACACGCGATTTTCCCGGCCCGTTTTCAAGCATAACGAGATAACGACGAATCATGATCTTCCTTGAATCCTATGTTCTTATCGGACTGGAAATTGCGAAGCGCGCGGCGCGCGTCCGTCCGTTGCCTTCAGGAAGTGGATCCCCGACGAGCAGTACTCCGAGTCGCCCTTCAACTTATGTTCCACATGCGGCGCGGCATCGCTTTCCACGCGTCGCTTGATGAGCCTAACTGCCCCTCCGCAGTCTTTGCAGCGGAACTCCGTGTCGCTGTCTTCGATGGCTTCGGCGATTGTCTTCACCTTCCAGAACGGTTCGTAACCGCCTCCTGCCCGAACTCTGCGGCGCTTAACCTGGCACTCATGAAACCGTTCGCGATCCCCTACGGCCATCAACTGCCTCCGTTGTCGATACTTTAACGCTTGAAGTGGTTAAGTTGGATTTCCTGGTGCAGAACAGATCAAGAGCACACTGCGCAGTAAAGAGTGTCGCAGATCTGGCGCGTTACAGATTTCCTTTTGCTTTGCGAAATGCTCGCAAAGCAAAAGGAAAGGGTCTGCACAGTTTGCATGCAGACCCTCAATACCGGCTCTCCTGATGCGGGTTAGGTTCTAGCGGGAGGCCGTCTGGTTTGCAGTCCCAGTATACGTCACGTGCCAAACCGACCGTGAACCGTCATCCGTGACGTAGAGCGAGCCGTCATTGCCGACGGTCACCCCAACCGGGCGGCCCCACACCTTGCCGTCCGCCGTGACGAAGCCCGTCAAAAAATCTTCGTACTCGCCCGTCGCCTTGCCGTCGCGCATAGGAACCCGGATCACCTCGTATCCCGACCGCTGGGAGCGATTCCAGGAGCCGTGCTCGGCCGCGAAGCCGTCGCCTTTGAACTCAGAAGGAAAGTTGCTGGTGGCCGGATTGTAGAACGTAAGTTCAAGCGACGCGAAGTGAGGATTCAGCAGCACGTCTGGCGTAATTACCTTGGACTTCAGCTCTGGGTGCGTGCCCATCAGCCGCGGATCCTGGTGGGGTCCCATGTAGTACCAGGGCCAGCCATAGAAGCCGTCTTCTTTCACCGACGTAATGTAGTCCGGCACCAGATTGTCGCCAAGCCGGTCGCGCTCGTTGGTTGAGCACCAGAGCTGCCCGGTTGTCGGATTGATCGCTTCGCCCACGCAATTCCGGATACCGGAAGCGTAGACCTTTACGAATTTGCCCTGGGGTGTGAACTCCAGCACGTCCGCACGGTGGTACTCGCCCGGGTGGGTGTCCGGGTCGTCCACGTTCGAAGCTGATCCAACGGACACGAACATCCGAGCACCATCCTTCGAGAAGACGACGTCGCGGGTCCAGTGACCGCCTCCGCGAAGTTGCGCGTAGCCGGGAAGAGTAGGCACGATCGTCTCGGGAGCTCCTGTCGCCTTCAGATCCCCTTTCTTATAGGGAAATCGAACAACGGAGGTAGTGTTTGCCACGTAGACGTACTTCGGTTCGGCTCCCAGCGGGTAGAACGCTATGCCGAAGGGATGGTCAAGCCCGGTCGCAAACGTCTCCGATGTCGCTGCGGTGCCATCGGCATTCACTCCGCGCAATACCCGAATCGCCCCGGCCTTGCTGTCGGCGAGGAAAAGGTCGCCGTTCGGCGCTGTACGGATCAGGCGCGGCTCCGTAAAACCCTGCGCGTAGAGCGTTACTTTAAAGCCCGCCGGAGCGATCGGCATCGCACCCTCTGGCCGGGGTGAGACTGGCGGACCGTTATCGACCGACTCCTCCGGCTTCGGGTCAGGAAGGTCTGCAACCGTTACCTTGCGTCTCACGCCAGGACGCTCTTTGCTGTAGTCAGTGAAGGCAGCCTGACCGGTCAATGGCTGGGATTGCGACTGGCCTATGGCGGTGTTCGGAAGCAGAAGCGCCGCGGAGAGCGGTACGGAAGCAAATGCGGTGAGCAGGGCACGGTAGGACATAAGACCTCGCAAGGTGTGACTTACTAAAGGTGGGATGCAGCCTAGTGGGGATCGGCTGCGCCATAGTCCGCGGCTCCTGTCAGCTGCTTCAGCAGATCAACGGGAACCGTAGCGGTCAGGATCGCTCTATCTTTCTCGGGCGCGATCTTGATCGAGTCCAGGAATTTTCGGAGAGCGACGTCCTGCTGTGAACTCTGCGGGCCCTCCCGGTGCATCTGCATCTGCAGACTCTCGACCGACCGGAAGAGTTGCAGCAGCGCCAAGATTGCCTGCGCGGACTGCGCCGCTTCCGCCTCGCTCGGCAGTATCTCGTCGATGCGAAGATGCGGCGCGGTCGTGAAGCGGAGGCTCGCCACAAAGCTCGTATCTTCGGCGAGCGGGAGTTGCAGGCCAAAGACGGAGATGCGGCCACTTTCGGAGAAGGGCAGCCCCACATGTCCAATCGCCCACATGCTCGAAAGGATAGGAACATCGTGATAGCGCTCGCTCAGCAGAGACGATCCGGAGAATGGCGAGGCCGCTGCACGATAGCGGTCCAGGATGGAGTGGATCTGCTCCGCCGTCGGTGTGTTGGACGCGGCGATCGTGTCGTACCCGAGTTGCGCCACCCGCAGCGACCGAACCGCCTCCACCGGCTTGCCGTTCGCCGCCAGCAGAGGCTGCGTGGCCATTGGAATGGTAAAGATCCGGTGTCCCGCGTAGCTCTCCTGCGCTGTTGCGATCGATCCAAGATACTTGCCCAGTCGCACGCCATCGAACCGGCCTTCGAAGACCTCGGAGTAGGCCACTGGCCCGTTTGGGCCGTTTGGATCGTCCATCCGGTGCAGCGCAAAAGCAACCGCATCAAGGTCGCGTTCAAAGACGATGCCGGTGGCATCGAGAAACTTCTGATACTCCGGAGAGTGCGCCACCGGCTTGTTCTTCCACTCGCGATCGAAGTGCGTCGCAAGCCTCACCGGCTTCAGGTTTACATAGACAATGGCGTCCGATTCCGGAAGCAGCCGCGCAACTTCCGGCGGCGCTTTGCTGCGCAGAAACAACGCGATGAGCAAAGCCGCAATCAGCCCAAAGATGACCAGCAGGGAGTAGCGGGTGCGTGGGGGCATCTGCACCTAAGAATAGCTCGCTTCGGCTTCGTAGAGGACTTTGGGGATCGTTTTCGCTCGCGCCGTCACTCGACGATCTTGAACGTGTAGATCTTTCCGCCGCTGCCCGCGTTCGATGTGCTCATCGATCCGGGAGGAAGTATGCCGTACTCGCCCTTGCCTGCCGAGGCAGGCAGGGTGAACTCGTACACATGCGGGGCCACCTTGGTTGCAGTGAAGGCGATCTCGTCTCGCGTGGCGCCGCTTGAGGAGTGAAAGACGCCGCCCGTCTCCGAACGAAACTCGCGTCCATGCTGGCCGCCCGGCCGCAGCTTCAGCAGCAGGTACTCCACCGGGTCGGTTCCGGCCGGCATGTAAAGCAGAAAGTCGGTTGGTCTTGCAAGTACAAGTTTGGCCGACTCGCCCATCAGGTGTCCATTCCGGTCCTGCTTGATGATGTTGTTTGTGGCATAGCTCTTGAGCGCGCCGCCGGAACGGTAGTTGACGAGTTCAGGCTCCATCTTCGTCCACTTGCCCTCGTGATCCTTGTAGTAGACGCCAAGTTCGTCGACTCCGGTCAGATCGACGGGAGTTGCGGCCGCGACTGCTGCCGCCCCGGGCCCGGCGTTCGAAGGATTGATGACCGTATTGGTCACGGAGGCCTTGGCGAGGACAGCCTTAATCACCCTTTCGCTTACGCCAGCCTGCTTCAGCGCAATGAGGTCGTCAGGGCCGGTCGAATATGTGCCTGGTGTGGCGTTGATACTCTCCACAATCAGGCTGTCTCCCAGCCCGGCCTTCGTCATCTGAATGATGGCGCGATTGTCGAGCGCCGACTGTGCAGGGCACGGGACGCAGATCAGGCAAAACGAAAGGGTAAACAACAGGCGAAGACGAAGCATTGTTAGCGCTCTCCGGTCGTGGAAAGTGGCGCAGAACTCAGTATGACGCTCTGGACCAATTGCAACAAGGGTTCGACCAGAGCCACAGGCAAAGGTACTGAGAGGCTGCGAAGAATGTGGACCTGCGGAACATCAATATGCCCCATCCGATATCCTGCCTGACTACCGTGCTTCCGTCGCCACTCTCGTTGCCCGGGTACGTCCGCTATGCTAGAGTTGAAGCTCACGTGGCTTATTTGCGCGGATAACGCTGAGCGTCAAGGACCTTTTTAGAAGGGCCGTCCGGACAGGTAAGGTGGTGGTGAAAAGGGCTGGCGTAGCTCAGCTGGTAGAGCATCTGATTTGTAATCAGAGGGTCGGGGGTTCAAATCCCTTCGTCAGCTCCAGTTCTTCTACAGCCGGCTGGAAGAATGAGTTCAGGAAGAATTGTTGACGGTACTGATTGCTTCTGCAGACCGTTTGGTCCGTAGATCTCCACCTCTCCTTCCAATCAGTTCACCCGGCGAGGAAACGCTTCTGCCGCATCTCTACGGCAGGAACTTGATAAGCTGGAAGAACGCTGCGCTTCAACGGGGTTGCAGCAAAGTGCACAGGTGGCCGAGTGGTTAATGGCAGCAGACTGTAAATCTGCCGGGTTATGCCCTACGGAGGTTCGAACCCTCCCCTGTGCACCACAGGTTTAGATAAAGCAACACGGCAGGTGGAGACTTGGACTTTAGCCCTGCAAGCAGCGGACGTATGATCGTCGCGCTGCTTCTCCTCGTTCTTATCGCCGCAACCGCGTTCTTTACGATGGAGCCGGGAAAGTTTCGCAGCCTCTGCTTCGTC
This sequence comes from uncultured Granulicella sp., assembly GCA_964658395.1. GTDB lineage: Bacteria > Acidobacteriota > Terriglobia > Terriglobales > Acidobacteriaceae > Edaphobacter. Next base: position 19,264 of record CAZZYQ010000028.1, on the reverse strand, counting down.
CTTCTAGCATTTTTTGCGCTTCGGATTGTGCTCGGCAGGCTGCGTTCGGGATAAGATTGTAGGGTTGGGTTGTAAGGCTGGCGTAGCTCAGTGGTAGAGCACTCCCTTGGTAAGGGAGAGGTCGAGAGTTCAAGCCTCTCCGTCAGCTCCAGATGTTCAGTTCGATGTGCAGTTGCATGCAGAGCGGGAGTAACTCAGTGGTAGAGTCACAGCCTTCCAAGCTGTTGGTCGCGGGTCCGATTCCCGTCTCCCGCTCCAAAATTCTAGCTTTCGTTTCGGTTTGCCTAAGGTAATCAGGTTCAGCTTAGGTATGTCCAGCTTCAAGTAACAGGAGAGTTCAGTTGAGCGCTTTATTTCAGAAGGCCGTTCTGGAAGTTTCCGATCCGCAAAGCTTCAGTTCGCTGCGTGGAGCAATCGAGAACGCGTTCTCCGGCCCTCGTGTCGCAGACTTCCTGAAGTCCCTGGAGCGCGCCGGTCTGCGTGTACGTTCGTTTGAGGCCGTATTGAAGGCGGGCAAACTCGGCACGTCTGTCGCAGCAGAGTATGGCAAGCTGGGCAATGCCGATCAAGGGCAAATTCGGGAGTTCTATCTCGCCAGCCTGGAGAAGGTCGCACCCGATGTGCGAAACAAGTTTTTCAAGCTCTACGCGTATTACTGAGCGTGTCGTTTTTAGAGTGAGCGCGGCGAGCGGGTGCGTGCTCAAATCATTCTGAAGTAACTGCCGGGACCTGCCGGCCACGACCAGCCGGATCTTGCCGGCAACCACGGAGAAAGCATCATGGGTAAGGAAAAGTTTGACCGGTCTAAGCCTCACGTAAACATTGGCACGGTGGGTCACATTGACCACGGCAAGACGACGCTGACGGCGGCGATCACGAAGGTGTTGTCGAAGCACAACCCGCACAACGTGTTCCGCTCGTTTGACACGATCGACAACGCTCCCGAGGAGCGCGAGCGCGGCATCACGATTGCGACCTCGCATGTGGAGTATGAGACGCCGAACCGGCACTATGCGCACGTCGACTGCCCGGGCCACGCGGACTACATCAAGAACATGATCACCGGTGCGGCGCAGATGGACGGCGCGATTCTCGTGGTGGCGGCGACCGACGGCCCGATGCCCCAGACCAAGGAGCACGTTCTGCTGGCGCGCCAGGTTGGCGTACCGTACATCGTGGTGTTCCTGAACAAGTGCGATGCGGTTGAGGATGAAGAGCTGATCGAACTGGTCGAGATGGAGGTACGCGAGCTGCTCTCGAAGTACGAGTACCCCGGCGACGACACCCCCATCATTCGTGGCTCGGCCCTTGGCGCGCTCAACGGCGAAGCCAAGTGGGAGGCGAAGATCGACGAGCTGATGGAGGCTGTTGACAAGTACATTCCTCAGCCGGAGCGCGCGGTCGACCTTCCGTTCCTGATGCCGATCGAAGACATCTTCTCGATCTCGGGCCGCGGCACTGTAGTCACGGGCCGTATCGAGCGCGGCAAGATCAAGGTTGGCGAGGCGTGTTCGATCGTCGGCTTCCGCGACACGCAGCAGACGGTCTGCACGGGCGTCGAGATGTTCAAGAAGCAGCTCGACGAGGGACTTGCGGGCGACAACGCTGGCTTGCTGCTGCGCGGCGTAGCGAAGGAAGATGTCGAGCGCGGCATGGTGCTGGCGAAGCCGGGATCGATTACGCCGCACACCCAGTTCAAGGGCGAGATCTATGTGCTGAGCAAGGAAGAAGGCGGCCGCCACACTCCGTTCTTCAACGGCTACCGCCCGCAGTTCTACTTCCGGACCACGGACGTTACTGGGTCAGCGAAGCTGCCTGAAGGCACCGAGATGGTGATGCCGGGCGACAACATCCAGCTCGAGATCACGCTGCACACGCCGGTCGCGATGGAGAAGGGTCTCCGCTTCGCGATTCGCGAGGGCGGACGGACGGTCGGCGCGGGTACGATTTCGGAGATCATCAAGTAAGTCGAGACTAACGAGAGTTGCCGTGCGGTAGAGAGGTTTATCGGCGGCAACTACTCCACACGATCTTTGTAGTTAGAAAAGAGAAATAAGATGGCTGGACAAAGAATAAGGATTCGCTTGAAGGCGTATGACTACCGCGTACTCGACACGTCGACCGGCGAGATCGTGGAGACGGCGAAGCGCACGGGAGCCCAGGTTGCGGGACCCATACCGCTTCCGACGATGAAGAACAAGTATTGCGTTCTGCGTTCGCCCCACGTCGACAAGAAGTCGCGCGAGGCCTTTGAGATCAGGACGCATAAACGCCTCATCGACATCCTCGAGCCGACGCAGCAGACGGTAGACGCGTTGATGAAGCTCGACCTGCCGGCAGGTGTAGACGTAGAGATTAAGACCGTGCAGAAGTAGAAGTAAATCTGTTGTTATCCGTTGTTAGGTGAGTAAGTACCAGTTACACCGGCAGTGCTGATGCTTCAAGCGCAGCATGATGAGGAAAGGAAATTCAATGTCAGTCGTAGGAATACTCGGAAAAAAAGTTGGCATGACCCAGATGTTCGACGATCGCGGTGACATTCATCCGGTCACGGTACTGAAGGCTGGACCTTGTGTCATCACGCAATTAAAGACGCTGGCCAAAGACGGCTACGAAGCCGCGCAAATCGGCTATGTCGACTTCATCAAGGCGTCGAAGATCAATAAAGCGATGACTGGTCACTTCGCGAAATCGGACGTTCCTCCGGTCAAGATGATCAGGGAAGTCGGACTGCAGGCTGTCAAGACCGCCGATGGTGAAGAGAAGGTTGTTGCCAAGGCTGGCGACCGCGTGCTTGTCGACATCTTCAACGACGATCGCTTCGTCGACGTAATTGGAACTTCAAAGGGTCGCGGATTTGCCGGCGTCATTCGCCGTCACGGCTTCGGTGGCGGTCCCAAGTCGCACGGCCACATGTTCCAGGTGCAGGGATCGATTGGCGCATCGTCGTTTCCTTCGCGAGTGTTCCCCGGCCAGCGGATGCCCGGCCACATGGGACATGAGCAGGTCACGGTGCGCAATCTGCGCATCCGCGGCATCGATCTTGAAGACAACCTTCTGCTTGTTGAAGGTGCCGTACCGGGACCGCGCGACGGCTTCGTTCTGATCTCGAAGGCAAAGGCTCCGCCGCGTGAGCGTCGCGGATTTGCCGGTGCCGCTACGAAGGACGCGTTGAAGGCTTCGAAGAAGGCCGCTCCTTCAAAGAAGAAGTAAGTCTTAAGGCAAGAGCGAAATGCGGGGATTCTTCGCTTCGCTCAGAAGGACGAACTTCGGGTTTGTCGCAAACAAAGTTAGGGCCCGCCGCATCGATGGCGTGCAAGAAGAGAGAAGAAGATGGCAAACATTAGCGTAGTAAGTCTGGCGGGAGCGAAGGTCGGCGAGTTTGAGCTCGCAGACCTGTTCAGCCAAGATGTGAACGACGCTCTGCTCTGGGAGTCTGTGAAGCACTATCGTGCCGCGCTGCGCCAGGGAACAGCCGCGACCAAGACGCGCAAGAACGTCTCCGGCTCGGGCAAGAAGCTTTGGAAGCAGAAGGGCACAGGCCGAGCGCGCATCGGATCCATTCGGTCACCGCTCTGGCGTTCGGGCGGCACGGTCCACGGACCGCAGCCGCGGAGCTACGAATACCAGTTCCCGCAGAAGAAGCTGATGGGCGCACTGCGATCGGCGATCTCCGCCAAGATCTCCGAGGGCAAGATAACGATCGTTGAGAACTTCGATGTTGCCGAGGGCAAGACGAAGCTTTACCGCAACGCGTTGAACAAGCTCGAAGCGGGCAAGACCACGCTGCTGGTTGAGTCCAGCCGGAAGCTCGACGAGAAGCTCTACCTGGGATCGCGCAACCTGCAAGGCGTTGAGCTTGTGCTCAGCTCCGAGGTGCACCCCTACGACCTGCTCCGCTATGAGCATGCCGTGTTTTCCGTCGACGCCTTTGAGGCGTTGCAGGACACACTCAAGAAGTTTGTTTCGAAGCGCAAGCACGCTGAAAAGAATGCTAAGGAAAGCGAGGCTGCGTAATGCCAACTCTTTATACCGTAATCCGCCGGCCCTTGATCACCGAGAAGGGCATGACCGTGAAAGAGACCCAGAACACCCTGGTGTTCGAAGTCGATTTGAAGGCCACGAAGACTGAAGTAAAGCAAGCGGTAGAGACATTATTCAAGATCAAGGTAGAGGGTGTCCGCACCGCCACAGTTGAGGGCAAAGAACGCCGCCGGGGTAAGTTCTCGGGCTACCGACCTGACTGGAAGAAGGCTTATGTTCGCTTGAAGGAAGGCGAAAAGATGCCGGAGTACCTGAACAGCCTGTAGACGCTCTGTACTGTGAGTAGTCCGCCTTCGTACGTGGAAGACGGGCCAATAAAGATTATCTAGCAAGGTACGGCCATTTTGCCGAGACCTTTGAGCTAGGAGCCAAGAAGAAAATGCCGATTAAATCATTTCGACCGATTACACCGACCCTCCGCTTTCAGACGAAGCTCGTCAACGACGACTTGACTACAGACAAGCCGTACAAACCTCTCCTTGGGGTGAAGCCGCGTACGGGCGGGCGAAGCAGCACGGGCAAGCTGGCCATCCGTCACCAGGGCGGCGGCCATAAGCAGAAGCTGCGGACGATCGACTTCAAGCGCGATAAGTACGGCATCCCGGGCACTGTGGCGACGGTTGAGTACGATCCAAACCGCAGCTCGCGTATCTGCCTTATCAGCTACGCTGACGGCGAGAAGCGTTACATCATCCAACCCATCGGTCTAAAGGTCGGTCAGCAGATCATGAGCGGACCCGACGCGGACATCCTGGTCGGCAATGCTCTTCCCCTGAAGAACATCCCAACTGGAACAATTGTGCATAACATTGAACTCCGCCCCGGCAAGGGCGCTCAGATGGCCCGTTCGGCTGGGGCCCAGGTTAACCTGATTGCGAAAGAAGGCGACTATGCCCTCTTGAAGCTGCCTTCGGGCGAGACGCGCAAGGTGCTGGTCGAGTGCATGGCAACAATTGGCCAGGTTGGCAACACAGACCACGAAAATGTCACGATCGGCAAGGCAGGACGCAATCGTTGGAAGGGTATTCGCCCGGCGAACCGTGGCGTCTCGATGAACCCGGTCGACCATCCGCACGGTGGTGGTGAGGGTAAGACTTCGGGTGGTCGTCACCCGGTAACACCGTGGGGCCAGCCGACGCGTGGTTACAAGACGCGGAACAACAAGCGCACCGACGTGTTTATTGTCTCGCGCCGCAATAAAGGGAAGTAGTTTTGGCGGTTCGTTGTCGGCCGCAAGCGCAGCACCAAGTCTCGCACCGAAGAGATTCGTCGTATCTAGCATTGCAACAGTTTTACGGAGCCACACATCATGTCACGTTCACTGAAGAAGGGTCCTTTCATCGACGCACACCTCATGAAGAAGATTGAGGGGATGAACCAGGTCAACGACAAGAAGGTATTGCGGACCTGGTCGCGCCGGTCGACCATCCATCCTGATTTTGTCGGCCATACGATTGCCGTCCACAACGGGCGCAAGTTTATTCCGGTCTATGTGACGGAAAACATGGTCGGCCACAAGCTGGGCGAGTTTTCTGCGACCCGGACCTTCAAGGGCCATTCTGCGCGTGCGGCTGAGAGCGCGAAGCCGAAGTAAGGTACGCGTGTCGCGGACAGGGTAATGAAGAAGATTAAGGTTTCGAAGGACTAAGTTATGGCGAAGGCAGCAGAGAAAATCAGGGAGTTTCGCGCGGAGGCAAAGTTCCAGCGCACCAGTCCGCAGAAGGCGAAGCTGGTTCTCGACCTTATCAAGGGTCTGCGTGTGGAGCAGGCGCTCAATACGATCCACTTCAGCACCAAGCGCATTGCGCCCGTGGTTGAGAAGGTTCTCCGCTCGGCGATTCAGAATGCAAGCTACGTCTCGGACGAGCAAGGGCTCGACGTTGATGTCGACAACTTGTACGTGGCGACGGCAGTAGCCAACGAAGGTCCGCGCATGAAGCGCATCCGTCCTGCCCCTATGGGCCGAGCGTTTCGGTATCAGCGCAGGCTGGCGCACATCGTTGTAACCGTCGCCGAGAAGAAAGCTGCAGCGGTTGCAGGCGGAACGGAAGCTCCGGTAAAGAAGGCGGCAGGAAAGAAGAGTGCAGCCAAGAAGACGGCTGCAAAAAAGGCACCTGCAAAGAAAGCGGCCGCGAAGTAACAGAAGCAGAATTTCCTGTAGGAATGACAAATCAGGGTAGTTCTCCTCGGAGAAGAGCAGAAGATCAAAGCGGTTCTCCCGGGAAGAGTATGACCGAGTTAAAGTAACATAAGAGTTTTGCGAATGCCCTAACCGGCTCAACCGGTGCAGGGCCGGAGTTAGAAGGAAGCTATGGGACAGAAGGTCCATCCGTATGGGTTTCGCCTCGGCATCAATAAGCCGTGGAAGTCGCGCTGGTTTGTGGAACGCGGCTATGACAAGCTGCTGGTCGAGGACGTCAAGCTGAAGGCTGAGCTGCGCGAAAAGCTCAAGGCCGCCGGCGTCAGCTCGGTTGAAGTCGAGCGTCCGGGTAACAAGCTGCGGCTCATTATTCGCACCGCGCGTCCGGGGATCATCATCGGTCGCAAAGGCGCGGAGATCGACAAGCTCAAGGCAGACATCCAGAAGCGCACGAGCCGCGAGGTGTTCATTGACATCCTCGAGGTGAACAAACCAGAGCTCGACGCACAGCTTGTGGCCGAGGCCATCGCGCTGCAGCTTGAGAAGCGGGTCAGCTTTCGCCGTGCGATGCGGAAGTCGGTTGATTCCGCGCTTCGATTTGGCTGCAAAGGGATCAAGGTCCGCGTATCGGGCCGTCTGAACGGCAACGAGATTGCGCGTTCGGAGTGGTATCTCCAGGGCCGCCTGCCGCTGCACACGCTGCGTGCGGACATCGACTACGGTTTTGCGGAGGCGCATACGACCTACGGCATCATCGGAGTGAAGACCTGGGTCTATCGCGGCGACATCTACGAGCAGAAGAAGCGGCGCGATCAGATAACGACGACAGGCGCGTTCGCTTCGTAGGGTAACGCGGGTTCCCTTAGGGAACGAAAAAGAGAGCACGATAGCCACGAGGGTTTCATTATGTTATTGCCAAAGAAGGTCAAGTTTCGCAAACAGCAACGCGGTCGCATGTGCGGCAAGGCATGGCGCGGCTCCGATCTGTCATTCGGTGACTTCGGCTTGAAGGTCGTTGAATGCGGCTATATTACCGACCGTCAGATCGAGGCAAGCCGTATCGCGATGACGCGCTTCATCAAGCGCGGCGGTAAAGTATGGCTCCGTTTGTTCCCGGATAAGCCAATCACCAAGAAGCCGGCTGAAACCCGTATGGGTAAGGGTAAGGGTGCTCCGGACCATTGGGTCGCCGTCGTTCGTCCGGGCAAAATTCTCTTCGAGATGGAGGGTGTAGCGCCCGAGATCGCGCGCGAGGCCATGCGTCTGGCGGCGCACAAGCTGCCGTTGAAGACGAGCTTTGTACAGCGGCACGACGTGAAGGTTGCGGCGGCTGCAAAGTAGTTTCCGATCGCTGCGGCGGTCCCCGCGGCAGAGGTTGATAAGACCAAGTCATTTCGTTTTGAAGAGAGATTAAGCATGGAACTGAACAAGATCCGCAATCTGAGCGACGACGAGTTGAAGAGCGAGCAGGCCAAGGCCGGCGAACAGCTCTTCAGGATTCGCTTTCAGAAGAGCCTGGGCAACCAGGAGGGCATCAAGAAGCTGCGCGGGCTGAAGCTGGACATCGCGCGGATTAAGACAATCGAGCGTGAGCGGGTCCTAAGTGCCGAGCGAGAGACGAATCCGGTGGCGAAGCACGCCGCCCCCGCTAAGAGCACACGCACCGCACGCAAGAAAGCGAGAAAGGACTAAGCCATGGCAGAGACACTGAATACCACCCCCGCAGCCGCGGGTCACCCGGGAGAGAACCTTGACGCGCCGGCGTCGCGACGGAACGAAAAAGTAGGCTTGGTCGTCTCGACGAAGATGCAGAAGACGATTGTGGTCGAGATCGAGATGCGCAAGGCCCACCCTAAGTACAAGCGCGTCATGAAGTCGAACAAGAAGTTTTATGCTCATGACGAGCAGAACTCGGCCCGCGTGGGGGATGTGGTGCGCATCCGCGAGGCCCGTCCCTTGTCGAAGCTGAAGCGCTGGTCCCTCGAAGAGATCGTGCGCCGCTCTTCGCTGGTGCAGGCAGAAGAAAAGGCTGCGGTCGCAGCGCCCGCGAAGTAGTTTTATTTATTCAGGAAGTTCAGGAGCCGCACGATGTCCGTACAGATGAGAACAATGCTTGATGTTGCCGATAACTCCGGCGCACGCAAGCTGCAGGTGATCCTTCCGCTTGGCGGAGGTCTGGGTAAGAAAGCTGGGCTGGGCGACATTGTGACCGCTGCGGTCAAAGAGGCCTCGCCCGATGGCACGGTAAAGAAGGGCAAGGTGGTCAAGGCTGTGATCGTGCGCACGCGCAAGGAGTACCGCCGGCGCGACGGCACCTACATCCGCTTCGATCAGAACGCCGCCGTGGTCATCAACGATGCACTCGAGCCGGTTGGAACCCGCGTCTTTGGTCCGGTAGCGCGCGAACTTCGCGACAAGAAGTTTCTGAAGATTGTGTCGTTGGCACCGGAAGTCATTTAGGCAAGAACAGCAAAGCCGGTCGATCGGAAACGGTCGTCTGAGGGGATCCAGTTCGAGCTGGACCGATAGCGAGGAGCTAAGCATGGCAGGGGTAAAGATCAAGCGGAACGACCAGGTTGAAGTAATAGCCGGTAAAGACAAGGGTAAGACCGGACGCGTACTTCGGGTGATCGCGGACAAGAATCGAGTTCTGGTTGAAGGCGTCATGATGATGAAGAAGCATGTGAAACCGAACCCTCAGCGCAACATCAAGGGCGGTATCGCGGAGCAGGAAGCGACCATCCACATCTCCAACGTGATGCTGCTGGACAGCGAGGGCAACAAGACGCGGGTGGGCACACGAATCGAAGGCGATAAGAAGGTCCGTTTCTCAAAAGCCTCCGGCAGTGTGATCGTTGAGAAGAAGAAGTAAGTTCGTCATGTAGGTTCACCCTACGAAACGGTAAGTGGCCCGCACAGCCGGGCCTGTCGAAGGTGGCAGGCGGGACAGCAAGAAGCTGAACAGCAGCGGGCCACAACTCCGGAACCGTGGAGAAAGCGAAGAGAGCAGAGATGGCAGCACGTTTGAAAGAGAAGTACAACACGGAAATTCGCGAGTCGCTGGCGAAAGAGCTGGGCATCGAGAATGCCATGGCCATTCCGAAGCTGGAGAAGATCGTGATCAACATGGGCCTGGGCGAAGCGACCCAGAACGTCAAGATCATGGATCCACTGGTTGCGGACCTGGCCGCGATTGCCGGACAGAAGCCGGTCACAACCAAGGCAAAGAAGTCGATCGCCGCCTTCAAAGTTCGTGAAGGTATGCCGATCGGCGCCATGGTCACCCTGCGCGGCGACACCATGTATGAGTTTCTGGACCGCCTGATCTCCATCGCCTTGCCTCGTGTCCGCGACTTTCGCGGTGTCTCGGCGAAGAGCTTCGATGGACGGGGCAATTACACGTTGGGTCTGCGCGACCAGCTCATCTTTGCCGAGATTGACTATGCAAAGGTCGACAAGTTGAAAGGCATGAACGTCACCATCGTGACCACCGCAAAGGACGATAACGGAGCGCGCACTTTGCTGAAGGCGTTTGGCATGCCTTTCCGAGCAGCGGGCGCGTAAGGTCTTCCAACGACTGCCCGTGGACGCACTGCCCCACGGCAAGGTATTGCAGAACAAGTAGCCACGAAACCCAGTACTTCGCGTAGAATTGAAAGAGAGTTATGGCAACTACAGCAAAGCGCGTCAAAGACGCACGAGTTCCGAAGTTCAAGTCCCGCCAGCACAACCGCTGCCAGATCTGCGGCAGGCCCCGTGCATTTCTCCGCAAGTTCGGGGTTTGCCGTCTCTGCTTCCGCAGCCTCGCCCATAAGGGCGAGATCCCGGGCGTAGTGAAATCCAGCTGGTAAGCACATTCGATCGATCAAAGCATTCTTGCTTTGCGAAGCTCCAGAGACCTCATTTCGACGGACGTTAGAGCCCGTCAGAGTGCAGCAGTCTGGACGTATTTTGAAGTGACCATCTCCGCTGGTTCTCGCGAGACACTCGCAAGCGAACGGGAGATGAAGGAGAACTGATGAACCTGACTGATCCGGTAGCAGACTTTCTTACTCGCATCCGCAACTCCATTCGTGCACGCCACCAAAAGCTTGATGTCCCTGCTTCGAAGCTCAAGGCGGAGATCGCCCGCATCCTGAAGGAAGAGGGATACATCGCGAACTACAAGCCTACCGAAGAGAATGGGCAAAGGGTAATTCGCGTGTACTTGAAGTATGGCCCGAACAATGAGGCCGTTATTCGCGATCTGCAGCGCGTCTCCCGTCCGGGCTGCCGCGTGTACCTTGGACGTGATGAGATTCGCCGCGTTCAGGGCGGCCTCGGCATCTCGATTATGACTACCCCAAAGGGCGTCATGACCGGGCGGCAGGCGCGTCGCGAAGGCGTCGGCGGCGAGATACTCTGCGAAGTCTGGTAAGCGAACGATTCAAGTAAGAAGCGCGGAGCATCGCGCCGGCTGCAGTGGAACTTACGAGATGAGACGTAAGAGACTCGCAAGCCATATTAAGGATTCCAGCAATGTCACGTATCGGCAAAAAGCCCATTGAGCTGCCCCAGGGAGTAAAGTACACGGTGAATGAAGAAGGCACGTCCGTGCTGGTCGAAGGACCCAAGGGCAAGGTGAACGCCCTGCTCCCGGGAGGCATCAAGCTCGTCGTGCATGAGGGCAAGCTGGTTGCGGAGCGCGAGAACGATAAGCAGGCCGCTTTCCATGGTCTCGCCCGCGCACTCGTATTCAACGCAGTTACAGGTGTCACGACCGGGTGGACGAAGGAGATCGACATCGTTGGAATCGGATACCGAGCGGAGTTGAAGGGTAAGAACATGGTCGTGTTCACACTCGGCTACTCCCACCCCATCGAGTTTCCATTGCCAACGGGAATAGACGTGGCGATCGATGCGAAACAGACCCACCTTACAGTTTCAGGTATTGACCGGCAGAAGGTCGGGCAGGTTGCGGCCGATATGCGGTCGCTGCGCAAGCCTGATCCTTACAAGAACAAGGGTGTTCGGTACACCGGCGAGAAGCTGAAGAAGAAGGTCGGCAAGACCGGGGCCAAGTAAGCCAGGGACAAAGTGAAAAGAAACAGGGAGAAGTAAAGAGAAGGTAGGGAGAAGAGCAAGTTGAGTTGGCTCCACCTCAATCCTTCTCCCTTTCACCGAACGTCATCAGTACTCTGGTGACGCCATTAGGAAGGAAGAGAGAGCAATGATTAATCCGCGGGAACGCAATGTAATTCGCAAGCGGGTGCATACACGCATTCGCGAAAAGATGTCGGGCACCGCCGAGCGGCCCCGGCTGAATGTATACCGGTCGCTGAACCACATCTACACGCAGCTGATCGACGATCTGAACGGAGTGACGATCGCCTCTGCTTCGTCGATGGGCAAAAAGGGCGAAGAGAAGGTTTATGGCGGCAACGTTGCCGCTGCCGCCGAGGTAGGCAAACTGATCGCTCAGCGCGCTCAGGAAAAAGGCGTGAAGAAGGTCGTGTTTGATCGCGGCGGCTATCTTTACCATGGCCGCATCAAGGCGCTGGCCGATGCCGCCCGCGAAGCGGGATTGGACTTCTAAGATTGTTTGAGGCGCCCGGAAGGCGGCCAGAAAGCTGGACAGGTATATGGCAACGAAGAAGAAGATTGATGCGAACCGGTTGAACCTGAAGGACGAAGTGGTCTCGATCAACCGGGTGACGAAGGTAGTGAAGGGCGGCAAGAACATGTCCTTCGCCGCGCTCGTCGTGGTTGGAGATGCCGGCGAAGGCGTTGTCGGCTTCGGTTCAGGTAAGGCCAAAGAAGTGCCGCAGGCGATCCGCAAGGGAATCGAATCGGCGAAGAAGAACCTGTTCAAGGTCAACCTGACGGACACCACGATTCCCCACCAGGTGCTGGGGCATTTTGGTGCAGGATCGGTGATGTTGAAGCCTGCGCCTGAAGGAACTGGGGTGATCGCTGGAAAGACGGTCCGCGCGGTGATGACTTCTGCTGGCATTCAAAACGTGCTTACCAAGTCGCTGGGAACGGCGAACCCCCACAACGTAATCAAGGCCACCTTCGATGCCCTTGTCCAGCTTCGCAACAAGAACGAAGTTGCAGCGCTGCGCGGCAAGGCCGAAGACGAGCTGTAAAGAGCCGGTGCAGGGAACAGGTTGAGAGATTAGAGAGGATTTTATGGCAGACACGAATGCAACCGCCAAGATCAAGCTGCAGTACTTCCGGTCGAAGATCTGTACGCCGGTAAAGCACAAGCTGGTCATCAAGGGGCTTGGCTTCACGCGGCTGAACCAGATCGTCGAGCGCGAAGACACGCCTTCCGTTCGCGGCATGGTGGCGAAGGTTCCCCACCTGGTGCGCTACGTCTAAAGACAGGGAATTGGGTGTACGTAATAGGGAGTAGGAATGACCTGCTTCGGATGACCCGATAACAATGTACTCAATGCGAGTCGGCCAGCTTGGGCTGCCGGCGTTATAGCGAGGAAACAGAGATGGCGATACGTAATCTTTCTAATCTGCGCGCCCCGAAAAAGGCGAACGAGAACAAGAAGCGGGTCGGTCGCGGTATGGGTTCCGGCATGGGCAAGACGTCGACTCGAGGTCATAAGGGCCAGGGGTCGAGGTCGGGTTCAAGCCTGATGCGCGGCTTCGAGGGCGGCCAGATGCCGCTGCACCGCCGGCTGCCTAAGCGCGGCTTCACCAACATCTTCCGCGTGGAATACACCGTACTTGGCCTGGACCGGGTCGCGGAATTGGTTGAAGAGCACGGTACAACCGAGTTCACGCTGGACAAGATCATCGAACTCAATCTGCTGCGGCGGAAGAATGGCCTGATAAAGGTGCTCAACAATGGCCCGATTACCTCAGCCATCACCATCCATGCACACAAGTTTTCGAAGTCGGCCAGAGAAGCGATCGAGAAAGCTGGCGGCAAGGCGATCCTGATTGGCGGCGAAGAGGCTGCGGCGTAGAAGCGTCTGCGGAGACCCTTTGCCCGCGTCGCGCCTTGCTGGGCGTAATGTCCTGGCACATGCGCGGAGTAGAATCGACAGAAGCAACTGAACTTCAACCGCTGCCAGCCCTCGAGGTTTCCAAGCACCGATGTTCGACAAGATTGCCAACATCTTTCGCATTCCTGACCTTCGTAAGCGGGTCCTGTTCACCTTAGGTCTGCTTGCTGTCTATCGCCTGGGTGCACATATTCCAACACCCGGCATCAACGCAGATCTGCTGGCGCAGTTTTTCAACCAGAACTCGGGCTCAGCCCTCGGGCTGGTGGACCTTTTTTCAGGCGGAAACCTCCGCAAACTGACCGTATTCGCGCTCGGCATTATGCCGTACATCACAGCTTCCATCATCTTCCAGTTGCTCACGGTCATCTACGAGCCGCTGGCGAAACTGCAGAAGGAAGGCGAACTGGGCCGGCGCAAGATTACACAGTGGACGCGTTACGTCACGGTCTTGCTTGCGGTTGTTCAGTCAAGCGCAATCGCGGTCTCGCTCACGGGCACGCAAACGGGCGCGAACATGGTGACGATCTCGCATCTTCTGTTTGTGCCTCTCTGCGTGCTGACGTTGACCACGGGTACGGCGTTTATCATGTGGCTGGGTGAGCAGATCACGGAACGTGGAATTGGCAACGGAATGTCGCTGCTGATCTTCACTGGCATCGTGGTCGGGTTACCCCGCGGTATCGAAGACCTTTACGTTAAGGTCCGCGACAATGCCTGGGGAGCGCTTACGCCGCTTGCGGTGATGATTCTGATCGCCGGAATGGTTGCGGTCGTAGCGTTTATCGTGTTTGTAGAAAAGTCGGAGCGACGCATCCCGGTACAGTACGCGAAGCGTATTGTCGGTCGGAAGATGATGGGCGGTCAGTCGACGCATCTGCCACTGAAGGTAAACTCAGGTGGCGTGATGCCTATCATCTTCGCCAGTTCGATCCTTTCTGTGCCGCTGTTATTCGGCGGCGTGAACTGGTTCGGTACACCGCTGCGTGAGACGTCGTTCCTCGGGCCGATCTTCCGTACCATCGCTCCAAGTGAGCCGATGTATGAGCTGCTCTTCATTGTCGCAGTGATCTTCTTTGCCTACTTCTATATCTCCATCGTGTTTCGTCCGGACGACATCGCCGACAACATGAGGAAGTACGGCGGATTCATACCAGGTATCCGGCCGGGAAATCGCACGCGCGACTTCATCAACGATGTCTTGACCCGCATCACGCTTGTGGGCGCGGTTTACTTGATCATCATTCAAATCATTCCGACGCTGCTGATCAGCGGGATCCATTTCAACCATCTCCCGCTTATTGGCGCAGCCTTTGATCGCCTGCCTACCTGGACCACGAACGGTCTTGGGGTGAACTTCTATTTTGGCGGCACCAGCCTGCTGATCGTAGTTGGAGTCGCGATGGACACGGTGGCGCAGATTGAATCCCAGCTGATCATGCGGCATTATGACGGGTTCACGCCCAAGTCCGGTCGCATCCGTGGCCGTAAGAGCTGGTAAGGACACCGTTGAACGACACCGTACAGACTCAGCCGGCCCAGGCAGAAGAAGGTTTCCTCCCTGGGCCGGTTCTTCTTCTTGGCGCACCGGGCGTGGGTAAGGGGACCCAGGCCCAGATCTTAATGGGGGAGTTCGGCATTCCGCAGATATCGACGGGCGACATCTTACGCCAGAACATCGCCAGTGGCTCCGAACTCGGAGTAAGGGCAAAAGGCCTGATGGACCAGGGGCTGCTGGTTGATGACGAGACCGTGAACGGCATGGTGGCTCTGCGCATCTCCGACCAGGATACTGTTCGCGGCTTCATCCTCGACGGCTTTCCAAGGACATCCGCGCAAGCGGATTGGCTCGACGCTCAGGATCGTCACTTCCTGTCCCGAGCGCCTCTAGTTGCAATCGAGATCAAGGTTGATCGAGGTGAGTTGCTCCACCGCATTACCGGACGTCGCATCTGTCCCACCTGCAAGAGCATCTATAACGTCTACTCGAATGCGCCGAAGGTCGAAGGCGTGTGTGACCTTGACGGTTCCAGCTTGCAGCACCGGTCAGACGACACCGAAGAGGCATTTGCCCGGCGAATGGAGGCCTACGAGTCGCTCACCAGGCCGGTCATCGAGCATTACGCCAAGGGCGGGACAAGAGGCGGCAGCAGGTTCGCTACAGTGGACGGGTCTGGCTCGCTGCAGGAAGTTGCAAACCGGGTGAAGTCAGAGTTGCACGCATTGCGTTCACGCTTCCCCTCTGACCTCTCGTTTCAAACAGAACACCAGTAATGCCGATCCTTATTAAAACTCGCGCAGAGATCGAAAAGATGCGGGCGTCCGGCCGTGTCCTTCGACAGATTCACGACGAGATCGCGCCACTGGTTGTGCCGGGCGCGACAACCATGGACCTTGAAAATGCGGCGGTGAAGAAGCTGGCAAGCTTCCCCGGCGCGGTCGCTGCATTCAAGGGATACCACGGCTTTCCTACAGCGCTCTGTACCTCGGTCAATGCCGAGGTTGTTCACGGCATCCCCAATCCGAAGCAGGTGCTGAAGGATGGCGACCTTGTCTCGATTGATTGCGGCGTCATTCTGGATGGCTTCTACTCAGACGCCGCGGTCTCCTATGCTGTGGGGCGCACCTCCGCCCAGACGCAGCGACTGCTCGCGGTGACCAAAGCCTCACTTGATGCGGCCATCTCCATGGCGGTGGTGGGGGGGCGATTGTTCGACATTGGCGCCGTCGTGCAGGAGATGTGCGAAGCGGAAGGTTTTGGCGTGGTCCGGGAGTTTGTAGGCCACGGGATTGGCCGGTCCATGCACGAAGATCCACAGGTGCCCAACTTCGGATCGCGCGGTAAAGGACCTCGGCTAAAAGAAGGGATGGTGCTCGCGATCGAACCTATGATCAACGCGGGCGGAGCGGCGGTGCGTACCCTGAAGGATGGATGGACGGCAGTCACTGTGGACGGCAGTTACAGCGCTCATTTCGAGCACACGGTGGCGATTACCAGGGAAGGGCCGTACGTGCTCACGCAGTAAGCTGAGCCAGCGTTTCAGCACGTACAGGGACTGCTTCGATTTGCCGGAATGAGCGGGAGCGGCCTCCGAAGCCGCTGCAGAAAGATGTCAAATTTCTGTGTAAACGCGGTATTATAAGAAGTGCTGCGTGATTGTGGACGAAGTTGCGTCCACCTCATGGTTCGGTTCCGGACGGCATCGTTGGTCAGGAATAAAGGGAGATTCGTTTGTCGAAGGAAGATGCAATTGAAGTGATGGCGGTCGTCGTTGAGACGCTGCCCAACGCGATGTTCAAGGTTGAGCTTGAGAACAAGCATCAGGCGCTGGCGCACGTATCCGGGCGCATGCGTAAGAACTTCATCCGCATTCTTCCCGGCGATCGCGTCGCGATTGAGCTAAGTCCGTACGACCTCAACCGCGGTCGCATCGTTTATCGATACAAGTAAGTCCCCTCCCCTGCTGGGCCCCGGTCTGCGCCACGGTTTGAAAGTGTTGCTGGAGCCCTTCGCGCCTGCTGCGTCCGCAGACGGAAAGAACATTGTTTTGAGAGGAAGTGAAATGAAGGTTCGTGCATCAGTAAAGCCAATCTGTGACAAGTGCAAGGTCATCCACCGCCGCGGTGTGGTTCGTGTGATCTGCGAAAACGCAAAGCACAAGCAGCGCCAAGGTTAGTGCCTGGACCGCGCCGCTGCGCGGTTCAGCCGAAGTACCCGGACCCGACAGGCGAGTTAGCCGAAGTAAAGGCTTGCGATGAACCTGAAGGACTCGATCCGCAAATCATCAACCCCGCCATGCAGCATGGATCTGTGCGGCCCAACAGAAAAGGAAATCTATGGCACGTATTGCCGGTGTCGATGTCCCGAACAACAAGCAGGCCAGAATCGGGCTCACGTACATCTTTGGAATTGGCGACTCGCGCGCGCATAAGATCCTCACCAAGGCGGACGTTGATCCGATGGCGAAGGTCGGTACGCTCGACGAGGACGCGTTGAATCGCATCCGTCAGGTGATTGAAGTGGAAGGACAGATTGAAGGTGATCTCCGCAAGGACATCTCGCTGAACATCAAGCGCCTGATCGAAATCCAGTCCTACCGTGGACTTCGCCATCGTCGCAGTCTTCCCGTTCGCGGCCAGCGCACCCACACCAACGCTCGCACCCGCAAAGGTCCTCGCAAGGGCACCGTTGCCGGCAAGAAGAAAGCGACGAAATAAATGGCGAAGACTCAGAACCAGCAGAAGAACAAAGCCGCCGCAGGGAAGAACAAGAAGTTCAAGAAGCGCGAGCGGAAGAACGTTCCGTACGGACTCGTCTTCATCCAGGCGTCGTTCAACAACACCATCGTTACGATCACGGACCAGACCGGCAACACGCTAAGCTGGAAGAGCTCGGGTTCGCTCGGCTTCCGCGGATCGCGTAAAGGGACGCCATTTGCAGCACAGCAGGCCGCAGTGGGAGCAGCCAATGCTGCTCGCGATCATGGCCTTCGTTCCGTGGATGTGCGGGTTTCAGGTCCTGGTTCGGGACGCGAGTCCGCGATCCGCGCCCTCGCAACGGCTGGCATCGATGTTCGCAGCATTCGCGACGTTACGCCGATGGCGCATAACGGATGCAGACCGCCAAAGCGTCGCAGGGTCTGATGACGCAAGGGAATCGGGTATAGGAACAGGGGAACAGAAAACCTAGTCCCTTGTCCCTGTTCCCTGCACTTACTGGATCGGGACCGAAGCGCTGCCGCGTGTAAACCGATCGTCACTCGCAGTTCAATATCTTAGGAGTTTTCAAATGGCACGTTTTACTGGAGCAGTATGTCGTCTCTGCCGTCGCGACGGCACCAAGCTTTTCCTCAAGGGCGCTAAGTGCTTCACCGACAAATGCCCGGTTGAGAAGCGCAATTTTCCTCCGGGCCAGCATGGCCAGAGCCGCAAGGTGAAGAAGGTAGTCGGCTACGGCTTACAGCTCCGCGAGAAGCAGAAAGCGAAGCGTATCTACTTCACGCTCGAGACTCAGTTTCGCGCATATTATCAGAAGGCTTCGAACAAGACCGGCGTTACTGGCGAACTGCTCTTGCAACAGCTTGAGACAAGGTTGGACAACGTCGCCTACAGGCTTGGTTTTGCCATGAGCCGCCGCCAGGCACGCCAGGTCGTTCGTCACGGACATATCTCGGTCAACGGTCGCAAGGTCAACATTCCATCGTTCCAGTGCAAGGTTGGCGACGAGATCGCCATTCGCGAAGGTTCGAAGGCACTTGCGATTCTCGAGGAGTCGAAGAACTTCGCCGGCGGACAGCGGTCGGTGCCGTGGCTTGATATCAACCGCGAGGGTCTCTCGGGCAAGGTGATTTCTCTGCCGACGCGCGCGGACATCAATCTGCCGGTGAACGAGCAGCTGATCGTCGAACTTTACAGCAAGTAGGCCACGGAGCGCTGTTGCTCTTCGTCTCTACGGGGTATAGGCGAAAGCAGATTCTCTTCGGGCATGACAAACTTTGCGCGAGCGTACCTTGTTGGTGCGACCGCCACTGCACCACCCACAACCTAACCCGCAACCGCAACACCCCGCCATAATCGCAGAATGCATCGCGAGTGAGCCGGACAAGGAGAAACACAATGCTTTGGAGAGGTTTTCAAAAGCCCAAGCGTCTTGCAGTCGACACAGAAACGTTAACCGATAAGTACGGCAAGTTCTCCGCGCAGCCGTTCGAGCGCGGCTTCGGTACCACCATTGGCAACGCGTTGCGCCGCACGCTGCTTTCGTCCATTGAAGGCGCGGCGGTAACCGCCGTTCGCATCGAAGGCGTGCTGCACGAGTTTCAATCGATTACCGGCGTTGTTGAAGATGCGACCGACATCATTCTGAACCTGAAGCAGATTCCGTTCAAGTTAAACGGCGAAGGTCCGAAGGCGCTTTACCTTCGTTCCGATGCCGCAGGCGTGGTGAACTCGGGAATGATTGAAGCCGATGGCGACGTGGAGATCCTTGATCCCAACGTGTACATCTGCACGGTCTCCGAGGGCGGCAAGATCGATATGGAGATGCGACTGAAGCGGGGCCGCGGCTACATCTCCG
>CAZZYQ010000027.1:49168-52074 GCA_964658395.1 uncultured Granulicella sp. | reverse complement strand
GGCGGCAAGATCGATATGGAGATGCGACTGAAGCGGGGCCGCGGCTACATCTCCGCCGACAAGAACTTCGATGGCGATCTCGGCCTCGGGTTCATCCCCGTCGATTCCGTCCACTCGCCAGTGCGTAAGGTGAATTACCTGGTGGAGGCGGCGCGTCTTGGTCAGATCACCGACTACGACAAGCTCTCGATCGAGATCTGGACGAACGGCACCATTCTTCCCGCCGACGCACTCGGACTTTCGGCGAAGCTGTTGAAAGATCACATGACGATCTTTATCAACTTCGAAGAAGAGATGGATGCTCACCACGACGGAATGCACGACGGGCCGGCCATCAAGAACGAGAACCTCAACCGCTCGGTTGAAGAGCTCGAGCTTTCTGTCCGCAGCTACAACTGCCTTAAGAACGCGAACATTGCCAGCATCGGCGAACTGATCCAGAAGACAGAAGCGGAGATGCTGAAGACGAAGAACTTCGGCCGCAAATCTCTCAACGAGATCAAAGAGATTCTCGCGCAGATGGGCCTGTCACTCGGCATGAAGATCGACGAGAACGGCAACCCGCAGCCCGGACCGACCTCGGTGCTGCCGGCCGCCACACTCGCGGCCAGCTTTGGGCACTTCGATGACGATGATGAAGATGAGGACGAGGAAGAAGATGACCTCGACCTCGTCGGCAATGAGCCGGAAAACTTCTAAAGGCAGGGCTTAGGGGGTAGGGTGTAGAGATACGCTCAAACCCTACCTTCCGGAGCTTGCCATGGTGGAGTCTTATCGTGATTTGATCGTTTGGCAGCGGTCTGTGCAGATGACAGTTGCCATCTACAGGTTGACCGTGGGAATTCCGAAGGAAGAGATATTTGGTTTGACGAGTCAGCTTCGTCGCGCTGCTGTTTCTGTGGCGAGCAATGTTGCTGAAGGTTATAGGCGGACGTCGCCAGGCGAATTCAGGCAGTTTCTTGGCATGGCTCGCGGCTCAAACCTTGAAGTGCAAACGCAGTTGTTGATCGCAGGAGAACTGGACTATGGGAACACGCAGGAATTGAAACAAGCTGAAGGGATTTCGATGGGAAGTAAGCAAGATGTTGCAAGCCATCCTCAAAAACCTCTCAAGCTGTTCGTTTTGCTACACCCTACATCTTATTCCCTACACCCTGTACTATCCGACCCTGGCGAGAACGCCGGATCGAAGGAGACCTACCAATGCGTCATCGTAATGCCGGATACAAACTCGGCCGCAACACCAGCCATCGTCGCGCCATGCTGCGCAACCTCGTCACCTCCGTCATTCTGATGGATCGCGTTGAGACAACCATCACCAAGTGCAAGGCCTCGCGGCCGATCGTCGAAAAGATGATTACGCTGGGCAAGAACGGCTCGGTCCATGCCCGCCGCCAAGCGCTCTCTTATCTGATGACACCGGAATCTGTGGATCGCCTCTTCAACGTTGTCGCGCCGCGCTACGCATCGCGCAACGGCGGCTATCTGCGCATCACGCGCAAAGGCCCGCGCAAAGGCGATGCCTCCGAGATGGCGTATATCGAACTCTTGGGCGCTGAGCATGAGTTGAATGAGAAGGCGCAGAAGCGGGCTGAAGCGCGCGAGAAGAAGCGCGAGGAGTTAGCCAAGCAGCTCGAGGATCGTGGGGAAGGGCAGACGCCGGACCCGAACGCCGAGAACTAAGAGCTTAGACTGGCTGTTTCGAAACCCGCAGAGGTAAGACAAGAGAGATACGAAAGACGCGGACCGCTTAGATGGTTCGCGTCTTGTTTTTTGGAGCGGCAAAGATGCCAAAGCAGAGCGCAGGCCTGATGATGTATCGCGTCCGGGACGATCAATTAGAGGTGTTCCTGGTACATCCTGGCGGACCCTACTGGGTGAAGAAGGACCTGGGTGCCTGGTCTCTCCCCAAAGGTGAGTATGACAACAGCGAGCCAGCCTTGCAGGCAGCAATACGCGAGTTTCACGAAGAGACCGGCTTCACGCCAAACGGGAACTTTACGCATCTGGGTTCCATTAAGCAGACGGGTGGAAAGGTTGTGACTGCGTGGGCCTTTGCAGGTGATTGTGATCCTGCGGCACTCGTAAGTAATACCTGCGAGATCGAGTGGCCGCCCCGCTCTGGTCGGCGCATTGAGATTCCTGAAGTAGATCGCGGACGCTGGTTCTCACTGGTGGAGGCGAGGCGGTACATACGCGATAGTCATGGACCATTTCTGGACAGGCTTGCAGCCGCGATCTCCAGTTTGGAGAAGGGGGGGACCGACAGATGAGGCACCTGCTGATTGCTTAGGTCGAAACCTCGTCCGCAACTTCGGCGCCGTCGTTCACTTTATGAGCCACAGCCGCTGCCTCCGTCCGCTCATGGTCTGTTTCAGCTTCCTTCTTAGAGGCGTGCTCCGGCACGTCGTGCACCAAAGTGCCGGAAGAAGACTTCGCCCTTGGAGCGATCGATTTCTGGAACACAGAAAGATCGTAGCCTGCTGCCAGAGCGGCGGCATTGGCGGCCGCTACAAAGGTGCCAATCCTTGCCAAGTCATCGCCGGGTTGGTCAGATGTGTCCGCGGTTGGACGCAGCAATCGCGGCACTTGGAGCCACCAGAGCAGTTCTTCAAAGCACTCCTTGTTCAGGTAGGTAACGCCGCCTGATTCGCTCAGGCAGGCAAGCCAGCGCACATCTCCATCCGACCAGAAACGTTCGTCCGCAAGCGTCTCCAGACTGGCGATCGCGGGATGTGCCAGGTGCAGCCGAACTCGCGCCGCTAAACGCCAGCCTGTCTCCGTATCAACACCAAGCGACGTGAAGATCTCAGCCAACGCCGACCGCAGATCGAGGCGGTCGAATATTGCGGCAGCACTTCCGTCCGCGCCAGCGAGAACCTCGCGGAGAAGCAGCGAAGCAAGAA
>CAZZYQ010000027.1:15234-49068 GCA_964658395.1 uncultured Granulicella sp. | reverse complement strand
CGTTGCAACGGCTTGAGATGCCTTGGTCAGCTCCGGGGCAGATGTAATGATCTCGATGGGACTCACAGCTGTTGAGGGTGCGTCTGCGGCGAGCAAGGCAGCAGCCTGGATGAAGTCATGCAGCACGTCGTGCGTCAGGCTCTTGAGCAATGCCTCATGCAACGGGCGAAGACGGAGCTTCGATAGTGCCTCGTCGAGATTGTAGACGCCGGCACCGTTCAGAGCGCCCGCGAGCTGGTCCCAGGGATGTTCGGCGGTCGAGCGAAGTTCACGCCAATTGCCAAAGACCGCATACTGGTAGCCGCGTAGCTCTACGGTAAATCCGTGATGGTCGAAGTCGGACGACCGGCGCAGGTATTCAAGGTTGCTGGCCGAGTCGCGCCAGCCAAGAAACAGGCTCTCATCGGACGGAAGATGCAGAGCGTCGCTCAGCGTACGCTGTCGCAGCTCGCCGCGGGATTTGTCCATCGATGCGCACGATACGTGAATGGTGCCACGGGTGCTTTGATACGCATTGTTATAGAAGATCAGAGCGCGCTCCTTGCCTGATCCGCCGAAGCCATTACCCGGGTGGTCGACACGGTTCGAATAGACGAAGACGTTTTCGTCGACCTGTCCTTCTCCCGCCCAGAAGTCGTACATCACGAAGTTGTGACTCTCGGCGAAGAGCTGCCGGTTCTTCAGCAGAGGAGCGATCTCCCGCATGTGGCGGGCGACGAGATCTTCATTCGGCCATTCGTCAAATCTCGCCTGCTTGTATTCCATTCCGTACTTCTCAGTAAAGGCCTCGATTTGCCCGTGACCAATCATCGGCAGACCAGGAATCGTCGCCAGCATGGTGCAGGTGCCGAAGTATTTGTCACCCGTGCCGAACTGCGCAATCGCCGTCTTTTCATCAGGGTTGCTCATGAAGTTGACGT
Organism: uncultured Granulicella sp.; assembly: GCA_964658395.1. Taxonomy (GTDB): domain Bacteria; phylum Acidobacteriota; class Terriglobia; order Terriglobales; family Acidobacteriaceae; genus Edaphobacter. The sequence goes on along the minus strand of CAZZYQ010000027.1, from coordinate 48,148 downwards.
AGCGCTTCAAGATATCTGGATCAAATTCGATGGTCTTTTTCAGGTAGGAGCGGTACTTGGCGTTCTCCTCATCGCGCACCATGTTCATGAAGGCGCTGTTGTACACCCGGTGCATGCCTAGAGTGCGGACGAAATAGCCTTCGAGCAGCCAGAAGGCTTCTGCGAGCAGCAGTGTTCCTGGAACTTCGGCCGCAACGCGGTCAACTACTTCGCGCCAGAACTCGTTCGGCATCATGGCATCGAACTCGGCCTGGGAGACGGCGGCCTCGGCACGCGAGGGGATCGACCCGCCTGAGCCGGGTAGAGGAAACCAGAGCCGCTGGACGTGCTTTTTCGCGAGCGTCATCGCCGCGTCAAAGCGGATGATGGGAAACAGGCGCGCAACGGTGAGTATGGTCTGGATGACCTGCTCGCGAACAAACGCTTTCGAGTAGTCAAGCTGCGCAGTATCGTTCCAGGCGAAGGTGGTGCCATCGTTGCCGTGGTAGACGAACCGGGTGTGGCCGTTATTGCGCTCACGCAGACGAAAGACGACGGCGGCGTCGGTCTGGTTGAAATAGTGGTCTTCGATCTTGATCTCGAAGCGGCTTTCAGTAGACAGATCGGGGCCTTCGAAGCTGTAGACCGGAAAAGGGCTATCAGCTCGCGAAAGAAACCATTCGGGATGCTCCATGACCCAGTTCGAATCGATGCCCATGTGGTTCGGAACCATGTCCGAAGCGAGCCGGATTCCGTACTTGCCCGCCTCATCGCGAAGGCGCTCGTAGGCGTACGTGCCACCCAGGTCGTCCGCGATCCGGTAGTCTTTCAGCGAATACGCCGAGGCCACCGCATCGTGCTGGCCCATCATCCGCTTGATGGTCTGTGAGGCGGTACTGCGCTCCCAAAGGCCGATCAGCCAGAGTGCATTGATGCCGCGGTCTGCCAGAATGCCGAACTCTTCCGCCGGGATTTGGTCGAGACGATGGATATGGCGCTGGTACTTCTTTGAGAGCTGTTCGAGCCAGACGTACGTGCTCTTGGCGATCATGACCACGGTTGGCATCCAGGCCTGGTCGGGACTGAAAGCCTCGTATTCGTTCAACGGACGAGGTTGTTCAGGGCCGCCAAGGTCCGCACCGAAACCGACAAACTCGTCACCCTCGAAGCCATCGGCGTGCCACTTGCCGTCTGCATCGTACCTGCCGCCCTTCACCGCTCCAGGATTGAACATCATCCAGATTGCGATCTCTTCTTCCTTTAGCACGCCGGCAGCTAGAACTGCTCGTCGCAGCGTGTCTGCAAACTTCGGACCCAGATAATCCACCCAGTTGTCGCGCATGTACGCAAGTTGCCCGCTGAGTGAATCAGGCGAGGCAAGCATAGGCGCTCGCAGAACGTCGAGCAGACTGCCCTCCTTGCCCATCGGCGGCCGCGTTGCGAAGTAATCGGGGAACCTAGCAGTCAGGTTCGGGTAGATTGTCTTTTCTTGAAGCGGCCCATCATCGAAGAGCTCCTTGAACCGCTTAAAGGCTGGATTGATGTTTGCCAGCCAGAGCATCAGCAGCTCTTCCACCGCGATCTCGCGGTTGGGCATGTCTTTCTGTGCCTCAGCCTCGGCAGCTTTGGTGGAAGCGTTGAGCCACTCTTCGGGTGTCTGAAGCTCGCGAAAGACGGAGACGGTGGGGAACTCCTGGGTAAACTCGAGCAGCAGCTTCTCGACCGGCTCACGGTTAGACTGAGCTGTGAACCAGTTGAGTGCCTGCGGAAGCACTTCCGGGTCGATCGTCTCCCTGTAGCGCGCGATCATGGCATGGTTCAATTCGTCGATCAGGCCCATCGCAAACAGCGCACCTGCGTGGAGCACGTCCGCCGTCTTCCCTTCAGCTGCACGGGCTTCGTTGTATTTTTTTGCGAACTCGCGGCTCGCGGCAAGGTTGGCGAAGATCACGTTACCCGCGTAGTTGAACAGCAGATCGTCAATTCCGGTCTTTGTGCGGACCGCTCGGGAGACGTGGAATTCCATACTCAAATTGCCTCTTCTGGTTCTTGTGGTTGGAGGATCGTGTACCTGCGCACGAACGGCTGCCTACTTTTATCACGAATGCAGAACAGATGGTTTGAAGGTCAAGTGCGGCTTCAGGATGTACGCACGCTGAATGCACGCCGCAGACAAGGGTCTGCTGGCGGCAATTAAGCCCAGCGGGCGCAACGCTTGAAGATGGTGAACACAAGGAGGAAAGCTCAGCAGCAACCAAGCGGATCCGAGAACCGCATCTTCGCGGTCCCACACCCTGCGATCCTCGTCTTGCAAATGAGTAACTAGAACCTGAAATAAACCCCGATGGCCGGTTCGCTGGTAAATGTGCGCCGGTGGATGTTCAGGTAATTGGCGTCAAAGTCTGGCGCCTTGAAGAAGGCCTGCCGGAACTGCGCACGAAAGCCGAAGTGGGGCAGGAACTGGTCATCGACGCCAAGGTCGTAGTAGTAGGTAAGGAGAGCACGCTCTGGTAACCCTTGGCCGCCAAGCGGAGTGGGCTTGAACGCCGTACTTCCGGCCCCGACCGAAGCAAACGGCTGGACGCCGAGCAGGCTTGGAAGGTGCGCCACATATCCGAGGCTGTACTCGGACGCGTTCGTCTGGACACCGAAGGGTGAGGAAAAGCTGTTCCCGGAGGAAGAGGTGAAGTTTTCCGTATATCTGGCGTAACTGTAAGTTCCTTCAAATCCAAGCAGCGGGGACTTGGTGTACCTGATCTGAACCAGTGCCCCAAGCGTTGTGGCGGGGTCGAGCGATACGCCGTCGCCAAGGTAGTTCGTCCCGGAGGAGCTCTTAGTGATGGAGGCATAGCCGCTGGCGGCAACGTCGATCCGCGAGAGTTGCCGGTCCAGACGGGTCACCTGGGCAGAGGCGGCAACCGCCGTTAAAAGGACCATAAACCCGGCAGTTCCTGCCTGAACGCGCAGCGAGCGAAACGATTCGAACATCTAGAAGGAGCTCCTTGAGGTGTGACGCACAACCCTGTTCAGTTTACGTCACTCGCTTCAATCCACGCATCATCAGGGTCTCTGAGGTGCAGAGCTGAAGTTGAATCTTCCCGGCTGCGGGGCTGCTCTAAAATGAACACACAGCATGGCAGACGAAAAGAAGCCGCAAACGCAGCAGGCAAAGAAGCCTGAAGAAGAGGATGTAGTCGGCAAGGTGTACGACAGCCGGCTGATGCGGCGGCTGCTGACCTATCTGGCACCCTACAAGCTGCAGACCGTACTTTCGGCCTTCGCCATTCTACTTAAGGCGGGCAGCGATGTACTCGGCCCGTATTTGACCAAGGTGGCCGTTGACACCTACATGGCCGATACCCCGCCTGAGAAGCTGTCGTGGCTCGCACGGCACCTAAGCCGGGCTCCTTTCACCGGCATCACTGAGATTGCCGGTTTGTACCTGGCAGCTCTTGCCATCAGTTTTGTGCTTGAGTTCTTCCAGACCTACCTGATGCAGTGGACCGGACAGAAGATCATGTTTGATCTGCGCAGCCAGATCTTCCGGCACATACAACGGATGTCGCCATCGTTCTTCGACCGTAACCCTGTCGGAAAGCTGGTCACCCGGGTAACTTCGGACGTGGATGCGCTGAACGAAATGTTTACCTCCGGCGTCCTGGCAATCTTTGAGGATGTTTTCGTCCTGCTCTTCATTGTCGTGATCATGCTTCGGATGAGCTGGCCGCTGGCGTTGCTTACCCTCGCCGTGATCCCGGGCATACTCTTCCTGACGAGCATCTTCCGCAAGAGTGTGCGCGACAGCTACCGGCGCATCCGCACCAACATAGCGAAGATCAATGCGTTCACGCAGGAACATGTGAGCGGGATGTCGATCGTGCAGCTGTTCAATCGCGAACGGCGCGCCTACGAGGAGTTCGTCAGCGTCAATCGCCTGCACATGGCTGCCTGGACCGATGCCATCTTCGCCTACGCCTGGTACTACCCGGCGGTCGAACTTCTCAGCTCCTCGGCAATCGCGCTGGTCATCTGGCGCGGCGGCTTCAGCGTTCTTCACGGAGCTGTAACGCTGGGTGTGCTCATCGCCTTCATGCAGTATGCGCAACGGTTCTTCCGGCCTATCCAGGACCTTAGCGACAAATTCAACATTCTGCAGGCGGCGATGGCCGCAAGTGAACGCGTCTTCCAATTGCTGGACTCAGAGCCGGAGATACTTTCGCCCTCACGCCCCATTGAGCCCGCAGACGAGGTGCAAAGCGGCCGTGTCGAGTTCCGGAACGTCTGGTTTACCTATCAGAAGCTGGATGAGGCGCAACGTGCAAGACTCGCGGACGCAACGGAGTCGGAGTTGCGTACCTTCGCCGACATTGAATGGATCCTATGCGGGGTCTCGTTCACGATCGATCCCGGCGAGACCGCGGCCATTGTTGGACATACAGGCGCGGGAAAGACCACGATCACGGCGCTGATGATGCGCTTCTACGATGTGCAGCGCGGGGCTGTGCTGATCGACGGCGTCGACGTTCGGCAGCAGGATTTGAAGAAGCTGAGGCAACGGTTTGGCGTCGTTCTCCAGGACGCCTTCCTCTTCACTGGAACGATCGCGGACAACGTGCGGCTGGGATCGAAGTGGATCACGGACGAGGCGCTCCAGCTTGCCTGCGACGAGGTAAACGTCGGAGACTTCATCCGCAGCCTGCCGTTGCAGTTCCAGGAGCCGGTGAAGGAGCGCGGCGCCACCCTATCCACAGGGCAGAAGCAGCTGATAAGCTTTGCCCGTGCTCTCGCTCATGCTCCAGGGATATTGATTCTGGACGAGGCCACGAGTTCGGTAGACACCGAGACTGAGATGCGGGTGAGGGACGCGCTTGGCCGCATGATCGCGGGCCGGACGAGCATCCTTATTGCGCACCGTCTCTCGACGATCCAATCGGCGGACGCGATCCTCGTGATGCACAAAGGTACCCTGCGCGAGCGAGGAACGCACCAGCAGTTGCTGGCGCAGCGGGGGCTGTACTACAAGCTGTACCAATTGCAGTACCGCGACCAGGAAGCGCCGGCACTTACGGCCTAAGCGGCCATGGAAACGGCCTCGCTGGCGCTCTACCCAAACTTGCCTCGAGTGTCCTTGCGGGGCACGCCGGAGCATGCTGAGGTCAAAGCAAACACGCAGATCATCGCTGACCTGTCTTTTTGAAGATTCAGGAGATGCACTTGCATCAAAGACTATGTTTGAAGCTGGTTTTCCCAGCCCGCTGGCTGGCTGAGCATGCAAAATCCCAAGAACAAGGTGCAGGTAACATTACAGTTATGAAGTTGCATAAGGCTGGTCAAAGGCTGCAAACGACAGTCTGGGGAGTGCATCGTCTCTGCAATCGCGCCTGCGTGTCGGCATGTTGCCTGCTGCTGATCGCGGCCAACGTTGCAGCGGAAGCGCAGATGTCAGGTCAGGGGCAGCCCGGGGCGAGCTCGAGTACCAGTTCAGGGCTCAGCACGTCCCAGGTAAACCAGGCGCAACAGCAGTTGAATGCGCAGGGCCAGACTGGCAGTACGGGACAGAGCGGCGGCTCCCAGGTCTCCTCCGACTCCTTTAGAGGAAGCATTGTAAGCGGCACGGCAACATCAGGTTTATTAGACCTCACGCTGGATGAGGCCATCCAACGCGGTCTGCGCACGAACCTCGGAGTTATCCTGCAGAGTTCATCGATCGAGAACGCCAACGGGCAACGGTTGGAGCAGCTGCAATCCCTGCTGCCGACCGTAACGGGGTCAGGAAGCTACAGTGTCGAGCAGGTAAACCTTGCCGCCTACGGCTTGAAGTTCCCCGGCCTGAACCCGATCATAGGACCATTCCAGGTGGAGGAGTTCCAGGCGTCGCTTTCGCAGAAGCTCTTCAGCCTGCCTTCCCTGCAGAATTATCTCGCGGCCAAGCACAACTTCAACAGCGCGAAGTTTTCAGCAGAAGATGCTCGCGATATGGTGGTCCTGACCGTAGGCAACGCTTACCTTCTGTGCATTGCCGATGCAGCGCGCGTCGAGGCGGTCAAGGCAGAGCTGCAAACCTCGAAGGTATCGCTCGATCAGGCGATCGCTGCGCATGACGCGGGTACCAGCCCCAAGCTGGACGTTCTGCGCGCGCAGGTGGACTACCAGAATGAGCAGCAGAACCTGATCTCGACTGTGAACCAGCTCGCCAAAGACAAGCTGGCTCTAGCCAGAACGATTGGTCTGCCACTCGACCAGCAGTTTCGGCTCACGGACGCTGCTCCGTATGCCGCGCTCGATCATGTAGACCCGGCAACCGCGTTCGACCAGGCGTTGAAGAGCCGGAAGGACCTGAAGGCCCTGGATGAGGCGGTCAAGTCTGCAGAGGCACAGAAGAAAGCGGCCTGGCAGCAGCAGCTTCCTGAGGCAGACGTAAGCGGGTTCTTTGGCGATCAAGGAACTACCCTGGGACACTCGCACGGGGTATACACCGCGACTGGCGAAGTGACTGCGCCAATCCTTCAGATTGCGAAGACGCGCGGCGACGAGCAGGTTGCCGGTGCGCAATATACGCAGGCAGAAGCACGGCTGTCCGACCAGGTGCAGCAGGTAAACCAGGACATCCGCGGCAGCATCCTTGACATTGAATCGGCGGCAAAGCTGGTGGAGTCGACGAAGTCGAACGTGGACCTCGCGGCCGAGGCACTGAGCGAGTCGCAGCAGCGCTTCCACGAGGGCATCTCGGACAACTTGCCGGTTTCGCAGGCACAGAGTCAGTTCGAGCAGGCCAACGATCAATACATCAGTGCGCTTTATCAGCACAACGTCGCGAAGCTCTCGCTGGCGCGGGCTCTGGGCGTGGCGCAGACCAACTACAAAGATTATTTGGGAGGGAAATGACCTTGGCAGACCAGGAGAACCAGAACCAAAATCAAGATCAGAAGCAGGATGAGCAGAAGGACCAGGCACCGCCTGAGTCTCCGCAGAAGAAGTCGCGGCGCAGGTTCATCGTGATTGCAGTCGTTATCCTGCTGCTCATAGGCGGCGGTCTGTTTTACTGGCACTCCACGTTCTCTGAAGACACGGACGATGCGCAGGTAGACGGCGACCTGTACGAGGTGAGTTCGCGCGTGAGCGGCCAGGTGGTCAATGTCTATGTAAAGGACAACCAGGCGGTTCAGGCAGGCCAGCCGATCGCCGATATCGACCCCAGGGACTACCAGGTTGCCTTCGACCAGGCGGCCGCAAACCTCGCCAGCGCTGAAGCGGACTACACACAGGCGCATGTCAACATACCCATCACAAGCGTAAGCACATCCACGCAGGTGAGCACCTCAGGCTCCGATGTTGCCGCCGCGCAGGCTTCCGTCGCGCAGGCGCAGAAGCAGGGAGAGGCCGCCGAGGCGCGCGTGGTGCAGGCGAAGGCGAACGCATTGAAGGCGCAGTTGGATGTGGAGCGGTACACGCCGCTGGTGCAGAAGGACGTGATCTCAAAGCAGCAGTACGACCAAGCAGTGGCCCAGGCGAACGCCACGACTGCAGCCGTTCTCGAAGCGCAGGCCGATGTTATTGCTTCGCAGGAAGCAGTCCGGCAGGCGCAGCAGAAGGTCGCCCAATCCAGATTCATGGCGGCGCAGGCAGCCAAGAACGGACCGCAGCAAGTGAAGGCGGAAGAAGCGCGCGCCAACGCAATGCTGGCGGGAGTGAAGCAGGCGCAGGCAAAGCTTGAGCAAGCCCGGCTGAATTTGCAGTATTGCAAGATCGTCGCACCCACTGCAGGGATCGTCAGTAAGAAAAATGTGGATGTCGGCGCCAATGTGAGCATTGGGCAGAATCTTCTGACCGTTGTGCCGCTGACGAACCTTTGGGTTACGGCAAACTTCAAAGAAACTCAGCTAGACAAGATGAAGCCGCAGCAGAAGGTTCGGCTGAAGGTCGATGCGCTGGGTGGACGGGAGTTTACTGGGCAGGTCACCCAGATCGGCGGGGCGACGGGCTCGCGGCTGAGCCTCTTTCCGCCTGAAAATGCGACAGGGAACTACGTCAAGGTAGTGCAAAGAATCCCGGTTCGCATCGATTTCACAAACCTTCAGGATGAAGATAAGGACTTCGCGCTGCGGCCAGGCTTTTCCGTGACACCGATCGTGACTGTGAAGCAATAGCGGTCGACTGGGAGCTGACCTAAGTGGAAAACCGCTGCTCTGCGCGTTGCATCAGAGTATAGAAAGAGGTGAACAATGGCAGCTGTAAGTGAAGAAAATAAGGTTCAAGCGGCACCGGAGGACGACGCGCCACGCTGGCACGCTGAAGCCGCAGAGATCCAGAAGTACGGCACAGTGATCGAAGACATGCCGCATTTCCTTGATGCAAAGGTACGGCAGAAGATGGTTGGGCGGCTGAACCAGCTGCTCGCAGATGAGATCACGATCCGTGATATGTACAAAAAGCATCATTGGCAGATCTCGGGGCCAACGTTCTTCGAACTCCACATTCTCTTTGACAAGCATTTCGAACAGCAGGTCGAGCTTGTGGATACGATCGCGGAGCGCATCCAGATACTCGGCGGCGTAAGCATCGCCATGGGCGGAGATGTAGCGAAGCTTTCCCACATTCCCGCACCTCCCATTGGGCGCGAAGATATCCCGACGCAGATTTCGCGGCTGCTCGCCGCACACAAGCACATCATGCAGGAGTGCCACGACATTGGCGAGGCGGCGGACAAGGCCGGTGATGATGGCACCAATGACATGGTCATCAGTGAGATTCTCCGCGTCAACGAACTGCAGTCCTGGTTCATTGGACAGCACCTGGTCAACAAGCCTTTGATTGATTAAGCCGCGGCCAAAGCACACAAAAATGCCGGCAGGTTACCTGCCGGCGTTTCATGTTTCCAGTAGAATCTATGGCTTCAAGTGTTGCGTATCTGCGTTCTCGAAGTAGCCAGGAATGCGGTGAAGGATGGGCTGCAGCCTGCCGGCCTTTCCCTTTTGCCTCTTCTGGTCTGCTCTTGACGGATCGACTGAGGAGCTAAGCTGGGACACCGTCGCGCTCGACGGAATTGTTCTTGAGCGTACGACACTCCACTTACGGGACATCTGGCCCTCACGCGCCATGCTGCTCTGATCGTCGTGCTTTGACATAAACCCTCCGGAAGACACTTGAAGCTCTGAGTAGTTGTGCCTTGGACCAAAGAGCGTACCGTTTGGGGAAGGCAAAGCTGCCATCGATACGGCGCAAGCGCCCATAATTGTGGGCGTGGAGCTATTTCTTCGCCGGGCATGTGGTTGCAGGGCTCGTCCCAGCTTTACATGTCCTTAACATAGATGTTTTTGGCCAGTCCGGGATGCGTGGCCGGAAAGATATTTCGTCTCCGGCAAGTCGCTCTGACTGTGAACAGGCGGCGTAGTCCGGCAGCATCTATATTCGCGAAAACCCGCATAATCATTCATGTTGACGCATGCTGTGCGTACTGCCAAGCTCAAGGCTGAGGCATAGAAATGAGCACGGCTGGTACCGATCTGAACACTTGTTTTCCTCCCGCCAGGAACCACAGCAAACGTCCGACCTTCCTGATGTGCCCTCCGCATCTTTACGACGTACGTTACGTCATCAATCCGTGGATGAAGGGCAATGTCCATGCTGCCTCGCAAACAGTGGCGGCGAAACAATGGCAAAACCTCTATGACGCGGTCAGTCGAGTGGCGGATATTCTGCTTGTCGACCCTCAACCGGGTTCTCCGGACATGGTGTTTACCGCCAACGCTGGGCTGCTGTACCGGGACCAGGTCGCAATCAGCAGCTTCTATCATCCTGAGCGGCAAGGGGAGGAGCCGCATTTTAGGAGATGGTTCGAGGAGAACGGCTACACCGTCCTAAACCTTCCCCGGGAGACGCCCTTTGAAGGTGAAGGAGACGCGCTCTTCGCTGAAGACGGCTCACGGCTCTGGGCTGGTGCCGGGCCGAGGACCGTGCTGTCCAGTCATCGCGTGCTCCAGGCAGCCTGGGGAATTGAGGTAGTGGGCCTCGAGCTTGTTGATCCCAGGTTCTACCACCTGGATACGTGCTTTGCGCCGCTTCACGGTGGGTACATCCTTTACTTTCCTGAGGCGTTCAGTTGCGACTCGAACCGTCGGATCGAACGATACTATCCAGCGGCGAAGAGGATCGTCGTCAGCGAGGCAGACGCAGCGCGGTTTGCTTGCAACGCGGTCAATGTTGGCAGCACGATCATTCTGAACACAGTCAGCCCTGAACTTCGCGCAAAGCTCGAAGGGCTGGCGTTCGATGTAATGCAGGTAGAACTGACAGAGTTCATGCGGGCTGGAGGTGCGGCGAAGTGCCTCGTGATGAAACTCGACGGGCCGCCTTCCTCGACTGCAGGTCTAATGGCTGAGGTTACTTCGTTTTCACTCCAGCCTGTTCAAGCGCCTCTTTTGTGAGCGATTGCTTCTTGGCTGCCAGATCTTTCCACGGATCCTTGCGCAGGCGCGAACGCCAGTGCTCGAAGTCGAAGACATGGAAACGCGGCCGCTCGCTTGACTTCAACTCGCTCCACGCGAGCGGCATTGAAACAGGACAGCCCGAGCGGGAGCGGGGCGAATACGGAGCAACCGAGGTCGCGCCACGCTCATTGCGCAGATAATCCAGGTAGATCTTTCCCGTTCTTGCCGCCTTCGTCATCTTCGAGAGATAGAGCCTGGGCGACGCCTTCTCCATGCCGAGTACGAAGTGATGTGCAAAGGTCTTGATCGTGTTCCAGTCATGTTCCGGCTGAACAGGAACGACAATGTGCAGACCTTTGCCGCCCGTTGTTTTGAGGAAGCCCTCAAGCCCAAGTTTTTTCAGCCGCCCGCGAATCTCAACGGCAGCTTCGGCAACTACCGCCCATTCCAGTGACTCGTCGGGATCAAGATCGAAGACGAGACGGTCGGCGTGCTCGAGATCGACGTTCTTCGCTCCCCAGGGATGAATCTCCAGAACGCCAAGCTGGGCCAGTCCGGCGAGTGCCTCTGCCGTGCTGAGGGTGATGTAAGGCTCAGGTTTGCCCGTCTTCTTGTCCGGAACAATGACGGTGTCGATGCTCTTTGGCAGCATGGTGTTGACATGCTTCTGGTAGAAGCAGGGCTGGCCTGAACCCTCCGGACAGCGAACCAGGCTGACTGGACGTCCAGCCACGTAGGGCAGCATGTGCTCGGCGATGGCCCAGTAGTAGTCTGCGAGCATCTGCTTGCTTGTCTTCGAGTCCACATCCAGCAGTTTGTCAGGATGAGTAAGGCGGACGGGCGCTTTCTCGCGTGCAGCGTGTGCCGTCCCATCGATTCGGCCAATGCCAGACTCTCGTTGGCCGCGCGCCCGTTTTGCAGTCGGAGCGTTGTCTTCACGAACTACTTCGCTCGCCGGCTTGTCCTCGCGAAGACCCAAAAACGCGGCCTGGCGCAATTGATTGTCGGAGGTCCAGGTGGCAAACCGGACTTGAGCCGCCAGTTCCGGCCTGACCCACCTCGCACCGCGCTTTGCGTCGGCTGTGAGGGTCTTGAACGGAGATTTCGGCGCTGCGATCCCCTCGAGCTTCTCGCGGATGGCGCGATGCGTCTTCTGCGTGAAGCCGGTGCCGGTGCGTCCGGCATAGATCAGCTTGTCGTCTTGGTAGTAGCCGAGCAGCAGAGCGCCCACGCCACGGATACCGTTCGTCGGCAGCGTGTAACCTCCTATGACGAACTCCTGTTCATGGAGGCACTTCAGCTTCAGCCAGTCGCCGCTCCGTCCAGAGCTGTACTTTGCGCTGGCACGCTTCGAGACGATGCCCTCAGCGTGAAGCTCGCAGGCGCAGCGGAACATCTCCTGGCCATCCGTCTCCAGATGTTCGCTGACGCGAAGCATGGTCGTGTCGCAGTCTGCAAGCACCTTGGTCAGCAGAGACTTGCGTTGTGCAAGCGAAAGCTCTCGTGTGCTGTGGCCATCCAGGTGCAAAAGGTCGAAGCAGAAGTAGGTCAGCGGGTGATTGGCTCCGTCCTGAAAGGATGCCTGGAGGTCGGAGAAGTTGGTCGTTCCGTTCTCTGAGACGACGACGACCTCGCCATCGAGCGTGATGTTTCTTGCGGGAATGCAGCGCACGGCATCAGCAACGGATGGGACCCGGGCGGTCCAGTCCAGGCCGCTGCGAGTCAGCATCTGAACGCGGTCGCCGTCCTTGCGCGCCTGCATGCGATAGCCATCCAGCTTCAGTTCGTGGTACCAGCCACTCCCGGCTGGAGCTTTTTCCGCCTCTTGAGCAAGCTGCGGCTTCACGAACTCAGGTTGTGCCTCCTTGGCCAGGCCGTTCAGGTCACCGGAGAAGTCCTTTACCGCAGGCGCCGCCTTTGCGCTGGTTTCGGGTGAACGAGCGGCAGCTTTGTCGCGTCCGGCTTTGCTGTTCTGGCGGTACCAGGCGTTTCCTTTGGCTGTCTCCTTCGAGTTCCAGACATGGTCCTCGCTGGCTGCGATCTCGTCGAGCGATCTTCCGGTAACGACAGAGTTCGGCTCGGCTTCAGTGACGTCGGGGCCGTTCGGCCTTTCGTACTCGTCGTGCTCCTTGATAAGCAGCCAGTTTGGTTTGCGCTCGTTCGCGGCTCTCCCGCCCATGCGGATCAGGGCCCATTTCCCGTGCATCTTGGTGCCATGCATGACGATCTTGAGCGACCCTGATTTCAGCCCTGCATCAACATCGGGATACGCCGGCTGCGGCTCCCAGGTGCCCTGGTCCCAAAGCATCACCGTGCCGCCGCCGTACTGGCCGGCAGGGATGATCCCTTCAAAGCCGCCGTACTCGATCGGATGGTCTTCAACTTGGACGGCAAGGCGTTTGTCGGCCACGTTATAGCTCGGCCCCTTGGCCACGGCCCAACTCTTCAGCACTCCGTTCCAGCCCAGACGGAAGTCATAATGAAGATGGCTGGCGGCGTGTTTCTGGATGCAAAAGGGAAGTGCCTCTGCCCCCGCATTGGCAGACCCACTGTTCGCCGAGCCGCTAGGCTCCGCGGTGACGCCAAAGTTTCGCATCGAACGATAGCGCTCAAGCTGCTCGTCTACCGCGTTGGAGGCGGTCTCATGCTGCGGACGCTGCGTTGCTTTCTTTTTGGTGGCGGCCTTCTTCGCGGCAGGCATTCAGGCGATCTCAGGCAGACTTGCGCTTGCTGATCGGCTTGGTCGTCTCGGCTTTCACCAGGGCGATGCCCTTCTTGGCAGCTGGAGCACTCTTGGGAGACTTCTTTGGTGACTCGGCAGCCGGGTGAGCGGACTCCTGCTTGTCTGCATGCTTATCGGGCTGCTTGTCGGTGAGGCTCTTGCGAAGGGCGTCCATGAGGTTGATGACGTTGCCGCGCTTCGGGGCGGCGGGTTCGTCCTTCGGAATGGGAGCGTGGTTCACCTTCGCCTCGACAAGCTCTTTCAGCGCCACCTCGTAGCCATCGACGAACTTGCTGGGGTCGAACTTTGCCGCCTTCTTCTTGATCAGCGTTTCTGCGAGTTCGAGCGAATCTTCGTTGATCGCTACTTTCTTGATCTCACGGAAGTACTCGGCGGGGCTGCGAAGCTCTTCCTGGTAGCGCATGGTGTAGGCCATCATGCCGGCGGAGTCTTCGCCTGGCGCGGCGGTGATGGCGAGCACATGCTCCCGGCCGCCAAAGGCGATCTTGCCGAGCGCCGCCTTCTTCGTCTTCTCGAGAGCGCGGCGGACAACAGCGAAGGCTTCTGCCTGCATATCGTTCTCAGGCACGACGAAGTAGGGCTTTTCTAGGTACTCAGGAGCGAGGTCGTTCAGGTCGACGAACTGGGTGATCTCGACGGTGTGCTTGGAAGGGACGCGGAGCTGCGCGATCTCTTCGGGCTCGATCATCACGTACTCGCCCTTGCGGTATTCATAGCCCTTGACGATGTCGTCCTTTTCGACCGGTGCACTGGCGTCTTCAGGCGCTTGCTCGAGCGCGGAAGCCAGAACTTTCTGATGGCGCACACGCTCGCCGGTCTTGCGGCTGATCTGGTGGAAGCGGATCTCGCTCTTTGACTCGGTCGCGACGAACAGTTTCACGGTAAAGGAGACCAGCGAGATCTGGATCTGACCGGACCAATAAGGACGTGCCATTGAAGGAAGACCTCACAAAATGAGATTCAACATAACGATGGAGAGATGTTCGCCTCAACCGCTGCGCTTACGCCGTGCGAAGGAACTGAGAAGCAGCAAAGCGGTAGAGAGAAGATACAGACGAACGCTTTGCCGGTCCAGGTGTCTGCACCATTTGCGGAGCAATTCTCGCAGACGCAACGACGCAAAGCAAGCAATGATTGCGGTCAGGGGCAAAAATAGTCTTGTTGATTGACAGAGCCGATTGGCACTTTTGCAGCCACCCGCGAAACAGTCATGAGTGGCTCACCGGATTGACCTGTGATTGACAGCACCCTATACTCGCTCTTGTGTTGACCAGTCACAAGCGCTGTTGCCACTCTTCAGAGGTCTGTCCTTCTGAATTGAGTAGCGTGGCGCTTGCTTCCTGTCGCTGATCCCACCTACACCTTCGCACTTAGGACAGATTGCCGGTCTGAGGCAATCCCTCCTTTGGGAATCCGCTCTCGCCGCCAATGGTTCAAAACAGCCGAACATCTTCCGGGAGAGTATATGTACTCGAAGTCATTTCTTTTGCAGTCCGCTCTGCTTCTTATCCTGTCGATCTCCGTTGCGGGACCAGCCTTGGCACAAAGTTATACCGGAGCGCTTCGCGGCGCTGTGACCGATGCATCGGGAGCGGCGCTGCCCAACGCTTCCGTCACCCTGACCGACGAAGCCACGCACCAGGTCCGCGAAAGCAGCACCGACGGCGCAGGTTTTTACGCCTTCAACGCGCTTCGGCCCTCAATCTATTCGTTGCACGTTGCAGCGGCGGGCTTCGGCAGCGCCAGCCGAACCAGCATCGCGTTGGCAACCCAGGACTTTCTTACCGTTGATCTTCAACTCTCCGTTACTTCGGCGGTCGACACAGTTCAGGTTTCGACCGACGCGCCTCTGATCGATACCTCGACCGCTTCGATCAGCACGAACTTCGACCAGAAGCGCCTCGAAGACATTCCGGTGCTCGGCCGCAACCCTTACATCACTGCGAAGCTTTCTGGCGTCTTCGTGAACACAGGCAATCCGCAATTCATCCGGTTTGCCGACCAGAACGGCACGTCTCAGACTTCGGTCGCGGGCGGACCCGTTGCTTCAAATCTATACACGGTCGATGGAGTTCCGATCACCGACACGAACAATCGGCCGGTCGTCATCCCAACCATCGAATCGATCCAGGACGTCAAGGTGCAGGCGCTTACCTACGACGCGCAGGTGGGCCGCACCGGCGGCGGAGTCTTCAACACGTTGCTGCGCTCCGGATCGAACACGCTGCATGGCTCGATCTTTGGCGAAACGCGCCAGAGCGCCTGGCTCGCGAACGATTTCTTCGCCAATCGCAGCGGCACACCCCGGCCGGATAGCCCCTATTACAACTGGGGTGCGGCGCTTGGAGGACCAGTTGTCATCCCGCACTTGTACAACGGCCGTAATAGGACCTTCTTCTGGATCGGGTCAGAGGGCTACATCCAGACCTCGCCGTATACCCAGGCGTTCACTGTGCCTACCGAACTGCAGCGCACGGGCGACTTCTCACAGACCTTCAATGCCGACGGAACACTGCATGTTATCTACAACCCGAACGACACCTTTACGGACGCGGGCGGCGTCCATCGCCGGCCTTTCGCAGGGAACAAGATCACAAATCTGAATACAATCGGCAGCAACATCGCCGCCTATTTTCCGTCGCCGACGCCGGGCACGAACACCTATACGGGAACCGACAACGTACGCGATCACGCGCAGGAGGTGACGGTGAAGCTCGATCAGCAGATCCGTCCCTGGTGGAATGTCAGCGGGTCATACATCTTCTATGAAGCGCTGCAGCCGCTCGGCAATCCGCTGCATACCTTGCCAGGAAGTTACTCCTATACCTATCACCGCCAGGTAGATGCGATCCAGGTCAACAGCACCTGGATCGTCAATCCCACGACGGTCGTGACCGCGCGCTATGGAACGAACCGCTTTCCTAACCTGATTGCCGAGGTGAGTCAGGGCTTTGATCCGGCGACGCTGGGCTTCCCGACATCGCTGACCAGCCAGTTGCAGGCGAAGTTCTTTCCAACGATCTTCTTTGCCAACTATGACCAGTTAGGGCAGAACACGAGCCAACTGGACAACTGGAAGTCGCAGATTGTGAATGGCACCGTGGCAAAGACGGCGGGGCGTCACAACTTCAACTTCGGCGCAGAATACAGACGAATTCGGATGAACTATCAGGACTTCGGCGATGCGCCGGGAACATATAGCTTTTCCGGCGCATTCACCCAGGCAGACCCCAACTCCTCCGATGGTAAGTCTGGCTCGGACATCGCCGATCTTCTTCTTGGACTTCCTGCGTCAGGACAGATCGGCATCACAACGCAACTTAGAACATACCTTGACTACAACGCCGTCTTCGCGCAGGACGACTGGCGCGTCAACTCGAAGCTGACGCTCAATCTTGGTCTGCGATGGGAGGCGGAGACAGGTCTGAAAGAGGACAATAATCAGTTGGCTGTGGGATTTGATCGCAACGCAACGGCGACGCTCGCAAGCGGTACGCAGGTTACGGGCGGCGTCCTCTTCGCCGGCCTGAACGGCAATCAGCGCGACATTGGCGATCTGTCGCGCACGAAGTTCGCGCCTCGGCTTGGTGCTTCGTACCAGTTGACGCCGAAGACGATCGTGCGCGGCGGCTACGGCATCCTCTATGCGCCAACCCGCTACGATCCGGTTGCCGCGTTAGCACCCGGATACACCCAGACCAGTAACTACGTTGCGAGCAACGACAACGACCAGACCCCCGCAAATACTCTGAGCAATCCGTTTCCCCAGGGCCTGCTTCAGCCTGCCGGTAACTCGGCTGGCTTGCTTACCGGGGTTGGCAATGCGATCTCAACCTATGACCAGAACTTCCATTCGCCTCGCGTGCAGCAGTTCTCCGCCGGAATAGAGCGGGAGCTTCCCGGACATATCGCGCTGGATGCGTCGTACATCGGCACCCGCGCGGTAAATCTTTCGCCCTCTCCTGGAGCGAGCACACCCATCAACATCAATCAGCTGAATCCGTCGAACTTCGATCTTGGCGCATCGCTCAGCGATCAGGTGCAGAATCCCGACTACATCGCCGGCGGCCCCGGCATCCTCGGGCAGGCGACCGTGGCCAGGTCGCAGATCTTGCGGCCGTTTCCTCAATTTACTGCGGCCAACCTCTTCGTAAGCTCCGCCCACGCTGACTACAACGCGCTGCTGGTGAAGGCGGAGAAGCGGGCTGCCCACGGATTGAACCTCGTCACGTCCTTCACCTGGTCGCGCAACAACGACTCTTCCTTCGCGGCGACAAACAGTATCCAGAGTCCGGGCTTCAGCGCTCCGCAGAACGTATACGACCTCCAAGCCGAGTATTCGCGATCTGTTACCGACACCCCGTACCGTTTCGTCGCCGGTGTGCTCTACGATCTGCCCTTTGGTCAAGGAGAGAGGTACGCAAGCGGCAGCCGCTGGGTGGATGAGCTGATCGGGCACTGGCAATTGAACGTGCTGCCGACGTTCCAGGCTGGCTTTCCGGTGGCTGTCCGGCAGACCAGCAATCCGAACAGTTCAATTGCAGGCAACGGAGTGCAGCGTCCAAACGTGGTCTCTGGTGGCTCCCTGGGGACCAAAGGCAGCTTGTTCGATCGCTTGAACGGATACATCAATCCGGCCGCCTTTACAGCCTCCGGCCCCTATAGCTTTGGTAATGCTCCGCGAACAACGTCGCTGCGCGGCCCGGGCTTCGAGAACTGGGACATCTCTTTGTTCAAGAGCGTTCCCGTTCGCGATCGCGCCACGGTGCAGTTCCGGGCACAGGCGTTCAACGCCTTCAACACGCCTTACTTCGCTGGGCCGAACACAGCCTTTGGCAGCGCCAACTTCGGCAGGATCACCACCCAGGCGAACTTCCCGCGCTATCTGCAACTCGGCTTGCGGATCGCTTTCTAGGAAAGAAGACAGATGGATACTCTGACACGCAGGTCCGTTCTGAAGGTCTCAGGTCTGGCGCTAGCGGCAGGTCTGATTCCTACCGAGGCGGATGCTATCCCTGGTGCACGCGAGCAGCATGATCCCGTGCATCTGAACCTTAACGAGAATGCTTTCGGCCCCTCGCCAAGAGTCGCGCCGGCCATTGAGCGCGAGTTCTCCAGGCTTTCGCGCTACGGGAACAGTAAAGCGGCAAGGGACCTGACCGAGCAGATCGCCGCACATGAACGTATCGACCCGGACCATGTTGTGCTTGGTGAAATCCTCGGAGCTCTGGGGCTTTACCTTGGGAGCAGCGGAGGGCCGGGTGGCGAGTTTGTTTACTCAAGCCCGGGATATCTGGCGTTGATCGACTCAGCCTCGCATGTCGGAGGCATCGGTGTGCCTGTCCCACTGAATGCAAGATACGAAAACGATCTGGAACTGCTGAAGATGAAGTTGAATCCCAGGACGCGGGCCGTTTACCTGATCAACCCGCACAATCCGACGGGAACGGTCAGCGACGACAAAGCCTTCAAGACGTTTCTCGCGGATGCATCGGAACATGCACCCGTCATCGTTGATGAGGCGTACCTTGAGTTCACCCCGGACTTCGAGACGCGTTCCGCCGCTGCGCTGGTCCGCGACGGAGCGAACGTGCTCGTCTTCCGGACCTTCGACAAGATCCATGGGCTCGCCGGTCTGCCGATCGGCTACACGCTGGCGCCGCAAAGATTGGCGGCAACTCTTCGTGCTCAGGGCCTTGGCGACGCAGAGTCGCTCGGCAGGCTAAACATGGCGGCAGCATCTGCTGCCCTGGCTGACACGCAGCACGTGGACAGGATCCGATTAGCGGTTGCGAGCGAACGGAGGAGATGGGTCGCGTTCCTGGACGACCTTCACCTGGCGCATACCGACTCAGCAGCCAACTTTATCTTCTTCGACTGCGGCCGGCCGCACGACGAGATCGCTGCGCCGATGCGAGAGCGCGGCATCGTCATCGCCCGCGCGTTCTCCCCGTTCACCAACTGGGTGAGGATAACGATCGGCACACCCAGCGAAAATACCCGCGCCAAAGAAGCCCTACGGCAGGTCCTGCACCGGGCGACTTAGCTGATTACGCTGTCTAAGCTCTAAAACCGGAATACCGGTCCCACTCGAACTCCCCAGTTTGTCGAGTTGATGTAGTTATCGTGTGAAAGGAACGACAATCTTGGTGGCGTCCCGATACCCGGAGGATCCCGGTCCGGGCTCTTGTAGCGGATAAGCATCTGTTCGACGGTTGCTCTTAAGGCAAAATGGGGGCCCAAGCGAACGTCGCCGGACAAGCCCGCAAGTGCGGAAAAGTTGAAGTTGCGCTGCAGGTGGGAGTCCTGCTGTGCGGTTGGATACTGGGGGTTTGCTCGAGAATAGCTGGCGAATCCGGATGCGAGCGACGCCTTAAGCGCATAGCGTCTGCTTGAGTAGCCGGACCGGACACCGAAGTGAGCGGTCGTAAGTGCTCCACCAATATTGAGGGTTGAGACCGGACTGGCGGCAGGCTGAAGGCGTACGACTGAAATCACATCAAGGTAGCGGCGAGCGCGCAAGGCGACTTCTGCACCGCCACCGCTGGTGGTCTCTCGGCAGCCTGTGCAGTAGGTGTGGTTTGTTCGCAGCGAAAGAGCGGAGTAGAAAAGGTTTACGTCGAAGGTTTCGTGGGGTTCTGCGGCGAGCGCGTTCTGGAAGCGCACCACGACGGGAGACTGGTATTCAAGCGGATGCTCGTAGTCGCGATACCAGGGATAGCGGCCACGCAGCATATTGGCGAGAGAGCGCGACGGGTTCAGGGAGGAACGAAGCACCTTGTATCCAAAGGCATCTGGATGACGGGCCACAAGAGGATCGCTGATGTAGCGATCCATCGCGTCCTCGCCTACCAGCAGCATCGATCCAACGACGGGCGTGATGATGAAGTCGACCCAGCCTGTGTTGTTCGTATACTTGGCCGTCTTCTCGCACGCGACGTCGTTCCCATGGCAGCCAAGCGGGTACGTGTACCCGCCCTGATCGAAGATGCTGGTCTCGCTGATTGGGCCGATTTCGAACTGTGTGGAGTAAGCGGTCGACCAAAGAAAGGCGCGAAAGCGGCTGTTCCAGTAGCGCCGGTCGCGGGAGAACTGGAGGCTGCGGCCCCGGGGATCATTCTGCACTTCGAGATAACCGGAGATCGCTCCCTGCATCGGGTGGCCAACATAGTTGACCATGAAGCTGTCTCCGTCGTTCCAGCGACCCATGTTGAACTGGTGGAGAGAGGCCCAGTAGTCAGACCAGAAAGGCTTGTTCAAGAGGATATGAAGATCTTTCGAGTTCGCAGTAAGGACGCGAGGCCCATGCTCCAACATCAGAAACGCGAACGACTGCAACAGGAGGCCCTTCCAGTGGTAAGGCTCAGTCTCGATGGATGGGGGAGCGGGCGCTGAAGATTGAAAGCTTGAGGCTGGCGGAGCATGGGAAAACCCCGGACTCACCTCGTCGGGCGGGAAAAGGTTGTTGGGCCCAGGTTCTTCCGGGAGGTCGGGACCTGGACTCGCACTCCCTGGCATCTCATCTGCGGGGTGAATAGCCAGCTGACCCGCCTGCAGACGAAGAGCAAAGATCAAAAAGAACGCAACGACAAGCAGGTTCCTACAACCCATTCTGAGCGGCCAGAAGAGATGAAGCGTGCAAATTTCAGCTCCAATTCTTGAATTTTTTTAATTAGATGCATCGCCTGAGGCTTAAGCTTCCTGGCTCTGTGTCCAGCCCCCGGACGAGCCGGCTCACAGCGGTCGTTTGTTGTTTTGACTATGCCGCTCAAACGACACTCAATTTGAACAGAAGCGGCGTCTCAGGACTCTCGCAGGGTCCACGGGAACATGCGAGGTCTCCTTGTCGGCATCCAAGAAGAGGGAGTGTGAACATGGTGATTTCTGTCTTGCAGGGTTCGGTGCGCAGTGAGCGTATGGGCGATCGCGCCGCGAAGTGGGTGATGTCCCAGTTGAGAGCGCGCGGGCACGAAGCAGTGCTGGTCGACGCGGCAGAGTTGCAGCTGCCGCTGGTCGACAAGGTCTGGAAAGAACTCAAGGACGACACGTCGGCCGCCAACGCTGGATTGCGGCGAAAACTTTCCGGGTTGGCCGAGCTCTACTCGCGCACGGACGGTTTCGTCGTTGTCAGCGCGGAGTACAACCACAGTGTGCCCCCGGCACTTTCGAACCTCCTGGACTATTTCCTTGAAGAGTACTTCTTCAAGCCGTCGGCAATCGTCTGCTACTCGGTCAGCTCGTATGGTGGAGTTCGGGCTGCCATGCAGTTGCGCGCTTTACTGCCGGAGATCGGCCTGCCAACCATCCCGTCGCTTCAGCCTATTCCTTCCATCGCGAGCTCTCTGAGTGCCGATGGAGTCGCGCTGACGCAGGACCTTGCGGAGAAATCGGGCAAATTCTTCGATGAGTTTGACTGGTACTTAAAGGCATTCAAGGCAGGGCGGGCGGAGAGCGTTCCCTACTAACGTGATTCAAGCACGATCCTGGAACCAGTCACCCAAGGAAGGCGCAGGAGCTATCCGTTTCGTTTGAGCAGAACGACGGTACCAGCGAAGAGTGTGCCTGCCGTGACGATGAGCAGTTCGATGGCGTGCCGATACGCGCGCTGGGTGCGGGGCGGCATGGCGGCGGCATTGTCGCGGCACTGCGCGCAACCCTGTGCGGCAGAGTTTAGGGGTGAAAGCAGCGCCAGGAAGACTGCGGAGGCTAGAAGCAGAGCCGGCCGCGATGTTCGGATCCGCTCGGCGGGCCGTAGGTTCGTTCCCAGGCTCATCTCGCGCAGCAACTCTCTGTGAGTTCGGCCCGGCGGTGCTTTTTCCCAAAGGCTCATTGAAAGAAGGCCAGCAAAGAGAAAAGAAAGATCCAGAAGACGCCCATGGAGTGCCAGTACCAGACCGAGCAGTCGACGATGATCTGCCGGGTCTCAACCTGCTTGGAGTAGCGAAGCCCGAATAAGGCTCCGATCAGCGCACCCACTCCGAGCACAAGGTGGATGCCGTGCACTCCGGTGATCAGGAAGAAGAAATGGCTGCTCACGTTCGAGGACATAAAGACGCCGAGTAGATTGAGCTGGCGCCACGCGAGGAACTGTCCGGCAAGAAACAGCAGGCCAAGAAAGGCAGTCGCTGCAAGCCACGGCATCGCGCGGCGCGAAGTGGGCCGACCAAGGCCAAACCACTCTTCCATCACATCGAACTGGTGAAACATCTTGCGACGGGCAATCTCAGCCGTAAAGGAACTCAGCACCAGAACGCCTGTGTTAAGCCAGAGCACTGGCGGAATGGCGGTCGGCAGCCACCGGTTGATGTAGTTGTTGTAGGCGTCGAAGCGGCCGGTGGCCTGCGAGACGAAGAAAGCGCTGACGATAGCGACGAAAAACATCAGGTCGCCGGCGAGTGCGAAGAACACTCCCAGCCGATAGCGCTTCAGCTTCTCGTGCGGTCCCCGGCGCCCCTGCGGGCGATCGTTCCAGTTGTCATTGTCGCCGCCTCCGCCCGTGCGCTTGTCGGTAGGGGGTCGCCGCCCATTGCCGTGGTCGCCGTGGTCGGTGTCGTCGGTGCGGCGCTCGGGGCGTCGCGCAGGCCGGCGTTCTATATCTACGGGTGTGATTGTGCCGGGCATGGCCTGAACTCCGAATCGCGCAAAGCTTGCGACGAGCCTGAATCTTGAGAATAGAGCTTAACTTTGGATTTCAGCAAAGTCCTGAACGAAGACTACTCCGCTAATCGATCAGACACCCACTGTGGAAGAAAAGTCGCTGGATTCTTCCCGTCTCGGTAGTCGCATGGAGAACGATGAACGGTTATTTCGATATCTTGGTCGTTGCGAATCCCCGGATTCCATTCCAGCGTGGTTGCGCTCCAAGGATTCGCGGGAGACGTTCTACCCCGACGAACACTGTAGATAAGGTTTACGAGGAAAGGAAGCTGTGCGGAGGCGAGAAAGACTGCAGACCAGGTGATGAAGTGCTGCATTGGCATGGTTACGGCAAGCAGACGTCCAGCCTCGCCGGGCACGCCGGTAAGCTGAGCGTAGTGACGAGGCTCTGCGGCAAGGCCGGTCAGGTGCATGGGAAGGAAGGTGGCATAGGCACCCACGATCGTTCCCCAGAAGTGAACGACGCCAAGCTTCTCTGAGAGCAGCCGCCCCGGCCGATTCTTGACCGAGGTAATCTGCGGGAACCAGTAGTAGGTGGCTGCGAAGAGGCCAAAGACACCGGCCATCGCCATGATCAGGTGAAAGTGGGCGACGACAAAGAAGGTGTTGTGCAGATACTGGTCGAGAATCGGCTGCGCAAGGATGGGACCGGTAAGGCCTCCGGTTACGAAGAGAGAGACGAACCCGAGGGTGAAGAGCATGGCCGTCTTGTACTCCGGGCGGCTGCGCCAGACGGTAGCAAGCCAGCTCAGGACCTTCGCGGCCGCTGGAAGGGCGATCGCCATGGTTGAGATGGAGAATGCCGTACCGGCGAATGGGTTCAGGCCCGCGACGAACATGTGGTGTCCCCAGACAAGGATTCCAAGGAAGCCGATCAAAAGCGTCGTAAGGATCATGATGCGGTAGCCGAAGATCTTTCTGCGGCTGAAGTTTCCCAGAATCATGGAGGTCAGACCCATCCCCGGGAGAATGGCGATGTAGACCTCCGGATGGCCGAAGAACCAGAACAGATGCAGCCACAGGAGTGGTGAGCCGTTGCCGGGGCCATGGCTGGCTTCATGAAGAACGCCATTCGTCAGATCGCCTTCGTGGACAAAAAAGCTGGTTCCAGCATGGCGGTCGCAGAAGAGAAGCAGAAGAGCGGCGAGCAGTACTGAGAAGGCAATCAGCGAGAGCAGCGCGGCGGTAAACCAGGCCCAGACCGTGAGCGGCAAGCGCTCCCAGGTCATACCCTCGCAGCGATTGCGGATGACGGTAGTGAGTGTGTTCACTGAGGCCATCGTGGTCGCGACGGAGAAGAGGGCCAGGCTCCCGAGCCAGAGGTCCATCCCGAGTCCCTGGCCGGGTCCGGCATTTGCAATCGCGCTCAGCGGCGGGTAGGCGGTCCAGCCGGAGATTGGGCCGCCCCCTGGAGCAACGGTCGCCGAGAGCAGGGTAATCAGCGCCATCGCGGTGAGCCAGAAAGCAGCGGCATTCAGGCGAGGGAAGGCCATGTGCCGCGCCCCGATCTGGCTCGGGAGGATCAGGTTGCCAAAGCCCGACTGCGGCGCCGTGGTTAGAACGTAGAAGATCATCAGGGTGCCGTGGAATGTGACCAGGGCGAGATAGTCTTCCGGGAGGATGGGGCCGTGGAGGGGAAGGACACGGTCAGGCCAGGTCAGATGGAGGCGCATCAGAAGCGACAAAACGGTGCCAAGAAGGACAGAAAGCAGCGCCAGAGCAAGGTACTGAAGGCCGATCACCCTGTGGTCAGTAGTGAACAGGTAGTTCCGGAGAAAGGCGGTCCTGGACGCCCGTACCGAGAGCACTGAGCCCTGGACGCCACTTTGGGTCGCCCTAGGCTCAGCGGGCACCCGTTTCAGTGGTTGGCTGGAAAGATCGGGCCGCGGAGTCATGGTGTGACCGGGCTTTGCTTTGAGGCCAGCCACGCTGAGTATTCCCCAGACGTAACGACGCGAAGGTTTGCCTGCATGCGGAAGTGTCCAGAGCCGCAAAGCTGGGTGCAAAGAACCGCGTAGGTTCCTCGTGCAGTTGGAGTGAAGTGAAGATGGATCGTCTCTCCGGGAACGGCGTTCTGCTTCAACCGCATCTCGGGCACGGCGAAACCGTGGATCACGTCCTGGGCACGGAGGCGGAGGTCCACTGGCCGGTTCAAAGGAAGGACTAGCTCGGAGGTAACGATATCGTCCCCGCCGTTTCGGTCGGCAGGATCGATGCCGACCGGATTGCCTTCCCCAGGGGCGACAAGCGTAGGATCCGTGCGGCCGAAGGCGGCGTTAGGACCGGGATACCGGAAGTACCAGGCGAACTGCATTCCCGTTACCTCGACCTGAAGGGCGGCTGGGTCAGGGCCGGTGTAGCGTGCCGAAGACCAGAGAATCTCCGCCTGGACGGTGAGGGTAGCGAAAAGGAGTGCGAGGAAGATGAGCGGCAGGTACTCCACTGCCCATGCATGACGGGGCTCATACGTGCGTCTGCGCGAGAGTAGACCAATGAGCAGAACAAGGTGGACGACTGCCAGAAGGCCGAGAGCGATCCAGAGGTTTACGAACAGGTGATGATCGAGCGCAGGGCCGTGCTGAGATGCATCGGCGGGCAGCAGCGCGACCCTGGAGAAAAAGCTCACAAGCAAGGATACCGTTTGGAGTCGCAACTCAGGAGGCCGCGCTTTACGGCGCTTCCATAAGCCACCAATCTTAGAGAAACAGAAACAGAAACAGGAACAGCGAACGCGGTCAACTCTGGTGTTCGTGGGCGCAACTTGCATTAGGCGCTGATTCGGCAGGCTGCTCCTTGTAAGGGAAGCAGCCCACTCAGGCCCCGTTTAGGAGATCGGCACCGCGACAGCCCAGATGTCGCGCCTAGAACTTGAAGCGGTAACGGAGTTCTCCATAGAGCTGGCGAGGGTCGTTGTAGTGGAAGCCCCCGAAGGTCAAGCTGCTGTCGATCAGGACGCGGCGATTGGCCACGTTCAGCGCGGTAACTGAAACCGAAGTGTTTTCGCCAAATGACTTGCCGAGCGAAAGATCGAAGGTAGTGTGCTGGGGAAGATAGGCACCGGGATAGGGTGATCCGTCCACATCCTGGGTGCCGTTTGAGAAGCCCGAGCCGTAGTAGACGTTGGTCGATGCGAAGATCCTGCCCGGAAGGTTGGCGTTGTAGCCGAGGTTGAGGGTATTGCGCTGGTCGTGATCGACGGGTTCATAGTCAAAGCCCGCATCACATGCGGGATTGCCGATAGGGGTGCAGATGAGGCCGCCGGTGATGTTGCCGCGCTGCTCGGCGATCTGGTTCGAGTAGGCGAGGTGCGCCTGGCCGAAGCGCCAGAGGCGGGGCGAGCGGATGGTCATCTCCCAGCCGCGAATGAGCGCACCATCGACGGTGACAGGGAAGTAGAGGCTGGACTCGCCGATGTTGGAGTGGTCGAGGAAGTTGTTGATCCGGGTGCGGAAGTTGTCGGCGTCGATAATCCAGCCAGAGAGCCGGCCGGGAAGGGGAATCTGGACGCCGAACTGGTGCTCTTCGTCGCGCTCGCCGTGGAGCGGAACGATGGTCGTGTTTTCGCTTTGCGCGTAGGCGAGCAGCGGACCGGAGGCGGTAAGCAGCGGCGGCGGCTGGTAGAAGCGGCCATAGAAGCCGCGGACGACCCAGTTGAGTCTGGGGACGCGAACCGCCGCGCCCACTCGGGGGCCGATATACGTCTCACTGAACTGCCCGGCGAAGTGCGACGCACGGAGGCCGCCGAGCAGCGTAAGCCAGGATGTGGCCTTGAAGTTGTCGGAGACGTACTCTTCGACAACGCCGCCCGAGGCAGCGTCCGGGAGGTTGATGGGGGCGGAGCTTTGATCGTTGAAGACCGCTTCGAAGAGGTAGTTGTCGTGCTGGCCAAATCCGTAGATACCCGCCTGCAGCGTGTTGCGGGCGATCTCGCCAGTAATCGAAGCCTGAAGTCCGGAGTAGTTCGAGGCCCGCTTCTGCGTCGTCGCTACGGGCAGGTCGTTCAGGTTCGGTTCATAGTCTGCCTTGTTGTAGTGGTAGAAGGGCGAGACCTGCAGCACGGCTGCGGTGTTGAAGGTGTGGACCCACGAAAGCGATGCCAGACCGTCGCGCTCATGCTGCGCGTCGCGAAGTCCGCTTGAGTTGTAGAGGCTGTTCTCGAAACTGGCGGGGTTAGGGTCGTAGGGGATCTGGAAGAAGTCCTCGCGGAGCTGGGTGACGAGACGGAACTGGTCCCTTGGGGTGTGGTTATAGAGGAACGAGGCGAAACCGCCGTAGGCGTTCGCAGCGTTGTGGAGCACCTGCCCGACCGGCGGGGAGAGGCCGTAGTCGCTGCGGCTGCCATTGAGGCTGGTGTACCAGGCAAATCTCTGGGTGTGGTCGCCGAAGTCTACCTGGGCGGCGCCGGAGTAAAAGTTCCCAGCGCTCAAGATAAGTTCGGCCTGGCGGTCGCGCTCGAAGCCGGTGCGGGGCACGACGTTGAAGACGCCGTAGGTGCGGTCGCCCACATCGGCGGTGTAGCTGCCGCGCTGAATCTCCAGGTAGTCGATGTCCTTGGGATCGATCTGCGCGCCAAGGTTGCTGGCGATGTTGGTGTTGGGTATTTGGACGCCATCGATCTGCCAGCTCACCTGGTGGCCGCCGCGCATGTGCAGCATGTCGTGGGTCATGTACGCACCGGGGACATAGTCGGTGATCATGGCCATGCTGCTGGTGCGGTCGGCGCCGGGCGTCCTTGCGATGTCGGTGCGGTCGATCAGGGTGGCTGGGGTGACGGTGTTGATGTTTGTGGCAGAGGCCTCGGTTGAGACAGAGTCTTTGACACTGCCAACTGCGAGCTCGAAGTGGAGGACTGGGGATGTTCCAGAGGTCAGGGTGGTGGTCAGCGATGCCGTCTCGAAGCCGCCCTCGGAGACGGTGACAATGTAGTCACCGAGCGGGAGAGCGGCAACGGTGAAAGAGCCGTCCGAGCCAGTTACGACGGATCGTGCCGCGGCTGATGTGGCTGATTTGACGGTGATTTTGGCACCGGGAACAGGACGGTGCTGGGGATCGTGGACCACGCCGTGGACCTGGGCAAAGACGTTGCCGCGGGCCTCGTACGAAGTGGGAAACAAGAGAAGAAGAGCAGCGAACAGGGATTTGGCTTTGCGCATGGAGATCTCCACGTCAGGTGATGACGGAGTTAGGGTTGCGCTGTGCTATGAGGAGGACTTCAGGCGAAGGCGGAACAGGGAGGTCCACGCTTCTGCCGCGAGCGGTCGGCTGAGATACGGCGGCGCGACTCTGTCTGCGGAGCAACGGAGGGATGGGAGACGACGCCGGCAAAGACGGCGGCTCCTACTGCGAGCGCGCTCAGAGGATGAGTGCTTGCTGGAAGAGATCTTGACCCACAGGGGCACCGCACAGTAAGCACGGAAAAATGGGAATGCCCTGAAGCAGAGCCCGATACCGCGGACATGTCGCCCATGCAGTGGCGGTGCCCGTCGCGACGGCAGCAGGCGGGAAGCGTGGCATCGCTGCCTGAGCTAAGCGCGAAGAGCGGCGCAACCGTCGGAAGGCCGATGAGCATAGCGATCGCGATGGCGAGGAGACGCCGCACGCTCTGATTGTAATGGATTGCTTTTGGGCGTAGACGGATCCGGGCCTCGCTTCAGGAGTTCTCACACTTCGTCTCAGAAGCGGATGTGAGGCTTCCACCTCACAATGGTGACGGAGGCGCAGGGCGAATGCGGCGGTCTCTCCACTCGCCTTGCTCGGTCGAGATGACCCTTCGTTGCGCGTGGTGCATCGCAAGTGCTTCGTCAACTTCGGCGCAACGAGGGTAGCCGATTCGCCGCAACGAGGCCCAGCCTACTTGGGTTTTTTCGCGGCGGCATCGGACTGCTTCATCTGCTGAAGAAGCGGCACTTGCGATAGCGCAGAGCCGGAAGTGGGCTTGGCGGGAAGATCGATCTTGCCTACCGAAGGCTTCGCGTCGGGGGACTTAGGCTCTGCGGCGCGGGCAGCCGAGGGTTTGGTGGGAAGCTCAATCTTGCCAACCGCGGGCGCTACTTCAACGGGTTTGGGGGCCGGCTTCAACGCTTCGGCTTTCCTTTCTGACTTAGCTTCACCAAACTTTTCACCCTTTCCTCCTTCCTTCTCTTTTGGATCAGTGTCGATGGTCTCAGGGCCGACCGTGCCTTCGGGGGCGGCGGCCCATTGCACGATAAGAGAGACGCGGCGATTGGAAGGATCGAGCGGATCGTTCGGGACGCGGAGCGCCTGGTCTGCAAAGCCGCGCACCTGGGTGACCTGGTCGGCGCGAACGCCGTCGCTCTGCAGCAGCCGCCGCGTAGCATTCGCCCGGTCGGAGGAGAGCTCCCAGTTGCTGTAACCATTTGCGCCGGAATAGGGCTGGGCGTCGGTATGGCCCTCGATAAAGAGGTGGTTTGGAAGAGGTTTCAATTGCTCTGCAAGCATGCTCACCAGCTTCACGCCATTCGGGCTGAGACTGCTGCCCCCGCTTTGAAAGAACGTGCCGTTCTTGCCTTCGATCAACTCGATTCTTAGACCTTCGGTGGTGATGGTCATCTCGACTTGGTTCTTAAGGGCGTCGAGTTCCTTTTGCTTCAGGATCGCTTTCTTGATGGATTCCTTCAGCTTCTCCACGTTGGTTTCATCGATGGTGACGCTCTTGCCGTCTCCCAGGACATCGGTGCCCATCTGTCGCGAGGTGCCTTTGGGATCGTTGAAGTAGCCTGCAATCGCTTTCTTTACCTGCGGAGTGGAGTTGAGCAGCCAGAGCACGATGAACAGCGACATCATGGCGGTCACGAAGTCGGCGTACGCCACCTTCCAGGCACCGCCATGATGGCCGCCATGGCCAGCTTTTTTCTTAATGACGATGATCGGGCGCTGTTCCATAAGGGCGAAGCTCTCGCTGGGTGACGATTGTGGGTCTGCGGAATCAGGCGGTGGCCGCGGCTACGTCGCCGCTTACAGCTGCACTCTCCGCGCCTCCGCCCTTGCACGCTTTCTCGGTCTCGTTGAAGCTGGGGCGGATGTGAGCGGGGATGGCGCGGCGGGCCATCTCGATCGCCAGCACCGGCGCATTGCCTTTGAGGAACGAGAGCATGAGAACGCGAAGAACATGCAGATATTCGTTGTGCGCTTCGGCGTTCTTGGTCATGTTCGCGCCGAGTGGGCCAACCACGCCGTAACACATCAGAATGCCGAGAAAGGTCCCGACCAGCGCAGCGGCGACCTTTTTGCCGATCTCTTCAGGCGGGCCGCCGAGCGCGCCCATAGTAATCACAACACCCAGAACTGCGGCCACAATGCCGAGGCCGGGAAGAGCATCCGCGACGGTGATCAGCGCGGCGATGGGCTGCATGGCTTCGTGGTGATGGACTTCCATGTCGAGCTCCATCATCTGGTCCATGTCGAACGGTTCGACCCCGCCGGTGATGGCCATGCGAAGCGTGTCGCAGACGAAGTCCTGGACGTGATGGTCTTTGAGGAAAGAGGGATACTTCTTGAAGATTTCGCTTTCCGCAGGCTTCTCAACGTCTGCTTCGACCGCGATCAAGCCATCTTTGCGGACCTTGTTCAGGAACTCGTACATCATCTTGAGCGTCTCTAGGTAGCGGTCTTTGCCGAACCCGGAGCCTTTAAGAATTCCCAACACTGCGGCGACCATGGCCTTGATGACACTCATCGGGTTGGCGATGAGGAGTGTGCCGATGGCCGCACCTCCGATGGTGACCACCTCCGCGGGCTGGACCAGAACAAGCAGCTGCCCGTGTTCCATCAGGAAGCCGGCGACGACCGCGCCAAAGACTACGACCAGTCCGATTATCGCGAACATGTAAGCTCTCTCCCATGGGTGACCCGGTTGCCGCCCGCATAGACACTGGCGTGCATGGCCTGCTGCGCCTCAAGCATGAGCCGGGCGAGGGTGTCGCCCTCTTCGGCCTGGGCTGTGCCGATGCTGGCGGTGAGGCTGACGCGATCGCCCCACCAGCGAAATTCCGCGGTGCGGGCGAGGCTGGCGAGATGGTTGCCGTGTTCGAGCAGCGCCTCGGAAGTACGCTCGTGCGAGAGCACGAGGAACTCGTCTGTGCCCCATCGGCCGATGATCTCGGATTGGCGCAGTCCTTGTGCCAGGCGATGCTCCACGATGCCAAGCATTGCCTCGCAAGCGTCGCGGCCGTGGGTTCGACGCATCTGCGAAGCTTGGTCCACGACGATCCAGAGCAGGCCGAAAGGGGCGTTGTTGCTCTTCCAGTCGTCGAATGCCTCGTCGAGATGCGACTCAAGCTCCGACTGGGTGCGTCCGCGGCCGGGAGCCTCGCTGTTGACGGCGTGGGACAAAGTGTCCACGTCGGCGACTGCGTGGAAGAGCAAGACCGTACCGAGGCGATCTCCGTTGTGGTCGCGCATGGGTACCTTGCGGAGCATGGCGGGGAGTTTGTGGCCGAGATGATGCCGGATGTCGACGAGCACTGCCTTACCTGAGTCCGCCGTCTGGGGTACTACATCGGAGAGGCTCTTCTGTAGATAGATCTGGCCGGAGTAGGCGGGTCCGGTGTACCGCGGAACGGCAGCGGACTTCTGCTCGTTGCATCCACAGGTCGAGCCGTGATCGTGTGGCTGGTAGAAGTCCACAGGGCATGGTCGGGACAGCAGATTCATACGGCGGTGGCCGGTCAGGGAGGCTGCGGCGTCGTTCCAATAGATGACGGTAGATTGAGGGTCCAGCACGGCGACGCCCTCATCGAGCAGATCGAGCGCAGCTCCCAGCATTTCGAGGCGTTTGGCGGAATCGACCGGCACGGGTATCTCTCCTGCAAGCCTTATCGACGTAGACAGTATGAACTTGACGCGTTCGTGGCAGTGACAGGGAGAGGTGGTTCTGTATGGGGTGCATGTCGACCGGGAGTAGCACTCGACATGAGGTAGGGCCGGCCGCCAGAAGCGGCGTCTTAGAGATGGTGCTTTCGCCTAGCGTCCCTCGGCGTCGCTCGCCACGTTCGTGTTGCGAACGTAGAAGAAGCTGACGCCGAGCAGAAGCACTCCCAGGCCAAGGAAGCTGACCACGCGGTAGCCCTGGCTGAGGTTGCGAACGTCGTAGAGAAATGTCTTGCCGATGGCTACGACCAGCACAACCAACGCCTGCCAGCGCAGGAAGGCATTGTGTTTCCAGAACCCAAAGGCAAGCAATGCCGCACCGTAGAGCATAAAGAAACCGGAGATAGACAACGCAGTCTGCAGATTGCTTTGCGCAGAAGCCGTTTGCGAGTAACCCTGGAACCAGAAGGTCTTAATCTCGCGCACTCCCGCAAACAGAGCGACCAGGTTCAGGGCGACGGATGATCCTGCCGCGAACTGAATCCAGCTTGGGAACGATGGCGCCCCTTTGTCCTTCGATCCATCGGCGCGAACCGAGATCCACGAAGCAAGAGCGAGAGCCAAGATGCCTGTCAACTCTGTCGCGAAGCGCTCGTTAAAGAAGGCTGTCTTCGTGTCTTTGTCCAGCCAGTACGGAATGATGAGCAGTCCGAAGAAGCCAAAGAAAAGTGCAAGCGCGGCGAGCCGGCGGAGCATCGGCGGGATGCTTGGGGGTGTCTCCTGCTGGGTAATGGTTGACGAACTCTCGACTAGTCGGGTGGAGACCCAAAGCAGGGCGACCCCTTCGACAAGCCAGCCGATCGTGATCCAGCGCCCGCTTGCTTTGAGAGGAATCGCAATGGTCAGGAAGACGACTGCGAGCGAGAGATGGACCGCTTTCGCGGTCGCCGATTGAACGAACCGCATCACGGCTAGATAAAGAGCAGCAAAGAGCAGCGCCATCCAGGCAAGCGATTCGTGGTGGTGGGAGTCCTCCAGGACGGAGTAGAAGGCGAGCGAGGCGAAGGCCGCGTTTCCGATGGGAAGAAGGACGTCCCGAATCGGGCCAACGAATCGGCTGGATACGTCTTTCCGTACCGCGTCTTCTAGGATCTTGAGGCGCAGCGGAACCGTGATGAACGCGACAAAGAACAGCGCGATGAAGACGCTGGTCGAGGCAAGCTGATCGGCAGTGTAGAAGCGGCTGTACCAGCCTATGAAGTAGCCAGCCGTGGCCGGC
>CAZZYQ010000027.1:0-15224 GCA_964658395.1 uncultured Granulicella sp. | reverse complement strand
GACGATGGCGGCGAGATCGATGCTGAGCAGGTAACTGAAGAGAAAAACCTGGTGGTTGCCGCCGGTCGAAAGCAACAACGGCGTGGCAAAGCCGCCCGCTATGGCGTAAAAGGCCAGCAGTTCAGAGCTTTGCGTCCAGGCCATCCAGGCATTCCAAAGCGTGACCAGGAGCATCAAGCCGAAGGCGGCTTCCGCTGGCAGCAGGTGATAAAGCTGAAACCCGGCCCAGAGAGACAGGTAGAGGATTCCCGAACCGATGGCTTTTAGCGAGTAGGAGAAAGCGGCGAATTCGCGCCGTCGGAAGCGCTCCGACCATATGACCAGACCCGCGCCCATGCCCAGACCGACTAGAACGCGGCCAAGCGGGCCGATAAGGTGATTGTCGATCGCCAGTTTCAGCCCAAGGGCGGCGCCAATCAGGATGGCAATGATTGCGATGCGGTTGAAGACCTGCGATCCAAGGCGATTCTCAAAGGAGGTGTGCCGTGTCTCCCGCGCCGGAGAAGCCGTGTCTGTCTGCAACAGCGGAGGGGGTGGTGCGCTTGGGCCGGTGCTTGGCCCCGGCGGCGTTATTCCAGCCGGGATGGAAGGCGAGGCGTCGTGTGCGATGCTGCGCTCGAGGCGATCCAGGCGGGTCGATAAATCAGCGACCGCGGAAGCCAGTTGTGAGACCTGGGCGGCAAGATCGGTTGAGCCGCCGTGGGGACGGGAGGTCTGAAGATCATCCGCAGCCATGGCTTCACTTTATTTCATCCTATTTCTGCGCGAGAGTAAACCGAACGTTCGGGTTATACCCGATGACGCAGAACGGGTGTTAGTTTTATTGCGAAGCGCGGAAGATGAGGGCGGCAACTTTGTTCGTTCTGGTCGTCGATGACGATGAGGTGAGCCGCGAAATGCTGGCGCTGCTGGTTAGCTCCGAAGGGCATGATGTCGAACTCGCCGCATCGGGTGAAGAGGCTGTCGCAAAACTGGAGAATATCTCGCCTCACCTGATCTTGACAGACATACAGATGCCCGGAACGGCTGGAGATGAACTTGCGAGGTCACTTCGGGCGGCGATGCCGAAGGCGGCATTGCTGATGGCAATGAGTGGAAGCCGCCCGAGCAGCGAGACGTTGCGGAGCTACGATGGCTTTCTTCTGAAGCCATTCTCAATGAAGGAGCTTCACGCAAAGGTTGTTGAGCTACAGACGGAAATACACGGAGCAGATTTGAACATATCGAGTTCGCTGAACTACAAACGGGAAGACCCGACCTCGGAGCTGCCGGTCCTCAACGAGGATGTGTACGCCAAGTTGAGCGAGACAATGCCGGCTACGCAGATAAGCCAGATGTTCAGCATGTGCCTCGCGGATGCTCGCGTACGGATCGGACTGATGGCGGAACTTGCAGAAGCCGGCGACCTGGTGAAGTATCGCGCTGCCGCGCATGCGATCAAGGGCGGTGCCGGCTTCATCGGGGCTACGGAGCTGTACTGCCTCGCGGAGCAGGCGGAACACGAAGGTCTCAGTCCCGATTCGGGATTGAAGATCGGAACCGCTCACGTCCCGACCACAGTAGAACAATTATCCAGCGCATGCGACCGGCTTGAGCGTATTCTTGACGAACGCGCGCGGGATTAGATTGGCTGTTTTCAACAGAACGAAGCACCGAAATCTGTAGAGAAGAACGACCGAACCCGGAGACCGAATGATGAGAACACTGGAGAGAAACGCGCCTCTTGTCAATGCGAGCACAACCTACCGCGTCGTCGTTGCGGATGACCACCCTGTAGTGCGATTTGGGGTGAGGAACATTCTTAGCCTCGCCAACGGGTTCGATGTTGTCGGCGAGGCAGAAGACGGTGACGTAGCAATTACGGAGACTCTGGAAAAAGAGCCGGACATTCTTCTGCTCGATCTGCAGATGCCGCGGCTGCCGGGCCTAGAGGCGATGCGGGCAATCATGAACCGGTCGCCGCGCGTTAAGATCGTTCTCCTGACGAGTCTGATTTCGACCCAACAAGTGATCGAAGCGCTGCAGATCGGAGCACGGGGCATTGTGCTGAAGGATGCTGTTGCGGGCGAACTCTCCGAAGCGCTGCGGGCTGTGCTGAGCGGCGACTATTGGATCAATGGCGGCAGAGTCGTGAACCTGCTGAAGGCCCTTCACGACCTGATGGCGAAGGCTGCGGCAGTTCCGGAGAGGAAGACGTATGGCCTGACCCCGCGAGAACTTGAGGTTGTGACCTGCATCGTGGAAGGCTGCAGCAATAAGGACGTGGCAAAGCAGTTTGGCATCTCCGAGGAGACCGTGAAGCGTCATCTTTCAAACGTCTTCGACAAGACCGGGGTTTCGACCCGATTGGAGCTGGCCCTGTTTGCGATCGCGCACAAGCTGGTTGATCCGAATGCCTAAGGGCGTACTGAAAGCACGCATCCCGATCCAAGGTTGAGTTCTGAATTGGCTAATCAGCCGTATTGGACATCAAAAGTTCGTTAGTACGCATAGTGGGACCTGAAGCGTTTGGCGGCGATTTTGGACAGTGCTTTTCGAGCGGGACAGAGTCGCCCGCGCGCGAGACTTAATAGAGGCTTCAGAGGGGCAACAAATTACATCAAGAACAAAGTTTGTGGCGTCCACACGCTGTCGTCGAGCACTGCGGATATGCGCCCGTTTCAGTAGAATGACGGTATGGGTACCATTGTTTCCGGCCGCGGCCTTGTATACGACATGCTTGTTATCGGTGCTGGGCCGACGGGTCTAGCATGCGCAATCGAGGCGAAGCGGGCCGGGTTCCGGCCCGTGCTGATCGACAAAGGCTGCCTGTGCAACTCGCTCTTTCATTACCCGGCACACATGACGTTCTTTACGACGCCAGAGCTGCTCGAGATCGGCGACATGCCCTTCTCCAGTCCTAATCAGAAGCCCAACCGCATGGAAGCGCTCGAATATTACCGCAAGGTAGCGGAGCATTACGAGCTTGATATCCGGCAGTATGAGACAGTGACCTCAGTCAGCGGCACCGACGGCAACTTCTCGGTGCACACGCTCGATCGGTTCGATCGCCGCACAGAGCACAGGGCGCGCAAGCTCGTAATTGCAACCGGATATTATGACTTACCGAATTTCCTGAATGTGCCGGGTGAAGAGTTAAGTAAGGTAAGGCACTACTACCATGAACCGCATCCATTCTTCGGTTTGGATGTGGTCGTTATCGGCGGCAAGAACTCTGCAGCCATTGCGGCACTTGATCTGTGGCGGCATGGCGCCAAGGTAACGCTGGTTCATCGCGGGCCGGAGATGCATCGGCACGTGAAGTACTGGATTCTGCCTGACATCAACAACCGCATCAAGAATGGTGATATCACGGCATTCTTCAACAGCTCAGTGACTGCCATACGCGAAGACGATGTCACAATCTCCACTCCAGATGGACTGCGGACGGTCCCGAACCACTTCGTCTTTGCGCTCACCGGGTACCATCCAGACTTCAGCTTCATTGAGAAACTTGGGGTGCGGCTCGACGCGGACAACGACCGTTGTCCGGTGTGCGATCCAGCGACGCTGGAGAGCAACGTGCCGGGAATCTATCTGGCGGGCGTGATTGTCGCGGGTGAGCGGACCAACGAAATCTTCATCGAGAACGGACGCTTTCACGGCAAACTGATTGCTGACGACGTGGCAGCAAAGCTAGGCGCACGAGAGACGGTCCTCGTCTAGTCGCGCTCCTGGAACAAGGGAAGGAACGCAGTCTCGACACGCGATACGGCTAGGTCGACCTCCGTCTCTATCGAGCCAGTGCAAGCTCCTCCAACAGTCTGGCCTTGAGCGCAGGTTCAACGTTGCCGCCGCTCACGACGGCAACCACGCGGTCGGTGGAGGGCAGTTCATTCGAATGGAAGAGTGCAGCGGCCACGGTGACGGCACCACTCGGCTCGGGGACGATGTCGGTCGCGGCGAGCAGAAAGCGCATTGCGGCGTATATCTCTTCTTCGGAGACAGAGACGATGCCGTCGACGTATCGCAGAACATGCTCGAAGTTGAGCCTACCGAGCGATTGGGTGCGGAGGCCATCGCCGATCGTTCGAGTGGTCCTGGCGGCCGGCCACTCGATCAAGGTGCGAGCGTAGAAGGACTCCTTGGCGTCTGCGGCGAGTTCCGGTTCTGCCCCCCAGACCTGAACACTGGGCGTAAGCAGCTTTACCGCAGTTGCGATACCGCTCAGAAGCCCTCCTCCACTGACCGGGGAGAGGATGAGAAGGCTTCCGCCGGAAATGCCGTCCAGCTGCTCGAGGATCTCGAGACCGCAGGTACCTTGTCCGGCGATGATGGCGGGATCATCATAGGGCGGCACCATGGTGAAGCCAAACTCTGCCGCGAGCTGCTCGGCTTTCAGCCTGCGGTCGGAGCTGGCATTGCCGACCAGGACAATCTCTGCGCCAAGCGCCGCTGTTGCCTCCCGCTTAATCAGCGGCGCGTTTTCCGGCATGACGATGACGGCCTTTGCTCCAACGGCGCGGGCGGCATAGGCGACCCCCTGAGCGTGGTTGCCGCTCGAATAAGTGATGAAGCCGCGGCTGATCGCGGCGGGGTCTTCGGCTGCGATGCTGGCAATCTTGTTGTATGCGCCGCGGATCTTGAAGCTGCCAATCGGCTGTTCGTTTTCCGCCTTGAGGAAGAGCTCGAACACGGGTGCACTGTGACCGGCGGATCGAATCCGCTCTGAACTGACGCCGTAGAGGCCGGTCCGTCTCGCGACGCCGGCTATCCGCGTTTGAGCGGAGCGAAAGGATTCCAAAGCGACGAGGTTGCTCATGGGATTAGCGTACAACGGGGGAAGGAGACTTCCTTCTTCTTAGGAAGGTAGAAGGCTTGACCGCAGGGGCTGGTAGGATGATGGCCATGCGCGGCTTCATCTTCTTCCTCACTCTCACCTGCAGCCTGAGCACACGGGCGCTGCCCGCACAGTCATCGCCCGCGGGCAGCTTCGATCCGCTTCGCCGGAACGCCGTCCAGATCAGTCCGCTCACGCAGCCTACATTCACGCCAGGTGTGCTTCTTTTGCTGGAGTTGGAGACCAAGTTTGCGAGCGCGGTGGCTGCTGGCGGCGGCAAGGCGTTCGGAAGCTGGTTTGCCGACGATGCTGTTTCGCTGGCAAACGGGAAGCCGCCGGTAATGGGAAAGGTCGCCATCTCGGCGCAGGCGCAATGGGACCCAAAAGAGTACCAGTTGAGTTGGATGGCGCAAGGCGCCCAGATGGGACCCTCCAACGATATGGGCTTTACCTGGGGGCACTACGACGGCACCTCCAAAGATCAGAACGGCCAGCCGGTAAAGACCTCCGGGCGCTACTTGACGGTCTGGAAGAAGCTCTCCGATGGGTCCTGGAAGGTCGCGCTTGATGCCAGTGCGGAAGAGCCTCAGGATGCGGGTTCGTGCTGTGCTCTGCCGAAGCCCTAAACATTTCTGATCGGTGGGATCGTATGCGCGGTAAGCTATGGGTGACCGAATGGCAGTGCGTCTAACTGCATTGAAGTTTGTGGTCTAGGGCTAATCAGCTATTTCTTTGCTCCCATAACAAAGAACTCCCATTCTGTTGACGCGAAAGTGGCAGGATCTGTAACAGACGAAAATCTACCATGGACTATCGATATGGAACTTCGTTCACTCCATGGCGAACAGTCTCGCCTTGAAGCACTCAGACAATCCGGAGTTTTCACCGGTCCCGCGGATGCGGCGCTGAATGATCTGGTGCGCCTGACCACGCAGGTGTGCAACACGCCTGTAGCCGCAGTGATGTTGATCGACGGCGATAAGCGTGTCTACAAAGCCATGAGTGGGATTATGTTGACTGAGTTGCCGCGGGGCAACTCCCCATGCGAGACAACGATTCGGGGCGGTGAGATCTACGAGATCTACGACGCCTATCTTGACCCAACGCTCGCCGAGACCGGGATATCGATGGGGGGACGTGTCTTCCGCTTCTACGCTGGTGCTCCGCTGATCACTCAGGCGGGCGCACACGTCGGAACATTGTTTGTTCTGGACGCGGTGGCTCGACGGTTGAATCCTTCGCAGCGCGACGGGCTTTCGATTCTGAGCCGGCAGGTGGTCATGCGCCTCGAACTACTCAGCCGCGTCCGGCAGGTGGACCTTGCCACGCGCGAACATCAGCGGGTCCACTCTGCCTTGACCGTCGAACGTAACTTTGTCTCTGCTGTGCTCAACACCGTGGGCGCGTTGGTCTCGGTGTTCGATACGGCCGGCCGCATTGTGCGTTTCAACAGGGCCTGCGAGACCATCTCCGGTTTTGAATCAGAGGAGATGATCGGCCGGTATATCTGGGAACGGCTCATTCCCGGCGAAGGAGTTCCGGATGCGATGCGGGAGTTCGACAGCATCCGGGCCGGAGGATTTCCGACGACGTTTGAAAATTACTGGCAGACCAAAACCGGTACTCTGCGCCGCATAGCCTGGTCGGCTACCGCTTTACTCGATGCACAGAAGCAGGTGGCTTTCATCATTGCGACAGGCATCGATGTGACCGTACAGCGGCTTCAAGAAGAGACACTGAAGGAGAGTGAAGCACGCTACCGACAGATTGTCGAAGGCTCGCTCGGCATGGTGTGTACGCACGATCTCGAGGGCGTTCTTCTCTCCCTCAACCGCCAAGGGGCGGCAGGGATTGGAAGAACGACGGAGCAGATGCTGGGTCGCTCGCTGAAGGAGTTCATTCCTGCACACCTCGTTGGCCGTTTGCAGGAGTATCTCAAGGAGATCATCAGTACGGGCGAGTCGCAGGGACTGATGCACCTGCTGCATGCGAATGGCGAAGTCCGGGTGATTGCGTTTCGCAACAAGCTCATCGAAGCGCCCGGCCACGAGCCGTATGTCCTCGGCTTCGGCGTCGATGTAAGCGAAAAAGTCCGTGCCGAAGAGAGCCTGCGCGCGCTGATCCGGCAGTCGAATTCCATCCTCGAATCGATTGGAGACGGCATATACAGCCTTGATCTCGAAGGCCGCGTTACGGTCGTCAATCCAGCTGCGGCCCAGATGCTTGGCTACCAGCCGGAGGAGATGCTGGGCCAGAGAATGCATGATCTGATCCATCACACCAGAGTCTCAGGAGAACCCTACCCTTGGGAGGACTGCGCAGTCCACAAAAGTCTGAAAAGGATGGTGACGACCAGGGTCGCGACCGAGGTCTTCTGGCGCAAAGACGGCAGCTCATTCCCGGTCGAGTATGTGGCCCGGCCACAGGTCGATGCGGAGTCGCGCGAAGCCAGACAGGCCGCCAAAGCGGGGCTGGTTCCGGCAGGTAAGGCGCTCGGTGTTGTGGTCGCGTTCAGGGACACGACGGAGCGCCAGGCGCTCGAACGGCTGAAGGACGAGTTCATCTCCACTGTCTCCCACGAACTGCGTACCCCGCTTACATCGCTCCACGCTGCGCTGGGTCTCATTCAAAGCGGAGCGCTCTCCTCGCGGCCCGCGCAGGCGCAGCAAATGCTGGAGATCGCGATCTGCAACACAGACCGCCTGGTGCGTCTGGTGAACGATATTCTTGATCTTGAGCGCATCGGCAGCGGCAAGGCGCAGATGCACTACACCATGTGCAGCATGGACGACCTGCTGTGCAAGGTCGCCGCGAATCAGAAGCAGGAGGCGGAGAAGGCGGGGATCGAGCTTACAGTCGATGCGCAAGGCGTCATGGTTTGGGCCGATCCGGAGCGCGTCCTACAGGTTGTTGTAAACCTGACCTCAAATGCCCTCAAGTTTTCGCCTCACGGAAGCACGATCGCACTGACCGCGAAGGTGACCAGTTGTTACGAAGCGGAGATGGAAGTGCGGGACACAGGCCCCGGCATCCCGGAGGACAAACTGGAGCAGATCTTCGATCGCTTTCGGCAGATCGACGCTTCAGACTCGCGCATGATGGGCGGAACCGGGTTGGGACTCGCGATCTGCAAAAGCATCGTAATGCAGCACGGCGGCAGGATCTGGGCGAAGAGCGGACCGGGCGTCGGATCGAGCTTCTTCTTTACTCTGCCCACTAAGCCGAGCGAGCACCTGGTGTAACGACGGCAGCTGTTTCGCGGCCGCTCAGAACTTTATCCCATGCTCCCCGACCGTGGCAAAGACAGACCAGATGTTCGTGAGCTGCAGCAATTCGCGGACCCGCTTGCCGATGTGGATCAGTTCCAGGCTGCAGCCCGCGGTGCGGGCGGAGACGTACAGCCGCATCAGCGTCCCAAGACCCATACTGTCCATGAACGAAAGATCGGTAAGGTCAAGCACGATGCGCCGGGAGCCAGGAATGCATTGTCTTACGTTTGAGTAAAGAAGATCGGCCACGCCAGAGACGAGCCGGCCATGGCATCGCACGATGGTCGTGGTGCCCTGGCGTTCTATGTCAAACGTAAGCACCGGTGTGGCAGCAGGAGTATTCATACGGACCTTCCTCTCGACAAGAATGCTGGCGCAGACTCTCCACTCTGACTAACGTCTCGCATGCTACCGCACATAGGTGTAGGTTCCGCAGAAATTTACGTTCTCGTTCATCCCTTCAGCGGTGAAGACCGGCGGCTTTGCGTTTGAAAAGAATGCCAGACGAAGTTGTTTGCCGGAGACGTAGGTGACCATCCACTGGGTCTCGTCGGAGCCGCAAAGAGTGTTCTTGTGCAGAAAGCGTCTGTCGCCGGGAATACTGACGCGAAAGAGATGGCCGACGTGCGCTGGAGCATCGGCGGTGGCTTCAGAGAAGACGGCGGCGACTTCTTCGGGCTTCAGGGGGCGGATCTCCGCCACAGGCAGGGTGAAGAAGTTAATTGTCATCCGCTCGTCGCCAAAGGTGACGTCGCCGGTAATCGATTGCGCAGTCTTGCTGGCTGCGCGCCACGCACCGCGCTCCTGTGCCGCAAGCGGCAGTGCGCAGGCAATTGTGAGAACACAGAACGTTGTGGCTGCCATGCAGAGATTCATCTGTGGAGGATTACACTTGGCCGCGCCAATGACAATGCTCGTTCAAAAGATAGCGTACCGCTGTACCCAAGTTCCTGCTGGCGGGCCGTGATGTGATTGAGATAGCTGAACTTTGACCCGCCGCTCGCAACATACCGGACTACGATGGCCATCGGAATCGGTCGCATGATATTCCGGCCACGCTGTGCCTGCTAGTGGATGAATGGCATACGTTCTGAGCCTTCGGACGACTACCACGACGCTGCGGCCGCCATCCTGTGCGATGGAGTAGTGATCGCCGCGGGTCGACGAGATAGGCACAGGCAGGAGGAGCGCTGCTCACGAAAGTTGTAGCTCGACCAGCGCGTTGCATCGCTGATCGTCTTCGTCAACGTCTGGCGCTCTGTTCCGCGAACACCAAGGAAGCGTGGACTACGCCTCGTCCTGTTCCCGCAGCTTGGCAACCACAGCGAAGTCTTCGAGCGTGGTGGTGTCGCCTTTGACTTCGCCGGTGGTGGCGAGTTCGCGGAGCAGGCGACGCATGATCTTGCCGCTGCGGGTCTTTGGAAGCGCGTCGGTGAAGCGGAGGTCGTCAGGGCGGGCCAGAGCGCCGATCTCTTTGGCCACCCATTGACGTAGCTCCTGACGCAACGCGTCGCTGGGAACCTGGCCGTGTTCGAGCGTGACGAAGGCTGCGATGGCCTGGCCTTTCATCTCATCGGGCCGGCCCACCACGGCAGCCTCGGCGACTTTGGAGTGGGCGACGAGGGCGGACTCGATCTCCATGGTACCGAGACGGTGACCGGAGACGTTGATGACGTCATCGACCCGGCCCATCAGCCAGAAGTAGCCATCCGAATCGCGGCGTGCGCCGTCGCCGGTAAAGTAGCTGCCGGGAACCTCGGAGAAGTAGGCCTGCTCGTAGCGGGCGGGGTCGCCGTAGATCGTGCGCGCTATTGACGGCCACGGCTTGCGGATGACGAGCAGACCGCCCTGTCCTGGGGGTACCGGATCGCCTTGTTTGGTGACTACCTCTGGCACAATTCCGAAGAAGGGCCGCGTTGCAGAGCCTGGCTTTGTGGGAACCGCGCCGGGGACAGGGGCGATGAGCATGGCACCGGTCTCGGTTTGCCACCAGGTGTCGACGATCGGGCAGCGTTCCTTGCCGATCATTCGGTGGTACCACATCCAGGCCTCGGGGTTGATTGGCTCGCCGACGGTGCCGAGCAAGCGCAGGGACGCGAGCGAATACTTCTCAAGCCACTGGTTTCCCCACTTGATGAACGCACGGATCGCCGTGGGCGCGGTGTAGAAGATGGTCACCTGGTGGGCGTCGATGATCTTCCAGAAGCGGTCGCACTCGGGGAAGTTTGGGGCGCCTTCGTACATCAGGACGGTTACGCCGTTCTGCAGCGGGCCGTACACCACGTAGGAGTGCCCCGTGACCCAGCCGATGTCGGCGGTGCACC
Organism: uncultured Granulicella sp.; assembly: GCA_964658395.1. Classification (GTDB taxonomy): domain Bacteria; phylum Acidobacteriota; class Terriglobia; order Terriglobales; family Acidobacteriaceae; genus Edaphobacter. The sequence goes on along the minus strand of CAZZYQ010000027.1, from coordinate 4,812 downwards.
AGTAGACATCGACTGGCTTTAGGTCGAAGACATACTTGCTGGTGAGATACGTCTGCACAGAGTAACCGCCGGTGGTGTGAACGAGGCCCTTGGGTTTGCCGGTGGTTCCGGAGGTGTAAAGGATGTAGAGAGGGTCTTCTGCGTCCATCCACTCGCACGGGCAGTCTGGAGCGGCGGCGGCAAGTGCGTCGTGCAGCCACGTGTCTCGTCCCGGCTGCATCGTGACGGACGATCCTGTTCGCCGGTAGACGAGGACGCTCCTGACGGTCGGGCATTGGGCCAGAGCTTCGTCGACGATGGACTTGAGCTTGATCTCGCTGCCGCGGCGATAGCTGCCGTCCTGCGTAAGAACCGCGACGCAGCTGGAGTCGTTGATGCGGTCGACGAGTGCCTGCGCGGCGAAGCCTCCGAAGATGACGGAGTGAACCGCACCAATGCGGGCGCAGGCCAGCAGCGCAATGGCGAGTTCGGGCGACATGCCCATGTAAATGGCGACCCGGTCGCCCTTTTTCACGCCTTCAGATTTGAGGACATTGGCGAACTTCTGCACCTGCGCGTGGAGATCGGCATAGGTGATGCGGCGAAGTTCGCCCGGCTCGCCTTCCCACAGGATGGCCACTTTGTCTGGAGAGGTGAGGGCGTGGCGATCGACGCTATTGTGGCAGAGGTTGAGCTTGCCCTCGACGAACCACTTGGCGGTTGGAAAGGTTCCTTCGAGAACAGCGTTCCAGGGTGCAAACCAATCAAGGTTCGAGGCAGCGTCGGCCCAGAATGCCTCCGGGTCTTCGATGCTTTGTTTGTAGAGCGACTCGTATTCAGCGAGGCTCTTGATGTGTGCGGAGTAGGCAAACTCCGCAGGCGGAGGGAAGACGCGGTCCTCGCGCATGGACGAGCTAAGGTTATCGTGCTGCTCGAAGATGCTTGGCGGGGTAATCGGTTCTGGCGCTCGCATGGGTACTAAAAAGGTACGCTACGGTTTGTGACTGAGGCAATCGGGAAGCCTGAAGGCCGGCCAGAATTGCTGCTCTCCGTGTATTGTCGAGACGTTACAGAAGTGCTGCGCATCTTTAGCTGCCGGACCCAGGCAGCTGTCATCTATTACGGGGCTGTACTTCGAACTACATTTTGCTTCCAGCCTGGAGTTCTGGTTATGACCTTGAGTTTTCTCGACCGCGAACGTTCTGTTGCCCCGCCCGGCTACAGCCGGTGGCTGGCACCTCCGGCAGCACTGGCGATCCATCTCTCGATTGGACAGGTGTATTCCTTCTCGGTATTTAAGAATCCGCTGCTGGCGCTGCACGGCGCGGATGGCTCTACGTGGAACCTGAAGGCCGTGGGATACATCTTCTCGATCGCAATTGCTTTTCTCGGGCTCTCGGCGGCGCTGTTTGGGGCGTGGCTTGAAAAAGCCGGACCGCGGCGAGCGATGTTCTACGCGGCGATCTGCTTTGGCGCTGGATTCGCAATTTCGGCGGCCGGAGCAAGCACGCATCAACTCGCGCTGATCTATCTTGGCTACGGCGTAGTGGGGGGAATTGGCCTAGGTCTGGGTTATATTTCGCCCGTATCCACGCTGATCAAGTGGTTTCCGGACCGGCCTGGCCTGGCAACGGGACTGGCAATTATGGGTTTCGGCGGCGGAGCGATGATAGGCGGTCCACTCGCGAGCCAACTCATGGCCCACTTCAAAGCGGCTGGTCAGCCGTCGATCCCTTACACGTTTCTCACCATGGGCATCATCTACTTCCTGTTCATGATGTTCGGCGTGTTCACGATCCGCGTGCCCGCGCCGGGCTGGAAGCCAGAGGGATGGACGGCGCCCGTGAAGCGGTCGGCCCTGATCTCGACCCACAATGTAGACGTCGAGCATGCCTGGAAGACGCCACAGTTCTTTCTGCTCTGGGTGATCCTGTTCACCAACGTGACCGCAGGAATAGGGATCCTGGAGCAGGCAGCGCCGATGATCCAGGACCTGTTCAAAGGCGTGATAACGCCGACCGCGGCGGTGGGTTTCGTTGGCTTGCTCAGCATCTTCAACATGGCTGGACGCTTTATCTGGGCGTCCACGTCGGACCTGCTGGGACGCAAGGCGACGTACTTCGTCTTCTTCACAGTAGGTGCTGTGTTGTACTTCTTTTTGCCGCTTACACGCCAGGATCATCTCAATTCGGTAGCGCTCTTCGTGATCGTGGCCGCAGTTCTGATCTCGATGTATGGCGGCGGCTTCGCGACAATACCGGCCTATCTCAAGGACCTGTTCGGCGGATACAACGTCTCCGCTATTCATGGGCGGCTACTCACAGCCTGGTCGACCGCGGGCATTGTCGGGCCACTGATCGTGAACGGCATTCTCGACCACTACGTTGCCAACAAAGTGCCCAAGGAAGCGGCCTACCCTCTTATCCTGCACATCATGTGCGGCCTGTTGGTGGTCGGGTTTGTCGCCAACCTTTTCGTCCGACCGGTCGCCGAGAAGTACTGGATGAAGGAGCAGCCATTGGAGACCGCAAGTATGGGGCATTGAGGTTCGGCGGAGAGAAACGAGATCGCTCCGCCGGTAAGTCTTGGCAGGAGCCATAAACCAGGAGGTTCGAGATGGCTGAAGGGAAGAAGTCGCCCCCAATTTTGATCGCAATTGCGTGGGTGATCGTGGTGCTGCCAACGTTGTGGGGTCTGAACTACACGGTGCGGAATGCGTTGAAGATATTTGCAAAGCCGGCGGCGATGAACGGCAGTTCTCTCAAGTAGCTGATGCTCGCTCGGTCGCAACTGACATCGGCTGCTTGTGGGATGAATCCGCCAGCAACCGAGGGGATGTCTTTTCCCGCGCGATTATCGGACTGGCAGTGACGCTCCCCTTTCTGAAGGGCTAGCATTGAAGGACAGGCCGGAGCGTGTTTCCCACCGCTCTGCTGCCGACGAGAAAGGAAGACATGACCGCGAAGGTAGAACTGAGCCCCTCCCCCACGCTGCCTGCTGAGAGCAATACGAACGAGCGGGAAGAGATCTTCAACATCTTCCGTAACTGGGGGCATCTCCAAGCGACACTCGATCCGCTTAGGCAGTTTCTTCCACCGGAGCCATTTCCTGTTGTGCCGCCCGAAAGCGAAGCCACTTCTGAGGCGCGCGGGTACTATTGCGGCAACATCGCGGCTGAGTTCATGCACATCGCAAACGCCGAGCGTAGGCAGTGGCTGCAGCAGCAGATTGAGCAGCCTACGGTCGCCAGAGACCAGGCGCATATTCTGACCCAATTGATCAAGGCTGATGTTTTCGAGAGCGTCATCCAATCGCGCTATCTAGGCACAAAGCGGTTTTCGCTGGAAGGGCTGACGGCGTTGATCCCGTTTCTTGATGCGGTCTTCGAGAAGAGCGCGGCGCTTGGCGTGGACAAGTCGATCTTCGCGATGAGCCATCGCGGCCGGTTGAACGTGATGACGAACACGGTGGGCCGTTCGGCTTCGGAGATATTCGCGAAGTTCGAAGACGTCGATCCCCGCAGCGTTCTGGGCGGTGGGGACGTAAAGTACCACGTTGGCGCGACAGGAACGTACCAATCTCCCGAAGGCAAGACGATCGATCTGCACCTGGCTTCGAACCCCAGCCATCTTGAAGCAGTCGATCCGGTGGCGCTGGGGCGCGCGCGGGCGAAACAGATGCGGCTCGACGTGAAGGCCGCTGACAATGCCTATGGACGTACCAAAGTTCTGCCAATGATCATCCACGGCGATGCTGCTTTCGCCGGCCAGGGCGTTTTCGCAGAGACGCTGGTGCTGGCGGCGCTTCCGGGGTACGAGGTTGGCGGGACAGTGCACGTGATCGTCAACAACCTGCTGGGCTTCACGGCGCTGCCGGAGGAGTCAAATGCATCGCGGTATTCGTCTGATGTGGCCAAGCGGCTGCCAATCCCGATCTTCCATGTCAACGCAGAAGATGTGGACGCGGTGGTACGCGTTGCCGCCATCGCGGCGGAGTACCGGCACAGATTTCAGTCAGACATTGTTGTGGACCTGATTGGGTATCGCCGGCATGGGCATAGCGAGGTGGACGATCCAACGGTGACCCAGCCACGGCGGTACGCGATCATCAAAGATCATCCTGTGCTTTACAAGATTTATGCGGATCAGATCGGCGTTGATCCAGCGGTCGAGGTTGCAGCGATCCAGAACCACTTTCTCGAAGACCAGAAGGCCGCCACACACGCTGAACACAAGCCACGGCTGGCCAAGCTGCCCGACTATTGGAGCCCGTACAAAGGCGGCGATTACGAGCCGGAGTACGAGGTATCGACCGGGCTTGGAGCGGAGCGAGTGCGCGAACTGGTGCAGAGGACGACGCATCATCCCGAAGGCTTCCATGTTCACCCTAAGGTGAAGAAGCTCTTCGAACAGCGGCTGGAGATGGGCGAAGGCAAGCGGCCCTTCGACTACGGCATGGCCGAACTGGTGGCCTATGCCTCTCTTCTTGCGGAGCGCACACCGGTGCGGCTGAGCGGGCAGGACTCGCAGCGAGGCACGTTCAACCAGCGCCATGCTGTGATGGTGGACATCGAGACCGAGCAGCGCTATGTTCCGCTGTCGCACATCTCACCGAATCAGGCGCGTTTCGAGGTGTATAACTCGATGCTGTCCGAGGCAGCGGTGCTGGGTTTTGAGTACGGCTACTCGCGCGACTACCCTGAGGCGCTGGTGCTTTGGGAGGCGCAGTTCGGCGATTTCGCGAACGGCGCGCAGATCATCATCGACCAGTTCCTCTCGGCGGGCGAGGCGAAGTGGGGTTTGCTTTCGGGGTTAGTTCTGCTCCTGCCCCACG
>CAZZYQ010000026.1:0-53566 GCA_964658395.1 uncultured Granulicella sp. | reverse complement strand
GTTTGTGAGAGCGCCGTCTGGTTGTTCGGTGCTCCCGCAGCAAGATGCACCTCGATCGACAGGACCTCACCTGCGCGCAACTCCACGCCGGGTCTGCGCAGCGGCAGACCATTCTTCGACGTAAACACCAACTCATACAGTCCAGGAGGAACACCGAGGACGCGAAAGATGCCGTCTGCCGAAGTGAAAGCCGGCGGCGTCCTGACGGGAACAATGGCACTAACCAAGCGAATCTCGACGCCCGGCAGAGGCCGCCCAGCCTCGTCTAGAACAAGGCCCTGCAGGGCACCTGCGGCCGGGAACTTTTGCTGAGGGATGCGCTGCTCGACCGGCGCGGTGCGTTGAATTTCCACTGCAGGTACGCTCTCCTGACTGCTTGGAGGCAAAGTCGCCTGAGCCCGCGCCAGCGAGGGGAGGAGCAGCAGGAGACAGATCCATGTCGACTGTTCGTACATCTTTCCAGCGGATCTTTCCGTCGATTGCATTTACCTGGGAACGGTGCGCCACCAGCCTACCGGCACCCTTGCAGTACCGCAACCGAAATCCCCGGCCTGCCTGCTACACTCCTGCGTATGTCTGGCGAAACAGGTTCAACAGCGCGGCCCGGCCCCGACGCCGACTTTCAAAGCCGCTTGTGGTTTCTTTATCAAATCATTGAGGACACTCAGGGGACGGTGCGCTTCCTCGACACCAAAGCGGCCTTCTGCGTGACATTGCTCTCCGGCATGGCCGCTGTGATCGTGCAGCACCATGAGAGTGCGCCAGCGCTGCACCGGGTGCTGTTCGCCCTGTTTTTGCTGGTGGAAGTGATCGCCATCATGGTCTGTCTGCGGGTGATCTTTCCCACGGTCAAACCGCACATCAATAGCAAAGCACCCGCTAAACCGGCCTTCTACGTCGGTCACAACAAGGCGCACCACTGGGCGCTCCATACTCTGTTCAACCCCGCAGACAACATCCTGTCGGAGTCGAAGGCGAGTTACTTCCTCTCAGTGAAGCAGGCATCTGATGAAGACCTCGTGTCGAGCCTGTGCGACACAGTGCTGACACTCGCTTACATTCGACAGATCAAAAGCGACAGAATACACGCGGCGATGTTTTGTCTGATTGCGTCAGTGTTCCTGTTTGCGGCGGTGATGATCGTCGGCTGAGGATCTTACTGTCTTGCCGTCCCATGCAGACAGGTCACATCGGAGACATTCTTCGAAACCAGCGGCCATCCACTTACTGAACCTGTGCCAGAAGGCTGTCGATGTTCTTCACGTACTTCTTCGCCCGATCTGCTTCGATCGTGTCTGGATTACCTGAGATGGCCGCGTTGAAGTGTTCTTTTGCCGCTGCCAGGAAGCCGAGTTGATTTTGTTGGTTGAATTTTTCCGAATAGATTTCTCCGAGCCGGTAGTTGGCGCCGACATCGTTCGGCAGATACGTCAATGCCTTCTGGCAATGCGCAATCGCTTCGTCGTACCTCTTCTGCTGCCGCTCGGTATTACAAAGTCCGAAGTTTGCCAGTCCCTGTAGCTCCTTCCAGATATCGCCCTGCGTCGCATGCGACCGTTTGCCCATCCCGAACAGATACCCAGCAAGGTAGTAGTTCAACTGCCCGGCCTTTCCCGTATCGAAGTTCGACATGGCCAGGTACTGGTTGTACTCGCGCTCCGCCTCGACCGGCTGCTTCAACATGCGCAGGCACTCTGCCAGCCAGAAGTGCGCTTCGGCGTTCTTCGGCGTAAGGCGAATGGCATTCTCAGCGCTGGTCTTGCCATCGGCGAAGTCGTCCTTGCGGGCATACGCCTGCGACTGCAGATACCAGGCCCACCCACGGTCGGGCTCGCGGCGGGTCACGACATTCAACTGCCGGATGGCTTCGTCCAGATTGCCTGAATCGAGCAGGACGGCAGCGTAGCTGGCCCGAGCCTCCTGGTAGTCGGGATCAAGTTCGACCGCAGCGCTCAGGGACGCCACAGCTTTGTCGTTCTCGTACAGCGCACTCTGAGCACGGCCAAGATAGACGAGCGCCTGACTGAACTTGGGGTCGATTGCGAGAGCTGCTTGAAAATGTTCCGCGGCATTGCGGTAGTTTGCCTCGTAGCCCTTGTTGTAGAACTCGATGCCTTTGTCGAACTCTTCCACGGCAGACCGGTTGGCACGGCGTGCGATCAGGATGCGCACGCTTACCGTCAAGTCCTGGCCGGGGTAGACCTGCTCTTCGCGGGGCCCGTCGGGTTCATAGCCGAGGTGGACACCCTTGATGGTGTGAACTCCCGGCGCGATGCCCGGCAAACGCAGGGCGACCCCCTTGTTTACGACGCCGGCGCTTTTGCCATCGACCCAGACCTCGACGCCGTCCATGTTGCTTTCAATGATGAGGTTGCCGTACTGCGGCGCGGGAAGATTCGCTCCCTTCACGCGAGAGGGATTGTAGGCCAGAACCATGTTGCGATCGAAGCTGCCGCGCTCACTGGTCGGGTTCTGCCGGCCTTCCGTCGCAAGCCTTACGTTCGTGTGGACATATTCAGAGAGTTCATCCGCGTCGACCACGCCGTCCCCGTTGGTGTCCGCCTCGCCTTCGATGCCTTTGATGACGTAGTAGGTGAATATTCCATGGCCGCCGCCCCAGCGATCGCTCTCAAAGCTCTGCTCGCGGTCGCGGCTGGCGGTAAGCGAAAACAAGGACTTCTGCAGATCCAGCAGGCTGTTGTTGACCTGCGTCCGGTCCGCCTCCGGTGTGATCGCGCCGGAGTGACAGGCGTCCGTGATCAGCACCTTCCACTTGCCTTTAATCTTGCTGCCGATCACGGAGCCAAGCGAATCCATCGGATACGCCGAGGTTGGGATGCTGTGCAGATCGACGTCGTACGTGGCCAGCCAACCCTTGCCGCCCGAGACAAAGCCGTGCCCGGCGAAGTAGATCAATACGCGGTCGTTGTCCTGCGTCACCGCCGGCAGCCAGTCTTCGAGTTCGTGGCGAATATTTGCCACAGTCGCGCGCTCGTTGATCAGCTTGTGCACGTTCTCTGCCGGAAACTGGCCTCCTTCAGGACTGATCAGTGTGGCGTAGATGTCTTCGGCATCGCGGTTAGGGAACTCAAGTTGCGCCTTGGCTGGGAGGTTCTTATAGCTGGATATACCCACAACCAGGGCGTAGCTTCGGGGTATTGTGACCGGCGAGGCCGTCTTTGCCTGAATGGGCTTCAGGTCGCGGCTGTCTGCGGCCGGAGGCGTCCTTGCAGTTTGCGGCGGTTCCCCTGCAGTGGAGGCGGAAGAGAGCACCTGGGCGCAAAGCGGCTTTGGCAGCAGGCAGAAGAACGACAGCAGGACCGCAAGCTCCCCGAGCACGTAGAGGATCTTTCGGGCAACCCGCGGGAAGCTCATTTTGTACAGCATCGCTGATCCTTGAAACGACGATCTATCCATGAAGTCGAGCCGGCAGGTCTAAAGATGTGCAAGCCGGAAGGTATACAGCATTGGAGCAACGGTGGCACCCGCCACACCTACGGTCCCATTCGGCTTGCTGGTGAACGTGATGTCGCGGGAGGCGCTTCCCGCCACCGGAGCGAGCGGCGCGGGCAGCGGCTGCCCGGCGGGTAACGCCGCAGGACCGGCAGAGTCATCCATGCATTCGCCGCGCGCGCGGAAGATTTCGTCGTTACAGCGTGGCTTGAGGGAACTTATCGGCCCTGGAGCGGCAAAACTGGAGACGATCGGCGCGGCCAGCGCTGCTGGGCTAAGAAGAAAGTAGAGAACGTCGAATCCAGCAGGCCCATTTACTTCAAACCAGCCCTCTTCAACTGCTGGTACCAGGTACTGCTTGGAGACCTGGATCCGATTGTCACTGCCACTCTGGGCAGCCGGAAACACGGTCGCGAAGCGCCCGGAAGTTCCCTGGTTCATCACGTATAGAAAGCCTTCGTAATGGCTGGTCAGGCGCAGCCGGATTATATCGCCAGTCGCAAAGACGTGTCCCGCTGCCATGGCTTCGATCTTTCCATCGTGGCGGCGTTCCAGAGTGATGTCCACCAACATCGCGGGAGCGGCGACGGTTGCTGAACCTCTCACCACGCCGGATTCAGGAGTTATCGTGGTTGCCGTGGCGGAGGAGCTTTGCGGCGAGCTTCCAGGCAGGGTTGCGGAAAGCGCAGGCCTTGAAGCGAGTGCGAAGATGAACCCGGCGGCCAACACTGCAACAGACGTTTTCCTGACCAATAGAGTTCTCCCGAGTGCGGAAGCCTGCGAGCTACGACCGAAATCACCGCAAGCATTGCAACGCAAGGTCTGAATCTTTCCCAACCCCAAACCGGATCACCAAGAACACACGCCGGATTCTAATCTGAACTACGTAAACGCGCCCCATTAAGTTTTTCGAATTTCGAGGGAACTTCCCCCGCCAGAGGGATTGACACGCGCGAACAAACTGAACCGGCACGTATTCTTTGCTTGATCTTCCCCCTCGAACAAGGTAGATTCCAGCCGTACCCCTACATCGTATTTTCGGGCCCCACTGATCCCCGGCAGGACGAAAATGCAAGTTTGCTCCCTCTTGTTTGCCAAACCAGAAAAACGCGTGCCGTGCCTCCTCTGCGTTACGGGTCTCCTCGTGTTGCTTACGTGGGGCGTCTCTGGCTGTGGAAGTGGAACCACTCTTGCCAACGCGATCGCGGAGCCCGCGTCTCCTGTCGCCTCGGCAAGCGGCCCGCAGCTTGGCTACATGTGGCTGGAATCAGACCGAACTCTTCGCCCCATTCTTGGGCTTCCCGGAGCATCCCAGATCGGTCAAAGCGTGACGCCCGCCGGTGTTTACCTGAACGCTGCCACGTCAGCCTCGGCCGGCCTGGCACTCATTCAGGCGGTCGATGGCTCGTTTGAAGTGATGCATCTCCCTGGAGGAACACCACTCAGCCTGGGATTGTCTCTGCCGCCGGGCGCACGCCTGCGGCTCTCGCCGGGTGGAACGGCGGCGTTGCTTTACACTCCGGGAGCGGCCTCCGCATGGCTCGTAACTGGTCTGCCAAGTGCACCATTGACGAAGGAAGTTGTGGTGGAGCAACCGATCGTCGACGCAGCTGTAAGTGACACCGGCACCGCCGCCATAGAGTTTGTTCAGGGAACCTCGGCCTCCATCGCCATTACACCGCTTGCCGGACGCTCTACCCAGATCGCCGCTGGTCATCCAGGCGGTGGCATCGCCTTTGTCCCCGGCCGCGACGATCTTTTGTTTGCAGACCCGGTGTCCAACTCTGTTACGCTCGTCCGCAATGTCTCCACCGCGCCATCATCCTTGCTGGTCCCAGCTTCCGGTCTGCTGAAGAGGCCTTCAGCGATTGGTATCTCGCCGAGCGGACGTTGGGGAGTCGTCGCAAATGCCGAAACGCAAACTGTGGTTCGCGTCGATCTCGCCAGCTTTGCCGCGGTTGCTGTCCCCTGCGCCTGCAAGCCGACCCTCTCCGAGGCTCTCGCCGACGATGGGGCTTTTCGTATAACCGCCCTTGACTCGGCTGCGAACTGGCTCATTGACGCTGGTACAGCAAATCCGAAGGCGATGTTCATCCCAGCGCTTCGCAACTCCAGCAAGACTTCGGTCATCGCCTCCGCGGTGCGTCCATGAGCCGATGTATTCGGCGGTTTTCGGCGGGGCTCGCACTCTCTTTGATCTCAAGCTTTGCAGCCGCACAGACGCAGAGCCTTCCCATTGAAGCTTCTGTCGCTGCTCTGCCGGCGGGAACATACGGCGCTTCGCTGAACGGTTTCCTGCCCAGCCACAGCTCTCCGCAAGTGGACTTCAGCGTCTGCTTCTACACCGGCTTCGGCAGCCTGCAACCGATTGTTCCGGTTTCCTATACGGTCACTCCTCTGGGAGCAAATGTCGCCTTCGACGTGCCTGCCTCTACCATCCAGGAGGTGCCGCCCGAGAGCTTTGCGGACGGTCAGTCGTTCAACGCTCTGCTTTACACTGTGCCGAAAAGCACGACCATCTGCGCGGGAGCAACACAGGCAGCTGGCCATGCAGCAGCCATCGCTCTCAACTATCCGCGCCTCAGCCGGATCAGTCTTGCTTCTGCGCCGCAACGTAATCCCAACCTTGATGCACTTCTACCCTCAAGCCTTGCGCTTACCGGAGAGTACTTTCTCCCGGTTGCGGGGCCGAACTCCGGCAGCGTGGTGACGTTTACGTCGAGCAACACTGTCGCAGGCGATGTCAGGTCCGTCGCCTCGACCACACTGGTCAGCACCATCCCGCTCGGCATTGCTGAAGACGCCCCCTCGGTCTCCGTGGCGGTCTGCAACACGGCGAAGTACAGTTACTGCTCTGCAGCCCAAACGCTCACCCTGCTTCCGCTGAAGGTTAGCCAGGGCACCTTAACGGCTACGCCTCATCCCGCGACCTCTCAGCAGAACGTCACCCTCAGTGCAAGCTTTGGCCCCACCGACATCTCTGTCGCCGGAGCGGTCAGCGGTCCGGTCACCTTTGCAGACAGCGGAACGATTCTCGGAACCGCGCCGCTGGTCCTGGATAATGTCGCCCGACTCCATTCAGCACCTCCCAGGAGCTTCAGCTTAGGGACGAACCTGCTGAAGCCGATGGTCGCCGATTTCAACGGCGATGGCGTTCCCGACGTTCTTTTTATTGAACCAGGCGATTCATCCTCATCTAGTTTGCCCGTCATTCACCTGCTGCTGGGCTCCACCCCGGCCGGCAACTTCCGGAGCGATCTCGCGTTCAGCCGTTTTGGCCAGCTTCCGTGCGCCGCAATCGTCAGCGCTGCGACCGCTGACTTCAACAAAGATGGCTACGCTGACCTCGCTGTAATCTGCGAGACCGCTGGCAGCAGTAAAGCAAAGGCACTCTACACCCTCCTCAGCAATGGGGACGGAACCTTCCGTCTCCGGAGCAATCCGTCCGTCGTGGTTTACGGCGCCCGCGTCCTGGCCGGCGATTTTAACCAGGACGGTGAGCAGGACCTGGTCTTGATCGGCAAGCTGAATGCCGTTGGCGATGCCGGCGTGCAGCTTCTGACCGGCGACGGTACGGGGAACTTTCTGCCTGGGCGGTCGAGCAGCGGTCTAGCAACCGACTCAGGCGCCTCGGCGTTTTACGACGCAGCCGTCGCGGATCTTAACGGTGACGGATACCCGGATCTCGCCATAATGAATGCAGCTCTACCCTCTGGTGAGCCCACTGGCCAGGTGATGTTCCTGGTTAATGACAGCAGCGGAGGCTTCACTCTGGCGCAAGCAGCCGTTCCCGCACCCGTGGACGATCATCCGCAACTTCTGATCCACGCGCTGCAACAAGGACGGCTGCCCTCCGTTATTGTCTCAGGCACAGGATCGGTGCAGACCAGCGCAAACCGGGGCGGACCTGGTGTCGCTTTCGATCCTCCCGTAGCGACCGCGGTTCCAGGTCTTCCTATGACGGCAGCGGGAGACTTCAACGGCGATGGTCTGCTTGATCTTGTTGTAGCCGATGGCGAGAAAAGTCTCGACTATGTATTGAGCGGGGACGGCTCCGGGAACTTCAAGCGCCTGGCTGCAGGGATGAGCGTTCCGCTGAACGAGCCCGGTCAGAACCTGCTGCAGGCAGTGGACCTAAACGGAGATGGTTACGCTGACCTCGTGGTCGGCACGCTGACGGCGAAATCCACGAGCAGCAGTGTTGAGCGGGTTCGCAGCTTCCTTGCTGCAGGCAACGCAGTCGCTTCGCTGCCACCCAGGCAATTCTCTGTTGGTTCCCACACGCTCACGGCCGCGACTCCGGGAACGCTTGAGATCCTCGGCAGCAGCGCCACAACAACCCTGATGGTCGGGCTGCCCCGGCCCACAGTAAGCCTCACCACACTGCCGGTATCTTCGGCTCCGTATGGGTCACAATCGTTTGAGATGCTGGCGAAGATCGACGACCCGACCGCCACCGGCACAGTGGCGTTCTATCACGGGAACACCTTGCTTGGTACCGCGCCACTGGCCGGACCCGTACCAAATCAAGCGACCTTTACGCCGGCAATGTTGGGCGCAGGCACTTACTCCCTAAAGGCCGTCTACAACGGCGATCAGGGCCATGCTTCGGCATCCTCGCCCTCAGTTCCATTCCAGGTCACGCCCATCGCAGCCACGATTACGTGGAACCCTGATCCTGCGACGATCGTCTACGGTACACCGCTCTCAGCGGCGCAACTCAACGCCACTGCCGCAGGTTTGGCGAACAGTGCGGTCCCCGGCGCCTTCTCGTATTCGCCCGCTCTGGGAGCGTTATTGACCGCTGGGCCGCAGTTGTTGACGGCAACCTTCATCCCGGCCAGCAAGAACTACGCGCAGACGGTTGCCACGCGCACCATACTTGTTGGGCAGGCAACACCCGCCGTCGCCTGGCAGCCAATCCCGGCCACCATCCGCTCCGGTACTCCCTTGTCCGCGTCTCAGCTGGACGCTACCTCCAATGTGCCCGGCACCTTTACGTACACGCCCCCGGTTGGCACCGTGCTCTCTGCGGGAACACACCAACTCTCTGTCCTCTTTACGCCTACGGACATCGTCGACTACACGACGACCACAGCAACAGCCTCGATCACGATCACGCCCGCCCTTGCTGCCACCTCGGTAACACTCGGCAGCAGCCTTAATCCGGCCCCACCCACGCAGCCGTTCACGCTTACAGCGAAGGTGGTCTCGTCTCAGAACCAGACGGCACCAACCGGTTCAATCGCCTTTTATCTCGGTTCGACTCTTGTCAGCACTGTCACACTCACCGGGAACATGGCGCAGTTCACCCCTTCTGCTGTTCCTCAAGGAACGTATGTCTACCGTGCTGTCTACTCGGGCGACTCCAGCAACGCCATGAGCTCGAGTGATCCACTCACGGAAGTAGTAGGGCCGGTCGCGGCGGCGGTCACATGGTTGCCAAGCCCATCGACGATACCGTTCGGCACAGCACTCTCCGCGGCCCAGTTAGACGCTACGGCAAATGTACCCGGCACCTTTGCGTACACGCCGGCCCTCGGCACGGTGCTGACGGCTGGGACTCAGACGCTTTCCGTTCTCTTTACTCCGAGCGATGGCGTGAACTACAAGTCTGTGGGCGCATCCGTCTCGATCACAGTTGCGCAGGCGATGCCTGGACTGGTGTGGCCGCAGCCGGCCGACATTGCCGCCGGAACCAGCCTCTCCGCGACGCAACTGGACGCGACGGCAACCGGCGTAGATGGCGCGGCGCTGCCGGGCAGCTTCACCTACACGCCAGCTGCGGGAACAGTACTTTCGGTTGGTACCCACACACTCTCCGTCCTATTTAGCCCGACCGACCAGCGGAACTATGCCTCCGCCTCGACAAGCGTCTCCATCAGGGTGGTCAGCATATCGCTCGTAAGCGTATCCCCGGCAACGGCCCTGCTTGGTGACGACGACAAACCTATAACTTTGACCGGCAACGGCTTTCTTTCCACGGCCGTGGTCCAAGTGAACGGCAGCCCCATCACGACCACCTTTGTGAACCGGAAGACGCTCACGGCCATTGTGCCCGCGGCCAACTTCAATCTGGTGCAGACGCTCCAGGTGTCGGTTCTCGAGACGTCGGATGGAATCGCGAGCAATGCGCTTCCATTCACCGTGTCTGCACCCGCTGCCAACGTCGTTGTCACCGGACCCACGTCGATCAGTCCTGACAGCCAGCCCACGTTTGACTACAAGATCACACCGTATCCCGCTCCTTTGAAGGCCCTCTTCTCCCTGGACTTCTCCCCCGCTTCAGGTTTGCCGGACGATCCAACCATTGTCTTCAGCAACGGTCTCCGCACTCTCGCCATCACAGTTCCGCGCGATACCACGGACCTGCCCGTGCAGTTTCAGAGCGGCACCGTCGCCGGCACGCTTAGGCTTACTCTCGTCCTCGAAGCCGGTGGCGCGGTCGTTACCCCGGCCTCAATCCAACCGCTTGTTGTGCAGGAACCCGCAGCAGTACCCGGCATCACATCTGTGGCTCTGTCCGGGAGCGGCCAACAACTGACCGTTGTAACGCGGGGCTACTCGAATACACGATTAATCCGCTTGGCGAGGTTCCATTTCAGCCCAGCGGCGGGAAGATCGCTTGAAACGACGGATTTGACCGTGGACGTGGCTCCAATCTTCACAAGCTGGTATGCTGCGTCCGACTCCATAAAGTATGGTTCTCAGTTCACGTACACCCAGACCTTCAATCTAAGCACCGGCACGGATGCTGTCGGACGGGTGACCGTCACGCTGTTGAACGACATTGGCGAATCACCGGAAGCGACCACACAATGAACCTCTTCATTACGTCTGTCTGGATCCATGTGAGACGTCTCCTCGCGATCGTCCTGATCGTTTCGCTGGCTCCGGCAACTCCGCTCCTTGCGCAAGTTGCCGCCGTGCCCGGTGCTCAGTCCGGAACGCCGATGGCCCTGCACATCACCATTCTCGACGGCGAAGACGCGGTGAACAGTATCCGCGAACGCACCGCACGCGAGCCCATCGTCCAGGTGGAGGACGAGAACCACAAGCCGGTGGCAGGCGCACTCATCCTCTTCTCAATCCAGGGAGGTCCGCAGGGCGCTGGGGCCAGCTTCAACGGCCTTTCCACCCTTTCCGTTACAACGGACGCGGAGGGCAAGGCCGTGGCCCACGGCCTGTCACCAAACCAGGTCCAAGGCAAGTACTCCATTGCGGTGCAAGCGACCCTTGGTGCCCTCGTCGCGACAGCCATCATCTCGCAGACAAACGCGATTTCCGCGGGCGCACCGGGCGGCCAAGTCTCACCGGAAGCCCCGGGGACATCGCCTGATGCCTCGACCGCCCCTGCTTCAAGCCACACCAGGCGACCGCTGAAAGTCACCCATTTCCTGAAGAAGCCCTGGGTCATTGCCGGTGGAGTGATCATTATCGGTGTTGTCGTGGGCGTCGTGGTCGCGAACAGCGGAAGCGGACCCACTACCATCACTCCGGGCACCGGCACGGTCGGGCCTTGACGCAGGGCGGGTAAGAAGACCCTTGATCTTGCCCCTAGATCGAGACGGAGTTACTTTGGAGAAGTGAAAGCAACGCCAGCATGAGCCGCAACCGCCTGTCTGTAGCGATGGTCGCCTGCAACGAAGCCGAGAACATCGGACGCACGCTCGAAAGTATCACCTGGGCTGACGAGATCGTTCTGGTCGACTCCGGCTCTACCGATGGCACGCTGGAGATTGCCAAGGGGTTTGGCGCGAACATCTTCCACGAGAGCTGGAAAGGTTATGGGGCGCAGGTAAACTCCGCGCTCGACAAGTGCAGCTGTCCCTGGATTCTGAATCTGGATGCGGACGAGGTCGTTACTTCAGAGCTTGCCGCCGAGATCAAGCGGCTGCTTGCGGACTCACCCCAGCAGGACGGATACACCGTGCCCCGGCTCAATCTGATCTTCGGCCGGTGGATGCGGTTCGGCGGCCTCTATCCCGACCGCAAGCTCCGGTTATTTCGGAAGGGCTTTGCCCGCCTGGAAGAGGACACGGAACCGCACGCTACGCCTAAACCCGCGGGTCCAACCGCTGCGTTGCAGTGCAATCTCCTCCATTTCCAGTACCCTACGCTGGCGCTTTATAAGGAGCATATGCAGCGGTACAGCACGGCAAGTGTGCCGCTGATGCTTCGCCGGGGGAAGACGAGCGACTCTCAGTTGGCTCTGTTCGTGAACACCGTCCTCAATCCTGTTCTCACCTTCCTTTACAACTACGTTTTGCGTCTTGGCTTTCTGGATGGCCGCGAAGGCCTTCAATTCCACTTCCACCATTCCATTTATGTGCGATGGAAGTATCAGAAGGCCCACGCCGCCGCGAAGGCGCGCAGTGCTTCCAGACCAACGCCAGTACAGGGCTGACTACAATTGAGGAAGATGCTCCCACGCCTCAAAGCCTTCTTCAACGCACCCGGCGACCGGTTCAACGCTCCTCAGCGGGTCTTCTGGACCGGTTTCTTTCTCCGCGCGCTCTACATAACCCTCGCACACACCTTCCGGGTGCGGGCCATCCTCGATCACTTTCAGTTCGGCTGGGAGATGGGGAGGATCGCCCGTGCGCTCGCCACCGGCTATGGCTACGCCGATCCCTTCAACGGTCACACCGGGCCGACTGCCTGGATCGCACCACTTTATCCATTGCTGCTGGCCGGCGTCTTCAAGCTCTTCGGGGTATACACTCCGCTTTCCGCCTGGGTGGTTCTTGTCCTCAACAGCGTCTTCTCCGCGGCCACTGCAATGGCTGTCTACGAGATCGCCGCCCGTTGCTACGACGCCTCAGGTCATGGCCACCGCGTTGCGCTGTGGTCTGCTTGGCTTTGGGCGCTTTACCCGGCCGCGATGCAGTATGCCGTCCGATGGATCTGGGACATCTCGCTGTCCACCTTCCTCTTTACCTGGACGCTGGTTCTTGCACTGCGTGTCCGCCGCATCGGCAAAGATTTGACTGTTCCTGCTGGAGGACAGACCACCACGCGATGGCTGATCTTCGGCGCGCTCTGGGGTTTAATCGCCCTGTCGAATCCGTCGCTTCTGCTGGTCTTTCCCGCCTGCGTCCTCTGGATGCTTTGGGAGGTTCGAGCCGACCGGCGCAAGCTTCTTCCCATCTTGACGAAAGCGGTACTCGCCGCAATGGTGTTGTTCGCGTGCCTTGCTCCCTGGGCATGGCGCAACTGGCGGGCCTTTCATGCGTTCATTCCCACGCGCGGCAATCTTGGCGCGGAACTCTATGTCTCCTCGCTGAAGGAGAAGAACGGCTTTACCTGGGGCCAGGTCGTCTCGCTCGCCGAGACTAACCCGGACACAATCCGCTACAAGACCATCGGCGAGGCAGCATGGGTGAGGGAGAAAGGGGCCTTAGCCAAGGCGAACATGAAGCAGTACCCCGGTTTGATCGCGCGATGGACGCTCAAACGCATCTACTTCTTCTGGGCCGGTGTGCCACACCCATTCGAGGGCAGCCCTTTGATCGAGATCACGCGCGAGATCAACTTCGGCTTCCTGAGTGTGAGCGGAGTCCTGGGTCTGCTGCTCTCCATTCGGCGAAGAGTGCCGGGCGCCTGGCTGTTTGCCGCCGCCTTTCTTGTCGAACCCCTGATCTACTATGCGGTCACCTCACAAGCGCGATTTCGACATCCGCTGGAACCGCTTATTACCATCTTTACTGTCTTTCTGTTTCAATCCGCTGAGCCTGCCAGCGGTCGTCGCCTCTTCTTTGCTGCCGACCACACCCCCTGACGACCGCTTCGCGGCGGAGACAAACGCCGGACTTTTGCAAAAAGAACCCTGATGTTGACGGCAACAATGCCGTACACAACCCGACGCCGCAACCTGTGTTTGAATCGTGGTCGCCCTTCCATGCCGCCAGCCCTGACCAATTCGGAAGATGTACTTGATTCGCAGAAGCCGGTCCACCGACTTGGGCGCCGCATGGGTCAGATCGTCAAGCTTGAACGCAAGCCCGAGCTCGATGCGCTGCGCGGCCTGTTCCTGGTGTGGATGACACTGACGCACCTGCCGACGCGCATGAGCGACCTCGTCAATCAGCCGTTCGGCTTCGTCTCCTCGGCAGAGGGCTTTGTCTTTTTGTCGGCGCTGCTGGTGGCCCGCCTTTACGTTCGAAAGGCAGCCGAAGACCCCGACGCACTGCGTGTCAAGCTATGGAAGCGGGCCCTTCGGATCTATGGCTACCACGTCATCCTGCTCGCGCTCGCCTTCACGGTCGCTGCGGGTTTTGCGGTCGGGGCGCACCGTGTCGCGCTGACAAACCTGCTCAACTTCTATCTCGCGCATCCCTTCACAGCGGTCGTAGGATCGCTGCTGCTGATCTACTGCCCTCCGCTGCTTGACATCCTTCCCATGTACGTCCTCTTTCTGCTGGTCACACCCTATGTGCTGGCCCTCGCCAACCGTCGCGGCTGGAACCTGCTGCTGGCCGGCAGCGGCCTTATCTGGCTGCTTGCCCAGTTTGGCTTGCGCACCTGGATGCACGACCTGGTGGTCCGTCTCACCCATCTGCAAATTCCTGTGCAGGAGACCGGCGCGTTCAATCTGTTCGCGTGGCAGGCAATCTGGTTGGTCGGCATGTGGATCGGCGCGGAGTCTGCAGGCGCTGGACTGCCGTTTCGCAAGCTGCCGGGCTACGCCTACCTCGTAAGCGCCATGGTGTGCCTCTTCTTCCTGGGCGTGCGTCACGAGTGGCTCGGGCAGCACTTGACCCAGGCGAGCCTAGGTTTGCTGCTCGACAAGTGGCAGATTGGAGCTCTGCGTGTGCTCAACCTGGCCGCATTCTCTTGTGTCCTCTACTGGGCACGTAAGCCGGTGAAGCGCCTGGTGATGATTGAACCGTTTCTGACCCTCGGAAAAGCCTCGCTCGAAGTATTTTGCGCTCACATCATCTTTGTCTTCATCGGCTTGGCGCTTCTTTACGGTGAGTTCAGCCAACTCAACGGGCGCTATGCCGCCGGAGTTCTTACATTGACCTTCTCCGGCCTCATCTGGATCGCCGCTCGCGAAGTCAGACGCAAGCGGCAGCAGTTGGCAGCCGAATGAAAAAGACGATTCGACGGGCAAGGGACGACAGCTTTCCACTTATGTAGCCGAAGTGGGATACTGTAGCTCCCATGCGTAAGCCCGTAATTGCCGCAAACTGGAAGATGTACAAGACGCCATCCGAGTCAGTCGCCTTTTTGCACGAATTCCTTCCCCTGGTCCAAACCTGTTGTGACCTCGAGATCGCCATCTATCCGACGATGTCGTCCTTAGCCTCGGTAATTGGTGCGGTAAAGGGGACGAACGTCTCCGCCGGCGCGCAGACGATGCACTGGCTGAATGAGGGGCCATACACGGGGCAGACCTCGCCCACCATGTTGGCCAGCATCGATTGCGACCATGTCCTGCTCGGCCACTCAGAGCGCCGCATCTACGCCCATGAAACGGACGACATGGTGAACTGGAAGCTGAAAGCAGCGATAGCCCATGGCCTGGTTCCCATCGTCTGCGTGGGCGAGACCCACGACAAACGGGAGTCGGGGCTGACCGAGGCGGTCCTTCGCTGGCAGATCAGCTGCGCCTTCAACGGAATTCGTCCGGAGGACGCGGCCCCGATCATCATCGCCTATGAGCCCGTCTGGGCGATCGGCACCGGCAGCGTAGCCCGGCCAGACCAGGCAGCGGAGGCCCACCACATCATTCGCCGCGAAGTTGCCGCGCGCCTCGGAGAGGAAGCCGCCCAGGCGATCCGCATCCTGTACGGTGGCAGCGTTAAACCGGAGAACATTGGCCGACTCATGGCTGAGCCGGACATTGATGGCGCCCTTGTAGGTGGGGCCAGCCTGAATCCGCAGAGTTTCGCGGCGATTGTGCAGAACGCGATTGCGGCGATCGAGGAGCAGCGGACCTAAACGCTCAGCGCACGACGCCTATCTGGTCCATCGGCCAGTACACGAACGCGGCCTTTCCATAGATAAGGTCGCGCTCCACCGGTCCGAAGTCACGGCTGTCACTTGAGATGGAGCGATGGTCGCCCATCACAAAGTAGTCGTTAGGCGGCACGATCGTCTCCGCCTGCGACCGCTCATCCGTATACCGGAGCGGCACGTAAGCCTCTTTCACTTCCTTGCCATTTACGAAAACGCGCCCGTGATCGATCCGCAGGTCGTCTCCGCCCACGGCGATCACTCGCTTGATGTAACTCTTTGTGTGGTCCCGCGGGTAAAGGAAGACAACGACATCTCCTCGACGAATCTCGCCTACCCTGTAGACGATCTTGTTGATGAACAGCCGGTCTTGATCCTGCAGCACCGGAAGCATGCTGGTACCTTCCACCCGCACCGGTTGATACAGGAAGACGATGATGAAGGCTGAAACCAATACAGACACGATGACATCGCGCACCCATGAAGCGGTCCAGGGCCGAACGCGGACACCGTCCGTAGCTTCGGCGCACCCGTTTACTACAGTCATCTCGCTCTGATCGTCCACTGGCTCTGCGGCCGGATGTTCGCGAGGCTTCGCGTGGATTCCTTGGTCCATCCTCGGCAAATCTCCCCCAAAAGGATTAGACGTATCTTTATCTTGTTCGCTTACACTAACACCGTCATCGCAAACCTGGCACGACGCATCACAACGGTTCACTCCCTAAATGCTAGACAGCCGCGCGTCGGAGTACCGAACCCGGCAACATACCAAGTCAGTGATCGACGCCATCTCGAATCCTCAACTCCGATGTATCCCTCGAGTTACATCACCGCATCTGAATACGTTGGACATTACGAACCAAAGCATTAGAATTGCACAGGATCGAACACCTATGGCCACTCTCTCGATGCCCGAGCTTACAACCCAGAAGATTGGCGGTTTCAACATGTCAGAGCCTTTGTTGATTACCACCGAAACTTCAAATGCCGCCTCAGAGGGTTTCGATACCAAGAACGCCCTCGAGATCGCCCGCATTATCAATCAGGAAGACGCGAAGGTGGCCGCGGCAGTGAAGAAGTCGCTGCCTGAGATCGCCATTGTGATCGACACCGTGGCACGTGCTCTCCGCGACGGGGGGCGCCTGATCTACGTCGGCGCTGGCTCAAGTGGACGCATCTCGTCACTCGATGCTTCGGAGTGCCCACCCACCTACTCCACATCACCACAGCAGGTCCAATACATCATGGCAGGCGGACCGAAGGCACTTGCCTCCGCTTCGGATGTCAACGAAGATTCCCCTGAGATCGGCCAGCGGGACATCGCCCGCCGGCGTCCGACGCGTAAGGACATTGTGATCGGCGTTTCGGCCAGCGGACGTACTCCTTACGTGATTGGTGCGGTGGAATATGCCCGCGCCCGCGGCGCAAAGACCGCCGCCGTGGTCTGCAACATGCACACTCCGCTTGCGGAGGTCGCAGATACAACGATAGTCGCCGAGGTCGGGCCTGAGGTAATCTCTGGATCGACCCGCATGAAGGCATCCACCGCCCAGAAGATGATCCTGAACATGATCACCACTGGTGCCATGACGCGGCTGGGTTACGTGTACGACAACCTGATGGTCAACGTGCACATGAAGAACGCCAAACTGGTTGAGCGGGGCATTCGCGTGTTGATGAAGGTTTGCGATATTGACCGCGAGACCGCAATCCGGACCATCAAGTCGGCTGGGAAATCAATTCCGATCGCAGTCGTGATGCTCAAGGCCAACGTGGACAAGATGGAGGCCGTGCGCCGTCTCACTAAGTCAGATGGCAACGTTCGCCTGGCGATTGAAGATTCGCGTCTCGAAATCTGAGCGCATAGAGTTCCAGCCGTATCTACCTCACTGTTTTGTCACTCCCGAAGGGATTCTGCCCACTCGAGACGGCATTCAGCAGGCACTCCCAAAAGGGGCCTAATCTTAGCCAGCCATGTACAAACGGCGGATTGCGTCCAGATGATGCTCGGCGTGTCCAGCCGTGATGAACGCCAGCGCCCGAACGGAAAACGGCCTGTCGCTCGCCATTCCAGTCCGCATGATGGCCTCTGTCGGCATGTTCCTGAAGAATAGGACCGTCGCCGCTCGGACCTGCAAGAACTCATCGACATGCGCGGCCCAGGATACGCCGTCGGCCTTTGCACCGGTTGCAGCAATGTCTTGATCGAACCCCGGCAACGCTCCGTCGAACCCGCGCGCAAACCATAGCGCCCGAAACACAAATGCCCTCTCTGTGTCGGTGACGTGGTTCAGGACCTCTCGGATACTCCACTTCCCAGGCGCATAACGATAGAGAGAATGGTCCTCTGAGATCGTTGCGAAGACAGCCTTCGCTTCTTCGACGTGGTTCTCTAGAGCAAAGAGAACATGGTCGCCGGTCACCTTGTCGATGTAGGTCCAATAAAACTCCGCTGCTTCCCAACGTTCTGGTCTTCCCGTCATGCGAACATACCCGACGCGTGCAATCACGCGGCATTTAGAATAGCGGCAGATGAGTGAAGCGTGCAAAGCAGCGCGGACGGTGGCAGAGTCGCAGTCCGAGCGGAGCGAGATTGTCTTTCCTGCAGATTCAAACGGCATCGGCAATCTCTTCGGCGGCCGCCTCATGCAGTACATTGACCTGGTGGCCGCCATGGCTGCGTCGCGCCATGCAAGGGCAATCACCATCACGGCAAGCATGGACCACCTCGACTTCGTCGCCCCGGTACGTGTGGGCGAGCTGCTGATTCTGAAGGCGAGCGTGAACCGCGCGTATCGCACCTCGATGGAGGTTGGCGTACGGGTGATGGTGGAAGATGTGAGAGAGCAGAGGCTGCGGCACGTATCGTCGGCCTATCTGACGTTTGTTGCCGTGGATGTTCATGGAAACAAACTGGAAGTGCCGCAGGTAGTTCCCGAAACCGAGCATCAGAAGCGCCGTTATGAGGACGCGGGGCGGCGCAGAGAGATGCGCGCCGAAGAGACCAGAAGAAAGAAAGAACTTCGAACACAGCAGACGCTCGACTGGCATACCTAAAGGCATCGGCGCACTGAACTTGAGAGGAACAAATGGGACACATGGGAGCACAGGTGCAGCAGGCACCACAGCCACTGCCCGGAGTAGCACACGTCGTAGCTGTGGGCAGCGGCAAGGGCGGCGTCGGCAAGACCACAGTCGCGGTAAATCTTGCGGTCGCGCTCGGCAAACTCGGCTATAAGGTCGGCCTGATCGATGCCGACATCTACGGTCCCAACGTTCCGATGATGCTTGGCGTGACCCGCCAGCCCAACATTGTTGGCGAGAACCGGATTGAGCCGATTCTTTCGCATGGGGTGAAGTTCATCTCGGTGGGACTGATCTCACCGGGCGACAAGCCGATGGTGATGCGGGGGCCGATGCTGCACCAGATCATCCGGCAGTTTCTGCAGCAGGTGGAGTGGGGAACCCTTGACTTCCTCATCGTCGACCTGCCGCCGGGCACCGGAGACGTAGTGATCTCGCTCGTACAGACGGTCCCTTTGACCGGAGCGGTCGTCGTCTCGACGCCGAGTGACGTAAGTCTGCAAGACGCCCGGAAAGCGCTGGAGATGTTCCACCAGGTAAAGGTCGAAGTCATCGGAATGGTCGAAAACATGAGCCATTTCACCTGCCCGCACTGCCAGCAGGTCGTCGACATCTTTTCGAGCGGCGGCGCGGAACGTACGGCGGCGCAGTTCGGCCTTGAGTTCCTCGGATCGCTCGAACTCGATCCATCAATCCGGAAGGGCGGCGACTCAGGTCTGCCCGTCTCGCTTGCCGGTAAGGACTCGGAGATAGCCAAAGGCTTCTACGAGATTGCGGCGAAGGTAGCCAAGGCGGCAGAGGCAATCGCCGGTCGCAGCGAGGACGTCCTGGAGATTACCTAAAGCGAGGAATGGACAGCAGCCGGATTCTGCTCTTGACTAGTGGCGTATTCTTAAATGTGAGTGGGAGCCGGTGCGATACGGCCTTTCTTCAACACGGCAAAGGAGGCGGCTAGGAGATGGCAGAGGCGAATCGTTGTACGGCGAGGCAGCGGGCTATTCTCACAGCTATCGTTGAGAACTATATCGAAACGGGTGAGCCGGTAAGCTCGAGTACGATCGCGCGTCTGCAGATGATGGACGGCACAGCACACAGTAGTGGCATGTCTCCCGCGACGATCCGGAACGAGATGGCCGAGCTCTCGGATGCCGGTCTCCTGGAACAGCCGCATACTTCCGCGGGAAGGATTCCAACTGCTAAAGCCTTTCGCATGTACGTCGAACAACTAAGCGGCGGGGCAGCGCCGCGGGTCGCCCCGGCACGCCTCTCCGCGACTTCACGCTCGCAGATTGATTCGAGCTTTATTGGGGTGGCTGGAACGCAGGCCGTACTGCAAAGAACGTCCCATGTTCTCGCAACACTGTCGAGCGGCGTGGGCCTGGCGGTCGCAGCAGCGTCGGACGGCGACATGCTTGAGCACGTGCATTTCTCGCGCTTGGCAGCTTCGCGCGTGCTGGCTGTGGTGGTGACACGCTCGGGCATGGTGCGCGACCGGGTGCTTGCTCTCGACCGCGATCTGTCGCTGCGCGAACTGGAGACAGCAGCCAACTTCCTGAACGAGAACTTTCGCGGATGGAGCGTAGAACGGGTCCGCACAGAGATCGCCAGGATGGTCGAGCTTGAGCGCAGCGAATACCAGAGCCTGATGAGCCACGTGCAACAGCTATGGTCGCGTACGCTGCCGCAGGCAGAACACCCGGAGCAGACAGTCTACGTAGAGGGCGTGGCCAACCTGGTTACGTACGAAGTGCTGGGCGGCCAGCAGGAGGCGGCACGGCTGCGCGAGGTGCTCGCAGCGCTTGAAGAGAAGCAGCGGCTCGTCGAGCTGCTGAATGCATACATCGATGCGCGCCAAGAGTCGGTTCGTGTGGTCTTCGATCTTGAAGAGCATGCGCCTGAGATGGCGGGGCTGGTGCTGATCGCGGCACCGGCGCGCATGGCGGGCGAGGCACAGGGGACGGTCGGGGTAATCGGCTCCAAGCGCATGCACTACGAGAACACGATGAACGCTGTAGGCTACATCTCGCAGGTCTTTGACCGGATGCTGCATCCAAGCGGGTAAATCCGCGAGAAATGGAGAGGGTGTGAGCGAGAAGCAGCAGAACAACTGGGACAGGGTGGCGCGCTGGGTTGGCAGAGAACGGGCCGCTCACGACAAAGAGGAAAATCAAGAGGATGCAATGATCAGTGGAAATGAAGCGTTTGTGCAGGAAGAGTTGAAGGAGCAGGCTGCGGGCAAGGTACTGCACGAAGCGGGCGAAGAGTCCCATCCTGATTTGAGTGCGGAGCCGGCCGCCTCCTCTGCCCTGCACCAGGAGATAGACCAGCTTCGCGGGGAGAGAGACCAGCTGATGGACCGGCTCGCACGTTTGCAGGCCGAGTTCGACAATGCCCGCAAGCGGGAGCAGAAGGAGCGCGCCGATGCGCGTGAGTACACGGTCGGCAACACGGTCGAGCCGTTTCTCGGTGTGATGGACAACTTTCAGCTGGCCCTCAAAGCCGATGGGACAGCGGAACAGCTTCGCGCCGGTGTGGAGCTCATCCTGAAGCAGATGGAAGAGGCGCTGAAAGGCCTTCAAGTTCAAGTTGTAGAGACGGTTGGAACACAGTTCGATCCCCGCGTCCACGAGGCGCTGGGAAGCATTGAAACCTCCGAGTTCCCGGACCATCAGGTACTGGAGGAGATTCGGCGAGGGTACAAGATTCGCGAGAAGCTCCTGCGTCCGGCGCTGGTCAGGATCGCAAGCAATTCGGCGCAGGTGCCGGCTTAGCTTGGAGAGAACCCTGTCCGCAGCCCCGACGATGGCCGACTAATTCGAACAAGCAGTGAAAAGAGATTCACAGAGATGAGTGCGACGGCAAACGTGACGAAGACTGACTTTTACGAGGTGTTGAGTGTTTCGCGAGATGCTTCCGACCAAGAATTGAAGGCGGCATATCGCAAGCTCGCGATGCAATATCACCCCGACCGCAACCCAAACAATCCTGAGGCGGAAGAGCAGTTCAAGGCCTGCAGCGAGGCCTACCAGGTCCTCAGCGATCCAGAGAAGCGCGCCGCATACGATCGCTACGGACATGCTGCTTTCGGCGCAGGTGGAGGCGGTAACCCATTCCAGGGCAGCCCATTCGGCTCGCAGGAGGTTGGGGACGTCTTCAGCGACCTGTTTGGCGAGATGTTCAACATGGGAGGCCAGCGTAAGGCCTCGCGGGTACAGCGAGGACGCGACCTCCGCTACGACATGACGCTCGAATTCGAAGAAGCGGTGTTCGGCAAGGAAAAAGACATTACGGTCAAGCGTCTGGAGACTTGCATGGACTGCCGCGGCACCGGCGCTGCGAAGGGCAAGGCCCCTGTCACCTGTCCGCAGTGTAAAGGCGCGGGACAAATGCGCTTCCAGCAAGGCTTTTTTTCAGTCGCGCGTACCTGTCCGAAGTGCAGCGGCACTGGTTCGGTCATCACAGATCCCTGCCAGACCTGCCGCGGTGAGACGCGGGTGCAAAAAGAGCACAGCATCCTGGTCAAGGTTCCAGCTGGCGTGGAGCAGGACACAAGGATCCGCTACCAGGGTGAAGGTGAGGCCGGCATGTTCGGCGGACCTGCCGGGGACCTGTATGTGGTGCTGAACGTGAAGCAGCACAAGTTCTTCGAGCGCGACGGCGATGACCTGCACTGCATTGTTCCAATCTCATTCCCGCAGGCCGCTCTGGGAACGGAGCTCGATATCCAGACGCTCGAAGGGCCTGCGACGATCAAGGTCCCCGAAGGGACGCAGAGCGGACGTGAGATCAAGCTGCGCGGTCAAGGCGTCCCGCACCTTAACGAACATGGCAAGGGGGACCTGATCGTCGAGATACGTGTCGCCACTCCCAGCAAGTTGACGAAGACCCAGCGCGATCTTCTGAAGCAGCTGAGCGAGACGATGACGGTGGAAAACACGCCGGCGTCGCGCAGCGTCTTCAGCAAGGTCAAAGACATCTTTAGCTAAGGATTAGCAAATGCGCTTGACTGCTCCGCATCCTCTGCGCAAGTCTGCGTGCTGCTCGACCCCTTCGGTCGGGGCGGCGCAGTGATACTGAGAGAAAGTCACGCTTCGTGGATTGGGCTAAACCGGGCTCGTTGTGCCGGTCACCTGGTCATCAAACTGCAAACCTCAGGCTGTTGCTGAAACGATCGCTCCCTCTTCCGCACTATTCGGTTGTGTTCCGCTGCGTGAGAAGGTAAGGTTTCGCGAAGCATCTTTGTACGAGGTGAGCGCCATGGTTTTTGCAAAGAGCAACACTCAATTCCTGAATTCGCTCGTGCCAGTTCAGTTTTACGCTCCGTCGAACCCCTCGGATACCAGCGGCTTCACCACGTTGATCAGCAGTATCGTCGCAGACGCAAACTCCTGGAGCAGCTTTGCCGAGATCGCCTACCTGTTGGCCACGGTGAAGTGGGAGACGGCGCACACCTTCAAACCGATCCATGAGCTAGGATCGCTCTCGTACTTCGATAAGTACGAGCCCGGCACAATACTTGGTCACAACTTAGGCAATACCGAGGTGGGTGATGGTTTCCTCTTTCGGGGGCGCGGCTATGTACAGATCACCGGGCGCGCTAACTACAGCCATATCGGTTTGCTTCTAGGAGTTGATCTTGTCAGCAACCCAGACCTGGCGCTTGACCCTGATGTCGCTTACAAGATCGCATCCGGGGGGATGCATCATGGGTGGTTCACGGGAAGGCGGCTGAGTCAGTTCATGACAGGCGATACGCCCGATTTCATAAACGCGCGCAGAATCATCAATAGTCTGGACCACGCGTCGGAGATAGCTGCATTCGCGCAGACATTTCTTGCGTTATTGACTCCTGCCCCGGCTCCCGGGCAAACGGTGCTTGTCCCGGCTGCGGCTGCCGCGTCCCCTGTTGTGGCGACTGCTGCCAGCTGACCATATCGGCGTATTAACGAGTCAATTCAAGAATGCTGACGTAATCGCAATCGCCGCGATGGCGGCAGTCTCCGCCCGCAATATGCGCGGGCCTAGCGTGACCTGCTGCCACCCCGCATCGGCGAACAGGTCTATCTCCTCAGGTGCCCAGCCGCCCTCAGGGCCGACTGCGAGTGCGAGCGGGCCTTCACCTCCTGCGCCCTGAAGCGCATGGGCAAGGCTGAGGGTCTGCTCGGTCTCACTCAGCAGGATCCGACGTACCGCTGTCTGTTTCAGCAGCGCGGACTTCAACGAGACAGGGTCTGCGATCTCGGGGACATCACTGCGCCGCGACTGTTTTGCGGCCTCGAGGACGATCCGCCGCCACCGTTCCGACCGCTTCAGAGCAGCTTGCGCCAGGTGCTTCTCCGTGCGACGGGCGAGGACGGGCGTAATCCCGCTGACTCCCAGCTCGGTTGCCTTTTCAAGTCCCCATTCAAAATGATCGAACTTGAAGATAGCCAAGAGCAGATGAAGCGGCAGCGCGGCGCTTGCTTCCAGTTCCTCGTGGAGCCTGAAGACGACTTCCTCGTCCGCGACGCGGACGATTTCGGCACGATGTAGAAAACCATTGGCTACGATGTCGTAAACCTGACCCGGCTCAGCGCGAAGCACGCGGGCCAGGTGGTTCGCCTGATCACCGATCAGCGTTGCAGTGTCGGCGGTCCAATGGTCAGCGATGAAGCGGCGGCGCATGGTGTTACTCCCATACAATTCCTACTATGAGTACACATCAAAGACGCGCGCTGGTCACCGGCGGCGCGGGGCTTATTGGATCACACATTGTGGATTTATTGGTACGCGAGGGCTGGACGGTCCGGATCCTCGACAATCTCGAGCCCCAGACGCACAAGAACGGGAAGCCAGAATGGATAAATCCAGCGGCGGAGTTCCGCCCGGGCAGTGTCCAAGACTACGAGACCATGCATTCGGCGCTCCTGGACATCGATGTCGTCTTCCACGAAGCGGCGTATGGCGGGTACATGCCGGAGATGGCGAAGTATGTTCTGGTAAACAGCTTTGGCACGGCCCAGATGCTGGAGATCATTCGCGACCATCAGCTGCCGGTCAGGAAGGTCCTTGTCGCTAGTTCGCAGGCGGTGTACAGCGAGGGCGCCGCGCACTGCATGGAGCATGGTCACGTGGTGCCGCTGCTGCGTCCCGCAGAGCAGTTGCGCGCGGGAGACTTCAGCGTGCATTGCCCGGTGTGCGGCAAACCAACCACATCAGTGCCGACGCCGGAGGCGACCCCCGGCGGCGGCGAGACGGTCTACGCGCTGACCAAAGTCGACCAGGAGAAGCTGGTATTGCTATGGGGCAAGCAGACCGGCGTGCCTACCGTCGCGCTGCGCTATTCCTGCACCTATGGCCCGCGGCAGTCGCTGTTCAACCCCTACACCGGCGTCATCGCGATCTTCTGCACGCGGCTGCTTACGGGTAAGCCTCCGATCATGTACGAGGATGGCGGACAGACGCGGGACCTCTGCTTCGTCGAGGACATTGCCCGCGCAAACCTGCTGGCTGCGACGACCGACAAGCTGGATGGCCTGCCCGTCAATGTCGGAAGTGGTCGCGCGACCAGCGTGCGTGATCTGGCTGGCATCATCGCAAGACAGCTTGGAGTGGACCTCGCCCCATTGGCGCGAGGAGAGTTTCGTCCCGGCGAGATTCGCTCCCTGATCTCCGACATCAGCCGCATCCGCACAATCGGCTATGAGCCGGCGACAACAATCGAGCAAGGCATCGCGCGCTACATCGACTGGATCAAGACCCAAGGCGCAGTGGAGGATTATTTTGGAAAGGCTGAGGCGGGACTACGGGCGAAAGGCATCGTGCAGAGCGTCCAGCATTGACGCGCTAGGGTTCGAAGGCCTCGTGTGCAACAGAGATGCGCTGATCGAAGACATAGCACTCCCCCGCCCATTTGCTTGAGGCCGCCGGAACTTCCTCCAGGTAGCGAAGGATGCCGCCTCTAAGGTGATACACCGCGTCGAAGCCCTCCTGGAGCATGAACGCGGAGGCCTTCTCGCACCGGATGCCGCCCGTGCAGAACATCGCCACCTTGCGGTGTTTGGCAGGGACAAGATGCTCGCGAACGTAGGTAGCGAAGTCGGAGAACCTGTCGATCTCTGGCGCGACGGCGCCGGTAAAGGTGCCCAACTCAGTTTCGTAACGATTGCGCGTATCGAGCAGCAGGATGTCTTCACTGGCGATGAGCGCGTTCCACTCCTGTGGATCGACGTAGACGCCCGGTCGCGTGGGGTCAACCTGCGCGTTGCGGAAGGCGATGATCTCGGACTTGACCTTAAACTTCAGCCGTCTGAACGGCGGCTGCTGGGCATACGAGAACTTGACCTCTGAGCGTTCGAGTCCCGCACCGTCCTTGAGCAGGCCGAGCAGGCGATCAATCGTATCCGGTGCGCCTGCAAGCGTGCCGTTGATGCCCTCCTGAGCCACCAAGAGGGTGCCGCGGAGATCACTCCCCTGGAACGCCGCATGGAGACGATCGCGCAACGCTGCCGGGTCCGGCAGGGCAAGAAACCGGTAAAAGGCTGCAATGGTATAGGTCACTTCCATCATGATACGTGGCCACAGCGGGCCACCCGTCCCAAAGAGTTGACGGCGGCGCTTAGAACGGCTAAATTCATCCTGTCTTGATCAATTCGTAATCTCATTTCGATTTATGGC
This sequence comes from uncultured Granulicella sp., assembly GCA_964658395.1. GTDB lineage: Bacteria > Acidobacteriota > Terriglobia > Terriglobales > Acidobacteriaceae > Edaphobacter. The sequence goes on along the minus strand of CAZZYQ010000026.1, from coordinate 27,412 downwards.
CTCGAAGCAGCCAAAAACGTCAGTTCCCTATCACGCTCATCGCGAGCGCCAGCGCAGAAGGATTGTCGATGCCGCCAGAAGACTCTTCGATGAAAACGGGATTGACCGCGTAACGATGGCAGAGATTACGGCAGCCAGCGGCGTCAGGGCATCCACTGTGTACCAGTATTTCTCAAGCAAGGACGATATCGTCTGGGCCATTACGGGCGAGGTGATGGCAGACGGGTTCTATGAAGGCCGGAAAACGTTCGAAGCGGCGCCCACAGCATATGCCAGGATCGCCAGCGTACTCGACGCGATGGCCAGCCAACTCAGCGCATGTCCTGAAGACGTTCGCTTTATGGCGCAGTTCGACGCGATGTACGCGCGAGACTGGCCGGTCGAGCGACTGCTCAATCTAGAACTGAAGATCAACCCGACAGGATTTGGCCATCTCAGCGATCTTGTGCGCGAGGGCATTGCCGACGGATCTCTTCGCCCCGACCTTGATCCGGATTTGACGCTTCACGCCGTTCTGAACGCAGCCATCGGCGCGCAGCGACGGCTTGCGTCGCTGGGGAACAAAGTGGAGACGGAGTACGGGCAGCCGATCGATAAATTGTTCCGTGAAACCATTCGCGTGGTCCTGCTGGGACTGCGAGCAACCGAAGCCTCGGTGCCGACAGGCCCGTCCAAGCCGGCTAACTCCAGCAAAAGCACCCTCAAAAGGAAGGTCCTATGAAAGTGAGTTCCAGTACCCTCGCCATAGTCATCGCATTGTCTGCGTTTCCGCTGATGGCTGCACCAAGACTTGACTCATCGCGGCTGGAACTGAACGCAGACGCGGGTTGGAAGTTCATGCTCGGTGACCCGAGCGGAGCGGACAGGCCATCGTTCGAGGACAGAACCTGGAGGGCGGTCGACCTGCCGCATGACTGGAGCATCGAGAGCGCACCCGGCAAAGACGAGCCAAGTGGGGCGGGCGGCGGTTTCTTTCCCAACGGCACAGGCTGGTACCGCAAGAGCTTTCGTGCTCCGTCCGAGTGGAACGGAAAGCGCGTGAGCGTAGAGTTCGACGGAGCTTACAGGGACGCGACCGTCTACCTCAACGGCCGGAAACTTGGCACACATCCTTACGGCTACACCGCGTTTAGCTTCGACCTTACTTCCGGCTTGAACTTCAGCGGAAGGAACTTGCTCGCCGTGCGGGTCGACAACTCTTCTCAGCCGAACAGCCGATGGTACAGCGGATCGGGAATCTACCGGCATGTACGCGTCGTCGTCACCGAGCCTATCCATGTGGCGCATTGGGGAACGTTTATCACAACGCCGGAGGCCTCGAGCGCGTCGGCCCGGGTATCGCTTCGCACCAAAGTGGTGAACGAAACCTCACACGGGCAGGAAGTGATAGTCGAAGCGACAGTGTTCGATAAGGCAGGGAACAAAGTAGGCGCGGCGGAGTCAAAGCTCAGCCTCGCTGCCGGTGGCGAGCAGGAGGCAGCGCAACAGATACTGGTGGCGAACCCCGCCCTGTGGTCACCTGAGTCACCTAATTTGTACCGGGCCGTCTTGCAGGTACTAAAGGGCGGCAAGAGCGTCGACCAAGTGGAGACGAAGTTCGGTATACGGTCGCTGGCCTGGTCTGCGGAGACAGGTCTGCTACTGAATGGCAAGCCGGTCAAACTCACCGGAGGCAGCGTTCATCACGACAATGGCCCGCTCGGCGCCGCTGCGTTCGATCGTGCCGAGGAGCGAAAGGTTGAGCTGCTGAAAGCTGCCGGCCACAATGCGGTGCGCACTGCCCACAACCCGCCGTCGTCTGCGTTTCTTGATGCGTGCGACCGGCTTGGGCTCCTGGTCCTTGACGAGCCGTTCGATGTTTGGAAAGCGCATAAGGTCAAGTTCGACTATGGCAGCGACTTCGATGCGTCGTGGAAGCAGGATGTGTCTGCGATGGTGCTCCGCGACCGTAACCATCCCTCCATTGTGATCTGGGGGATCGGCAACGAAATTCCTGAACTCGAACTGGAGAGCGGGAAGGATATTGCTCGGCAGTTGATCGAGCAAGTGCACGCGCTTGATACCTCGCGCCCGCTTACGCTGGCATTTCCGGGGACGACGACCAAGCCAAATGCGGCGGCGGTCTTCTCGCAGTTGGACATCACCGGCTACAACTACAACCTGATCCAAAGCTATAAGGCGGACCACACACAGCTGCCCTCGCGCATCATGCTGACGACGGAGTCTTATCCAGCCAAGATGTTTCCCTTGTGGGAGATCTCTCACGACAATCCTTATGTAGTCGGCGACCTGACCTGGACAGCCATGGATTACCTCGGTGAATCAGGGATCGGTGCCTGGTCGTATGGAACTCCGGAAGAAGCGCAGGCAGCAAACCAGATTGCGGGTTCAATGGCAAGCATCGAGTTTATAGACCAATTCTTTTCTGGCATTGCGAACGGAGTTGATTTCGAGGCCGAGATGGCCAAAGGTGCGGGCGATCCCGCGGCCAAGGCCGTCATGGCGGTCATGGTCCACGGGTACCCATGGCACGCCGCCGCATGCGGCGACCTCGATCTGACCGGCTTTCGCAAGCCTGAGTCGTACTATCGCGATATCGTCTGGAACGGCGGCGATCGGGTGTACGCCACGGTCCGTCTGCCTGAACCCGAGGGGAAAAAAATCATCGCTGTCGGTTGGGCCACCTATCCGACCTTGCCCACTTGGAGCTGGCCCGGGCAGGAAGGCAAAGCATTACAGGTAGAGGTCTACTCCGGTGCGGAGAAGGTGCAGCTCTTCCTGAATGACAAACTCATTGGAGAAAAGCCGACAGGCCGCGAGCAGCAGTTCAAGGCCACCTTCTCCGTGCCGTACGCCGCTGGAAAGTTGAAAGCGGTAGGCCTGCGCGGAGATCGCGCGGTTGCGGAAGATGTTCTAACAACGGCAGGTAAGGCCGCTGGTCTGCGCCTGACTGCTGACCGGACCGAAGTCACAGCCGACGGCGAAGATTTGTCCTTTGTCACCGTCGAGGCGGTAGACGCAGACGGCGGTTTTCAGCCGCACGCAGATCAGGACGTGCAGTTTACGCTGAGCGGTCAGGGTACGATCGCGGCGGTCGCGAACGGCGATGGACAGGACCCTGCCACCTACCACGCCGACCGTCGAAGACTGTTCAATGGTCGCGCGCAGGTAGTGATCCGAACGACAAGAGGCGCTGGCGCAATCAAGTTGAATGCAAGCGCATCCGGCCTCTCGCCAAGCAGTGTCGCCATTGTGTCCAAAGCAGCACCATCTGGAGCAACTCTGCAGTAAGCCATGGCTATGCAGCAACAAACGGCATCGGCGCACGTCCTGGTATCAGGACGCGGCAGCCTCGTAGAAGGGACGCAAGGACACGGCCGGCTGCTAAAGCTCTCTGGCAGTAAACTTACAAGGAACGTGGGCCGAGTCCCGTGCCACAGGAAGGCAGCATCTCTTGAAAGCTTTGGTAAAATCGCGCGCCGAGCGCGGCATCTGGCTCGAAGACGTTCCGGAACCGGAGATGGGCATCAACGACGTAAAGATCCGGGTACTCGCCACTGGCATCTGCGGTACAGATCTCCACATCTACAACTGGGACGCATGGTCAAGCGCCACCATCCCTCCAGGCCTCACGATTGGACACGAGTTCGTTGGTGAGGTCGTTGCGATGGGAGCCAACGTTTACGATCTGTCGCCGGGCCAGCTTGTCAGCGGCGAGGGTCACGTTGTCTGCGGCCGTTGTCGCAACTGCCTCGCCGGGCGGCGTCACCTTTGCGCGCACACCTTAGGCGTCGGCGTAAACCGTGACGGCGCATTCGCGGAGTACATCGTGCTCCCCATGTCTAACATTTGGCAGCACAGCGCGAACGTCCCGCACGAGATCGCCGCGATCTTCGATCCCTTCGGCAACGCGGTGCATACCGCCCTCGCCTTCCCAGTTCTGGGTGAGGACGTGCTGGTTACCGGGGCCGGTCCGATCGGCATCATGGCAGCGGCCGTGGCGAAGCGCGCCGGAGCACGATATGTCGTCATCTCAGACCCGAACCCTTATCGCCGTTCCCTGGCGGAGAAGGTAGGCATCCGCGATGCGATCGATCCGCGTACGACTTCTCTGGCAGCAATCCAGACGCAGCTTGGAATGTCTGAAGGTTTCGATGTGGGCTTGGAGATGTCAGGCAATCCGCAGGCGTTTCGCGACATGATCGCGGGCATGAGCCATGGGGGAAAGATCGCCATGCTTGGCATACCCTCGACCGAGATCGCCGTCGACTGGAACAAGATCATCTTCAACCAGTTGACCTTGCGTGGCATTTACGGCCGCGAGATGTATGAGACCTGGTACAAGATGACCGTGATGCTCGAGTCCGGCCTCAACATCTCAGGCGTGGTCACCCACCGCCTCAACTGGCGCGACTTTGAGGAGGGCTTTGCAGCCATGAGTTCCGGCGACTCCGGAAAGGTCATCCTTGACTGGAGCGACGTGAGTTGAGGGCTTTGTTTATGCCGAAGAACTCGAAAGCACGGAGGGATTTGCCAGGTCGACCGGCCTTCGACAAGCAATATGCCTCGGCCATTCGATCCGCCTGTAGTATAGGTTCAGATTTCTCGCGGTCTCTTTGAGCGCGGCACCACTTTGCTTCTCTCGTCCGGTTCTGAGTATGCTCGCGACGAGGCCAACGTCTCACACCGAAGGCATCTGGCCCGACAATGAACGCCGACACTTTTATCTTGCCGCAGGAAGAGCTTCCCCTGGAGCAGCAGGTCGCCCGCCTGCAGGCGCTGCTCGAAGCCACACGACAGGTCCACTCCACAATCAAGGTCGACGAGGTGCTTACCCGCACCGCTCGCATTCTGGTGCGCGAACTGGAGATGGAAGGTGCGCTCTTCCTCGAGGCGGCGTCAGGCAAGCCGACGGTAAGCTGGGGCAGTCTGCCGTCGGCCCCGTATGCAAACTGCCCCCGCTTTCCCCTGATCTCGCGCGAGAGTCATATTCTGGCTGAATTGGTTGTTGCTCCTCCAACGGAGGGCTCGCTCTCCATCTACGAACGAGACTTCATCGAAGGCCTCGTGCTTCAAACCGCCGTAGCGTTAGAAAACGCCACGCTCCACGAGCGTGATCTGGAATGGGCTCGAGTACTGCAGGACCTGGACGCCGCGCGCACCATTCAGCGTTCGCTGCTGCCAACGAGCATGCCCGAGATTCCCGGCTTTTCGATAGGCGCGCGCTCGTCTACCTGTTATGAAGTCGGCGGCGACTATCTGGACATTCTCCGGCTGGAAGACGGCTCGCACCTGATGGTCGTCGCGGACGTTGCGGGCAAGGGGCTCGCGTCGGCCATCGTCGCCACCAGCTTTCGCGCTTCCTTCCGTGCGCTTGCCACACAGCCGCTGCCGCTCGCTGAACTGGCAGCGCGGATCGGGCAGCAGCACTGGGAGGAAGGCACGGAAGCGCGCCGCCGCTACGTTACGGCTATTTTTCTGCACCTCAAAGTTGAGGAAGGCGTAATCGAAGTCGTGAACTCTGGCCATAATCCCGGTGCTTTCGTTCGCCCCGACGGCTCGGTACACCTGCTCGAAGCGTCAGGAACTCCGCTGGGCATGCTGCCGGGAATGACCTACAGCTCCGAGACGCTGCCTTTCCCTGCCGGCTCACGATTGCTCTTTTACACGGACGGCCTAACGGAGATCTTCCACGGAGAGGACGAATTCGGCACCGACCGGCTGATCGAATCCTTCCGCAAGATAGCCTCCTGGCGCGCCTCCGAAATTCTCGAATCGATTTGGGAGACACTGGCCTCCTTCTCCGCGAACGCGCCACAAAATGATGACATGACCGCGCTCGCAGTGTGTCACCTCGATGTGGCGGCCCGGGAGGTGGTCTCCTCATGAAGAGTGGAAGCTCTGTTGAAGTCCGTATTCCTTCCGAATTAGGGTTCGAAAAGGTTGCGATGAGCACCGCCTCGAGCGTGGCCGCGCTGATGGGCTTCTCCACCGAGCGCATCGAAGACCTGAAAACCGCCGTAGCGGAAGCGTGCATCAACGCCATCGAACATGGCAACCAGCTCGACAGCTCGCTGAATGTGGGCGTCATTCTCTCTACCACCGAGGACGAGTTGGAGGTTCGAGTGATCGATGATGGCGCGGGCATGGACCACTCGCCCCAAAGACCCGACATAGACCGCAAGATGATGGGCGAGGAAGACACGCGCGGCATGGGAATGTTTTTGATCCAGGCGTTGGTCGACGAAGCCGAATGGCACCAGGGTCCTCCCGGCAAGAGCTTTGTGCGACTTGTCATCCGCCTTGATAAGGAGAAACGGTAATGCAGGTGTCCACAAAAGTTACGCGGAGAGCAGAAAAGTCTGCCTCGGGAGACATAGTCAACATACTGGCCTTCTCAGGCGATATCTCCTCTACCTCAAAAGACACAATCCTCACGGCCTATCACGGTCTGGACGGCGCGGGCACTCGCCTTCTTCTCGACTTCACCGGAGTCGATTACATTAACTCGTCCGGCATCGCGATCATCATCCAGATGCTGCTCGAAGCAAGCAAGTCTGGACCGCAGACGATCGGCATCTTTGGCCTGAGCGCCCACTTTCGTAAGGTCTTCACCATGGTTGGCATAAGCAAGTACGCCAATCTGTACGGCGATCAGCAGGCTGCCCTCGCATAACGCAGACGGCGGAGACTGGTTTGTCTCCGCCGCCTTCGTGCACGAGATTTGAACGTCTAGAACTGCAGCTTCAAAGCAAACTGAAGCTGGCGCGGCACGTAGTTCGTGTCATAGTTCTGGATTTGCCCAAAGGCGGAGTTCCCCAGAGTTGCAGGACCGCTTCCGGAGTTGATGATGTAGCTCGGAGTGTTCGACACGTCGAACGCTTCGGCCCGGAATTGCAGGTTGAGCCGCTCGGTCAGCGGGAAGTCCTTGAAGAGCGACATGTCGACGTGGCGGAAGTGCGGCCCGAAGACCGAGTTGCGTCGTGCTGTCCCAATGGTGCCAACAGGTTGTGGCTGAAACGCTGCCGTATTGAAGTAGTGGCTCAGCGACTTGTTCGAGAGATTGGCGCTCGCGACCTGGTTGGGACGATCGTTGCCACCGTTGTTCTTGGGCGTTGCGCGGTTGCCGTACGCTTCGGTCGACCCATCGATCGGGCTGATCGTATTGTCATTGTTTCCGCCGCCGTTGACGATGGAGAACGGCTTGCCGCTCTGCCACACGGTGATGGTGTTGAACTGCCAGCCAGCCAACGCCTGCTTCTTAATTCCCGTAAAGTTCTTGCCGTACTGCAGCTGGTAATTAAGAGAAGCCGCAAAGCGGTGCGCTATATCGTTCTCCGCAATGCCGTAGTCGATCGTGTTGATGTGGCGTGGGTCCGCATTGCTCCATCCCTGCTGGCCCTCCTCGGAGAACCCGGTAACATCGCTCAGCGCTTTGGCCCAGGTATAGTTCACGTCGAAGGCAAGGCCTTTCGTGAAGCGGCGCTGGAAGGAAGTCTGTAAGGCGTTGTAGTTGGAGACACCCTCGCTTTGAAGCCAGCCAACTCCGCCAAGCGTGGGCACATTGCCGACCAGCGGACGTGCCCCAGTGCCAAACAAGGGACTTCCTGGAATGGGGTTGAACGGTGCCGGCGAGTTGATGTCGTTGATCGTCTCCGGAAGGTGCTGGCCGATGTTCCCGACGTAGCCGACAGTGAGGACGTTTGCTCCAAACTGCTGTTCAACCTGAAGATTGAATTGCTGTATGAGCGCGGATTTGAACCGTGGATTTTGCGCCACGAAGGAAAGCGCCGGAATATCAAGCGAAGCAAGTTGCGCGGCGCTCGGAGCGGTTGGAATTGGCAGGCCCTGGTCGAAAGCTGTAGTGGCGCCCGCGATCGTCGCGCAGTCCGGATTCTGACCCGCCGGGTTGATGCCCTGCTTGGTCTCGATCGCCACCGCGAGGCTGGATTGGCAATTGGGATTGTAGACCGACGTAAACGGGGCGTTCTTCAGGTCTGCATTCGACGTGTAGTTGCCCGGGAAGAAGCTGAGTCCGTAGCCGCCTCGGATGACGACCTTCGGAGTTGCGGAGAAGGAAAAGCCGAGGCGCGGAGCGACGTTTGAGTAGTCGGTCTGAATGCCAGCGTGGCCGTCGACGCCGTTCACGTTGGCGATCTTGAGCGCGCTGCCAACGTTCGCTGTGGTTGAGTTCAATGCCTGATAGAAGTCGAAGTTGGAGATGTGGTTATGCGCCTCAGTGAACGGGGTAAACAGATCGTAGCGAAGACCGTAGATTATGGTCAGTTTCGGGTTGAGTTTCCAACTGTCCTGGCCGAAAAAGCTCGGCTCATAGCTCCGGTAGTCAGGCGGAAAGAGATCGTAGTTCCGACCTTCCCCAGCAAATGCACCCACCAGCGATGAGGCCAGTTGATTGTCCTGGGTTTGCTTTTGTGTTCCGGCACTGTCGCTGACCAGCCCGAAGTTGTACTGTCCAGCGGCAAAGGCGCTCTGCACGTTTCGCGCCTGTCTCCGCAGGAAGCTCGCTCCGAACTTCAGGTTGTGGTTACCCTTTGTGTAGCTCACCGTGGCTGCGTACTGGTAGGTATTGTCGATGTCCTGCAGCGGAACGTAGGCACCGTCGCCGATATCGCTGAACGGCCCGAATTGAATCGGGGGCAGGAAGGATGACAGTGCGTTGAAGTTCAAGTTCGACCCAAAGGTCGATCCTGGAGCATTCGCGGCGAGTGTCTGGGCCGGGTTCTTGCCGTAATTGAGAGGCAACGAGAGATTGTTGATGCGGGTGAATGCTGCCTTCAGATCGACAATCAGGTTCGGATTGAAGATGTGGGTGAAACTGAAGGCGTATTGCTGAGCGGCGTCCGTCGCTGGTCCGGCAAAGATATACCGCCCGCCGCTGATCTCGAGACCATTCTGAATACCAAGGGCGGGAGGCGTGTTGGTGTCGACCTTGTTGTAGGTATACCGTCCGAAGAACAGGTTCTTCGCATTGAACTGATGATCGATGCGGACATCAAACAGGTTTCCGTACTGTGTCCGGTTGGGGCTGATCACGTAATTGCTGCTCAGATTGGCGTTTGTAGGTGCGGGAAAAAGCTCAAGATAAGCGAGCGCGATCGGGTCCACCGGAAGGCCCTGTGTTCCCGCACCGGCATTGATAAGGGCCTGGGGCGAACCGCCGTTCAGGCTGTGGATGTTGTTGTACTCGTCGATCGTGGGCACGGTGCTGGTATAGGTCACGCCTGAGACCTGGCGAAAGCCTTCGTAGTCCCCGTAGAAGAATGTTCTGTCGTGAAAGATCGGACCGCCGATGCTGCCGCCGTACTGGTTCTGGCGCAACTCCGGTTTCGCGCCGGTGGTTTGGAAAACGTTGCGGGCATCGAAGATGTCGTTGCGGAAGAACTCATAGGCGGTGCCATGAAAGTGGTTGGTTCCGGCACGGGTCACCAGGTTCACGACGCCACCCGCGGTGCGGCCGGCCTCAGGTGCATAGCTGTTGGTCTGAACCGTAATCTCCTGGATGCCTTCGACGTTCGGTTTTACGCCGATGGTGCCGATCACGCGCTCGTTGTCGTCGATGCCGTCGATCACGTAGTTATTCAGCGTATCGTCCTGGCCGTTCACCGAGAAGCCGCTGGTGTTGCGGCGGTCGTCGGGCCGGGCACCGCTGGTCAGACCGTTGCCGGGACCCTCATTCGCACCGGGAACGATCTGCACCAACTGCACAAAGTTGCGACCGTTCAGCGGAAGGTCCTGCACTGCTTTCTCCGTCACCGTGGAACTGACAGTTGCATTGTCCGCCTGCAACAGCGGCGTCTGGGCTTCGACGGTAACCGTGTCTCCAGAGGAACCTAATTCCATGTGGGCGTCATCGCGGGCGCGGTCGCCGGCCTCTACAGCAAGATCAGGCGTTGCATACGCCTTGAAACCCGCAGCTTGAATGCTGATCGAGTAATGGCCGGGCTTGAGCAGGGTGAAGGAATAGTCTCCCGAGTTATTTGTCGCGGTCGACCTTTTCTCCTGGGTACCCAGATTGGTCAGTGTCACAGTCGCCTTGGGGATTACCGCCCCGGTTGAATCGGTTACCGTACCGAGGATGTCTGCTGTGGTGAGTTGTCCGTGGGCTGGAGCCAGGGACGCAAGGAGAAGAACCAACAGGAAGAAAGGATGGCGCGCGAGGCGAGCACCTGATGAGGCGCCTTGGCCGAGGGCACCGTATACAACTCGTTTGAGTCTCATGAATGTACTCCTGATTCGTCGAACTGTTTGCCGTGTTGTTTTACTTCCCCTGCCGCACATAGACCGTGCAAAAGATCGGAAGCATGAGAACTGGTTTGATCTCACGACACTAGGAAGACAGCAACAGAATTGGCAAGAGACTTACGGTTAGGAGGCGGTTTATGCTGTAAACCAAGCTGTAGTGGCGGATTTCGAGCGTTGTAGCGGCGACGTATCATACGTGTTCCCGAACGTCAGAGCAGGCCCCAGAGCCCGCATCCTATCGGTCCCCACAGCATTGAGAGACATAAAGCGGAGTAGAGCAATTGACCAAGATGTCTGAAGCGTCGTTACGGACTGACTTTGACCACGCAGGTAACATCCCGAGCAAGACGGAACTGCTCGAGCAGGTCGAACGGATCGCGGCCAGCGGTCACTTCAGGAATAGCAAGCGCTATCCCGCCTTCTTACGTTTTGTTGTGGAACGAACCCTGGCAGATGACACTGAGGTTTTGAAAGAACGTAACCTCGGCGTAGAGGTGTTCGGTCGGTTGAGCGATTATGACACCAGCGCCGATCCGATCGTGCGCGTTACCGCGGGTGAGGTCCGGAAGCGGATCGCGCAGTACTATCAATCAGCCGGTCACGAGAATGAACCGAGGATCGATCTTCCGCTTGGGTCTTATATTCCGCACTTCTATCCCGCGGGTCATCGGCGCTCTGAAGTCACTGTTCTGGAGGTCGAGCCGGAAACGCAGGTGACCGTTCCTCTTCAGACTTCTATCGAGATTGTTCCTGTCATCCAATCGAAAAAGGCGGGCGACTTAAAGGCTCCGAAGCGACGCCGTCTGCTGATCGGGATAACTGCTGCGGCCTTGGCCATTATCGCCGGACTTTGGACGTTTGCCGACGTGCGTTCCCGCTTCCAGGCGCCCGGCACCCGCTTCTTCTGGAAGGCCTTTACCTCAACGAGCCGCCCTGCCCTGATCGTGATCGGGGTCCACTACCTCGATGGCCCGACGCGCGGATTGCCTGCAGAGAGCCGGCCTGCACGCACCGACCAGGAGAGCGCTTTGTGGATGATGGAGAGCATGGACATGGTGCCGGTCAGCGATATCGTAAGCTACAGCAAATGTACGGACCTGCTGACCCAGCGGTCGCTGGCGTACCGGACCAAAGGATCCTCGGAGACCTCCCTAGAGGATCTGCGTACTGGCCCCGTACTGCTGATCGGCGGGTTCAACAACGTCTGGACCCTGCGCCTCACCTCCGGATTGCGCTTCAGGTTTGTCGCCAAGTCACCGACGGTGAACTCGATTCAGGACATCGAGCACCCTGAATCTGCCTGGACCTTCAACAATCTGCAGCCGGCCGTTGCCCACTCGATCGACTATGCCGTTGTAGCCAGCTACTACGATCCCACCATTGAACAGCATGTCCTGGTGGCTGCCGGAATCGGCAAGAGCGGCACCATGGCCGCCACCGAGTTCGTGACAACCGAGCGGTATATGAGACAGTGGCTGGCCGACTCGAAGACCCCGGAGAACCGGAATGTGGAACTGGTACTTGCAACCGAGGTCCTCGATGGGGAGTCGGGACCGCCGCACGTAGTGGCTTATACCTCGTGGTAAGCCATTCAATGGCTTCGTCAGTCCCCCGAGAGCAGCTTTGGTAAGCGCTCAGACCCGGGTATGGGCAAGTTCAAGACCCTCGGGCGAAGTCGCTGTTGCGGCGCGTGCGTATCCCTCTTCGGCCATGCGCCGCCCCATCTCGACATACATTGCTTCTTCTCTGGGCTGCCAGGTGGCAAGCCCGTCGACGTAGCGGTTGTACATGCAGAATGCGGCTGCGATCAGAACTGTGTCGTGGATGTTCAGGTCAGTGGCCCCTTGTTGCCGGGCCTCATCCACAAGCGTCTTCGTTACGCGCTTGCCATCAACTTGAACTTGTTCGGCGATCGCAAGCAGCGCTTTCAACTTCTCCGATACGGGCGCCGTCCTGTAGTCCTGGCAGACCGCATCCACAAGGCTGGTGCCGCCCCCGTTCAGGTGGGTGGCCGCAGCACCGTGGCTTCTCTGGCAGAAGTAGCAGGTGTTGCGTGAAGAGACGAAGGCGGCAACCAGTTCCCTGTCGCGCGAGCTGTAGCCGTCGTTGCCGGCGGTATGCAGGAGCACATGCGCCAGATCGCGCATTGGGCCAGCTGTCTCCGGACGAAAGGCGAATCCGGCAGTGATGCCGGGCATGTCTGCGGGAAGTTCAATGTGCGGCATAGATTATTCCTCCAGTGAGATGGGGCCAGATACAGGTTGTGCGAATGTTGTGCCGAGTGGGCGTTCACGCTTCAGCAGAAGGCTGCCTGCAGCGGCCGCCATGGCGACCAGAGCGAGCATCATGATGTAGCGCGGCTGGTACCCGCCACGGTCGTAGAGATGTCCGATGAACATCGGTCCTGTCGCGCCGCCGACCGCATAAGCAGTCCAGGTAAGGCCGTAAAGCACAGAGAAGTGCTTGCGGCCGAAGTACCGCGCGATGAGGTAAGGCAGCACATCGGCCTCGCTGCCCAGCCCAACGCCCAGCAGCGTTGCGCCTGCGAGCGCGATCAGCGGAGTGTTTGCCGACGCAAGCACCATCGTTCCCATGGCAGAAAGCACGAGGATGAACGTCTGTATCCTCTGCGGCGAAAATCGGTCGAGCAGCAACCCCACGCAGAGCCGTCCGATGATGCCGGCTCCGCCGCGCACGGAGAGCGCGAGGGCGGCACTCTGCGGGGTAAGGCCATGGTCGGTGAGGATTGCGGCGAGGTTGGTCACGAGGCCGTTCTCGCTGAATGCAGAAAACACGGTGATGCACGCGAGAATCCAGAACGCGGAGGTCTTCAGCGCCGTCGCCACACTGGACCCTGAGGCCGCAAAGCGATCCTCATCGAAGACCGGTACTGGGCGATTGCGAACCAGAAGCGCTGTAAGCGGCAGGCCAAGCAGCGCAATTGCCCCCAGAAAAAGATATCCGCTGCGCCAGCCGTGATTGGCGATCATCCACTGTGTCGCAGGCGGAATGAAGATGGAGCCTACGCCGCTGCCGGTAAGGATCATCGCGATCGCGAGGCCCCGGCGGCGCCGGAACCAGGTAAGGATCGTGCGTGTATAGGCGAACTGGGCTGTGCCGTTGGCGACTAGACCCAGAACAAAGAACGTCACATAAAACTGGTTGATGTGCGGTCCGAGCCTGCTCAGCGAAGCAAGTGCCACGGCAAAGACAAGGATCGAGGGAAGAATAATGCGTCTTGGCGAGAAGCGGTCCAACAGCAACCCGATGCACGGAGAGACCAGCGCGACCGTGATCGCAGCCAGCGCGAACGTGCCGCCGATCGCTTCGCGCTTCCAGCCGAAGGCCGCGTGCAGAGGGTTCAGAAACAAGCTGAACGTGTACGGCACGATTGAAGCAAAGCTGACCATGACTCCGACAAACGCAGCGACAGCCACCCCCCATCCTGCATACCCCAGCGAGCTTTCGTCATCGCCTGGCTGCAAAGCGGTGGGGGTACTCATAGCCCACCGCTCTCTGGGTACATTGAAAGAAGACTCTGTGACTTCAATCCGAAGGCATTGACCACACGGTTGAAGCAGGCGAAGAGCCCCGCCAGGTGGATCGCCTCCGCAATCTGCGGGTCAGTCCAGCCGGCGGCGCGAAGGGCCTCCGTGTCCCGCGGCTCGATCGACTCCGCAGCATCCGTGACCTTCACCACGAAGCGAAGCAGTTCACGCTGATCGGGAGCCAGCGAGGCGGAGTGCAGGTCGCACGTCATCGCAGCCTCCAGCAGCTCGCCGGAGCCGCCATTCATGCGGAGGAAGAAGCCATGGCTGTCCGCGCAATACTCGCAGCTGTTCCGCGCGGAGACGAAGGTCGCGAGCATCTCCTTGTTTGTGCGTCCGAGATGGCCTTCGCTGAAGAGCATCGTCTCCGCGAGCCCCATCATGTGTTCCAGCAGCGGCGGATGGGTCGCAAAGCACTGCAGGATGCCGGGCACCTGGGGTCGCCCGAACCTTTCGCGAAATTGCGCGTAAATCCGCTCTACTTCAGGCGGAGCATAGGCCTCGCTGACGATCGCAAGATTTCTCGCGTCCACAGTGCTTTGCACGCCATCCTCAGCCAGCTTCTCGTACTCTCGAATGGCCATGGATTAGAACTCCACTCGCGCCGCGAACTGGAAGGCACGCGGGCCGCCCGAGCCGAAGAACCCTCCGGCCACGGTATCTGCCTTGTAGAAGTTGCTCTGCACCGGCACCGTCGCGGCAGGGCTGATCGAGATGTTCCGCCCGGAGAAGTTCGCGTTGCTTGTCCCGCGCACGTTGACTTCGTTGAACAGGTTGAAGCCCTCGCCGATCAGGCTGAGTGTCACTGCATCCCGGATGCGGATATCCTTGCGCAGCCGCAGATCGAGAGAGCTGAACGGGCTAAAGAAGTTGATCCCTTCGGGGACATGCGCGATAGCTCCGCCCGCGTTACACGGGTACGCTCCCGGGCAGGCAGGAAGCGCGTTCCATCGATCGATGGCGGCATTCAGCTGCGTACTGTTCTTGATCTCCCGGCCCAACGCATTGCGTGGGAGGATGGGCAGCCGCGATCCAGACGCCCCGGCGATATTTGCGGTCCCCGGCAGGAACGTGTCTGCCGGAACTCCGGAGCCGAACGTGTATAGAGGCGCAACACTGAATCCATAGGGAAGCCTGGCTTCGCCGTACAAGGTCAGACGATGCCGTTCGTCAGTCAGCGAGTAGCCCTTCTCCCGGCGAAGCCCCGATGTGCCTTCAACAAGGTTCACCTGCTCGTCTTTGTTGCCGTTCTCGAGTTGATCGTCGTCGGAGTAGTCGAACGACTTCGAAAGCGTGTAGCTGACGTTGAAGTCGTACCCGACTCGGCCTATGCGCCCCGCGCGGCGACCGGCGCTGACCAGCAGACCGTCGTACCAGCTCTTCGCGGACGAATCGAGGATGGTCACGCTGTCGGTAATGCCGGAGAGCGGGTCGGTGATCAGGCAAAGCTGGTTTCCGCCCGGACACTGTATCTGCGGAGAGGTTGAATCAGCGCTCCGCAACAAACTTCCAATCAGTTCGCGCTGGCCGAAGACATGAAGACCATCGGCACTCACGAGCCAGTTGCTCGCAAACTGCTGCTGAACACCAACCGAGAACTGGTGAAAGAGCGGGTGGTGCGCATTCGCGCCAAGCGCGACGATGCCCACGCCACCCGTCTGATGCGGCCCGCTGAAGGCATTCGCAATCGTCGGGCTGCCAGGGGCGAACTGCGCGTTCGGGGCAAAGCAGTTACCGAGGGCCGCCGGAGCAGGCGTGCCCGGAATGATGCAGCTCGATCCGCCGTACTGGGTCACAGTAAGCGCGCGGTCGTTCTGCACCAGCTCCTTCGACCCTGCCTCCAGAATGACGCGGTCGTAGTAAATGCCGTATCCGCCGCGAATCACCGTCTTGCCACGGCCAAACGGATCGTAAACAAACCCTATGCGCGGTCCGAAATCATTCTTGTCCCCATCTTTGTGCAGAGGCAGAACGTTCGCCATCCAGGTGCATGGCTGGGTCGGCGTGGTGGTCAGGTTCGGGCATGGCTGGTGCGCCGAGGACTGCCCAGTTGCATTGGAGTCGTACTCCCAGCGCAAGCCAAGGTTGAAGGTCAGGCGGTTCGAGACCCGCCAGTCGTCCTGCACATACAGCCCTGTGTAGTTGTTCGCGATCTTCGGAATAGGTACTGGAATGACAGGCGCTGTGCTGTGAATACCGACCGCGACCGGGATATCGAGGTCGTTGACCACGCCATCTCCGTTCAAATCGGCAAAGCCAAAGTCGGAGACCAGGATGACTGAGCCGCTGCCGAAGACATTGATCAGACCGCTCACCTTATAGTGCTGGAACTCCGCGCCGGCATGAAGCGTGTGCTTTCCAAGCGCTGCCGTGAACGCATCGCGAAACTGGTAGCGGTCCATGTGCGTGGCTTGCGGAAGATTGAAGTTCGCGCCGTCCGCAAGGTCTGGAAACAGCAGCTCATTGGTCAGGTTGAGCTGCGGGTTTGTCAGCGATGCGTTCTGTGGAAAGGGTGGGATGTTGTTATAGAAGTTGTCGTAGTGCACCGAGAAGTCGTTCGTCATTCTCGCATTGAGGATGTGCGTCCATGAAGCAACCGGAGAGTTGTAGCGGTTGAGAGCGTTCTGGCGCTCTGCCGCGGTGGAGAAAGGCGTTGCATTGGCGGCGGTAGCCTGCGCGGTGTCCGTCGACCGATTGAAGCTGTAGCGAAGACTGAAGCTGTTGCGATCGCTCAGGTGATAGTCCAGGCGATTGGAGAGCAGAAGGTCGCGCAATGGAGCAGAGGCAGCCGTGTTGATGATGTAGCCGTAGAAGGGCGACCCCCCGTATGGTGCGTCCGTGAAGACACGCGTGCCGGTCTGCAACGCCGCGTTTTGATCGCGAAACTCGAGAGAAGAGAAGAAGAACGC
Source organism: uncultured Granulicella sp. (assembly GCA_964658395.1). GTDB lineage: Bacteria > Acidobacteriota > Terriglobia > Terriglobales > Acidobacteriaceae > Edaphobacter. The sequence goes on along the minus strand of CAZZYQ010000026.1, from coordinate 10,692 downwards.
TCTGTCTTTGCGGAACGGGCCTCCGATAGAACCACCCATCTGCTCGCGATCAAATCGCGGGACGGGCTGTGTGCGATCGAAGGTAGCAGGCAAGGCCTGCAGATGGCGGTTGCGTTCAAAGAAGAACAGTGATCCGTGGACTTTGTTCGAGCCTGACTTCGTGACGATGTTGATGATGCTGTTGCCGGACCGGCCTACCTCGGCCGTGAACCGGGCGGTCGCAATCTGAAACTCGGCAACGGAGTCCTGCGGGAAGTTGGACAGCGTTCCGCCGACTACTTCGTCGTTGTTGTCCGCGCCATCGACGAGAATATTGCCGCCGCGACCGAAGCCGCCGGCCGAGCTGATCTCGATCGTGTTGGTCTTGGTTGGGTCGAAGTTCGCTCCAGGCCGATTGCCGGGGAGCAGGAAGGCCAGTTCAAGGAAGTTGCGACCGTTGAGCGGTATGCTCTCAATCGTCGACGACGTGATTTGTCCTTGCAGCATGGACTGTGCAAGGTTCACTTCCTGCTGAGTCTCACTGCTCACGCTTACTGTGCTGGCCTGCGCGCCGACATGCAAGACGGCGTCGAGCGTAGTTGCCTTGCCCGGTTGCACTGCAACGTTGGTATAGCGAGCTTCTGCGAAGCCAGCCGAACTCAGCACGACCGTATAGCTTCCCGCTTGCAGGTTCGTCAGCGCGAACGAGCCATCGGGCCCGGTGCTTCCTTCGCGATTGGAACCTTGGCGTTCGTCCGTGATGACCACATGAGCATTTTGAATCACGCCGCCGCTCAGATCTCTGGCGATCCCGCCAATGGATCCACTGGGGAGTTGTGCAGACGCGGGCAATGCAAGGGCGGCCAGTACAGCGAAATACCTGAAGAAGCGAATCAAAGCCTGAGACTCCTGAACACATCTGGACTTCATGCACACGCGTGCAGGCGCGGTTGGCGCGCGAGAAACCATGCATGATGATCAGGCCGAATCCTACGAAGGCTGCCGAGATGTGTCATCGCCCGAAAGGTGGAGAAAACATTCCATCTGCACGGCCGGCGGGCGGGCGGGTATGCTTCTGCCAACACTGATTGGAGACGCTCATGCCACACATCAATCTGCCGGAGGGTTTGCAGGGCATTCGCAGCGCGATGGCCTTTCGTCCTGAGACCGCGAAGCCGCTGAACGAATTGGCCGAAGCCCTGTTGCATGCGCCGAACTCCCTGCCACAGGGCGACCGTGAGTTGATTGCGACCTATGTCTCCTACCTGAACGATTGCTACTTCTGCCAGACCGTCCACGGTGCCATTGCAGCAGCCTGTCTGGATGACGATCACGAGTTGGTAAAACGCGTGAAGGCAGACTTTAGAGCGTCCGAAATCTCGGACAAGCTGAAGGCCCTGCTCGTCATTGCCGCAAAGGTGCAGAAGGACGGCAAGCAGGTCACCGCCGCCGATGTAGAGGCTGCGCGGGCAGAGGGTGCGACCGATATCGAGATCCACGACACGGTCCTGATCGCCGCTGCATTCTGCATGTTCAACCGCTACGTCGATGGATTGGACACCTGGCAGCCGCGCGAGGAAGCGCTTTACCGCGAACGCGGCAAGAAGACGGCGCGGGAAGGCTATGTCGAGATGAGCAAGGAGTACTTACAGCCTCAGCCGGAGTACGCGGGCGAAGCGACCGGGGCGTAGTTGCGCCTGTTCGTAGCGGCGGTTCATCCACTCAGGTTGTGGCGTCTTCTCTTGTGCCAGTGTCAGGCGCATTGCTTGTAAGCTGCACCGCAGTCCCAGATCAGGCAGTCTTACCATCGCCCGCTGCACCCCGGAAGCGCACCACCAGAAGCGTCACGTCGTCGGACTGCTCTGCACCCGCGGCAAACTGGTCCACCGCGTGGAATATTCCGTCCTGAAGGTCTCGCAGCGGCGCACCGTCGTAGTGGCCCAGTACTTCCTTAAGCCGCGTGTCCTGGAACAGGTTTCTGTCCTTGTCCTCAGCTTCGGTCACGCCATCGGTGTAAAGCAGAAGCGTGTCTCCAGGTTCGAGCACGATTTGGGAGGAAGCGTACGAGGCGTCTTCGAGCAGCCCCACCGGCAACGAACCGTCGGAGTACAACTCGGTTACTGTCCCTTGCCGCATCAGGAGCGGCGTGGGATGGCCCCCGCGCACAAACTCCAGCGAGCCGTCGTCACCCAGCAGACCGATGAACATGGTGGCGCACCGGCCCACAGAGGCGCGATCGCAAAGGAACCGATTCAGATGGTTGAACACCGTCACCGGGTCGACGCCCAAGGTCATCCCGGAGAGCGCTCCCTGCAGCATGGTTGTGACCAGCGCGGCGCCGAGCCCCTTTCCCGCGACGTCGGCAATCAGGATGGCAATGCGGCCATCCGGCACCTGGAAGACATCGAAGTAGTCCCCACCAACCTCGTTGCAGGAGCGAAGCAGGCCCGTGATCGAAAGGTGAGGATAGTCCTGTATTCCTTGCGGAACCAGTCCCTGCTGGATCTCCCGCGCGATACTCAACTCCTGTTGAAGCCGCTGGCGCTCCCGCTCACGTTCGATCAGGCGGGCATTTTCGAGAATGCTGCCAGCCTGCGCGCCGAGGGCATCGAGAATCTGGCGGTCAAGCGCGGAGAAGGTCGCGGTGCGTTTCGAATCGAGATAGACCGCTCCCAGCAGGTCGCGTCTTGTGAACGCGATCGTGTGGTCGGCGAGCCGACGTGGCGAGCCGTACAGTGGAATGACCACTGAGGAACGCAGAAGCTGCATGACTACGCTCTGCGCGCTCTGCAGATTCATCTCCGCAAGGTTCAGGTCTTCGTTCACCACCGCTGCTTCCAGTTCAATGGCGCTGCTGAGCACGGAACGGCTGGGATTCATCTCTGCAGGCACGAGGGCCTCGCCGTCTCGTCCGCGCGCGATCTTCACCTGCAGCCGGCCGTCGGGGTCAGGCTCGAGCAGCATGCCGCGATCCGCATGGGTGATGACGATGGCATGGTCGAGCATGGCCGACAGTACTGACTCCAGTGGGAGTTGCGAGTGCATCAGCGAAGTGGCTTCCAGCAGCAGCTTCAGGCCGTTCAGCTCCGCCGCTGAGTCGCTTCCCATGGAGCCCAAGATGCTTTTCAGCTTTGACTCGGCGTCCTCCTGCGCGACCGCTTCGGGCGGCAGACGAAAGATCAGCTGGCAGCCCTCACTGCTGCCAAGGCTGATGCGGTCGCCGTGGGCCAGCGGTCGCGACTTGATCGCTTCACCGTTGACGAAGATGCCGCCGCGCTGGCCGTTGTCTTCAATCACAAGCCCCGAAGCGACCGCGGAGATGACCGCGCTTCGGCGTGAGACGCGCATGTCGTCGAGCGCAAGATGGTTGCCATTTTCCTGTCCGCGTCCGATGAAGAAGGGACACTCCAGAACTGGCACCACCTTCGTGGGACCATCAGGGGACACGACCTCGAGAAAAGCGCTTAGTGCCGGGTTTGTTTCGGACATAGGTAGTTCAGCAAGACAGAGCGGTTTGCTGATTTTACCGTTGTTTGCATCCACGGGGAGCGGGGACACGCTGCGTTACGATCGGGTGCCGCCAGCTCGTTACCGCCGGGCCAATTCGAAACGAACACAGAGCAAACGCCTTGACAACCCACTTCACCGGCAATAGCTTATAGCCGTATCACCCCTGATATCTCTAGAACAGCCCGTGGCTCACGGCTGCGCTTGTGCAGGCCAAGTCGCCGACGCGGTGCTTATCTAGTTCCATCCGAGTTTGACGCCCGAAAAGCAGCAGAGATCGCGCTTCCAACACATCAATTGGCTGCCGCTGAGAGATCCGGGTGCTCCACTTCACGGGCCGCTGCTCGCCCCTCCAGGAGATCTAAGAATGGCCCGGCACTTCGCGAATTCAGGTCCTATGGCGTTCAACGTCCAGTCTTCCCTTCCTCCATCGGGAAGGAAGCGGAAGAGTCTTCTGCAAGTGTGCCGCCGCTTGTTCCAAGAGCGGTTCCAAAGGCGTTTGCAGAACCGGTTGCCGACGCGCACGGCCCTGTCCCTCGCAGGATCGCTTTTGCTGCTGGCAGCTGTTTGCTCTCCCGCACAAGCACAGACCCTGGTTGCGGATTGGTATCAGCAGTCGCCCGCGAACAACCCCGGCATCCGCTACATCCAAGGTATGGCCTACGACGCGGGCCATGCACAAGTCGTACTGTTCGGCGGCTTCAACAATAGCGGCTACGCCAACGACACGTGGCTTTGGAACGGCGCAAACTGGACGCAGGCCAATCCAGCCACTTCGCCGTCACAGCGCGCCGCTCCGGCCATGGTCTACGATCCCGTGCACGGCAACGTGGTGCTCTTCGGAGGCTTCGTCAACGCTGGTACCCGGCTGAACGACACCTGGGAGTGGGACGGCACCAACTGGACGAATGTAACTCCAGCGTTGCCCGCGAACAGCCCATCGCCGCGCAGCAATGCATCGATGATCTTCGATCCGTTAACAAACAATGTGGTCCTGTTCGGAGGCACGAACGGCACCGATCTCGGCGATACCTGGGTGTGGGATGGCGCCAACTGGACGAACGTCACGCCAGCGAGCGCATCCAACAGTCCCTCGGCGCGGGTTGCAGCAAGCTTCGCCTACAACGCCGCAACCAGCCAGGCCGTTTTGTTTGGCGGCAGTTCTGGCGGGCAGTACCAGAACGACACGTGGGTTTGGAACGGCGCCACCTGGGTGCAGCAAAGCCCATCAACCAGCCCATCGCCGCGCTCCAACGCAGGCATGGTCTACGACGCCGCGCTGGGCTACACGGTACTGTTCGGTGGAAACACTGCTTCCGGTTTAAATCTGAGCGATACCTGGAACTGGAATGGAACCAACTGGAGTCTTGCGGCAGCGCCGGACAGTCCTCCCGGGCGGTCCGTCTCAAACAGCCTCGTCTTCGATTCCGCACGCGGGGAAGTGCTGCTGTATGGCGGCTATGGGAACAACGGCCAATCCGCCGACACGTGGGAGTTTGGACTGCCCGGCAACTTCGGCAACGTCAATGTCTGTCCCGCAGGCCAGGCCGCTCCGGCACCATGCAGCAAGACACTCACTTTCACCGTAAGCATCCCAGGTTTCCAGAGCCTCGGCACGCCTCAGGTTGTGACCCAGGGCGCTGACGGACTCGACTTTACGCTCGGCAGCGGCAGCACCTGCATCGGAGTGGGTACCACAGGAAGCTGCATCGTCAACGCTACCTTCACCCCGCTCGCTCCCGGGCTGCGTACGGGCGCGGTACAACTCTTGTACCCCGGTGAAATTGGCATCGCGCTGAGCATTCCTGTGTATGGCGTTGGGCAGGCTCCGGCTGCCGCGTTGGATCCGGGCACACAAAGTACGCTCAACACCGGCGCCTACACCTTCGTCGCACCGAAAGGCCTGGCGACGGACGCGGCTGGCAACCTCTACATCGCCGACACTGGGATCCATAACGATGGCAACCGCAATGTGGTGAAGGTCGCACCGAATGGCGCGCAGACCACGATCGGTTCCGGGCTGCTCTACCCCCAGGGCATCGCGGTGGATGGCGCCGGAAGCCTCTTCGTCGCAGACAACGACCTGAATCAGGTCATAAAGATTCCTGCCGGCTGCACGACCAGCAGTTGCCAGCAGGTGCTGCCCACGCCGCAATGCGTGATCGGTCAGAGCGGCGTCTGCGCCCAGTTGGGGGTCGCAGTTGACGGACCCGGAGATGTCTTCATCGCGAGTTTCAACAGCGAGGTGCTCGAGATTGCAGCCAACGGCGGTGCTCAGACCGTGCTCTACAACCCGGTGGGCTCCAATCCGGTTGGCATTGCCACCGATTCGATGGGAAACCTGTTTGTTACCGACGTTGGCTTGCACCAGGTAGTGGAGATTCCTGCAGGCTGCACATCGACCCGCTGCCAGAGTCTTGTGGGGAGCGGGTGGGGACAGCCGAACGACGTTGCCGTAGATGCAGCCGGCAATGTCTTTGTGACAGACGGTCAACTGCAGCAGCTCATCGAAGTTCCGGCGGGCTGCACGAACGCAAGTTGCCAGATCGTCTTGGCAAGTGGACTCTCGACCTCCGCGGTTGCGGTGACATCGACCGGCGACGTCTACGCTGACGACCTTGTCAATAACGTCATCGTCAAGATCGCCCGTTCGCAGCCGTCTGCAACCTTCCCTGCCACCTACATCAACACCACCAGCCCTCCGGTATCGTTCACGCTCCAGAACGTAGGCAATCAGCCGCTCTCTTCGCTCGCTCCCGGGATCAATGTGCTCACCAACTTCGTGCAGGTTGCGGGCTCGGCGAGCTCACCCGACTGCACCCGTAACTTCCTTCTAGCGCCGGGGCAGGCCTGCAATCTCAGCATCGCATTCAGCCCGACTGCAGGTGGAGACCTCAGCGGCCCGGCCGTATACGTTACAGACAATGCCCTGAACGCAGCGCCCGCGCAACAAACCGTCGCCGTCTCTGCTGCCGGTCTGGCGGCAAACTTCTCGCTGAATCTTTCGCTGATCGGTGGGAGCTTCGGCCTCGTGACCGACAGCTTGCAGGTGATCAATTGTGATGAGGTCGTTGGCGCGCAGGTAGGCGTCTGCTCCGCGAACTATTCCGGGGGCAGCCAGATCACGCTTAACGCCAAGCCAGCGGCCAGCTCCGTATTTCTTGGCTGGGGCGGCGCCTGCGCTGCCTACGGAACCAGCCTGACCTGCAGCTTGACCATTGACCAGGCGACCAATGTGACGGCCAGCTTCGTTCAGCCAAACTTCGGCAGCTATAACGTCTGCGCGGCTGGACAGGAGGTCGCCGGTCCATGCAGCAATCAGCTTCCCGTGACGTTCAACCTGCCAGCCGACACAATCATCGGCGCGGTCCGTGTGGTCACCCAGGGCGCCATCGGTCTCGACTTCTCGCAAGCCAGCGGCAGCACCTGTGTGGGAGCCGTTGCCGCGGGCAACTCCTGCGCGGTAAACGTCAACTTCAAGCCGATCGCACCGGGTCTGCGTCTGGGCGCGGTGCAGATCTTCGACAACAATGGCCGCCTGGTAGGCAGCACGCCGGTCTACGGGGTTGGCCAGCAGGCAGCGATCACATTCAGCCCGGCGCCGCAGACCACGATCGGTGCCGGCCTGGTGAACCCTGTAGGCGTCGCCGTGGATGCGGCAGGGAACACTTTCATCGCGGACTACGGTAACCAGCGGGTGGTCAAGGTTCCTGCGGGCGGCGGAAGCCAGACCACAATCGCAAGCGGACTGAACTACCCTGAAGGTTTGGCCATAGATGGCGCAGGCAATGTGTACATTGCCGACAGCGACAACAATCGCGTGCTGGTGGTTCCGCCGGGGGGCGGCGCAGGCACTGCGATCGGCAGCGGGCTTAGCAATCCTACCGGAGTCGCCGTTGACGGGAGCGGCAATGTCTACGTCGCCGACTTCCACAACAACCGGGTGGTCAAGATTCCTGCCGGAGGCGGACCCCAAACTACGGTGGGGACAGGCCTGAACCAACCGCAAGCCGTCGCCGTCGATGCTTCTGGCAACGTCTTCATCGCCGACTCCGGAAACAACCAGATCGTCGAAGTGTCCGCCTCTGGCGTCCAAACCACAATACTGGCCAACGGCCTGAGTGACCCCATCGCCGTGGCCGTGGACCCAGCAGGCGACGTATTTGTCGGCAATTACTACAACAACACCGTCATCGAAGTTGCGCCGGGCGGCGCGCAGACCAGCGTCCCAGTCTCAGGATTGGGTGCCAGAGTTCTAGGCTTGACGGTGGATGGCGCGGGCAACATGCTCCTCGGCGACTTCAATAACAGCCGGGTGGTAAAGATCAACCGTTCGCAGCCGCCTTCCTTCAGCTTTGCTCAGACAAACGTGGGCAGCACCAGCGCAGACAGCCCACAGGCGGTGGTTGTTCAGAATGTCGGCAACCAGCTTCTAACGGGATCGCTCGCACTGAGCCTCGGGGGCAATTTCACGCAGAACGCCGCCCCTGACTGCTCCAACCTCTCTCTGGCACCCGGTGCAAGCTGCACCGAAAGCTTCAGCTTTACGCCGCAGACGGCGACGTTCCTTTCCGGAACCGCGGCGTTCGTCGACAACAGCCTGTCGCTTTCGACTCAGACCATCAACCTGAACGGGACAGGAGCAACGAACGGCGTTGCCGGGATGGTGGCCGTGCCGAATGTCGTCGGCCAGCCGCAGGCGACCGCAGGGGCGCCGATCAGCACGGCAGGTCTGGTCTTGGGCACGGTCACCTCCACATCCAGCAGTACGGTGCCGTCCGGCAGCATCATCAGCCAGAATCCGGTGGCTGGAAGCCAGGTGGCCGTCGGCTCTGCCGTCAATTTACTGGTCTCAAGCGGCATCGCACAGCCTCCTTCTCCGAACCCGCTCCTGCTCGAGAACAACTACTTCGTCACCGGCGACTATGTTGCCGCCGGGGTGACGCTTCGCGGCCACGGTGTTGGCGGTACTGCCACACGCAGCATCTCCATTCCCAGCTACACGCAGAACGCCACCCAGGGCGTCCCCGACGGCGCCGACGTCGTCGATGCGTTCCTCTACTGGGAGACGCTTGAGAACACGCCGTCTGCCTCCTCCACCGGTGGCAAATTCAATGGCTATCCCATTGTCGGGCAGCAGATTGGTAACGACGTTCCCAACTATGTGGACGGTCAGTTCACCGGCACCATTCGCGCCTATCGCGCCAGCGTAAATGCCTATCTGCCGGTGGGAGCAAACGGTATCCGGATTGTCTCCGGCACGTACACGGTCTCACTGCCCGACGGAGGCACAGCCCTTCCACTGACCGAAGGGGCAAGCCTGGTAATGGTCTACCGGGTGCTCTCTCCAAACTTTCCACTCAAGTCAGTCGTGATCTACGACGGCGCGGCAGTGCCCGCAGTGAACGGTGCACAGGTCGTGCAGGGGTTTTACGACGCTGTAGGCGGAGCCAATGGCAGCGGCAAGAACACGAACTTGTTCGCCGCAGGCGGTGTGTGGAACAGCACTGTTAACTCCGTCAGTCTTGGCCAGTCGAACCAGTACACCGCGCCGCTGAATGCATTGAGCGCTTACGCGGCCGTAATTCTGAGCACGCCGGTCAACAACAGCGACAACGACGGCATTCTGGATGCCTGGAAGGCAGGACCTGCGGCAGGCGACTTCCACGCGGGACAGCCGGGCTACTACGACGTAAAGACCGCGACCTGGGTGGGCCTCCCAGGGGCGAAGCGCGGCCAGAAAGACCTCTTCGTCCAACTTGACTATATGTGCGGCGCCGTTCTCCAAGACGGCTCCTGCGACCCGACGAAGGAGAACCTCTTCCCTGCTCCAGACAGCAATGGTAACGATCCCCTCGCCATGGTCAAACAGGCCTTCGCCAACTCGGGAGTCCAGCTGCATCTCCAGATCGGCAACGCGGTCCCCGAAGATACCTGCGCGGACAACACCGCTACCAACCCCGCGACCCTGTGTCAGTTTCCTGGACAGCCAGGGGTCGTCGGCTGGAAGAACAGCCTGCAATTCTCCAAGCTGTACCCGCGCAACCTCGTTGGCTGCCTTACCGGGGGAGACTGCACGACCCGCTTCCCGTACGGGCAGAAGGACAGCTACCACTATGTTCTGATGGGTCACTCGCTGGCGATACCCGCCTGGAACTCGCGCTACGGAACGCTCACCTCAATCAACGTCGCGAACGGCATAACGACCATCGGCACGGCAGACCGCGGCACTGGCATCAATTTGTGCCCGAGCCGGGTCACCATCTCCGGCGTGATCGGAAGCCCGAGCCTCAACGGCGTCTACAACACTACCGGTTGCGCGGACTCGAAGACCATTACCATCGCCACTCCAGGCGTGCCGAACTACACGTATCCGAACGCCACTCTGCCCGAGCCTGTGATCGGTCTTACTTCTGGCACTACCTCAAGCATCTCCGGCTACTCCGACCTCGGCGGCGCAGACTCTGCCGTGACGCTCGGCCTCTGGTTGACGGCGCCGAACCAGGACATGAGCAAGAAGGCCAATGTGCTTGCGGGCACCATCTTCCATGAGATCGGCCACACGCTTGGTCTCAGCCACGGCGGCCTGTACTACGACACCCCGAACAGCTACGTCCCCACCTTCGACGCAAACTGCAAGCCCAACTACCAGAGCGTGATGAACTACCTTTTTCAGCTTGACCTGCTGGGACCGAACCAGACGCTCGCGTTCTCGAACCAGACGCTCAACACCATCAACGAGAACTCCGCGGGCTCAGTGACCCAGCTCACCGATGGTTCAGGCAATCCGGCAACCTTCCCCACATCAGCCTGGTACGTTCCTTATACCAGCGGGTCGCCGGTCAGTCCTGCGACCCGGCATTGCGACGGCACGCCGCTGAACAGCCTGCAAGCCTATCGTGTGGATGCGCCGGTCACGCCGGCCATCGCTCCGGCGTGGTCAAACGGGCAGGACCTGAGCTTCATCGGCACCATCCAGAGTGCGGAGCGGGGCTTCAACGACCTGACCAACATGGACCTCCGGCAGATCGGCGCAACCGGAGGCGACTTTGCTGCGCTTGCCAGTCTGCTCTCTTTTGGCTCATCGGTGGCGCCGCTGAATATAAGCTCCGGGGGCACTGTTGCGCTTGGCAGCGGGGGTACCGTCGCATTGGGCAGCGGCGGGACCGTCACGCTCGGCAGCGGCGGCAACGTCACCTCGACGAT
>CAZZYQ010000025.1:35606-53798 GCA_964658395.1 uncultured Granulicella sp. | reverse complement strand
TGCGGATAAGGTGGCGGTTCTTGACGGGGGAAGCCTCGTCGGCTTCGGCACTATCGAGGAGCTCGACCGCAGCGATAACGATCTCGTTAGAGAACTGATCTCGGAGTCTCAATCATGAAGCCAAATTTTGCAGTACTCGGCGCATTCCTCCTCGCCGGCATCATCCTGTTCGCCACCGTGCTCTTCCTGATCGGCAATCGCAATCAGGCGTTCAACAAGCATGAAAATCTGTATGTTGAGATGGCGACTGTCACCGGCATCGCTCCTGGCTCGAAGGTTCGTGCGAGTGGTTTCGACGCGGGGCAAGTCAAGTCGATTGAGCTTCCTGACCGTCCGTCAGCCAGGTTTCGCGTCAAGCTGGAAGTAGATGAGAAGCTGCACTCGCTTATCCGCCAGAACTCGCTGGTCAGCCTGGAATCAGACGGTCTGGTCGGCGACAAATTTCTCATGATTCATGCGGGGACCGACACATCTCCCGAGGCCGCAAGCGGAGCTACGCTGCCCAACAAAGAGCCGGTGGAACTCGCTGCGATGCTCGAAAAGGTATCTGGCACATTGGACCAGGCGAACACCATGATCGGCGATGTCCACGTCAAGCTGAACGGAGCCCTCGATGTTATTACCTCCACTGTGAACAACACCAATGGGCTAGTCACTGAGGCTCGCAGCGGCAAGGGTACTGTGGGCATGTTGATGAGCGACCAGCAGACCGCAGAGCAGGTGAAGCAGGCAGTCGCCAACGTGCAGCAGGCAAGCGCGAATTTACAAAAGGTCACGGTTCAGGCGCAGCAGTTGATGACCGATGTCCAATCGCGCAACCTGCCGACGAAGATCGATGACACGATGGTCAACGCACGCGATGCCTCCGCGCAAATCAATCAGGCCTCACGGAAGGTGAATGCCACCCTTACAGAGGCGCTCGCTCCGGACAGCTCCGGTGTAAGCGCTGCAGAAAATCTCCGCGACACGCTCTCGAACGTCAACCGCACCACAGCGAACCTGTCCGACGATACTGAGGCGCTCAAGCACGGGTTCCTCTTCCGCGGCTTCTTCAAGAAGAGAGGCTTCTATAGCCTGAACGACCTGACCCCTGACAGCTACCGTAGCAGCAAATACTTTCAAAACACGCACAACCAGCGCTTTTGGATCAGCGGGACTGATGGCTTCGTCACCGACGCGAGGGGAGCGGAGACTTTGTCGGACGCAGGCAAACAGCAGATCGATCAGATCGTGGGCAGTGTGAAGGACTCTATCGTGACTCAGCCACTGATCGTTGAGGGTTACTCGAACGATGCTGACGCCGCCAAGCAGATCACTCTTTCAAGCCAGCGCGCACTGCTGGTGGAGCACTATCTCGTACAGCGCTTCCACCTGCACTCAAGCGACATCGGTGTGGTCTCCCTAAACGCGAGGCCCCCGCAGTCGTCTGGCAAAAATGTCTGGGATGGGGCTTCAATCATCCTCCTCCAGCAACAGAAGCAGAAATGAGGCGGCATCGCCCAGGCTGACGCAGCATTCAAGTAATCTGAATTCTGTATCGCGAGATTGCATCTTCCGGCGACATCAGATCATGCGTTATGGCAAGTCCTTGTTTTTGCCATGCGTTGAGTCCGCCTGCGAGCACCTCGATCTTGCGGACGCCACGCTTCTTCAACTCGAGCGCCACGCGAGAGCTTCTGAAATGGTTGGGAGAAGCGCAATAGAGAACAACATCGAGATCAGCAGGAAACAGGACATGGTGCGCCGTGCGGATTTTGCTGGGATCCATGCGAACGAAAGTCGGGATTCCCGCCGTACCTTCGGTCCCTTCTTCGTAGCGCAGGAGGTCGAGGATGAGAACTTCTTCACCACTGTTGATCTTCTGCCACAGCCGGGCGGGCTGAATCTGGTGCAGATGTAGGCTGCGGCTCACAGGGATGAACTTCAGCGTATGCCAAACCATGTAAATCGTGAGAGGGACACCGAGAGCAGCGGCGAGGATGCCGGCAAACCGGCTTACTTCAACAGCGATGCCGTTGAGTTGCCGGCTGAAGAGCAGGCCGACTCCGGCATAGGTGGCGGCCCATATTGAGGACCCGGCGCTGTCGTAGAGCCAGAAACGATAGATACTGCTTTCCGACATTCCTGCTAAGGGTGGCGCGACCACGTCGATACCCGGAATGAACTTGGCAACGAGCAAACTGCGAAGACCATACTTCTCAAAAAGGCGCTTGGTTTTACGAATCTGCTCGTTCGGGTCGGCGGAAAAGGCAGCCAGCAAGCGAAGTACGCGACCGCCATGCTTTCTTCCAAGCAGGAACCATGCCGTGTCGCCCAACAAGCAGGCTCCGATTGCAAGCGCGAGAACCGTCGGGAAACTGAGCTGTCCCGTGTGACAGAGCGCCCCTGCAGCAAGCAGAAACAGAATCCCCGGAACGGGCATGGACAGTTGGTTGGCAAAGACAGCCAAAAAGAGCACGGGATATGTTGTGAGAAGAAGGTAGTGATTCATCAGTAGCACTCCATTGGCTTTTCGGAGATATGGTTCACGGATTGGGCAGCTTATTCCGTTGCCATTAAAGCGTCCTGCGCCTCGCAGCATCACATCGAAGCTGGAGGCGCAATCGTACTTGAGAGGATCATCTCTGCGCATATTCTCTGCGTAGTGACAGCATTAGCTTGCCATTTTATTCATAGGCAACTTGCGCATTTTCTTGGAGACTGATTTTGCGACTGCCTTGGTCACTCCCAGACTCTCTGAGTCCATTCGCTTGCTACTTGTCATATCTTCCGACAAAATACGGCGACCATCCGCCGCTGTGAGCTCAACATGAAAAGACACCGAAGTCTTACCGACGAAGTATCCGACTGGCCCTGTCTCGGCACGCAACGCCTGATTACCCTTCTTGAAACCAGTGACGGTAACCCTGAGCTTCATCGTCGGGCAACCTGATCCCGCATCCAAACTGCCGGCCCGTGTATAGGTGGCCGCTGTGGCGCTGTCGCGCAATTCATTCACGAGGCTTTCATAAAGTAACACCCGGTACTCCGCGGGGAGCTCGGCGCCACTGGCCGAAATAGGCTCGACAACAACAGAGGTAGGACTTGGAGATCCTCCTATACATGGTTGGGGTAGCTGAGCAATAGTTGTCGGCAGTTGAGACGCTATACGATCGCTGAGAACCTTCGCAGAGAGTTTTGGAACAGAGAACACAACCCCGTGATATCCACCCTTCAAGTCCACGTATTCAATCGTGAGGAGATCCGCCGACTTTTGCGTTACGGATGCTACAGCCATTCCTCCGCCATAGGGAATTACCGTTCGCATGATTCGTCCTGTCTTCCCGCCGGTCTCAATGCGTACATCGCCAACGGAGACGCTGGTCATGCGGGCAAATGGAATCTCTGCTTTAAGCTCAGTGTTTGCAAACAGCAATTCCGTAGTCGACATGGTAAGTTGGCCCTTCACATTGGGCTTTGCGTCGGGCAGACCCACAATTTGGGTCACTGCGTACCCCGTCGGATCCGACGACTCTGCACGGCTTGCAGATTGAGCGAGTGACGTCATGCCAGAAAGCAGGCAAAGGGCGATTGCGGGAAGAGTTGCGTAGCGACGTTCATAGGTCATGATGGAAGTCCTTCCGAATTGCGAGTGTGATTGAGCTGAGTTCAGGGCCGCCGTGTCCACTCCCGAATGACTCGGAAGAGGAGTCATGGCGTAGAGCGGGGTACAAGATTGCAAGTACGGTGTACGCCTGCCGAAGAGAGCCACGAAGAAGATACAGAGTCACTTCGGACCGATCAACGTGGAGTCACAGGATGAAACGTGCACCAGGACAGCATTGGCGACGTGATCGTAGGTGAGGGCCAGGTGGACTAAGCGCTCCCTGCAACGATGAAGCGTTCGATGTGTAGTGCCCACACGGGCGACGAAGTACCGGAACCTCTGAACGCCGCCGCACCTACCGCCGTCCAGTGAGACAAGGATTTGTCTGTGGAACCAGCATGCCACTCCTATCAGCCCCTCCCATCAGTTTTCGCAAGGGCCTGCCGTGCCCTAGGTTCTTCCACGGCATAACCTTTCAATGTGCTGCGCTCTTCTGAATCGAGACTTCCTTGCCGTTGTTTCGAGAACGCAAATCTAAGCAGCGACACTCCGGTAAGTGTGACTGCAATGCTCAAGAACCAGCGCAGATGGATGAAGACCGCTCCATCGCTGAATACGACACGTTGAGCTATTGAAACGGAAAGGGGACCTTGAAACATGCCCCACACAGCCGCGCCAAGGCAAATCATCCCGATCAGCATGGCTGCCCACTGTTCGATATAAAAGGACTGCAGATTGCTGAACGACAGTACGCTTCGACTGCGGATACGCATACGCTTCCTCCCGGTCATACGATACGGTACAGTACTAAGATGCCGTGGCTGCCCATAGAATTCTTCAACTTCATAGAATGCATCGCGATTGTCTGCTCCTTTGAAAGTGCGGTAATCCTTATGAGCTCCCGGTCGCTTCTAGACTCGCACGGTCGATCTGATCGTAGGGGGGCCACTTACCGACGTCTTGACTCCCTCGTCCTCCTGCATCAGACGTAGCATCGCCTGCGTGACTTTTTCATCGATCGCGATCGTGTCGTACAGTTCAACGGGAAAGCGCACCAGCAATTGAAGGCCCCCTTCAACAAATTGAAGCCGTGACTCAACTTTCGGTGTGACTGCCCGGGCATCTGCCCAGGCCATGACTCCGGTATGCTGCCGTTCGACGCTTTCGCGGTAGGGTTCATAGATACTGCGGACCGTCTCAAGTATGGTCTTGCTCGCCTCTTCATACGCACCTGTCCGAAGGAGGGAAAGGGTCATCTCGTGCCATGTGTATGCAGCGCCGGGCATTTGTTTATAGAGCGGTGTTCCCGCCTGGAAGAGCACTGCATTATTGAAGACCGCGACCCGCCCGGTCGGCTCCAACACGCCGCCATACCCCGCGAGTTCCAGCATGTAGAAGCGCAGTAAATCGACCTCAACCACATCGCCGGTCACGCCCGAGATCGTCATTCGATCGCCCACGTGCACCCCGTATCTGCCAATAATGAAAAAGTAGGCTGCCACGGAGAGCAGGATCGTCTGAAGCCCCACCGCAAGGCCGGCAACGATGAAGCCGGCAAAAGTTGCAAGCGAATGAAACTGGGTCACACAGCCAAAGAAAAGGACGAGCGCGCTTAGACAGCCGATCACGATGCGGCGCGGTCCCATCAGCTGCCGTCTGCGCCGCGCGTCATGCACCCAGCGCACCGTGAGGCGTTTCCATGTCTCTCCAAGAATAAAGAGCAGAACGAGCATGACGGCGATCACGATCGCTCGAAGCAGTAGCGACCGTACAGCGGCCCGATACTCCGCGGCTACGGCGGCGCGCCATGCGATCAGGTTTGCCCTACTTTGTTCCAGTACCAGTATCTCCTGCGTCATTGGGACAGCCAGTGCGCCGATGGCTTGTAGTGTCGCGGCCTTTGCCTCGAAACTCTCTTTGGTCGAAATGGAATCGAAGTCAGATGACTGGCTTATACCTTCGTTCTTGCCGGGACTCGACGCATCAACCTTCGTCACCTTCTGCACCACGGCGGACAGGGGCGCCTGAAGGTTGATCGCCTGCTGCTGGATCGTCTTCGTCTCTTCGATGAGATCGTCGATCGCATCTCGCGCACTAAGGAGCTTGAAGAGCGCAGACGCCTGACTGGTCAGTCCGGCGGACGCAACCCCACTCAGACTATCGAGCGGAAGGGCGACTGGTACTGTCTTGCCGTCGATCAGCTCAGGCGTGGCACGTTGTAGCCGGTCGATGTCCCCGGCCAGGCCGCTGTGGCCCAGGAGGACGGAATTCGCCAATACCTTGGCGAGAGCGTCGTCCATGGCGGCATCAAGCTTCATAGCGCCTTCAACTTGGTTTATCTGTTCCTTGAGTAACTTGAGTTGCTCATGTTTCGACCCCGCGAATTGAATCTGAAGGGATGACCACCGAGCGCTCAGCTTTGCGAGCCGGTCAGCGACCTGGGCCTTTGCAGCGTGCAGCCTCTGTTCTTCACCCCCTGCTGCCTCCTGATCGGCCCCCCCTGTTTCATAGATCGCTTCGAAGGCGGCCTCGGCATGTCCGGATCTAAACGCAAATTCCGCCACCTGCTTTCCGTCCACAATCGCTTCATCGCGATATTGCGCATCGCTCGGTTGCCCGACCGTCTGTATTGGTGCGAGCATGGAGCGGTAGTAGTGAATGACGTCTGTCAGATGAGTGAGTTCGTCGCCTCTTCTCGATGGCAGGTGGAGGTCCAGTGGCGACTTTTCCGCCTGGACAACGGAGACAGTGGGGTTTGCAGGAGTCAAATCAACAGCCGGAGCCGGAAGTTGCGCCAAGAGTTGGAGGCTGCAGAGTATCGAGAGAAGGTAAAACGTGGGTTTTGCCATGAATGGAAGTCACCAAGAAACAACTGCTGCCGCAAGGCTGCGTACATGCATTGGTATACGCAGTGTGAAATCGAGCGAGAATCCTTCCCACGCAAGTTGTGATGGGTTTGTGACCTCTGGACTGAGACTTTTCGTTGAGCAACATAGTGCGGGAAGGTATCTTCCCGCACTTCCAGAGAGGATTCTCCCGTACCGCCGTTCCTTTCGGAGGGCGGAGAAGCAGGAGCGGGCATTGAAACAGCTGGATGACTATTCAGCAGCGGAGCCAAAGACCATAGGCCGCCATCCCGGCATGCTGTGCGTGGAGATTACGACCATATCGATCAAATCACTTTCAATTACCTTCACGACAATGCCAGCGATATCGTTGCCCGTCTGGATAGAGTAAAGAGTCCGTCGACCCGGATTTAGCTATCGTTGAAAGGGATGCATTGAGTCGTTGCTCGGCACTTGTTCTTTGCTCTTCCAGGACCGATGCTTCGGGAAAGAAGTCCGAGCCATTACACGGGGGAACGGCTAGAAGAAACTATGTAAGAGTTGAAGCTGCGCCTTGTAGTGCCGTGAGAGATCGACCACAGCCTGAACCGCGGTGCTCGACGACGCGCTGACGTCTGTTGACAGAGGAATCTTGGTAGAGGCGAGATCGTTGTGTTCGTTTCCGTCATCGAGAGAACTCCGTATTTCACAGATTAAAGCCGCTCAAATCTCAGTCTCTGCTGAGATACGAGCGTCGCCGTGGAATGGTTTATCGACTTTGCGCAAAGACGTTCTCGCCATGCACCGTGTAGGAAACGTACCGGGTTCCATCAATGGTGTGTTTGGCCTTCTCCACGGCATCGGGTGTCCCGTGCATCACAAGCACAAACTTATCGGTCTTCAGAGCAGTCTCGTACTCGACGACACTATCCTTCGGAATGCCGATGCTGACAAGTCCCGCGCCGAGAGCGCTAACGCCGCCGACGATAACAGCTCCTTCAAGTGCCCCGATAACCCAGGCGACAAGTGGACCCGCTACGAGGATCGGCCCAAGGCCTGGAATGGCAAACATCGCCGAACCGAAAAGCAGGCCCCAGAAGCCGCCCCAGAAAGCACCCCTTTTCCCCCAGTATTTCATCCTGTCGCCGGCGTTATAGTAGCCGACGACGTGCTCCTCAGTATGCGTATCTTTTCCTGCGATTGAAAGGCTCTTCATGTCTGCCCCTGCCTCCTGAAGCTCCCTGATAGCTGATTCGGCTTGTTCATGGGTGTTGTAAACAGCGACAACTGAATTAGTTTTGAGCATTGTGTTCTCCTTTGGCTATGCGGAGAGTCGGATTGATAAGATATGGGACTCTCCGCACTGACCGTACCTACCTTCGCAGTTACGGCTCTCTGCGTCTGTTCCTTTCAGCACATGCGACGCGTTAGAAATAGTTGCAATAGTGCCGAAAAGTAAGTTCGGGCAGCTATTGCATGCCCAGATCGGTCTGAAGCTTGGGATGCAACTGACCTGACACGAGCAAATTACGGCAGGCGGAGCAATCGTTTGTGATGGTCTTTGCGGCGACCGTGTCGCGGTTGCCGTCGCGGCAGCGGAATCAGCTGGGTGAGCTGTTGGACCGATGGTGTCGGGATGGGCGCGCCGGCCAACCGTCGCCGAAGGAAACCCAATTGAGTTATAAATTGTGACCAGCGTCCATCCATCATCACCTTGAACTACCGTTAGGCCATCCAGATCGAGCAACGAGCAAGGAGAGGGCCTTCTACAGGTGCAACTATGTGGGAAATAGTTTTCTATTGCTGTGCAATTTAGCTCACTCTAATTCCGCTCCGCTACCAATCTTTGAGGCTAAGCCCAGAGGAATGTCCGTGCCATCTCAATGCGAAGGGTTCACCGGTCACTGTGCAATCCAGACCATCTTTCAAATGCGGATATTGCGATGATGAGTTTGAGACGGGGACCTGAAATGAAACGTTTAAGCAAGCCTCTTGTTTTAGTCACCCTTATCGCCGCCTTCACGTTTCTCCCTGCCCTGGAGGCTCAGCATGAAAGCCGCGATCTCTCGGGGACCGTGGCCGATCGTCATCACGAGCCACTACGTGGAGCCGTCGTGCAGGCGCACAACTTGAACACCCAGACAGTACGTTCCTACATCACAGGACGCGACGGACTGTACCGGTTCAAGCGCCTCGACGGGGATTGTGACTACAAGATCTCCGCGACCTGGCATGATCAACACTCTTCGTCTAGGAACCTGAGCCTCTTCGACAGCAATCGTGCGAAGGTAATTGACCTCACGATTGAACCGCAGTAGCCAGCAAACTCCGAGCTCTGCTCGGAAGCGAAAGTTTGGAGAGTCAATGTGCGGGCCGCCATCCTGAAAGCGCCTCATAGTGGTCCAGGGCCATATCTGGCACTGGAGGGGGTACCGCTTCCTGCAATCCGTCCCGGCTACTCCGTCCTCAAGGTGATCGCGTGCGGAGTGGGCCGGACTGACCTCCACATCGTAACAAGCAAACTTCCACCGCTTCGTCCTGCCCTGATCCCCGGCCATCAGATTGTGGGAGAGATCGCAGATGGAGCAACCCCCACTCTCCCCTTGGTACACGCGTCGGCGTCTCGTGGATGGGCGGCACGGATGGCGCTTGCTGGTACTGTCTGCACGGCAATGAAAATCTCTGTGATGCACCGACGTTCACCGGATATTCAGGCGATGGAGGTCGCGGAATATGTACTGGTTCGCACGGATTTTCTGTTTCGACTGCCCATAGGTTTGGACAACGCGGATGCCGCGCCGCTGCTTTGCGAGGGCATCATTGGATTCAGCAGCTTAAGAGTTGCAGGTGTGCAGCCCGGGGAACGTGCAGGGCTGTATGGCTTGGGAGTTCAGCCAGTCTTGCCATCCGCGTGAGTTCGATCTGGAGAAATAGATGACGATGTCTGGTGAGCGAAGTGTCGTTCCACAACCGTCCGCCGGGCTACCTTTTCCGCTGGGACCTACCGTTTGCAAAGAAGGAACGAACTTCAGCATCTTTTCCACACATGCCACCTGCATGGAGCTTCTCTTCTTCGACAATGCGGATGCTTCCGGTCCGTCGAGGACCATCGCGCTGGACCGGGTGCAGAACCGCACATCGCACTACTGGCATATCTTTGTTCCCGCGATCAGGGCTGGACAACTTTACGGCTTTCGCGCTCACGGACCCAACGATCCGTCTCAGGGCCATCGCTTCGATAGCCAGAAGCTGCTGCTTGATCCTTACTGCAAGTCCATCGCCGTTGGGCTCAATTACAGCCGCGCAGCAGCCTGCATGCCTGGAGACACGGCGAGGACTGCGATGAAGAGCGTCGTCGCTGATCTGAATGTATTCGACTGGGAAGGCGACATGCCGCTCAATCATAGTTTCCGTCAGACCGTGATCTACGAGATGCATGTGGCAGGCTTCACGCAAAATCCTAACTCCGGCGTTGCGGCGGTCAGGCGGGGGAAATACCTGGGAGTTGTGGATAAGATTCCGTATCTCAAGAGTCTCGGAGTGACCGCTGTAGAGCTTCTACCTGTGTTTCAGTTCGACTCGAAGGACGCGCCGGATTCGCTGGAAAATTACTGGGGCTACGATCCGGTATCCTTCTTCGCTCCGCATTTGGCCTATGGCACCGACCGCGATCCGCTGCATTGCCTGGATGAGTTTCGCACCATGGTGAAAGAACTTCACCGGGCGGGCATCGAAGTGATTCTGGACGTGGTCTACAACCATACGTCGGAGGGAGATGAACGGGGGCCAACTGTCTGTTTTCGTGGCCTGGAAAACAGCTTCTACTACATCCTCACTCAGGACCACACGGGCTACGCCAACTTCACCGGATCGGGAAACACACTGAAGGCGAACCATTCTGTCGTGAAACGCATGATTGTGGATAGCCTGATGCACTGGGTCTCCGAGATGCATGTGGATGGGTTCCGCTTCGATCTGGCTTCGGTGTTTTCACGAAACGAGGCGGGTGAACCGATGGTGAACCCGCCAATCATCTGGGAGATCGACTCGCACCCCGTACTGGCCGGAACAAAGCTGATCGCCGAAGCCTGGGACGTAGGCGGCCTGTACCAGGTAGGTAGCTTTGGGCCGGATAAATGGAAGGAGTGGAATGGACAGTTTCGCGACGACATTCGGGGCTTCCTAAAGGGCGATCAAAGAACAGTCATCAAGCTGCGAGAGAGGATCACGGGGAGCCTCGATCTTTATGGACGTGGGGACAGACCGACGGGTCAGAGCATCAACTTTGTGACCTGTCACGATGGCTTTACCGCGAATGATCTTGTTTCGTATAACGCGAAGCACAATGAGGCGAATGGAGAAGGTGGCAGGGACGGCTCAGATGCAAATCTTAGTTGGAATTGTGGAGTTGAAGGCCCGACCAATGATGAAGAGATAGAAGTGCTGCGTAGGCGGCAGATCAAGAACCTAATGACGCTTACGCTGATTTCGGCAGGCACGCCAATGCTGCTTATGGGAGATGAATGCCGCCGCACTCAGAGCGGGAACAATAACTCTTACTCCCAGAATAATGAGACAAGCTGGTTCGACTGGAGACTTTGCGACATCAATGCCGATCTGCTTCGCTTTGTCCGGCGGTTGATAGCCTTGCGTCTGAGTCCGGCCGGACTGCCAGCAATTGAGCGATTTAGTCTGGCACAGTACATTGCGCGCGCAAATTTTGAGTGGCACGGGATGGACCTTGGCAGGGCCGACTGGACTGACGATTCGCATAGCCTCGCCTTCACTATGTGGAATGCAGATGCCGGGCAACTCTGCTATGTTGCGATCAACTCGTTCTGGAAGAAACTTCAATTTGAGCTTCCGGCGACCAAAATCACGGGATGGCATCGCGTCCTGGATACGTCTCTGCCGTCACCTGACGACATTGCCAACGAGGGCTGCGAGGTCCTCATCACGGGGCCAGGGTACCTTGTCAATCCCCGTTCTGTCGTCGTCCTGATAGGCGGATATCATGAGCCGGAAGTGTGAAGAAAGACAAGGTGCACCACTTTCACCGAAAACGTGATTCCGTTTTCAGCATCGTGCGTCGGCATAGCTCTTGAAGACCAGGTACTAGGTGTTGCGAGGCGTTGGAAATAGTGTTAGCAAAATTACATAGAGAATCGTCTTACTCAGAGTCGTTCTCTCCTGTCGCGATACCTGTTCACTCCGCACTGCACAAATAAGCCATCAGCAAGTCACACGGCGCGGTGAAATAGAGTGCCGGTCGCTCCGCCGTGGCATTGGCGAAGATGAAGTGGTGCGCCAGAGTAGTCTTGCCACATCCGGGAGCTCCAGCCGTAATGTTGAACGAGAACTCGGGGAGTCCGCCACCAAGAATCTCATCGAGTCCAGGTACGCCGGTCTGCAACTGCTTGATCTTAACCTGGGTCTGTTCGTTCAATTTGATTCATTCCTTTCCAGCGGTGCTTCGGTGGCAGGCATATCCCCCCATATATCATGCAGCAGTCGAAGCGTAAGAGATTAGCTAATGAACGTGAACATCAGCCCTACTAACTGGGCGATGAGTACAGCACCCGACTCCGCGGTTGCGCCGCTTAAACCTTGTAGCGAGCCGTCCGACCTAACTTCCCGCATTGCCAGCATCGGAGACTCCTTCTGTGCCAGATTCAACTGCGCGCCTGTAGGAGTTGATGCTTTTCAAGCACTCGCTTCACGTGCTCTGTCTTTGGCGAAGTCGCAGTATCAAAAGCTGAGTGCGGTGCACGTAACTGCTAACGGCTGCTTGGGAGGACTTGACAAGATTGAATTCCGTTCGGACGCCAATGAGAATGACAAGGTCGGAATCATTCTCATTTCGCAATTGCTAGGACTCGTTCTCCTTCTTCTCGGCGAAGCCGCGACGGTACGTTTAATAGAGGGTATGCCCGTTCAGAATGAGGTCACAGTGAAGGTGGACAAGCCAGGGACGAGCCAAATGGCAGCAGGCACGAGCTACTTTGGACCTTTTCAGGATATTTTGCTGGAAGCCGACCAGTTGAGGAACGTGAGCGAACGCCTCGAGATCCTGATGGATAAACATACGGGTATCGAGCAGTTGGCAAGCGTGACGGGAAGCATCCGTAATATCGCGGCCGTTCTGGACGTGTTTACACTCATCCGAAGCAAAACCGGCACCTCTCAGGGTGACGCTCCTGTCGCGCCAAATAACGGTTACATAGATTAAGTTACGACAGCGTCACATTATGGCGAACAAATGCACTTGGCCCTACTTGCGGCTGCTACCACGATAGGGTTAAATGCTATCTCTTTGGGATGCCCACGAGGAAGCCTTTGAGAGCGCCTGAGTGATCGAGTGGCGGATTGAATCGGCGTCAAGAGATCCATCATAGCGCTGGCCATCAATGAAAAAAGTTGGAGTTCCGTTCACACCGCTACGAATCCCGGACTCAAACTCAGTGCGTACACGCGCACGATACGATCCTTGCTCCAGGGCCGCGCGCAAGTCGGAACGTGCCAAACCGAGTTTTTGAGCAAGGTCCAAGAGCAGTGCGTCAGACAATCGGGCTTGATTCATGAAGAGGAGGTCGTGCATCTCCCAGAACTTGCCGTGTTCGCCAGCGAACTCGGCTGTCTCCGCCGCCGCTTCCGCCCAGGGATGCATCTCGCTCAGTGGGAAGTTACGGAAGACAAATGACAGACGTTCGCCGAAATGTCTCTGGATACTCTTGACGACTGGCTTAATCTGCGCGCACGATGGGCATTCGTAGTCACCATATTCGACCACGCTGCACGGTGCTTCTGGCTCTCCCTGAACATGATCGACAGGACTGACTGAGACGGATGGTCTAGGCATTCGGAACTCCTATCTCGGCAGGGCCTTGAGTGCCTGTAGTACGCCGTCTGCTTGCGGATTGACGGCTACTGAGCAATAACTCCATGCAATGGTGTCGTTCTTGTCAATCACGAAGAGCGCCCGTTCGCAGATACCATCTGCCTCCCGATAGGCTCCATAGGAGCCCGCTACGCTGCCTTTCGGTTCGAAGTCGGACAACAGCGGGAAGTGTAGATGTTTGTGTTTGGCGAACGTATCGTGAGACCAGGCACCATCCACGGATATCCCGATTAATTCCGCTTTGTAGGGCAACAGATCGGGCAGAACCTCGTTGAAGAGGCTCAATTCGTCTCCACATACTGGACTCCAATCCGCCGGGTAGAACGCGAGTACAACAGGCCTCCCGCGCAACTCCGTGAGCGAGAGCTGCTGATCGGGCGTGACATGAAGACTGAACTTAGGGGCGGTCGTGCCAGCTTTGAGGATTGCCATAAGTCCTTTTCGGTTGCCAAGAAGGTCCGCGCTGTGGGCGTCTGCCTAAACGACCGCAATCATGTGCCGTTTCGCGATTGCCTCAAGTTCAGGTTCCGTCAAGGCGGACAAGTCCGCTGTTTCGGTCGCGATGACATGACGAGAGATGTCGTGGTGATGGTTCTTGAGATACTCGACAAGAAAGTCCACTGCGCTGCTTTTTCCCGTGCCGTGACCTATGAGGACGATTTCGTTCGCGCCGAGAAGGTTTGTTGCGATGTCCTCATAGAATGAAGTCTCCTCCGGCACATGATCGCCCTTGTAGTGCGCCTCTTTGCGATGGAGCAGATGGTGATGAAATCCGAATGGGTCGTAGGGACGGACTGTTTTCCCTTCTTCCGGACGTGAATTGTCGAAGTCCTGATAGACATGGGCGGCATGATGGTCGATCACCACAACCATCCGGCGAGGCTGGGAGGCCTCCCCAGAGTGTGTATCCGAGCCGGTATTGCGAAGAAATGTCCGCAGCCTGGAGAGGTCCTCGATGCCGAGGTCGTGAGTATGCGGCTTCTTGAAGAAGGCGCGCTGCGTTCCCACGATGAAAACGTATTCATCACTCCCATGCGGTTGCACGTCGCCCAGTTGTCGAATCAGTTCGACAGTGTCACTCCAGCTAAGGTTGCGTGGAAGCTTGCCATTGAGCAGGCTCTGGTGAATCAGTTCAAGATCATGTCGGATTTGTGCGGCCATATATTCAGCATCGCACCGTGTCTTTCCAGAGGACTGTATAGCATTGCTCATACACAAAGGCGCGGGTGAGTCCTGAATACGGCTGGCCATGTCCGCTTGAATCACTGTGCAATCCGATACAACTCCGCCAGATTTCATAGCGCAGAATGATTCTTTCGAGTGGCTCGCGAGAAAGCGAATGCTGCCTAGACCCACTCAAAGGGCCATGGAGATGCTGAGATGAGTACACGAGAAGTTCACGACAACGCTAGCTTTTATCTGATCGGGGGCGGCATCGCCTCCCTCGCGGCGGCGGCCTTTCTGATACGTGATGGCGGCGTGAAGGGAAGCAGGATCAAGATCCTCGAAGAGTCGCCTCATATGGGTGGAAGTCTTGATGCTGGCGGCGATCCGAAGCACGGCTACTCCATGCGGGGTGGACGGATGATTGAGAGCAAGTATCTCTGCACGTTTGACCTCTTTTCTTCGATACCGACCCTGGACGGATCACAGACGGTCACAGAAGAGACCTTCGCGTGGAACCGGATGATAAAGACCTCTTCCAAATCGCGTTTCGTCCGGCATGGAAAGAGTATCGAGGCACCTGCATTCGGGCTGAGTGAAAAGCACATCCTGACCATCGAGCGCCTTGTGATTGAACCTGAGTTCTTGCTCGGTCGTACCAGCATTGCAGAGCAGTTCGATAAAGAATTCTTCCACACCGACTTCTGGTTCATGTGGTGTACGACATTTGCGTTTCAACCCTGGCACAGCGCTATCGAGTTCAAGCGGTACCTCGTCCGGTTCACCCATATGGTCTCCGGGTTCAGCACCCTGAACGGGATCATGCGCACAGTCTATAACCAGTTCGACTCGATGGTGCGGCCACTATGGAAGTGGCTTGAGGAGCGGGGTGTGCAGTTGCAAACTAATACGCGTGTTACCGCATTGGGGATGAACCACGGCTCGGATGGTTACGTCGTTGATCGCATTATGTTTGAGGACCTGGGGGAAAGGCAAGAGATCGTCCTTGATGACAAAGATTTTGTAATCGTCACCCTGGGCTCGATAACCGAAGGCTCATCAGTCGGTTCCAACAATCGCGCGGCCTCTCTCCTTGGAAAGGCAGACGGAGGTGCGTGGGCGCTGTGGGAGTCGATTGCAGCCGGCCAAAGAGACTGTGGCAACCCCGGCAACTTCACAGACCATGTAGACGAATCGAAGTGGCTGTCCTTCACAACAACCCTGCGCAATCCAGCCCTCTTCGACTTCATCCGGGACCTCACAGGGAACGCGCCAGGGGAGGGCGGACTCATCACGTTTGCAGAGTCGAGTTGGCTCATGTCCATCGTCCTGCCTCACCAACCGCACTTCTTAGGGCAGCCTACGGACGTTCAAGTCTTCTGGGGTTATGGCCTCTCGATGGAGAAGGATGGTGACTTTGTGAAGAAGCCTATGTCGGCGTGTACAGGGAAGGAGATCATGACCGAAGTTCTGGGGCACCTGGGCATGGATCAAGACCAGGCGAGCGTCATGGATGCCTGCATATGCATTCCCTGCATGATGCCGTTCATCACGAGCCAATTTCTTAGGCGGTCGCCGGGCGATCGGCCCGAAGTCCTCCCAGAGCGGTCGCAGAATCTTGCCTTCATCGGCCAGTTCTGCGAAGTGCCGGACGACGTTGTCTTCACCGTCGAATATTCGGTTCGATCCGCGCAGACTGCGGTATACGGCCTGCTGGGTCATAAGCAGACTCCTCCAGAGATCTACAAGGGTGGCCATAGTCTAAAGGTACTTGTAGAAGCGCATCGCGCCCTTCATGAGACGGCAGCCGTGTGAATTTCTGGCCAGAAGGCGAGTCATGTATCGAATTGCTCAGCCTGGTTTGAATGGCGGGAGCGACCCTTGAAGGGTAGTTCTATTGATCCGGGAGTTGAGGCGCTTATGCAGGAAGATGGAATCAAACCAACGCGAATTCTGGTACCAACCGATTTCAGCCCGTCAGCAAAAATGGCCGTCAGTACGGCTGCCGCATTTGCAACTGCTTTCGGTAGCACGATCTATCTGCTTCACGTCATCCCAATGCTCCCAATTGTGCCAGAGCCAGGCTATCCTTCGATGATCTTTCCGGAGCAGGAATATCTGGCGAACGCGAAACGCTATGCCGAGGAAAAGCTTTTAGCGTCTGCGAAGGCACTTCTTTCAAAAGGGATTGAGGCGTCGTTCGGCACCCAGATCGGGAATGATGTTGTAGGCAACATCATGACGATTCTCAAGCGAGAGCGCTCTGACCTGCTTATGATTTCAACGCACGGACTATCAGGTTGGCGTCCGATTGTCTTCGGCTCCATCGCCGAGCAGGTCATCAAGCTTGTTGAGTGCCCGTTGCTCCTGCTTCGTACGCCCAAATCATCCACCTGATGCCATTAGGAAGATTCTCTACATGTCTACATACGCCGCACCACCGAGTAAAGAACTTAAGCTCTTCTGGTGGCTCTTCGCCATTCGCGGCGGATTTTCTCTCCTGTTTGCTAGCCTCCTCCACTTGGTCGCTGGTCTGTTTGGAAATTTGTTCTTCGAGCCGATCATGCTTGTCTACTTGAGTCTTCTGCTAGGATTCTATATTTCAGGAAGCGGTATCCTGCTCGGTGTTGCTTCTGGCTTTGCTGCTGAACATCATCTCGGATTATGGAAATTCCTCTTGGCGGACTGCATCTTCGCGGTCACATTTGGCGTTTACATAGGCCTTTCACTGCTGATGACTCCTCACACGTTCGGACTGTTGGCGGGAATCCACGCCCTAGGAATAGGATGTTTTCAATTGGCCCTGGCTATAAGGCTGAGGCACGACCGGCCTTCCATGTCTCTATTGGGCATAGCGTCATTTCTATCTGCCGTAGCCGGGTCCCTGTTTCTGGCTCAGATGCACCAGTCGGTTGCAGTAACGACTCGCTGGCTATCCTATTTCGAAATTCTCTGCGCGGCGGTTGCGCTGACATTTGCATGGCGGCTCTACGGACGTAATTCGTTCGGCAGTCAATCGCGCACCCTCCCCAACCCAGTGTCCAGTCAAGAACAGGAATCCTATGAACCTTCAACTCAGCGCGCGTAGTCCCTACGTATTATTGCCATCCGGCGTACTCATCGTTGAGCCACACGAAGGCCTCCTGGCTGCCCGCTCCTTGCTCCTTGCGACCGCCGACTACTACGTTGGCGTCTCCGGTTCCACCGGCATCGGAGCCCCACAAGGCCGCTGCGACGGGTACGAAGTTGCCGTGGCGATTCTGAGCGAAAGTTTAGGAGGCGGCTTGCTCACCGCAACGGCGCAAGACGTCAGACAGGCTTGGCCCAATGCAAGAATCCTCATCTTCGGTCGCAGGGGTGCGGCTATTGAGGACAACCTCTACGACGCTCGGATCGATCACAGGGCGCGCCCTGAGGATCTACTCTCCATGTTGGACGTTCTCACAAGAGATCATTGGAATCGAAGAGCGAGGCCAGCAGGAACTATAGCCGACGTCGGATACCACGCACTGAGCTTGACCAGCGGTCCTTCCGGGATTTGCGCGATCGCTGAGAGCGACCCAACGAAGCGCCTTGTGAATGCAGTGAACCTGGCGCACCAACGTGAGTTGCCGGGAGATCAGCAGAGTTTCAAGAAGGCTTCCTAGATTGCGCCGATTTGCCAGATGAACTGTGCAATCGAGATCAGTTCTGTCAGCACCGCCCCTGAGATCCTTAGA
>CAZZYQ010000025.1:32922-35506 GCA_964658395.1 uncultured Granulicella sp. | reverse complement strand
AGGGCATTTTGAAAGCTGCCATCTTTCGAGCGCCCTACGGCGGTTCCGGGGCCTATCTCCAGCTTGAGGATGTACCGTGCCCGGTGATTCGACCGGGTTACTCTTTGCTCAAGGTGATCGCCTGCGGCGTCTGCAGAACCGACCTCCACATCGTCACCGGCGAATTGCCGCCACTTCGCCCTGCTTTGATTCCGGGCCATCAGATCGTTGGAGAGATCGTTGAGGGGGCGACTCCAGCGCTGCCTGTTGGAACCCGGGTCGGTGTGTCCTGGATGGGTGGGACGGACGGCACCTGCTGGTTTTGCGCGCACGATAACGAAAACCTCTGCGATCTCCCGACCTTCACAGGCTATTCGGTGGATGGTGGATACGCGGAGCTCGTTCTCGTCCGCACAAACTTTCTGTTACCGTTGCCCACTGGGCTGGACGATGCAGGTGCCGCGCCATTACTTTGCGCGGGCATCATCGGTTTTCGGAGCCTTCGTGTAGCCGATGTACACGACGGAGAACGGGTCGGACTTTATGGTTTCGGAAGTTCAGCGAGCCTTGCTATCCAGATCCTGCAATCCTGGAACTGTGAGGTCTATGTGTCGTCTCGTGGCCAGGGAAATCGAGATCGAGCAACTGCCTTGAATGCTACCTGGGTTGGCACGGAGGACGACAAACCTCCCGTGCAGCTTGACCGCGCAATCACTTTCGCGCCGAGTGGTAAGGTCGTCATTCAAGCCTTGTCAAGCCTTCGCAAAGGTGGCGTCGTTGCGGTCAATGCCATTCATCTGGATCAGATGCCAGCGTTCGATTACCACAGCCTGTTGTGGGGCGAGCGGCAGATCCGCAGTGTGGCAAACATGACCCGGGCAGACGCACAGGACTTCCTTGAGACGGCCCACCGGCTGAACATTCGTCCGAAAGCAACGGTCCTGAAACTCGATGCGGCGAACGATGCCCTTGCGATGCTCAGTAAGACCGCGATGACAGCTCCATTGTTCTCGTGCCGTAATCGCAGGCAAGGTCTCTGAATCGTAGGGGCGGAGTGCTCCGGGCACAAGTGACGGGGTAGTGAGCAACAGAGCACAGTCATACCCCTCAATCAAAATTTATCTTTGGTTGTGAGGAAGACTCGACACCTGACAGGTGGGCTGACGCTTCGTCATCGTCGGAAATGGGAGAATTTCATGAAAATTGGTTTCCTTCACAGCGCTGAGAACGAGTTCAATCATCTGCTTCTGGGACAGCTCAGAGCGGGTTTCGGCGTACGCAACGTTCTCTCGTGGCTTACGGGGAATGAAGCGCCGTCGAAGGATTTCGATGTGCTCATCGCCAATGGTCCCGTGGGACGGGAGCAGATGGCCGGACAGGCAAAGCTCAAGCTCATCCAGACAACCAGCACAGGGTGTGAAACCGTAAATATCGATGCTGCGACCGAGATGGGCATCTGGGTCTCCTATGCGCCTTCGGATTTGACAGGGTACGCCACTTCGGTCGCTGAATTTGCGGTTCTCCTCCTTCTTGCCGCCTCCAGACATCTGGGACAGGTCGTCAAGTCGATGCACGAAGGTCAGGCGTACCCGCTCCACATTTCTTCAGCGCTGAATGGAAAGACAATATGCATCGTGGGACTTGGCAGCATTGGCAGGCAGATCGCTGAGCGTCTTCGGCCTTTCGGGGTTCTGATGTTGGCGACAGAAGAGCATCCGGAAGATGCGCCCGCTGATGTAACCACGTTCGCTGCCGACAAGCTCGAAGTGGCCGTCGCCGATGCCGATTACGTTGTGGTCTGTGTCCGAGCGAGCAAAGAGAACGAGGGATTGCTTAGCGCATCCGTTCTGCGCTCGATGAAGCGCGGAGCCGTTCTGGTCAACGTTGCACGGGGCTCGCTGGTAGATGAACACGCGCTTCTTGCCGCACTTAAAGACGGCCACATCTCCGCTGCTAGTCTCGATGTGGTAAGCCATGAGCCGCTTGATCCGACAAACCCTCTTCTGGATATTCCGCAAGCTCTGGTTACGCCACATATCGCGGCGTATACAGACCTGATGCTTTCCGGAACGATCGACTATATCAGTCAGGTACTCAAGGAGTTCGAAGCTGGAAGGAAGCCAGCATCGGTTCTCAATAGTCCGGCGAAACCACGCTTCGCACTTCGCGACGACTCGAAGTCTCTTAGCCGCGAAGAAGCGATTGCCGTTGGCTCTTATTCCTAAACCTCGCTTCAACAACGCGGAAGGATCATCTGCGCCGCGACTATTTTTAGCTTGGACTGCGAAACAGATAGAGGGTGATGTCTTGGAATGCACTGTTACGGTAAGAGATGTAGCAATGATCGAAAGCTGTCTGAAGATGCTTTGCGACCAGCAGCTTGAGTTGGCCCTCGAGGCCAGCATCCGCTGTCTCGATGCCTGGCGCAAGGTGCATGACATAACCCCACTTAACCAAAGGCGACGGTTCCTCTAAGATGCCGGTCAACAGCGATCTCTGGCTCGCCCGTTCATCCTGAACTGGCGATCTTGGCAGCAGTGCAGATCAGGAAGCGGGCTAGATGACGACGAGATTAACCATGATTGCAGCTTCACGGATGGATGCC
>CAZZYQ010000025.1:29483-32822 GCA_964658395.1 uncultured Granulicella sp. | reverse complement strand
CGCGGTGGCAGGAGATGCGCTTTCTGCAGCGGCATAGCGATCACATTGCCCGCATGGCCATTATCTGCGACGACCCATGGCAGGAAGTCTCGGAGATGGTGCAGCCCCCCGCCTGGATACATAACTCGTGTAGGAAGACTGTCGTCGAGTTTATTCATCTTGACCCAGTGCCAGGCGTGGAGGATTTCGGACGAATGAAAATAGATTGTCTGCGCCTGTAGGTTGTGTTCTTATCTTCCTCTCCGTCCCGCAACTTGATCAGCCTTCCCAATGCTTGATCGAAGCGATGAGTTGCGCATGTGAACGCGTCCTGCAGGCGCTGGGTCACAAGTAGAGAGCTTGAACCTCGGATGTCGCGCTGTTTAATGATCAACTCGATTATCTTCTCCGAAGTCACAGGATCAAGGCCGCCCGTCGGTGAGTCGTAGAGCAGCAAATCGGGCTTCCCGATAATGACCCGCGCGACTGCCACGCGGCGTTTCATTCCTCCCGATAACTCGGGTGGCAATTGATTGATTGTCTGCTCTAAATCGACAAAACGCAGGACTCCATTACCCGACTCTGGATTTTCTGCGTTGGCACTCGGTTCTCGATGAGCTGGTATGCGACATTGTCTCGAACAGAAAGCGAGTCGAAGAGGGCACCTTCCTGAAACACCACTCCGATGTCCTGACGGAGAGAGAGCAGCTCACGTTCATCGAGCCCGGCAAGATCCTCGCCGAAAACGCGGACTGTGCCGGCGTCCGGTCTGAGTAGACCACTGACCAACTTGAGAAGGATGCTCTTGCCAGATCCGCTGCGTCCGAGAAGGATCCGCGTCTCGCCGCTGCTCACTTTGAATGAGATATCGTCCAGGACTGTTTTCCCATCCGAAGCGAACGAGATACGAATGACTTCGACGATAGATTCGTCCGGATGGTCTGTGCGCCACCGCTTCAACGTCACGACCGGTAAAATCACTCATCTATTTCGCGCCTTAGCGTTTGGATTGAGACAGCAGACTGAATACCGCCTTTTGCTCGACGGCCTACCGCATCCATATCTTCACATGTGGAAATCGCACCGGCTGTGCAATCGGACACAGCGCGAGAGTGGATGGGAGAGCAGACTTCAGAAGTCAGACGCTTGCTCATCTGCTGCCCGGACGCGCGGCGGACGAGATTGCAAGCACACGATCACAAAGACGTAAGCGGAGTTCACCTTCAGCACCGCAGGGGGATTTATGCAGCTTCAGCAGATTACGGCAAAACCAGATGCATTTCTTCCATCGGGCGTACTGATCGTAGAACCGCACCCGGGCCTGCTGAATGTGAGGACTTTGCTTCTCGCTGCTGCCCGTTGGCCCGCTGCTCAAATCATGATCTTCGACAATGCAGGTCTGGATACCGAAGATCATCGCTATGGCGCCGCAGTCGCACGAGGTCAAGATGGAAGCGGAAGCTATCTTCATGACGGAGACGTCCAGCCAGAGATTGTCGAGTCATTGCCTAAGAGGGTCCCCGTTGAAAGCGATCCTAGTCACGTCCCGACGAGACCGCCGTTTGAACGAGAGCGTCCTGGAAACGAATTGCCGCGTCGGCGAGATCTTTAGTCCTTTCGACCGCGAGCATTGTGCTTGCAAACGTAACCGGTTGCTTCCAACAGTTTTGCGCCATCGCTTGTGTGCAATGCGGCTCAACATTGAGCGTCTTCATACTGTCATGCTCTTCCCAGAAAGATCAGGAGAACTCACCATGAGAACAGCAGCAGCGTTGAAGCATGATGTCGAACAGGAACTGAGCTGGGAACCGAGTGTCTGTGCAGATAAGATCGGTGTCTCAGTCAACAACGGAGTGGTTGAATTAGATGGCCACGTTGAAAGCCTCTACCAAAAGTGGGCTGCCGAACAGGCAGCGCTCCGCGTAGGTAACGTCACAGCGATCGCGAGCGAGATCAAGGTCGATCTTCCATTCGAGAGTGAGCGGACGGATGAGCAAATTGCCGCAGCGGCGAGCGACCATCTTGAGTGGAACCTTCAAGTCCCACAGTCCGTGAAGGTGAAGGTTGCAGATGGTTGGGTCACGTTGACAGGAACAGTAGAGTGGCAGTTCCAAAAGGCAGAGTCTGAGCGCGTCGTACGGTCGCTTCGTGGGGTAAAGGCTGTTCTGAACGAGATCCAGCTTACGCCAAGGGTGAGCGCGGTTGGCGTTAAGGTCAAGATCGAAGATGCCATCAAGCGTGACGCTCAGCTGAGCGCAAACAGCATCAAGGTAGAGGCAAACGGGACTACTGTCACGCTGCGTGGACGCGTCCATTCCTGGAGTGAACATCAGGATGCAGAGCACGCAGCATACGACGCCCCAGGCGTCTCAAGCGTCTCCAATCTGATTGAGATTGGCAGCTAGAACCATGCTGCGAGGACGAGGTTCTAAACCTCGTCCTCGCGCCGTTAGAAAATTTGCCTCGCGGACCCCATCTATCGTCACTCTCAGACGGCTCGACTGTTTGGTGTGATTTATGTTTAGACCTTATGGAGGAATGGATGGCCATCGATTTGCTACATTCGCACTCTACTTTGCTGGACATCCTGCACATCCTTGCGCGTTGAGGCCATAAAAGACTACTGTCCGCATTCAGTAGGTGCAACATCGTCTCCGAATTCGCTTGACATTCGGCTCGGTGCGCGGATTGCCCAGATGGCCCCTCTGCTTACGCCTGCGAGCGCGAAGCTGGCGACAGAGTTCTACGAAGCTTGTGGCTTACTGCCAGCGTGGATGCATGAGGGCAAGCCGACGGCTGCGGGCGACACACTGCTTGAAGTCTTCAGAAAGGTTTCGCTAAGAGGCCTCGATGAAAGCGGATACTCCGTGCCTGCGGACCCGACAGTGGCTGAGGAAGCAGGTTCTACCAAGGGGTTGCTTGCAGCAGCAAACTTTGAACTTCGACTTACGGTAGCTGCGATGCGGCTTACAAAGGACCTGCACTGCGGCCAGCTCGATCCACACCGAGCGAACGCCGATCTGCTGCCGAACTGCGTACCCTTCAATCCTGTGAAGTTTGTCTGGCACGTTGCGCAGTCCCGGTCTCCGGCGGCAGAGTTCGACTGGTTAGAGCCACCAGCACCCGGATATCAAAGGACCAAGTGGGCGTTGCAGCATTACATCCCTCTGATATCGAAACTGAAATTGCTCTACAGCCTCTGGGCAAATCTGTAACCCAGGTGATCCCTACGCGGTAGTTGCTGCTCTACGTGATGTCCTAATAAGGGATGGAGACTTGGCACCTAACGATACGCGTGGGCCATCTTCCGTTTACAACGAATCCACAGCCTCTGCGGTCAAGTCGTTCCAGCATCGGCAT
>CAZZYQ010000025.1:0-29383 GCA_964658395.1 uncultured Granulicella sp. | reverse complement strand
TCGAAGGCGGTTATTCGTGATCGACCACAACGGGTCTACGTGCGGTCTGATCCGGGAGTCGATCGTGCAATACCACGTTTAGGAGCGCCTTATGAACATGAATCCGGCCGTTGTAGGTGATGTAGCCGAGTTTACGGAAGTTGTTCATAAACTTGCTGACGCGAGAGCGAGTGGTGCCGATCATGTCCGCAAGTTCCTCTTGGGTAACAGGGGGGATCATGCTTTCAGGCTCACCGGGTTTGCCGAACTCAGCCATGATGAGGAGTGTGCGGGCGAGGCGCTTCTCGCTGTTATTGAACAACTGGTCGATGAGGTCCTCCCGCGTCCGGACTCCCCGGAGCAGTACGAACTTGAGGAAGATATCGGAAAACTCATGTTGTTCGTGAAGAAGTAGCACCATTTCCTTGCGGCTCAGCTTGAGAGCCTTGCAGGGCGTAACCGCCGTTGCCGTGGCGTCGTGAAGCTCAGTGCCGTCTGCGAGGGACTCTTCTCCGATGAAATCACCTGGAGCGAGCATCGTGATGGTTGCCTCTTTACCCCTTTTCGAGACGACAGTGAGTTTGGCTCTGCCTGAATCGAGAAAGAAGATAGCATTCGCGAGTCCGCCTTGCGAGAAGAAGATATGGCCCGGCTTCACATCAACCATTCTGTGAGCGACGCCCGCAGCCGCTAAAAACCGTGCAGGATCGAAGAGAATTCGCTTGGTTCCAGGCATTGAGTACCTCTAGTAACACCCCAGATGAGATGCCTGGGTCGGCAGGAACACAGTACGCCTCTCTAATTTACCGCTTGGATGAAGAAAACATGAGCATTTTAGCTCACGTTCTTGGAGACTCAACGAGTTTGCCTTGCAGCATGACAAGTGCTTGTCAGGTGGAGAGCAATCCGACTCTACATTCCCATCGCGGTGAGGACAGACTCATCTCAGCCACGATTCAACGCGATCATCGCGGCTGAATGGCGATTATTTGATTCGCACACCCCGACTTGAGAAGAGGAATACCGATGGCATACGAAAGCGTAAATCCGTACGACGGCAAGGTGATAAAAACATTCAAAGAACTGACCGACGAGCAACTCGAAGCAAAGATTGCAACCGCCGCTGCATGTTATGAGACATGGAGAAAGACTCCGTACGCCAAGCGCGCCGTGATTGTTGCCAAGGCCGGCGAGTTGATGCGTCAGAATGTAGACCGCTTCGCGAAACACGCGACTCTTGAGATGGGCAAGCTCATCAACGAGGCCCGCGGCGAGGTCAACTTCAGCGCGAACATCCTTGCCTACTATGCAAAGAATGGCGAGCGGTTTCTGGCTCCAGTGAAGTTGAATCCGGAGTACGGGGAAGCTCACATGGAGTCGAGCCCTGTCGGCGTGATCTTCGGTGTTGAGCCATGGAACTTCCCTTACTACCAATTGGCCCGCGTTGCCGGACCCCACATGATGGCCGGCAATACGCTCATGGTGAAGCACGCAGGCTGCGTTCCGCAGTGTGCCATGGAATTTGAGAAGTTGTGGATCGATGGCGGTGCGCCAGAAGGGTTGTATACCAATCTGCTGATATCGCACGAGCAATCGGACAAGGTGATCGACGATCCACGTATTAAAGGTGTTGCACTGACGGGCAGCGTTCCGGCCGGTCGCAGTATCTCTTCACGCGCGGGAACGAACCTTAAGGTTTCTTCGATGGAGTTGGGCGGAAGCGACGCCTTTATCGTGCTCGAAGATGCCGACCTCGAGAAGACGATCCCATGGGCGGTCTGGGGCCGCATGTATAACGCTGGTCAGACCTGCTGTGCATCGAAGCGCTTCATCGTCGTCGATGAGATCGCGGACAAGTTTCTTGCAAAGTTTAAGGCCGCTCTCGGAGAGTTGAAGGCAGGCGATCCGATGGACGAGAAGACCACGCATGGTCCTCTGTCGTCTGAGTCTGCGCTGAAGGACTTGCTCAAGCAGGTGGAAACTGCGGTCTCACACGGTGCGAAGGTCGAACTCGGCGGCAAGCGTATCGATCGCGCGGGTTCCTTTATGCAGACCACAATTCTCACCGATGTGAAGCCGGATAACCCCGCCTTTCGGGATGAGTTCTTTGGCCCGGTTGCCATGTTCTTTCGTGTGAAGGACGAGGCTGCTGCGATTGCACTGGCAAACGACTCCAACTTTGGTCTTGGCGGTTCGGTATTTACCAGGGACGTAGAGCGTGGCAAGCGCGTGGCAACGCAAGTAGAGACCGGCATGATGTTCATCAACAACATCGACTGGACTGATGCCGAGCTTCCGTTCGGAGGAATCAAGGACTCCGGTTACGGGCGCGAGCTCGGCAACATGGGCATCCAGGAATTCGTGAACAAGAAGCTGGTTCGTACGCACGACATGGTCGCTCCTTTGGTCTAGTCGTTGGGCTCGTGAAGGCTTAGCGCGGTACTCCGCTTCTGTGGAGTACCGCGTTGCTTTCAAAGCAGATGTAGCAGCTTCGAAGGAAGATTGGGATCGAAACGCCCAGGAGGATCTGATGTACGTGAATGTCGCAGTTTTGAAGGAAACCGCAACGCACGAACGCCGCGTAGCACTTGTTCCTTCCGTTACGGCAGGACTTGTAAAGTTAGGCGCCAAGCTGCATATGCAGACAGGCGCGGGCGCTGCGAGCAGCTTTCCCGATGACTCCTATAAAGATGTCGCCTTCATCGCCGACCGAGCAACGCTTCTCGCTGATGCGGATGTCGTTCTTGCCGTCCAGCCACCGGCGCTTGATGTCATCGACACCATGAAGGAGGGTGCCGTCCTTATCTGCTTCATCTATGCCGAGCATGAACATCCTCTGGTGAAGCGGATGCTGGAGAAGAAGATTACCTGCTTTGCGATGGAACGTATTCCACGGATTACGCGGGCACAGTCAATGGACGCGCTTTCGAGCCAGTCAGCATTGGCGGGGTACTATGCAGTCGAGCTGGGCGCAACGCACCTGGGTCGCGTACTGCCAAAGATCACGACTGCAGCCGGGGCCATTGGACCGGCGCATGTTCTCGTGATGGGACTTGGTGTCGCCGGCCTTGAGGCCGTTGCCACCGCGCATCGTCTTGGCGCAGTCGTGGAAGGCTATGACGTCCGTCCGGACACCGAGGAGCAAGTCTTTTCACTCGGAGCGACGTTTGTCGAGACCGGAGTGAACGCCCAGGGCAAGGGCGGCTACGCCCGAGAGCTTACACCAGAGGAGAAGTCCAAGGTTGCGACCGTACTAACAAAGCACATTCAACAGTCCGACTTGATTATCACGACGGCGGCGATTCCCGGCAAGCCCTCGCCGAAGCTCATGAGCAGCACGCAGGTAAAGGGCATGAAGGCTGGCTCCGTGATCGTCGATCTATCGGCCGAGGGTGGCGGTAACTGCGAGGACACCGTACCCGGACAGACGACGCAGATCGGTTTAGTGACGATCGTCGCACCGCTCAATGTGCCCTCGCTACTCGCACAGGATGCCAGCGAACTCTATTCAAGGAATCAATACGAACTGCTGAAGCTGATGTTGAAGGAGAATGCCATCACGGTTGACTGGACAGATGAAGTGATCCAAGGAACGGCACTAACGCACGATGGAGAGCTGTCGAAGCGTTCGGAGAAGGTCGCAAAGCCCGCAGTGAAATCGATAGCTTCGGCCCAGCCAGCTGCGCCTACACCTACAAAAGCAGCTTAAGGAACTACCAGGGAGAGTTTATGCACTTTGACATCGCAATTACAGGTTTTGTCGCGATTTACATCTTCATGCTCGCCGCATTTGGAGGCTGGGTCATTATCGGCAACGTGCCCGCCATTCTCCATACGCCCCTTATGTCCGGGTCCAACTTCGTACACGGCATCGTCGTTATCGGCGGCATCATGGCCCTTTTGAATGCGAGCACCATGACCGAACAGGTGATCGGCTTCTTCGCAGTCTTGCTCGGTGCAGGCAATGCGGCGGGCGGATATGTCGTAACTGACCGAATGCTTGCCATGTTCAAGACCAGCGGACACCAACCGGCCCTCATCCACGCAAGACATCCGGCGAAGAGCTAGGGGACATAATGTATTCGACCATTGCACATAGTGTTACAGGCGCAGCAGATTTGATCGCAGCGTTCCTCTTCATGTACGGCCTGAAGCGCATGTCATCCCCGGTGTCGGCTCCGGCGGGTATTCGGGTTGCAGGGTATGGAATGCTCTTGGCTGTCGCTGCCAGCTTCCTCAATATCTTTACAGTGGATACGGCGGCGAAGCCGCATCTCTGGATCAACCTTGGACTAGCGGTTGTTGCTCTGATTCTGGGAGCGTCGGCTGCCTGGTTCAAAGGCCGCTCGGTTGCGATGACCGAGATGCCGCAGATGGTCGCTATCTACAACGGCCTTGGCGGGGGTGCCGCAGGCGCGATTGCCGCAGTGGAACTGTTCGGCAACAAGACGCATGGAGCTGGACAGCTTGTGGTGACGCTTCTGGGCGGTCTAATTGGTGCTGTCTCGATGTCCGGCTCCGTCATCGCATGGGCCAAGCTCGATGAAGTTCTCAAGAAGCCGATGCGCTTTCCCGGCCAAAAGCTCGTGAATGCGTTTGTGTTTCTCGTCTCACTGGTAATAGGCGGCTACATAATCTTTGTAGCGCAGACTGGCGCGACGCCGTTGCTTCCGATGGCCTCTGTGTTGTGGATATTCTTTGGTACGACGCTCCTCTTCGGCATATTGATGACGCTGCCTATCGGCGGTGCTGATATGCCGGTGGTTATCTCCATTTACAACGCTGCCACTGGTCTTGCGGTTGGCTTCGATGGCTATGTCATTCAAGAACCCGCACTGATGATTGCGGGTATGGTAGTCGGCGCTGCGGGAACGCTGCTGACGATGCTGATGGCGAAGGCGATGAACCGTTCCGTCAGCAACGTGCTGTTTTCAAACTTCGGCGAGGCAAGCAAGAAAAAACCGAGCAAGATGAAGGGCGAAGAGAAACCCGTCGAGGCAAGCGACGCAGGGATCGCATGCGCTATGCCAAGAGCGTCATCATCATTCCAGGGTACGGGCTGGCTGTCGCACAGGCTCAGGAGAAGCTCTATGAGTTCGTGAAGCTACTTCAGTCAACAGGCGTAAGCGTGAAGTTTGCAATCCATCCGGTCGCGGGGCGTATGCCGGGAAAGATGGACTTGCTGCTTGCGGAGGCTGGGGTGCCGTATGACCTCATCGACCAACTCGAAGACATCAACGAGGACTTCGCAACGACAGATGTTGCGCTGGTGATCGGCGCAAACGATGTCGTCAACCCTGCAGCACGCACCGACAAGTCTTCGCCGATCTATGGGATGCCGATCCTCAACGCGGATAAGGCTAAGAAGTGCTATGTGGTGAAGCGTGGACAGGGCAAGGGCTACTCAGGCATCGAGAACGAGCTCTTTGCGTGAAACGTGTTGAAACCGTCTGTCCATAGAGGACTCAGAGCCGCATCATGTCCAGCTTCATGAATCGAGCGGGTGTAGCCAAACTCGACACGCTTTGCGAATCCACTAGTGATACTGAGTTGGTTGTATCTTCCAATCACGCTACCTGCGTTGAGAAAATGATATGACACCACAGGGACAGCCAACTTGCGCTCGGAAGTTGCGACTGTGTAGGCGAGGGGCGTGACAAACACTCCCGTCTCACCCTCCCAGCCGAGCTGCTGAGCATGGACCTGTTTAGTTGGACCGAATAAAGCAAAGCATAAGACGGTGATGATAGAAAGACGAAGTCTTAGAAGATGGCTACGGTAGTTGATGTGAAGCGAATGGGGATTCATGAAGGAAAGGCTCCGGATTACGGAAATCAGTGGGTGAGTGTGACGGGCACAAGCAGGTTTTGCCCTTCAGAACCGTATGTCGTCACATGCTCAACGAAAAAAGAAATAGGGGAATCATCCCGCCATCAAGCAGCGGTTTGTCGGCAGATGAGATTGCTCACTCATCGGCTTACGCTTCTGTTGTCGGTGGTCGGCGTTCGCCTTCTCTGTCACTCAACGGGGGAACGAAAGCGGGTAGGTATGTATCTCCATCTCGCCGCTCGGGGAGTCGACAAGTTGATTGTCTCTCCACCATGCTGCGTAAGTAGAGTCGCCTTGCTCACGCGTCCCTGTGCCCGAAATAGCTGCTTATAGGGGAGATAGCAAGAGCCGCTCGGAAGCAGACGCAATAGATTATTGGTTCCTGGCGCGATTCTTGTTGTCACTGCTGATTCGCTTCTTGGCGGTGCTGCTGGCAATAGCTCGACAGTGATTAAATCAGAGCCGTAGCAGATGTTTTGCGCGACATGTTTGTTAGTGCGTACCGAGCAGTTGCCCCAAAACCATACCGATGGCGAAGGTGACAATTCCTTCTACCGCCCCGAAGGTGGTCAATTCGAGACCGGATTGCCACCATGGACGCACGGTCATCAACGATCTCGCAGCTCCAACAGCGAAGTGAGCCGTTAGCGAGACGGCTGCTGCGAGGGTGATTGCAGGAACACCCGACATAAAGAAGAACGGGATGATCGGTACGAAAGCGCCAATCGCTGTCGCTGCAAACCCGGTCATTGCGCTAATCCAAGGATTGCCGAGATTTTCTTCTGAAATGTTTGCTCTGGTACGAGCAAGAGCCTAATGCGGCTCATCTCGTCTAGTCAACATCATTCAATAATAGAACTATATTGACAGGATAGCGTATTAGGGGCGACATTGCTTAATGCCGCGCACCCGCATGGACGAACTGTTTGCACTCGCCGAAGAACATGGTGGGCTGCTCACGTCGAAAGAGGCACGCGTCGCCGGCATACAAGATTCTGTCTTAGTTCGTCTGGCACAACGTGGCCGATTGGAACGTACGACCAGGGGTGTCTACCGGATTGCTCATTACCCTGTAGACCGGCTCGCGCAGTACCGGGAGGCCGTACTGTGGGCGAAGGCCAGCCAGGGGCCAGAGCGCATCGCCCTCTCGCACGAGACGGCATTGCTTCTCTATGGAATCTCTGACGCTAATCCATCGCGTGTGAATCTCACGGTTCCCACATCGGCAAGGCTGCGTCGGAAGTGTCCTGAGTGGGTAGCGATCCGTAAAGCCAATCTCTCTCTTGAAGAACTTGAAGAGCATGAGGGACTGCCCGTTACCACAGTGAGCCGCAGCATCATGGATGTTCT
The DNA here is from genome assembly GCA_964658395.1 of uncultured Granulicella sp. Lineage (GTDB taxonomy): Bacteria > Acidobacteriota > Terriglobia > Terriglobales > Acidobacteriaceae > Edaphobacter. Next base: position 22,225 of record CAZZYQ010000025.1, on the reverse strand, counting down.
CTTGGCGACACGCAGGATAGACGTTGCTCGGCAGTCCGTCAGCGATGCTGTCCGCGCGGGCCTGCTCAACAGTGCTGAGGCAAGCAGCCTTCGAAGATCCCTTGCCCGGACTTCGCTTGCAACTTCACCATCAACGAACGGCAGCCCGGTGAAGGTGTATGGAGCCGCGAGCACTTGAACGACTCGAAAAAGACGTTGGCCCGAGTAGCCAAAGAGCAAGGCTTGGTCGAGGAGCGTCTTCGGCGCTGGGTTTCATTTCTGGCGCTAAGCGGTGTCTCGGAACGGTCGGTAAAGCGACGCCAACTGGTGAAGAACTGCCATTTCTCTTGATTCCCAAAGTATTTCGACCTTAAGTCTGTGACACGAAAGGTTTTCGATCAATGAGTACTGATTTCGACCATCGTCAGCGTATATTGCTTTTCGACCTCATAATGCTATTTGCATTGTTTTTCGACCAAGCAAGGAGCTTTTCGACCGTGGCGACCAAAAATCATTCCGACCAAGTTCAGGCTGCAATCTTTCAGGAAAGGACTGTGCCGCGTGAGACCCGACTTGCTGGCTGGGCTGCCCTTGTCGAAACCTTTCACCTCCAGGTTCCAGTTCGGCATCCGACCGCAGTATCGGAGCAGCACATTAAGGGAAGCCGCCGCACCGAGGGGGAGTGGACTGTCCTCGACAAGCGGTACTGGCCGGGCGATTCCGTAGCCGAACAGCTCAACTTCGCGCTTCGCAACGAAGACCTCGACTTGCTCGCTCTCAAGCGTCTCTTCGAGGCGATTCCACAGGAGACAATCACTGCGTTCGTGACCAGCGCACCGAACGGCACCTCCAATCGCCGCGCATGGTTTATGTACGAATTTCTCACCGGCAACGCACTCGATCTTCCTGATGCAGTGGGGCCGAGTTTCACCGATCTGCTCGACGCCAGTCGCTATTTCACTTCCACGCCGCGACCTTCCCGCCGCCACAAAGTCCGGGACAACCTGCTCGGCACCCCGGCGTTTTGTCCGATCATTCGTAGAACGAAGACGCTCGAAGAGTTCAGCGCGCGTTCTCTCGGAAGTAAAGCGAATGAAGTGATCGGACAGACCGGAGCCAGTATCGTTTCTCGCGCTGCTAGCTTCCTTTTGCTGGCAGACAGCCGCGCCAGTTTTGAGATTGAGGGCGAGAAGCCTCCCCGCAACCGATTGGAGCGGTGGGGGAGGGCGGTTCTACAGGCCGGCAAGAATCCGTTGACGCTTGATGAAATCGTTCGCTTGCATACGGTCTTGATTGAGGATACGCGCTTCACGCAACCGGGTTTGCGACAAGACGGCGTATTCCTGGGCGAGCGAGACCATGAAGGCGACCCACTTCCCGAGTTCATCGGCGCTCGCCCTCAAGATCTGGAATCCTTGGTGCAGGGCATGATTGACGCAAACGAGAGGATGCGAGAAGGAACACTTGACTCAGTTCTCCAGGCAGCGGCGACCGCCTTCGGTTTCGTCTATATCCATCCGCTACAGGACGGCAACGGTCGTCTCCACCGCTGCCTCATTCATCACGTTTTGGCCGAAAGAAAGTTCACGCCACCGGGCATGGTGTTCCCGGTTTCGCCGGTCATGCTTGATCGAATCGAAACCTACCGCGACACCCTGCGAGCTCACTCTGGCCCCCTGATGAACTTCATCGAATGGAGGCCGACGCCCGAAAGAAACGTCGAGGTTCTGAACGACACTGCCGACCTCTATCGTTACTTCGATTGCACCGAGGCGGCAGAGTTTCTTTACGGCTGTGTTGCACGCGCCATCGACGAGGATTTGCCTCGCGAGATTGACTTCCTGCGCCGCAATGACGAAGCCAAGCGTCGCATCATGAATCTTGTTGAGATGCCGGATCGCATGACGGAAAACCTGATTCGGTTGATTCGCCTGTACGAAGGCAAGCTAGGCCGCAAACGGCGTGAAGGCGAGTTTGAGAAGTTGACCGATGGTGAGGTCGTCTCCATCGAGGCCATCGTGCGAGAGGCTTTCGAGGACTTTGAGGAATAGCGATCTTCGATTCTTGTCACCGTCCGAAGAGGCCTGAAAAAGTATGAGGAAGTGCAGAAATAATCGGGGTGTGAATCCCCTTTTCAGCGTAGGGTATTTATGCGGGTATCGCTATGGAAAACAGGCCGAAGTCTTTTACCTGCAACGCTTCTGAATCCCTGGGGGGCAACCAAATTGCCAGCGCTCGCTTTCAACCTGATGCCTGGCCTCTGAACAATTTTGCGGCGCCCTGTGTGCGGAGCCCTGCCGGATACTCTGTGAGCGTTGCGGCAAAGGTGGCTTGGCCGGCTAAGCACACGAAGACGTCCGCAATCTACCGGATTCTACTCCGCGCCTGAACCCGTTTACTCACATTGTGGATCCACGCCACGGATCGCTCTATTCCCTCTTCGAGAGAGATGGAAGGGGCGAAACCAAACTCCCGCCGTGCCTTCTCAGATGGGAACTCCTGATCGATAGCAAGCAAGTTGATGGCATGACGTGTGAGCAGAGGACGGCCCGGCAGTCTCAGCAACGTATGCATTGCCTCCAGGATCCGCGCCAGCGTAAGTGCGGTACTTCGGCCCAGGTCGATCCAGGGTGCGGGGCAGCCAAGGCCCGCGGAAAACAGCCTGAGGTACTCTTTCCACGATGCATTCGTGCCGTCCGCCAGGTTATACGCCTGCCCTACCGTCTTTTCTGCAACCGAGGACTGAAGCATCGCCTCGACCACGTTGCCCACGTACGTGAATCCGCCGCGCGCCCTGCCGCCGTCGATCGTTGCCATCAGTCGCGTGCGCAGCAAAGACGCGATCTCAATAGTGAAGTCCTTCCCGCGCGGCCCATAGATCGTTGCCGGACGAACGATTGTCACGGGAAGTGCCTGGTCCCGGTGGGCCTTCCAGACCGCAAGTTCACCAAGCCGCTTGGTCTGGTTGTAGGGCAGACCTGCATCAACGATGGGAGCAGATTCATCGCAGGGCACTATAGGGTAGCCATACACGTCCGTCGTGCTGACATGCACGAACCGTGTGAGCTTCGATGCACCGGCGGCAGCTTGCAGCAGGGTCTCCGTCCCTTTGACATTCGCGTCGTAGTAGGTGCTTTGCGGCGCCCAATCGGTGGAGCACGCTGCACAATGGAAGATCCGCGAGACCGGCGTGACCGCTCGGCGCAGGCTTTCGAGGTCGCATAGATCGCCGTTGACCCGCTGCAGCGGCAGGTGCGAAAGATGCGACAGCACGGAGCCTGATCGGGCCAGAACGAAGACCTCCTCGCCTTGTGCGACGAGCGCCTCCGCCAGGTGACCGCCCAGAAACCCGCTTGCGCCTGTAACCAGAGAAGCCATGTCAGCGCGCTGTCTCGCCGTGGCTGGCCGGCTTAGTTACTCGACAGCTTTTCGAAGACATCGAGTACATAACCCAACTGCTCCTGGGTATGGGCAGCAGTCACACACAGGCGAAGCCGCGCCGCTCCCTGTGCTACCGCCGGGAACATGACCGGAGCGGCGATGATGCCGTGGTCGCGCAAGCGGCGGGCAAACAGACCGGTTGTGATCTCGTCCTTGAGGATCACGGGAATTACTGCCGTCTCTGACAGGCCAGTGTCGTACCCGAGGGCCTGGAGGCCCGTGCGAAGATAGTCGGCGTTCTGCTTGATCTTTTGTACCCGCTCCGGCTCTTCCTTTAAGACCGCCAGGCCTTCGATGATGGCCGCGACCGCGGAGGCCGCCATGGCTGCCGAGAAGATGTACGGCGAGGACGCGTGCTGCAGGAAGATGGCGAGTTCGCGCGAGACCGCGACGAAGCCGCCAACAGACGGAATGGACTTGGCAAGTGACCCGGTCCACATATCGACTTCGTCCGTCGCGATGCCGAAGTGCTCGTCGGTGCCGCGCCCGGTTGCGCCAAGAACACCGGAGGCGTGGGCTTCATCAATCAGGAGAAAACAGCCGAACTCCTTCTTGATTGCGATCAGGTCGGCGAGACAACAGATGTCGCCATCCATGGAAAAGACGCCATCCGAGACGATCACGGTGCGGTTTGCGGGCGGCCCGTTCTTGATCTCATGGCGCAGGCTGTCGCCATCGTTGTGGCGGAAGCGCTGCACCTGCACACCGGCCATGCGGCAGGCGTCGAGCAGGCTGCGATGGCACAAGGCGTCGATGATGATGCGGTCGGAGGGGCCAAAGAGCCCCGTGATCAGGCCAAGGTTGGCCATATAGCCCGAACTGAAGGTAAGTGCCGCCTCGGTGCCCTTGAACTCTGCCAGCGCCTGCTCCACCTGGCAGTGGATGTCGAGCGTTCCGGTCAGCAGACGTGCCCCGCTGGTGCTGGTGCCGTACCGCTTGATTGCCTCCATGGCTGCGCGATCGATGCGTGGGTGCCCAATCAGGCCGAGATAGTCGTAGGACGACATCATCAGCATTGAATGGCCGTCGGCCATCACGCATGGGCCGGCCTTCGCCTCAAGCGGCATGTGGAACGGGTATGCGTCCGCGCCGCACGCCATCGCGGTCGTCTCGAAGATGCGCCGGGCGCGGGTGTCCAGAAGATCGCTCTTTTTGAAGCTCCACTGGCGACCCGGCTTGAAGTAGCCGTCAAACATCTGCCCTGATGAGGAGGGGAACGTCTTGGACGCACTTTCGGCCTCGACGAGACTTTCAAAGGTTTTTAGCATGAATGTTCTTTTTATCGTAACGGAAAGCCTTTAGCTTTGAAAGTTGTTCGGCCTCAAAAGCTTACGTCAGAGACGAATTCCTGGTGCACTTGAGCTCTCGCATGCTCTCCGCGTCTGATGCAGGCAACCACAAGGCATGTGGGGTAACCCGTTCTTTCGGCCTTTGTTGCGTCACTTTCCTTCCCGTGCGCAGAAAGGCGGCCCCAAAGATCCGGAGCCGCCGACGAACCAAGATGCGGAAGGCGGATTTGGCCACCTTGACGGCGTTCCCACGCCGGCAAGCTGGCCGCTGGCCGACGCTTCTTAGAAGAACAGCTTGGCCGAGACCTGAAGCTGCCGCGGACCATACAGCGTGTTGTTGGTTGCGGAAGTCGCGCCAAAGGCAGAGAGTCCCGTCCCAGTAAACGGAGTGATGCAGCCCTGCAGGGTTGAACCGGATGGAGTTGCGCTCGCAAGGGTGGCCGGGCATGAGGCGGTGCCGGCATTGAAGTACGAGGAATAGGAGGAGTTCACCCCGGTGACGATGGTGTGGTTAAGCAGGTTGAAGGCTTCGGCAACGAACTGCATATGGAGACCTTCGTAGATCGGGACATCGCGGGTGATCCGGAAGTCGAAGTTGTTGAATCCCGGACCGACGATGCTGTTGCGTCCGATCTGCGGCGGCCGCCCGGAGGTCGCCGCACCCGAACCGGAGCTGATGGCTCCGCCGTAGATGTTGCCCGCCGCACCGTAGCTGGTAGCCCCACCGTTGTAGATGGTGCCGCTGAGGCTGGCGACGATCGGCTGGCCAGCCGAAGCGATCTCGGAGCCTGAGAAGGTAAAGCCATCGACAACGTTCCTGACGATGCGATTGCCTTCGAAGATCTGCGGCTTATAAACGAAGCTCATCACAAAGCGGTGCCGCACATCGATGTCCGACAGGCCGTTTTCGCCGCGAACGTTGTTTGGATCGAGCACCGGGTTCCCGCCGTAGAAGGTGCCGAATGCGCCTTGAACCTGGTCCGTGTCCGTTGCCTTTGACCAGGTGTAATTTGCGAGCACCTCAAGGCCGTGGGCGAATGGCCTGCGCACCGAGACGGCCAGCGAGTTGTACCAGGAGTTCGCCACACTGAAGCCTGTGTTGTACGACTGCAGCGCGGTGTTTCTTCTGTCGGTCGTAAGATACACGGGCACAGTAAGCTGCTGCACGATCTGCGGGTTTGTTGAAGAAGCCAACACATCGTAGGTGCGAAGGCCGTGGGGTGTCTGGCCGATCAGATTTGCATCGAGGAATACGGGGAGGCGCAGCGCCCGCGATCCCACGTAGCCGACGGAGAGTGAGATGTGACCGGGCAGCGCCTGCTCGATGCCAAGTTCCGCCTCATGCGCGAGCGGTGGAACGAAGTTGGGATCGAGGCCATGGAAGCTCTGGACGCCCAGCTTGCTGATGCCTGAGATCGACGGCACTGCCCCGCCGTCCGGGTGGAGCGCACCCGCCAGTGCAGGGCCAGTTGGCTGGAAAGGAACGTTGGGGAACTGCAGACCGGCGTTGCCCGCAGAGATCGCGGTGCATGCAGAGCCGCAGCCCTGGTAGTTGTAGTTCACCTGGACCACGCCATTTTCAACGCGCATGGCGTAGTAGGTGCTGCCCTGGTTCAGGCCCGAGAACAGCCCATAACCGCCGCGGACCACAGTTCCGGTGTACGGTTCCCAGCTGAAGCCAACGCGCGGCTGGACGCGGTCGGTCACGTTCTTGATGGTGCTGCTGTAGTAGGTGGAGAGCGGAGCGTAGTTGGTGTTGTTTTTGATGGGAGCAGGGGTAAGCTGGACGTCGTAGCGGACCCCGGCAGTCAGCGTGAAGTTGGAACGCACCTTCCAGGTGTCTTCCGCAAAACCATCGAACATCTTCATCCAGAAGTCGTCGGCGCCGGCGCGAAGGCCAGTGTTCAACTGGTCCACCGTCTGAACGAAGCTGGTGTAGCGGTACCCCGCGAAGGGATCGGTGTTTCCTGGCTGGCCCTGAAACGAGTCGCTCGCCCAGTTCTGGAAGTTGGCGACCGGGTTGGCGCCGCTGTAGGAGTAAACGCCGCCACCCTGGAAGAGGTTGATCATCACCTCGTGCACCAGGTTCGTGTCGCCGCCGAACTTGATCGTGTGGCGGCCGCGAACGGTCGAAAACACGTCTGTGATCTGGGTGCGATGTTCATCGGGCTCCGCCACCCGTGGAAGCGCGTTCGGCTGGCCGTAGGTCAGGACGCCCATCCCGACGCTCGGTCCGGGAGCATTCGATCCTGCGGTCTCAAGGTCGCGACCGTACTGGAAGTGGACCTGGTTGACGGAGCTCTTGCCGAGCTGGGTCGTGAGGCCGGCGATCAGGAACCGCTCGTGGTAGCTTGTCGGCCCGTTGGTGCTCGGCGAACTGTTGGTGAAGGTCGGAGATCCGCTGTAGCCGTAGGTGCTGTCAAAGTTGGCGAAGTTATAGTTCACGAAGGCATCGTTCTTCGCGTTGATGTGATAGTCGAGCCGCGGGAAGAAGATGTTCTCTTTGCTGAACCGCGTCGGGGGCGTGCCCGCACCGAGCGTGTCGAGCAGAAAGCCGATCGCGCTCGTACATTGCGCCGCGGTGATCGTCGTCGGGCACTGCGTCGGAGTGATCGTCGTGGTCGAAGCGGTAGCGCCCGAAGGCGTAAGGGAGATCGTATTGGTGTCGGTATATAGCACCTTGCCGACCCGGCGGAAGCCATCGTAGGTGAAGAAGTAGAACAGCCTGTCCTTGATGATTGGGCCACCCACAGAGCCGCCGAACTGCTGCTGCTGGTGGATCGGCTGGGTCAGCAGGAATGGATTGCCGTTGTTGTGCAGGGCCTGAAACTTGCTGTAGGGGTCGAGCGCGTTCAGGTCCGGGTAGCGCAGATAGTAAAACGCATCGCCGTGGATCTTGTTCGTGCCCGAGCGCGTGATGGCGTTCACCTGACCGCCAACTGCCTGGCCGAACTCAACCGAGTAGTTCGAGATCTCCGTCTGGAACTCCTTAATAGAGTCGAGCGAGTAGACGTACGGTGCGCCTGAGGAACGTCCCCGCGCCTCCGAAAACAGCATCTGGTTGTTGTTCGCGCCGTCGACATAGTTCTGGTTGTACAAACCGCTGATCCCGCGGAAGCTGACCAGACCTGTGCCACCGTCCTGCACCACGTTCGGCGCCGAAAGCACGAAGTCACTCCAATTGCGACCGTTCACCGGCAGGTTCGAGATGAGCGCCTGGTCGACGGTCTGCGAGACTTCCGTGCGGTCGGTGTCGATCAGCGGCGATTCACTGGTTACCTCAACCTCAGAGGTGACCGAACCGGCAGGAAGCGCTACGTCCAGCGTGAGGTTCTGGCCAACCGTCAGGACGAGGTTCTTGCGATCGACCTTGCCAAAGGTTCCGCCGCCCGCGATCACCTCGTAGTGGCCCGGCTGCAGGAAGGTCGCGTTGTACGCGCCGTCGCCGTTGGTCGTGAGAGTGCGAGAGACACCCGTGTCGTTGTTCAGGACGATCACCTGAGCATTTGGGACAGCCGCGCCGGTCGCATCGGTCACGTTGCCGGTGATGTTCCCTACGCCTGAGGTCTGCGCGTCAAGGGTGGTTCGGGACGACATGGCTGCAGCGAAGAACAGCACTGCGGACGCAGCAAGAACAAACGGCCGCGGGAAAGCACTCGTTGAAAGCATCAGCAAAAGACTCCTGAGAAGACCGCGCTGACGATGGTCAGGCGGGGCAGAAAGGGGAAGGCTCGAGGCGCACTGGCTGGTGTGCAAGAACGCTGGGGAGGTTCTTTTCGCGAACAATCCGAGACTCAAAGTTTGTATTGGCTTAACTCTGGAACAGGTGTACCGGGAAAGTCAAGAGAATATACGGTTACAAATGACCGTGCCGGCTCGCGGCGAAGTGCGCGAAGTATGTATTTCGCTTCGCTCAGGTCGTCAAGTGTATCCAGTGACTAGCGTCGGGCAGGAGGCGGGTCAGGTTGTTTGATTGCCTTGATCACCCAAGTGCGCTGTTCCATCCCATGCACCGAGCAGCCTAGATCGTATTGGGAGTTTGGCAGGACCTCGCGGGTCAACTCGGTCGAGACTCCATTCGTGATCTGCGTCAGGTACACGGTCGCGCGGCGGCTCATGGTGTTATAGATCGTGATCATCTCCCCCGGAACCGTAGGGCCGCACGGACCGCTGGGCCTGACTGTCACGCCGCCGTCGGCCCGCGCGGAAGGGCAAAGCACCGCTAGAACAGCCACAAAGGCGATGATGGATGTCTTGTGCATCGCGATGTACCTCGAACTCTGGCCTGAGCGCTCGATCAGAGAGTATCAGATGAGCAGGGCGAAAGCGGATTACACGTTTGAGTGACAGATCCTTCTCAGCCGAGCCAGGGACGCCGTTCCTCCCTTCCACGAAGGATGCGAAGCTCTTATGCGATTCCCGTGTGGTGCTTATGCTGTCCCCGCGGAAGGGTTCTTGCCAGTGCGCTGGGGTAGGACGCTTTCGCAGCTTAATTCGCTCAGACGCGAAGTTTTCAGTACAGTGTCATCTCGGAAGTGAAACCGCTTTCATCTGGTCTTGAACTCAGACCGCAGACCCTTGTACGACCGAAAGGATTCTGATGTCGGAATACATAGGCGCCCTCGACCAGGGCACCACCAGCACCCGGTTCATGGTCTTCGACCGGACCGGGCGCGTCGTCTCTGTTGCGCAGAAAGAGCACGAGCAGATCTACCCGCATCCCGGCTGGGTCGAGCACGATCCGTTGGAGATCTGGCGGCGCACCCTTGAGGTCATCGACGAGGCGGTTGAGGCGCGCGGTCTCCGCGCGAAGGACATTGCTTGTATCGGCATTACCAACCAACGCGAGACCACCGTCGTCTGGAACAAGACGACCGGCGCACCGGTCTATAACGCGCTCGTGTGGCAGGACACACGCGTGGCTGATTACGTTGCCCGGCTTGCGCAGGACGGCGGTCAGAACCGCTTTCGCGACAAGACCGGGCTTCCGTTGACGACCTATTTCAGCGGCCTGAAGATCTGCTGGATTCTCGATCATGTGGCCGGCGCGCGGCAGCTTGCCGAGCGAGGCGAACTGCTCTTTGGGAACATCGACAGCTATCTGCTGTGGAACCTAACCGGAGGCACCAGCGGCGGCGTTCATAGTACCGATGTGACCAATGCCAGCCGCACGCAGTTGATGGACATAGAAACGCTTGCCTGGGACGACGGAATCCTCCGCATCTTCAACATACCCAGGGCCATGCTTCCCGAGATTCGCACCAGCTCCGAGCACTACGGCAGCATGGCACGAACCTCGCTGCGGGGAGTGCCGATCGCCGGCATCCTGGGCGACCAGCATGCGGCGCTGGTGGGGCAGACCTGCTTCAAGGCGGGAGAGGCAAAGAACACCTATGGCACAGGCTGTTTCCTGCTGATGAACACTGGTGAAAAGCGGGTCCTGTCGAAGAACGGCCTGCTCACCACGGTTGCCTTTCAATTTGGCAAGCAAAAGGCGGTCTACGCGCTCGAAGGCAGCATCGCGATTACCGGAGCGCTGGTGCAATGGGTGCGCGACAACCTGCATATGATCGACAAGAGCGAAGACATCGAGACCCTGGCCATGACTGTGAACGACAATGGCGGCGTGTACTTTGTTCCTGCTTTCTCGGGCCTCTACGCGCCGTATTGGAAGGACACCGCCCGCGGCGTAATTACCGGCCTGACCCGCTATGCCAACCGCGGCCATATCGCCCGGGCCGTGCTTGAGGCGACGGCGTTCCAGACCCGTGAGGTGGTCGAGGCGATGGAGGCCGATTCGGGCATTGCGCTCGAACAGCTTCGAACCGACGGCGGCATGGTCGCGAACAGTACCTTGATGCAGTTCCAGGCGGACATCCTCGATCGCAGTGTGGTGCGGCCGAAGATGCGCGAGACGACCGCGCTGGGCGCGGCGTATGCAGCCGGTCTGGCTTGCGGCTACTACACGGACACCGACGACCTTATCTCCAACTGGGCAGTGGACCACACCTGGAAGCCGCAGCTGGAAGCCGCTGAACGGGATCGCTACTACAAACAATGGAAGAAGGCGGTGACCCGCTCGTTCGACTGGATTGAGGAATGAGCCGCAGGCTGGCAGCCATCAGAACTAAGAACAGAAGCAAAAGCAGATTCCCTGCGGGACTATAAAGTAGCGCAGCAACCGGAGTTAGCGGAACGACAAAGTGGCGCAGCGGCCAGAGTCAGGGAATGACAAAGTGGGGCAATGACGGCGTCAAAGAATGACCTGGTAGAGAAATGGCAGAGGATAGATAGAAGCGAGTGATACATATAAGAGGCACCGTCTCGTGACAGCACCACAAAAGCGTCATCTCGACCGAAGCCGCGCTTCGCGCAGCGCAGTGGAGAGACCCCCGCATTTCGCTCTTCTCTCACCTTCTTTTCGTGATCGTACCCAACCAACCAGGAGTAGATCGTGCTGACTCCTTTTTTTGGCGAGTTCATGGGAACTCTTGTCGTTATCCTGCTGGGCGAGGGCTGCAACGCCGCCGTCTTGTTGAACAAGTCGAAGGCGCAGAACTCCGGCTGGATCGTTATCACCACCGGCTGGGCCTTTGCGGTCTTCTGCGGTATTGTTACGGCCATCGCGTGCGGTAGTCCTGGAGCGCACCTGAATCCTGCCGTCACCATTGCGATTGCAGTAAAGACCGGCTTGTACACGCAGGTGGTCCCGTTCATCGCTGCCCAGTTCCTCGGCGCTATGGCGGGGGCGACCCTGGTCTGGCTTTTCTACCTGCCGCACTGGAAGATCACCGAAGACCCGGCAACCAAGCTGGGCGTCTTCTGCACTGCTCCGGCCGTCCGGCACCCGTTCTCAAACTTCTTTTGCGAAGCGCTTGCCACGGCCGTTGCCATTCTCGTCATCGGTGCCCTCGGGGCGAAGACCTTCGCCGCTGCCGGGCCTGCGCCGGGTCTCGCGCCCTACCTGGTCGCCATTCTGGTGTGGAGCATCGGGCTGTCGCTCGGCGGCACCACCGGCTACGCCATCAATCCGGCGCGAGACCTGGGACCGCGCATCGCACATGCCATCCTGCCCATCGCGGGCAAGGGTGGTTCGGACTGGGGGTACGCTGCGATCCCAGTATTCGGGCCGATTGTGGGAGCAGCGCTTGCCGGGCTCTTTCTTCGGCTGACGGGAATCTGACGCAACCCTCCGGCGAAGGAAATTAGGCGCGCGACACTCTGCCGCAACAACTGGTTCGCGTGCACATCGAATCCACGAGACACTGAAGAAAGAACCCTATGCGCTCTGAACAACTCGCCTCTCTCTCGCAGCAGTTCGATGTTCTCGTGATCGGCGGCGGGGCCACAGGTCTGGGCATTGCAGTGGACGCCGCCACGCGCGGCATTCGCACAGCGCTGGTCGAGGCCGGGGACTTTGCACAGGCCACGTCGAGCCGTGCGACCAAGCTCGTACACGGCGGCGTTCGCTACCTTGCCAGCGGGCAGATCCATCTCGTCTATGAGGCGCTGCATGAGCGAGCCGTCATGCTGCGCAACGCGCCACACCTGGTTGAGCCGCTCGGGTTTGTGATGCCTGCTCAGACCTGGTTCGATCTCCCGTTCTACGGCATCGGCTTGAAGATCTACGACCTGCTCTCCGGCTCAGCCTCGATGGGGCCGACCAGCGTCCTCAGCCAGAAAGAGACCAGGCAGAAGATTCCCAACATCGCTGCGGACAAGTTCAAGGGCAGCGTGATGTACCACGACGGCCAGTTCGACGACGCACGCCTCGCGCTCGCTCTGGCCCGCACTGCCGAAGATCACGGCGCGGTGGTCCTGAACTACGTCCGATCCACTTCATTTCTGAAGGAAAACGGCAGGATCGCCGGGGCCGTCGTCCGGGACGTCGAAACCGGCACGGAATACTCAGTCCGCGCCAAATGCGTCATCAACGCTACAGGCATCTTCGTGGACGACCTCCGCAAGGAAGACGACCCTGCTATCCCGAAACTACTTTCGGTCAGCCGCGGCAGCCACATCGTCGTTGCGTTAGAAGTCCTGGGCAGCAACAACGCCATCATGGTCCCGAAGACGGAAGACGGTCGCGTCATCTTCGCCATCCCTTGGCTCGGCAAGGTCGTGATCGGAACCACCGACCTGGCCGCCACCAACGTCGAGATGGAACCCGGCTACCAGGCGTCAGAGATCGATTACCTGCTCGAACATATCAACCCGTACCTCGCCCGGCAGATCAGCCGCCGCGACATTCTCTCCGTCTTCTCCGGACTGCGCCCGCTCGTCACAGGCAAGAGCTCCACCACCTCGAAACTCTCGCGCGAACACCACATCGATACCTCACCCACCGGCCTGATCACCGTCGCCGGCGGCAAGTGGACCACCTACCGCCGCATGGCAGAGGACACCCTGACCTTCGCCATCAAACACGGTATGCTGCCGAACAAACGCTGCATCTCGCGGGACATCAAGCTGCACGGCGCGCCGCCCGCGCCCATTCCAGGACCGCTGGGCCGCTATGGCACCGACGCCGGGGAGATCAGGCGTCTGGTCGACTCTCGCCCGGATCTGGCCGATCTGGTGACCCCGGCCTTTGATTTCACCTTTGCCGAAGTGGTGTATGCGGTTCGCTTCGAGATGGCCCGGACAGTGGAAGACGTGCTTTCGCGTCGCATGCGGCTGCTCCTGCTCGACGCCAAGGCGGCCTCCGCTGCGGCACCCGCTGTAGCCTCGCTGATGGCCCGCGAATTGAACACGCCTGACCATTGGGAGCAGCAGCAGATCAAAGCCTTCCAGCATCTCGCATCGGCCTTCTATCTCGCCTGATTGTGTCAAACTCCCATTTGTAAGACCCTGACCGCGAGAGTGCCTGTTGTCACGCTGAGCATCGCTCCCCGCTATGATCAAGACGAGAGGAACTGATGCGTCCATGAAGGCAAGAGGCCAATGGATTACTCCGCCACGGGCTGGTAGTACCGCCACGACCGTTCGCCTCTTCTGCCTGCCGCACGCGGGCGCTGGAACGGCCATGTATAACCAATGGCAGCGCGCGCTTCCCTCCTTCGTTGAGGTTTGTCCGATCCTGCTGCCCGGGCGCGAGAGCCGCCTCTCTGAGGCGTGCGTCACCGAGTCCGCGGACCTTATCGCCCGGATAAGTGAGGCTGTGGCTGAGTACCTTGACAAGCCGTATGCCGTTTTCGGACACAGCATGGGCGCCCTGCTTGCCTCCGAGCTCTCCCACGCACTCGTCGCCGGTGGCCAACGGGCACCCGGCCATCTTTTCGTCTCCGGCCGGAACGCCTCTCACCTCCCGCTCCATCAGCGCCATCTCCACCAGCTTCCGGACGACGAGTTCCTTGCCGAGCTCGATACCCGATATGGCGGTCTGCCAAAGGAGATACTCGAGACCCCTGATCTGCTCGAACTATATCTTCCAATCCTGCGCGCCGACCTTACCCTGCTTGAAACACACGAATATCAGTTACGCGGAAAGCTAAGTTGCCCGTTGTCTGTCCTGGCCGGCAAGGAAGACGCAAACATCTCTGAAGCGAAGCTCCAGGCATGGTCCGAACACACTACCGGGCCCTTCGAGCTGCAATGGTTCGAAGGCGGACACTTCTACCTGACTGGGACGAGCAAGCCGTTGCTGCTGGCTCTGGTAAGTGAGCGCCTTCGAGCTCTGGCGGCTGGCTCCGGTTGAGGGTCGTGCCTTGCTGCACGTCCACTTACTTTGCTGGCGGTTCCACAGAGGAAGGAAGACGATCTGCTGCTGTTCTGAGAGACAGCCTGTTTCCTTGTCTCGTATCCCTTGGCTGCAGTGTCACGGACTACTGAGGAGACCTTTTGCAGGGATTCTGGCAAACCGTCACCAAGCTCCCTCCGCTGTGCCTGGATGAACTCCAGATCTGGCGCATAGCGTTGCCGGGTGCCGGCACTAATCTTGTGCGGTGTAGCCAGATGCTGACGCCCGACGAAGCCGCACGTGCCAACCGCCTTCGCGAAGGACCGGTGCGATCGCAGTTTGTGGTCGCCCGCGCCGTCCTTCGTGTTCTGCTCGGCAACCTGCTCGCTGTTGATCCGACCGGGGTCGCTCTTGAGACAGGACCCTACGGCAAACCGATGCTGACCGAACCGTCGGTGCGGTTCAATCTCGCCCACACTACCGGGATCGCGTTGATTGCACTCGCGCGTGCATGCGAAGTCGGGATCGATGTTGAGTTGGTGACCCGCGAGACGGAGGCGTTGGACATCGCTCGTCATTCTTTTTCCGCGAACGAGATCCGCGAGCTTGAAACTGTGGCGGGCACGCAGGATCTTGCACCAGCTTTCTTTCGCTGCTGGACGCGCAAAGAGGCCATCATCAAGGCAGATGGCCGCGGCCTTTCCTTACCGCTGGCATCGTTCAGCGTGCCGGTGTTAGCTCGCGCAGTCGGAACCGCGGTACGGGTGCCGGAGGGTGAGAGAAGCGGCGACCGCTCCAAGACCTTGTATTTGACGGATCTGCCGTGCGGCGACGAGCTTGCAGCCTCAGTTGCTGTCCGGTCTATCGGCCTCCGCTTAAATACCTTGGAGTTTCCACTCCGCAGACTTCTGCTCGACTGAATCCCAGTCCTTTAGAGAAGAGCGGTGCCACTTTCGGGCCATGAGACGAAAAGGCTGCCATGGTAATTTAAGGAGGAAATGGCGGGTCGTGCGGCTTAGTGCGGTGAAGACCGACAGGAATGTTCTTTCAGGCACGACAGACGCTGTCGCCTAGGAGATTCAACTCTCCCGGGCACATCTTTCGTTTCAAGAAGTGTACCGGAGCGAGTCGGTGGTGCCGGTTCGCCAACCGTTTCCGGTCCCGTTCGTTGGAGCTTTTTGATTCATTCTGAAAGGGACCTCAGTGAACGGCAGCTGGGCTAGATCGATCGACGACGAAGTCGCTGCGAACGGCAGCCCTGTTGCCGGGGAGTCTGCGAATGCGGCACCGTCACGCTGGCTCGATCCCAAGACAACGTCGCTGGTTGAGCAGTTTGAGTTTATCTGCAGCCAGTTTCCGCGCAAAATCGCGGCGACCTGCGGAGCGGAGCAGGTTTCGTTCCAATCACTGAACCGGCTGGCAAACGTCTTCGCCCGCCAGCTTGACGAGCTCGCGCCACCGCCAGAGTCAATCGTAGCCGTCTATCTTGATCGTTCCACCGTAATGCTTGCCGCCATGCTGGGTGTACTCAAGGCTGGCTGCGCTTACCTTCCGATTGATCCGGGATACCCTCCGGCCCGTGTGGCCCAGACTCTGGAAGACGCTGCGCCGGTCGCTGTAATCACATCGCCAAGGCTCGCCGTCTCTCTCCCTGAGTTACACGCGACGATTCTGGATGCTGACTCTGTAGGCTCTACGACACATGAGGGGGCTGATGCCTATTCTTCCGTTCGCGTTTCGCCCGAGGCCCTCGCGTACCTGATGTATACCTCCGGCTCAACCGGCAAGCCGAAGGGCGTTCTGGTCTCCCAGAAGAACGTGTTCCGGCTGTTTACCGAAACCGAGCGCTGGTTCCACTTCGACGAAAACGATGTCTGGACCATGTTCCACTCCTTCGCCTTCGATTTTTCGGTTTGGGAGATCTGGGGACCATTGCTCACCGGTGGCCGCCTCGTCATCGTTCCGTTCACCGTCAGCCGCTCTTCGGAGGACTTCTACAAGCTGCTCTCTGAGGAGCAGGTAACCGTCCTGAACCAGACGCCGTCGGCCTTTTCGCTCATCGACCAGGTCGAAGAGGCTGGAACCGTGCTTCCGCTGGCCCTGCGTGTCGTCATCTTCGGCGGCGAAGCCCTGCAGTACCGCGCCCTGCGCAACTGGTTCAAGCGCCACGGCGACCAGAAGCACAGGCTGATCAACATGTACGGCATCACCGAGACGACCGTTCACGTCACCTACCGCGTCGTCACTGAAGCCGACTCCCACGCTGAGATCGACAGCCTGATCGGCGAACCGATCCCCGACCTTCAGCTTCATCTTCTCGACCCCAACGGCCACCCCGTCCCCGACGGCGAGGAAGGCGAGCTCTGCATCGGGGGCGCGGGCGTCGCACGCGGCTACCTGAACCGTCCCGAACTGACCGCGCAACGCTTCGTCCCGGACACCTTCAGCCCTGCAGGCGGCAAACTCTATCGCTCCGGCGACATCGGCCGCCGCCGCGCCGACGGCCAACTCGTTTACCTCGGCCGCAACGACAGCCAGGTGAAGATCAACGGCTTCCGTATCGAACTTGGCGAAGTCGAAGCCAACATCGCCGAGTTCCCCGGTATCCGCCAGGTCTGCGTCCTCGCCCACACCGACGCCGCCGGCAGCCGCTTGGCCGCCTACTTCGTCTCCGACTCCGGCCAGCCCATCGCCGCTCACACGCTCCGCGAGTTCCTCACCGCTCGCAGCCCGGCGCAGATGATTCCCGCCTTCTACATCCAGGTGCCCGCGATCCCGCTCACCCACAACGGCAAGGTCGACCGCAAGGCACTTCCCGTCCCGACCGCCGGCTCAGCCGCCCCCCCGTCCGAAGCGGGTACACCGATTCAGGAGCGCGTCGCCGCCATCTGGCGCAAGGTGCTCGACGCCCCCAACGTCGGTCTCGACGATAACTTCTTCGACATCGGCGGCAGCTCTATCCTGCTCATCCAGGTCCGCACCGAACTGCAAACGCAGCTCGCGCGCCAGATTCCCATCACCTGGATGTTCGAGTTCACCACCATCCGCGCCCTCGCCGATAAACTTCAGATGGCCGACGTCGGTTCTTCGCCAGCCACCGCGACACCAAACAACGGCGTGCTCAACGCCGCGCAGGAGCAGGCGCGCAAACAGCGCGAGGCCTTCGCCCGTATGCGCACTGGCCGTGTCCCAACGGCAAAGGGCGGCCGGTAATGGCTCAGGAAGACCTCAGCGGAATCGCCATCGTCGGCATGTCCGGTCGCTTCCCTGGAGCGCGCTCTGTCAGGGAGTTCTGGGCGAACCAGCTCGCTGGAATCGAGGGCATCTCGCAGTTCACCGTCAACGAACTGGAGATACCCCACGCCGCCGAGACCGCGTCAAACCCGAACTACGTCAAAGCGCGGTCGGTTCTTCCCGATGTAGACCTCTTCGACACCGACTTCTTCTCGATCCTGCCAAAGGAGGCCGCGCTCATCGACCCCCAGCACCGCCTCTTCCTTGAGTGCTGCTGGGAGGCGTTCGAAGACGCGGGATACGATCCCGCCGTCTATCCTGGCTCGATCGGCGTCATGGCGGGCTGCGCCTATAACAGTTATTTTCTGCAGCAGGTCTGTGCGCAGCCCGGCTTCACCGAAGATTTCCTGAAGAACTACCAGATCGGGAACTACACGGCGATGATGGGGAACTACCCCGACTATCTCGCCACCCGCGTCGCCTACAAGTTCAATCTCAAAGGCCCCAGCTTCTCGGTCCAGTGCGCCTGCTCCACCTCGCTCGTCGCCGTGACCCAGGCGTGCCAGACGCTGCTGACTTACCAGGCCGACATGATGCTCGCCGGCGGCGTCTCCATCACGCTTCCCCAGAAGCGCGGCTACCTTTACCAGGAAGGCGGCATGGGCTCCGCCGATGGCCACTGCCGGCCCTTCGACAACGACGCCCAAGGCACGGTCTTCGGCTCGGGAGTGGGCGTCGTCCTCCTCAAGCGCCTCGAAGACGCAATCGCTGACGGCGACCACATCTACTCCGTAATCCGCGGCTTCGCCACCAACAACGACGGCGGCAACAAGGTCGGCTACACGGCACCCAGCATCGAAGGCCAAGCCAACGTAGTCGCCATGGCACAGCAAGCCGCCGGGGTCGAACCCGCGTCGATCGGCTACATCGAGGCCCACGGCACCGCCACCCCGCTCGGCGACCCGATCGAACTCGCCGCGCTCGAAAAGGCCTTCCGCACCGGTACCGACGAGAAAGCCTTCTGCACCATCGGCACCGCGAAGGCCAACGTCGGCCATCTCGACATCGCCGCCGGTGTCGTCGGGCTCATCCATGCCGCGCATGTCGTTGAGCATGGCCAGTTTCCCGGCACACTTAACTTTAAGCACCCGACAGAAAGATTCGACTTCGCCAACAGCCCGTTCCGTGTGACCGCCGCTCCTGCTGCCTGGAAGGACGACGGCGAGCCGCGCCGCGCGGGTGTCTCCGCGTTTGGAGTTGGCGGCACCAACGCCCACGTCCTCATCGAAGAGGCTCCGCCCACTTTATTTGAGCCGGCCGTTCATGCCGCTCAGCTTCTCGTTCTCTCCGCACGCTCGCAGGAGGCCCTCGACGCCGCCACGACAAACCTTATTGCTGACCTTGAACAGCATCCGGACCGCCCCCTTGCCGACGTCGCCTTCACCCTCCAGGCCGGACGCCGCGCCTTCAGTTATCGCCGCGCCGTAGTCGCTGGATCGACGGAGAGAGCCATCGCCGCGCTTCAGGCGACCGCGGGCAAAACCGCAACCGTCCGCGGAAAGAACACTGCCGCTCCCGAGGTCTGTTTCATGTTTCCCGGCCAGGGCGCGCAGTACGTCAACATGGGGCGCGCCCTCTACGAGACCGAGCCCGTCTTCCGCGACGCAGTGAACCTGTGCGCCGGGCTGCTCAAGCAGGACCTCAACCTGAATCTGCTGGCAACTCTATATCCATCCGAAGCGCCAACGCCCGACGCCCCCACCGAGCTCACCCAGACCTACCTCGCCCAGCCCGCCATCTTTGTCATCGAATACGCTCTTGCCCAGCTCTGGCTCTCCTGGGACGTCGCTCCGGCCAGCATGATTGGCCACAGCATCGGCGAGTTCGTCGCAGCCGCGCTTGCGGGTGTCTTCTCTGTCGCAGACGCCCTCCGCCTGGTGGCCGTCCGCGGCCGACTGATGCAGTCGCTGCCGCCCGGCACCATGCTCAGCGTGCGCGCGCCTGAATCCACGATCCTACCGCTGCTTGGCCCCGGCCTCAGCGTCGCCGCCCAGAACGCTCCATCCCTCTGCGTTGTCTCCGGCGAGACGACCGCGATTGAGGCTTTCGAGCAGGAACTCACCCGTCAGAACATTCTGTCTCGTCGCCTTGTCACCTCGCACGCGTTTCACTCCCCCATGATGGACCCCATCATGGATGCTTTCCATGCAGAGGCCTCGAAGGTGAAGATGTCGGCCCCGGAGATCCCCTACGTCTCTACGGTCACCGGAACCTGGATCACCGCCGCCGAAGCCACTGACCCCGGCTACTGGACGCGCCATCTGCGCCAGGCAGTGCGCTTCTCCGCAGGTATATCGACCCTGCAGCAGAGTGAAGACCTGCTCTTCCTCGAAGTCGGCCCCGGCCGCGTCCTCTCTACGCTTGCTCGCCAGAACCTCATCCAGCCCGCCACGCGCACCGTCGCCACTTCAATGCCTGACGCCTCCACGCCGGCCGATGAGGCTGAGACCGTCCTGCAGGCGCTTGGAACTCTTTGGACCGCCGGTGTGTCGCCCGACTGGGAAAAGCTGCACGCCGTGGCGAAGCGGCAGCGGGTGTCGCTCCCTTCGTATCCCTTCGAGCGCAAGCGCTTCTGGCTCAGCGACTCCTTCAAGAGTTCCGTCATTGCGGACAGTCAAGCCGCACCGAACGATCCGATTAAGCCTGACGTCACGACAGAAGCTGTTCCCTTTCTTATTCCCAATCTCGCGGCCGCAGTCGCCCCGGCCCCTCTGGAGCTTCCATCTATGGCAGCAACTGCTATGCCCTCCATCTCACGCAAGGACAACCTTCGCTCCATGCTGGTCGAGGTCTTTGAAGACCTCTCCGGCCTGAATATCTCGGGCGAGCCCCCGGACGCGAGCTTTCTCGAACTCGGCTTCGACTCCCTTTTCCTCACCCAAGTCACGCAGTCTCTGCAGCAGAAGTTCGGCCTTAAGATCACCTTCCGCCAGTTGATGGAAGATCTTTCGACCCTCGACCATCTGTCGGCGTTCCTCGACAACCATCTCGCTCCGGGCGTCTTCGAGCCGGCGGCACCCGCTCCTGCCGCGTCTCCCGTCCCTGCTGCCGCTGCCGCGCCTCCGTCGTTGCCTGCGTTCAGCGCTCCGGCGGGAACTCCGGAAGCCATGCAGCAGATGATGCAGGCGCAGTTCGCCGCGATGACGGCGCTCTTCGCCCAGCAGATGGCGGCGCTGAACCCGGCCGCCGCCGCCCCAACACCTGCCCCGGCGGCACACCCTACCGCGCCTGTCTCCGCCGCGCTGCCCACGTCTACGCCACCGGTCGCCGAGGACTCTGCGAAATACGCTGCGCACGTCGAGCTGAAAGGCTACGTTCCCTTCCGTGCCATGCAGAAGAAGGTTGCCGGAGAACTGACGCCGAAGCAGGAAGAGCACATCCGCAATCTCGTCGCGCTCTACACCAGCCGCACCGCGAAATCGAAGGCCAAAACGCAGGAGTACCGCCCCTACCTCGCCGATCCGCGCGTCGTCGCCGGGTTTAAAGCCCAGTGGAAGGAGATGGTCTATCCGATCATCACCGACCGGTCGAAGGGCTCGCGCCTCTGGGACATCGACGGCAATGAGTACCTCGACTGCCTGAACGGCTTTGGCCCGATCATGCTGGGCCACCGCCCCGACTTCGTCGAAGAGGCGATCGAAAAGCAGCTCCATCTGGGCTTCGAGATCGGCCCCCAGACGCTGCTTGCCGGCGAGGTCGCCCAGGCGCTCTGCGAGATGACCGGCAACGAGCGCGCAACGTTCTGCAATACCGGGTCCGAAGCCGTGATGGCCGCGCTCCGTGTCGCCCGCACCGTCACCGGAAAGAACCGCGTCGTCTACTTCTCCGGCGACTACCACGGCATGTTCGACGAGGTGCTCGTCAAGGGCTTCAAGCGCGCCGGTCAGCCGCAGTCCGCGCCGCTCGCCCCCGGTATCCCCCGGGACTCGGTCGCCAACATGACCGTGCTTGAATACGGCGCGCCGGAATCTCTTGAGTGGATCAAGGCACACACCAACGAGCTAGCCGCGGTGCTCATCGAACCCGTCCAGAGCCGCCACCCGGCCTTCCAGCCGATCGAATTCCTCAAGGAGATCCGGAAGATCACGGAAGCCTCCGATGTCTGCATGATCTTCGACGAGGTCGTCACCGGCTTCCGGGTCCATCCCGGCGGCTGCCAGGCCCTCTTCGGCATCCGCGCCGACCTGGCCACTTACGGCAAGGTCATCGCCGGCGGCATGCCCATGGGCATCCTTGCCGGTAAGGCCAAATACATGGACGCGCTCGACGGCGGCATGTGGCAGTATGGCGACGAGTCCATTCCCGAGGTCGGCGTCACCTTCTTCGCCGGGACCTTCGTCCGCCATCCGCTCGCGATGGCCGCCTGCAAGGCCGTGCTCGAACACCTGAAGCGCGAAGGCCCCGCCCTGCAGGAGCGCCTCACCGCCCGCACCACCGATCTCATCGCCCGCCTCAACGCCGTGCTCGCGAAGAATGAAGTTCCGACCCACATTGAAAGCTTCGCCAGCTTCTTCTACTTCAGCTTCCCGCCGGACTTCCGCTT
>CAZZYQ010000024.1:8637-55302 GCA_964658395.1 uncultured Granulicella sp. | reverse complement strand
CAACCCGCAGTTCGACCGCGAGTCTCTCAAGTGCTCGCTCGAAGCCTCCGGCATCCGTCTGGTGAAGATGTGGGTGAGGCTGCAGAGGAACATCGATAACGTCGAGAAGCTTTGGAATCTCATTGTCCGCGTAAGGCGGCTCTATGAACGAGAGTTCAGCGGTTGGCCGGGCGCTCACCGGCCGAATCCACCCGCCACAGCGTCCGTCCGGCAGGATCTCTTTACCTGCGATGCAGTAGCCGCCCTTCTTGAAAGAGTTGGCGAGGCAGACGATGCGTTTAAGATAAGCCATTCCGACATGCTCTCGTGATGCTCTGTAGAGTGCATTGCTTCCCGGGTTGGCCTAGTTATATCGCGGATCAGTCGCGCAGGCTACGTTTCTTTATCTCTACGTTCAGCCTCTTGATCTTCTGGTTCAACGTGCTCAGGGGAATCTTGAAGAACTCGGCGGCTTCGGTCTGGTTCCAGTGGCAGCGTTCGAGGCGGTCAGCGATGATGCGTCGCTCGATCTCTTCCATTAAATCGAAGAGCGAGGCCTCCGGTCGGTGGTCGAGAATGCTGGCGCTGTAGGTGCCTCCGGTAAGCTGGGCGGGCAGCAGGTCGGCTGGGATGGTGCGGTCGGTAGAGAGGACGACGCCGCGCTCCATTGCGTTTTCGAGTTCGCGAACGTTGCCCGGCCACTCATAGTCCATCATGATGCGGAGCGCGTCCGGCGCAAGGACGCGTTCGGAGGTGCCGTTCTCCTGAGCGTAAAACTTGAGGAAGTGCGCGGCCAACAGGGGGATGTCTTCGCGGCGCTGGCGGAGTGGAGGAAGTTCAAGCGAGATGACGTTGAGGCGATAGAAGAGGTCTTCACGGAAGCGACCGTCGCGGACCGCCTGCTGCAGGTTGACGTTTGTGGCGGCGACGATGCGGACGTCGACCTGGATTTCGTGGGTTCCGCCGAGGTGCATGAAGCGCTTGTCCTGCAGGACACGCAGGATCTTGGCTTGCATGTCCATGCTCATCGTGCCGATCTCGTCGAGGAAGAGGGTGCCTCCATTCGCGACTTCGAAGAGGCCCTTCTTTGAGGCGATCGCTGAGGTGAAGGCACCTTTGACGTGGCCGAAGAGCGTCGACTCCAGCAGTTCGGAGGGCACTGCTCCTGTGTTGACGGGAACGAACGGCTTGTCACGGCGCGGAGAGTTGGCGTGAACCGCCTTTGCAATCAGTTCCTTGCCGGTGCCGCTCTCGCCCTGGATGAGGATGGTGGAGCGGCTGGGAGCGACCTGGGCCACAGTGTCAAAGAGGCGCAGCATGACGTCGCTCTTGCCTACGATGTTGTCGAAGTTGTAGCGCTGCTTGAGGGTGCGCTTGAGCTGAACGACCTCTTCTTCGGCCTTGTGCTTGCCGATTGCGGAGCGAATGTCGGCGAGCAGCTTCTCGTTGTCCCATGGTTTCTGGACGAAGTTCTCGGCACCCGCTCGGATGGCGTCGACTACGTTCCCGACGGTACCGAAGGCCGTGATCATGATGACCGGCAGTTCGGGTCGCAGGTTCTTGATACGCGGCAGGAGATCGATGCCGGACTCGCCGGGGAGGGCAAGGTCGAGGAGCAGAAGATCGTATTGGTTCCTGGCGAGGAGGTCGAGACCGGTCGAGCCGTCCGGGGCGAGGGTCACGTTGAAGCCCTCAAGGATGAGGAGGGTCTCGATGGACTCGCGGATCGCGGCTTCGTCGTCGATGAGGAGGATGCTGGCGGTTGCGGTGGCGGTCTTTGTGGGAGCTTCGAGGGTGGCTATGGACATGGGTAGTGGGTACCTGTTGGACTGTGGAACTATACGTGGGCTTGTAGTGGTTGGGGACGAGACAGGAACTCACGGCGATTCGATGGCAATAGAAGAAGGATCATCGGAGCGAGGCTGGCTGAAAGCGCAATTGCCAGGTACAGCTCTAAGCCATATGGCCGGTTCCAATATCCTTTTACTGCTGTGTATCTGAACTCGAAGAAGAGTTGGCTGCCAACAACTGCTGTCCCAATGAAGTTGGTTACGAAGGTCAAGTACCAGCCCCATCTACTCCTCAACCAAAGAAGAACTGAAGACGCAAGAATGACCACCAAGGGTAAGGTTAGCCAGTAGGATTCAATGGCTGCCTTGCTCCAATCGAAGCGCTGTGCTGCTTCGGTCCTCAGACCGGTTCCATTCCAGGCGAAGATGAAAGCGATGACGGCAATAACTACCAGAGCGAAAAGACACTGTATCAGGCATGTGAAAAGGTACAGCAGGGATCTCTTCGGTCGGCTACTCATGAGTAGCTCGCTGTTGCTACCTGCGGCTGGGTTGAAGTGGGCACCGATGCGGCGGCGGCGATGGGGAAGTCGAGGGTGAAGGTTGTGCCAACGCCGACTTCACTTTCGACGGCGATCTTTCCGCCGTGTTCTTGCATGATGCCGTAGGTCACGGCCAGTCCCAGCCCGGTGCCTTTATGCTCGCCGGGGCGAGGCTTCACCTTGGTAGTAAAGAACGGGTCGAAGATCCGGTGGAGGTGTTCGCGCTCAATACCGCTGCCGGAGTCGCGGATACGCAGAAGGACGCGGTCGGCCTGCTGTTTGGTCGAGATATGCAGCGCCGCGGCTGGGCTTCCGTGCATCGCGTCTTTCGCATTCAGAAGCAGGTTGAGGATGACCTGCTGGAGCTTACCCTGATTGCCATGGATGAAGGGTACTGAGTTGAGCAGGTCGGTTTCTACGTGGACCTGCGCGGTCTTGAACTGGTGTTCAAGAAGAACCAGGGTATCGTGGAGCAGAGCATTGAGGTCAATCGAGGTGAACTCCGCCCCGCTCGTACGGGAAAAGTTGAGCAGACCGTTAACGATCTCGGAGGCACGGAAGGTCTGCTGGGTGATCTTTTCGAGAACTGGGGCCAGGCGCTGGTCGTCGCGCATGTACTTCGAGAGCATCTGGGTGTAGCTGGAGATGACGGCGAGTGGGGTGTTGACCTCATGCGCTACGCCCGCGGCGAGAAGGCCGATGGAGGAGAGTTTTTCAGCCTGAGTTAGCTGGGTCTCCAGTTCTATCCGGTCTGTGATGTCGTCGACAAGGACAATGCGACCGACGGTCTGGAAGGTTCGCGTGACGAGTGGGGCGATGGCGATGTTGGCGGAACGGGTCTCGCCGGACGGCAGGGCGATGGGGAACTTGTAGAGGGTATGAGTACCCTGGTCCGAATCATTCAGGCTGCGCGCACTTTCGAACTTCGCGAGGAACTCACTTGGGAAGATGGCCGACAAGTGCTGACCGAGCGCCTCAGAACGGGGTCGTCCATAGAGCGACTCCATCTGCGCGTTCCAGCTGTTGATCCTGTCGTCGAGGTCGACCGCAAAGATGCCGATGTTAATGGATTCGACGATGTTCTCGTGGAACTCGGTCAGGCGCTCAAACTCGCTGGCCTTCTGTTCCAGGCGGCGATAAAGCTGGGCGTTCTGTATGGCGATGCCGATGTAGCCGGCGAGAGATTCGAGCACTTCCATGTCCTCGGAGGAGAGGAAGTCGCCATCGCCGGTGCGACCCAGGCCGATGACGGCGACGGTGCGGGTGCCGAGACCCTCGCGATTGGCTGCTCGACAGGGGAGATAGTAGTTGAGGTCCAAACGGCGGGCCGTCCGCTGCTGGGTCTCCGGCAGGTGGTACGCCTGCTGCGGATTTTCGAGAAAGAGGTGGTTATTCGCGCCTGGGCGGTCAAAGTCGAAGAAGCCAAGGTCAAGATCGTGGAGGTCCAGGTCCTGGAGCTCTGGGCTGCTGATGAGGCCGTGAGAGGCGGCCAGCTTGAATGATCTCTTTGGGCCGCCGAGCGGTTCAGAAGCAAGGAAGACTGCGACACGGGTAACCAGAAGCGTTTGCGGCAGCCGCTCGACGATGGCGCCGGTCAGAGCCTCAAGGTCTGTCTGAGAATTAAGGTTGCGTCCAAAGTCGACGAGTGTCTCGCGGTAATCAAAACGCTTGCGGTCAAAGAGGCGATCGACGCGTGCCTGGATGCTTCGCTTGAGGGGGTCGAAGATAAGGCCGGTGGCGATGACGGCGGCGAGCAGGCCCCAGACACCCAGGTTCTTGGTGTGGCTGCGAACGACCTCCGCCGCGATGGCGACGATGCCGAAATAGAGGCCGACCAGCGAGGCCGTCGCAAGGGTGTAGGTGACACCGCGCTTGAAGATCAGGTCAACGTCCATCAGCCGGTAGCGGACGATCGCCCAGCTGAACGTCAGCGGAAGGACCACGAGGCAAGCCGCGCTGAGCTTGGTAAGCAGGCTCGGGACCTGCCAGTCAAAGAGTAGAGGGACGACGTTGAGTAGCGTGTAGGGTGCAAACGCAATGAGCGTGCCGCGGGTGAGCCACTTGAGCTGCTGCCGCTCCAGTGGCGAGCGGGCATGAAAGTAGCGGAAGACGAAGACGGCCGCCGCAACGGTGTAGTAAAGGCCGAGGTAGCCGAAGAAAAGCTGGTCAAGCCGATGCAGCAGCTGACCGGTGGCGGACCAGACCTGGATGGCGTAGACCTGCAGTCCGACGAGGCAGAGTCCCGGCAGGTATAGCAGGGCATCAGCAAGGATCCGCCGCGCACGTCGGCGGTCATCGGTCTCGTCTAAATCAGAGAATTCAACGGCGAAGTGCAGGAAAACCGCTGGCTGGAGCGCAAGTGCTGCCATCTCGCACCAGTAGATGACCGAATCGAAAAGATCGAGCTCGCCGGTGTACTTGAAGGTATAAAGAACAAAAGAAGCAAGGCAGAAGATGAAGAAGTGCAGTGACTTAGGGGCTGTCCACCGGCGGAAGAGGACGTAGAGGCCGATACAGAGATACACCAGCGCAATGAGGCGCAGACCCTGATTTACGCTCTTATCGGTCGGCTCAATGATGACCTGGACTTCAAGTTTTGCGACGCTGTCGCCCGCGCGGCGGGAGACCGGCCGCAGGATGGAGTAGTTTGCGTGGGCCCAGATGCCGCTATGATAGATCTCGCGCTCAAATTGAGCCAAGCGAGACGTGGGACGGTCGTTTACCGCCTCAAGGACGTCGCCGGTCCGGATGCCGGCACGATCGCCGGGTGAACCGGAGGGTACGCGCTCTGCTCTCAGGCCGTTCGCGGCCTCGGTCCACCAGATACCGTCTGTAGGCGTCTCGAAGTTGTTCTCACGAACGAAGTTGAACCCCGCAAGAAGACACGCCGCGAGCGTCGCAAGTGCAAGAGTGATAGCAAGAGCGCGGGTCTGAAGGGCGTTTTTCATCGAACGGATACTTCTACACAGCAAGAATGCAAACCACGTGCCATTCGGAAAGCTGGATAGGCCCGGCAAAAACGCCGACTATCTGGATGATCTATGGTCATTCATACGCTGCTTCTATAATCAAGATAACAGCGAACTAACCGCATATGAGCAGTTTGGAGGCAGCGGCCCGCACCCCCGCCAGCCTGTTTACGACAAGCTCCGTATTCACCATCTGTACACCAGGAACATTGTGTGGGCGTTCATCGCCCTGTAACATTCTAAAAAGATAGATATTCGTTGTTGCCGCATAGCTCTTTTGCAGACAGGTTGTAATTTGGCTAGCACTCGTACCTCGCTTCAGATCGACACCACTTCACCTGGAAGCGGCCGTATATCCGTACCTGCGGAAGGGCCGGTGCGCGACTCGTTCATTGACGTTGCCGGCGCGCGTGTCCACTACCAGCTTGCCGGCACGGGACGACCATTGCTGCTGTTGCATGGGCTGGTGGGCTCTGGGCGCAACTGGAGGCAAAACATTGGTTTTCTCTCGCGGTATGCCAGCGTCTATGCGGTCGATTTGTTCAATATGGGCGAGTCCCAGAGGGTACCGGATCTAGACGCGAGTCTAGAGGCGACCGCAGACCGGATAGCGGCGCTGATGGACGTCCTTGGTCTGGCAACGGCAGACGTTGCGGCGCACTCGCACGGAGGTGCGATTGCCATGATGCTGGCCGCCCGGCATCCTCTGCGGGTGCAGAAGCTGATCCTCTTTGCGCCGGCCAACCCGTTCTGCGATGCAGGCCGGCAGCTGATCAAGTTCTACAACACACGCACGGGAGCTTGGTTTGCGCGACGGATCCCCACCCTGCCGCGCATGCTGCACGCGACCGCTTTAGGAAGGATGTATGGCGATCCTGCCCGCGTCGTCGAAGGCACACTGGAGACGTATACCGACGGCATGCGCATACCAGGGACCGTCGAGCATGTGCTCCGCATCGTGGAAGGTTGGTACGACGACATGCGTACACTGCGGTCCGCGCTGACCAGCCTTGCGGAAAAGCCTGCATTGCTGATCTGGGGTGATCGTGATCGCGCGGTCAGCCTGCCTTCGGCCGAGCAGTTGCAGCGCCTTATGCCGATGTCGCGGCTGATGGTGATCCCGGGCGCCGGTCATCTACCCTTCGCGGAGATGCCCGACGAGTGCAATGCAGCCATGGCGGAGTGGCTGACGGGGCATGTATAGCGCATGTATAGATCGATGAAGTCGTGCGGGTCAGACAGCACACCGGTGTCTTCATCGAGCCGATGTGATTGGTGCCCGGTATCGGACATCTAGTCCAGGAAGCTCGATGTAGCGTCGCAGCAGGCGGTATCATCTGCTCATGGCACTTTCTACCCCGCCCGCCAAGCTGGCCCCATTCGCTACCGAGCTCTTCGTCGACTTCTCAGTGCCCGAGAACCAGCGCGCGATGGTAGCCGCACTCGCCGAAGTGGCCACCGAACTCAACCGTGAGTATGACCTGGTCATTGGTGGCAAGCGCGTAAAGACGGTCGGCAAGATTGTCTCCACCAATCCTGCAAACCCATCCCAGGTGGTTGGCGTGCATCAGCGCTCGGATGCTGGCCACGTGGAACCGGCTATCTCCGCTGCGGAAGCCGCTTTCGAAACATGGTCCCGCACGCCCCTGCAGGATCGCGTCGATCTTCTCCTCCGAGCCGCTGCGGCGATCCGCGACCGCAAGTTCTACTACTCCGCCTGGCTCACTTATGAAGTCGGTAAGAATTGGGCGGAGGCGGATGCCGACGTTGCCGAATGCATCGACTTCCTCGAGTTTTATGCCCGCGAAGCCCTTCGCCTCGACACTGCCACTACACCTATACAATTCCCGGGGGAACGGAACCTCCTTCGCTACATTCCTTTAGGCGTTGGTGCGGTCATTCCGCCGTGGAATTTTCCGTTCGCCATTATGGCCGGAATGACAGCCGCAGCCATCGTCACGGGCAACACAGTCATCCTCAAGCCATCTGTTGATGCTTCGACAATCGCCGCCGTCTTCTTCCATCTGCTTGAGGAACTTGGGTTGCCGGATGGCGTTGTCAACTTCTGCCCCGGCGAAGGGCCGGAGTTTGGTTCCGAGATCGTCGCCCATCCTAAGACTCGGTTCATCGCCTTCACCGGCTCCAAGAAGGTGGGCCTCGAAATCCACGAGTCTGCCGCAAAGACCCGCCCCGGCCAGATCTGGATCAAACGCACTATTCTCGAGATGGGCGGCAAGGACTCCATCATCGTCGACCGCGACTGCGATCTCGATGCCGCCATTGACGGCGTCGTCGCCTCCGCCTTCGGCTTCAACGGCCAAAAGTGCTCGGCCTGCTCCCGCGCAATCGTCGACGCCGATCTCTACGAGATCTTCTGCGACCGTCTTAAGACCCGCGTCAAAGCCTTGCTGCAAGGTGATCCGGCCAAGAACTTCTATGCCGGGCCAGTTATCAACGACATCGCTGTCCAGCGCATTCTTGCTTACATTGAGGTAGGTAAAGCGGAGGGCCGGCTCCTGACCGGAGGCCACCTCGTCGACACTCCTGAAAAGGGCCGCTACATCGCTCCTACCGTCTTCTCGGATGTCGCACCGACAGCCCGGATTGCACAGGAGGAGATCTTCGGGCCGGTCCTGGCCATCATCAAGT
The DNA here is from genome assembly GCA_964658395.1 of uncultured Granulicella sp. Taxonomy (GTDB): domain Bacteria; phylum Acidobacteriota; class Terriglobia; order Terriglobales; family Acidobacteriaceae; genus Edaphobacter. Next base: position 47,373 of record CAZZYQ010000024.1, on the reverse strand, counting down.
CGCAGAGTTTCGAAGATGCGCTCGCCATTGCCAATAACACCGAGTACGGCCTCACCGGGGCCATCTACTCGAACTCGCGCGAACACCTCGATCGCGCTCGCGAGGAGTTCCACGTCGGCAATCTCTATCTAAACCGGAAATGCACCGGTGCAATGGTTGGCGCGCATCCCTTCGGAGGGTTCAATATGTCGGGGACCGACTCCAAAGCCGGCGGTCCCGACTACCTGCTGCTCTTCACTCAGGCGAAATCGATCGCCGAAAAGATCACCCATGTCAGTCGCAAACTGGACGAGCAGGAATCCGGCCCGGGTCTTTAGAAAAAGAACGTCCGAGGTGAACGCATCTTGTTTGTGGCTTGCCTAGGCCGACTTTTGTCGCAGCAGCTCTCCCACCTTGGCAGCGGCTTCCGCCAGGTTTCGGTGGTGAATCGTAAAGAGTGCCAGCTCCAGCCGGTCCGAGACGCCAGTCTTGTCGTAGATGTTCCGCAGGTAGTTCTTGATCACCTGTTCCTTGGTATTCAGCTGGGTCGCGATGTCCTTGTTCTTGCACCCTTGCACGATCAGCGCTACGATCTGCATCTCTTTCGGCGTAAGACGATCACGTACCCGCTCGCCCACGCTGTCCGGCGCCCGCATCGTGGTCACGCTGGCATACCGAACGCAGCGGAGCCCATGTGCCACCCGGCGTATGGTGTCGATCAACTCGGGTCCGGCGATGTTTCGCGAAACCACGCCGTCTAGGTGCGGCACGATCTCCTCATTCAAGTCTTCAGTTTTTTCAGTGATCAAGATGACGCGGCTGCCAAGCGACTTTGCCTGCGTAAGCAGTGCAGGAAGGTCGAGCCGAAGTCCAGTCGACAGCAGGATGACAGCTCCCCGGTTAGACTCCACTGCTGCCAGAAGTCGCGTCGCATTGTCGCATTGCGCGATAATGCGCATGTCGTCTTCCATTGCAAGCAGACGGGCTGCACCCGCTCGGAAGATGGCTTGATTGTCTCCAAGGATCAGTCGGTTCATAGTTTAGGTCTCCAAGGCAGGGCTAACTCCATCGTCTTCTCATCGGCGTTCGTCGGACGTAGAGTTTCAATGTCTTCAATTGGTACAAAGGTGATGCAGCGAGTACGGTAACGTAAGTAACGGTACCTGGCAAGAATAATTTTTGCACCCGCTCCTGGACAATACCTCTCTAATGGTAGTCCGCTCACAAAGTACGTAGGCTACGTCAACGGTGGGAGCGCTGGATAGTACCTTGGTTACTGATGCCCAAGCCAATTCTGATTGCAATTGATGACGATACCAGCGTTCTGGAAGCCGTGGTCCAGGACCTTCGACGCCAGTACGGGCAGTCTTACCGGATCATCCGCGCCGCGTCCGGCCCCGCAGCTCTCGACACGTGCCGCCAACTGAAGGAGCGGGAAGAGATTGTCGCCCTCTTTCTGTCCGACCAGCGCATGCCAGGCATGACGGGTGTCGATCTGCTGCAGCAGGTCATTCCAATCTATCCCGACGCCAAGCGTGTCCTCCTCACTGCTTACGCCGATACGGAAGCCGCTATCCGCGCCATCAACTCCGCCAAGATTCACTACTACCTGAACAAGCCCTGGGACCCTCCGGAAGAGAAGCTCTACCCCGTCCTTACCGATCTCCTTCAGTCTTGGAAGGAAGGATACAAGCCCCCATTCGAGGGCACCCGCGTAGTCGGCCCGCGATGGTCGCCGACCGATTATGCCGTACGCGACTTCCTTTCACGGAACCGCATTCCTTACATGTGGCTGAACCCTGACCAGAACCCGGAAGCGCTTTCCCTGCTCAAGGAAAAAGGCATCGATGATGCAAAGCTCCCGGTCATCCTCTTCGGCGATGGTACGGCTCTGGTCCAGCCCACCACCACCCAGATCGCTGAAAAAGCGGGGCTCCGCATTCAGGCACAGCAGGAGTTCTACGACGTGGTCATAGTCGGCGCAGGGCCGGCCGGGTTGGCGGCAGGTGTCTATGGTGCCTCCGAGGGCCTTCGCACCTTGGTCGTCGAACATGTCGCGCCCGGCGGTCAGGCCGGCTCCAGCTCGCGCATCGAAAACTACCTTGGCTTCCCTGAGGGCCTGAGCGGTGAAGAGCTGGGTAAGCGCGCTTACCTCCAGGCTAACCGGCTTGGTGCCGAATTCCTGACCCAACGCGTTGCTTGTATCCGGTCAGAGAACCAGTACCACATCGTCAAGATGGCAGACGGCAGTGAGGTCACGTGTCACGTTTGCCTGATTGCTACAGGTGTCTCCTACTGCATGCTGAAGGTCCCCGGAGCGGAGCGCTTTTCAGGTGCTGGCGTGTACTATGGCGCCGCACAAACTGAGGCGCAATCCTGCAAAGACGAGACCGTCTATGTAATTGGCGGCGCAAACTCTGCCGGCCAGGCCGCCATGCACTTTTCCCGTTATGCGGAGTCTGTCCACCTGCTTCTGCGCGGCGACTCGCTCGCAAAAGGCATGTCCAAATATCTGGTCGACCAGATTGAATCCACGCGCAACATCGTCGTCGAAACCCGCACCGAGGTGATAGGAATGAGCGGCGACGGTCGCCTCGAAGGCATCACCTTGTCTACTCCGCGCGGCGAAGAGGCTCGAGCCGCGAGCTCGGTCTTCATCTTTATCGGCGCAGAGCCAAAGACGGATTGGCTTCCCCGCAACGTTGCGCTCGACAACAAGGGCTTCATCCTGGCCGGTCCCGATCTGAAGGCAGCTGGTATACCGCCGGCGATCAAAGACCGCGATCCTTATCTTCTCGAGACCAGTGTTCCCGGCATCTTCGTCGCTGGGGATGTTCGCCATGGCTCCATCAAACGATGCGCCTCCGCAGTCGGTGAGGGATCCATCGCTATCCAGTTTGTTCACCAGTATCTGGCCACACTGTAGAGGAACTTTGCGGCTTTCTTTGTGTTTGAACTAGACGCGCCGAAAGATGTATTGAGAGATCAGCCACTCTCGCAGAAGGTGAAAGAGAACGATGCAAACAGCATGAGCACACAGATCGAATCGCCGACTGCAGTCACAAGTCCTCGCGCCACGCCCGCTGTGCTGACGCCTGAACTCGTTGCTCTGCTACGGAACGTCTCCGTCTTCTCCTCGCTTACCGAAGAAGAACTGAAGTGTTTGGCTGGCGTCGACGAACTTCATCTTTCGCCGGGCGAAGTGGTCATTCGCCAGGGTGAGTTTGCCCAGCATTACTACATCATCCTCAGCGGTAAAGTCACCATCTTCAAAGCGGGCCCACAGCAGCGCGAAGAAGAAATCGTTTCCTATGGCGGCGGTACCGCCTTTGGAGAGCTCCCGCTGCTCGCCAACATGCCTGTTGCCGGCACACTTCGCGTGATCGAGCCGAGCCACCTGCTCCGCATCGACGAAGAGTCCTTCTGGCACCTCATGACCGTCTGTCCGCACGTTCGCAAGGCCATCCTCGGCGATATGGCCATGCGCTTCCAGAAGTATCAGAACATGACGCTGCAGCAGGAGAAGATGGCCTCGCTCGGTACCTTGGCGGCAGGCCTGATGCATGAGCTGAATAACCCGGGTGCGGCTGCCCGCCGCGCGGCCTCCCAGCTCCGCCAGAACCTCGAACGGATGCAGGAGCTAGGCTCGAAGCTGGGCCAGGTGAGACTGACACCGGAGCAGCAGGCTTGCATGGGCGACCTCAAGCATCATGCTATGGCTGCCCAGCAGCCGGTGCGTATGAACTCGATCGAGCAGAGCGACGCTGAAGAAGAGCTCGCCGCATGGATGGAGGACGCAAGCATCGATAACGCCTGGAAGCTTGCTCCGACCTTGGTCTCGATTGGCATGTCCCCGGCCCATCTGAAGTGTGCACGGGAGCAGTTTGAGCCCGGGTTTCTGTCCGACTGCCTCGGTTGGCTCGAAGCACTCGTCTCCAGTATGCAGCTCGTCGGCATGATCGAAGAAAGCGTCGGTCGCGTTACGGAGTTGGTGCATGCGGTCAAATCCTACGCCTACGAAGGGAAAGGTACCTGCCAGGCCATTGATGTCAACGACAGCATCCATGCCACTCTTATCATTCTTGCCCACAAAATGCGCGAAAAAGAGATCGTCGTGGAGCGTGAGTTCGCTGCTCAGATGCCTGCGTTTCAAACCGAGCACGGCGGACTTAACCAGATCTGGACCAACCTCCTGGATAATGCCATCGATGCGGTGCCTCCGAAAGGCGTCATCCACATCAAGACCTGGTCGGAGGATCGCTCTGGAACGTCGCAGATCTTTATCAGCATCGCCGATAACGGCCCCGGCATTCCGCTCGATGTCCAGCCTCGCATCTTCGAGGCCTTCTACACCACGAAGGATGTCGGTGTGGGAACCGGCCTCGGCCTCGGCATCGTAAGCCGCATCGTCGAGCAGTTTGGCGGCACCATCCGCTTCGCCTCCGAACCGGGCCGGACTGAATTCATCGTTACACTTCCCAGCAGCCGCAACTAGCTGCGAAGCCGCGTCCAGGACGGGCATTGCCTGCCGGCGCTCTCTCTTGCAGCTTCCACTAAGATTCGGTTGACACCGTGCTACGAACACCGGCTAGACTGCATGTCTGAAGATTCCTGCGAGTGAGTCTCGGTCGCGTGCCAATGCCGACCGATATCGAGGGGAAGTGAGACCCGCATCTTGCGGCATCTTCTTCCAGCTCGACCTAGCTCGAACAAGCTCGACCACGGAGGCCCACTTATGTGCCGCAACATCAAGATGCTCTTCAACTTCGAGCCCCCGGTAACCGGCGATGAAGTACGCGCCGCATCGCTCCAGTTCGTGAGGAAGATCAGCGGTTTCAACAAGCCTTCCAAGGCAAACGAAGCTGCCTTCCAGGCCGCCATCGACGAGATCGCCGCGAGTTCCACCAAGCTTCTCCTCTCGCTCGAAACCGGCGCGGCACCGAAGAGCCGTGAAGAGGAAGTGAGGAAAGCGAAGGCTCGAAGCGCGCAGAGATTCCAAATTTAGGCAAGAGCGAACCAAAGGCGTGAGAGCCCCCGATGATCTGGGGGCCCTACAGAAAGGTGGGAACATAAAGTGCGGATGGGTGAAGCCAATGCCGTGGGAACCTCTGACATCGACTGTTGTCTTACATTCAATAAGACGCAAACCGTAGACGATAGTTGCTGCCGGTTTTGCACAAAAAACTGTTTTTTGCATTTTTATCCTGAAAACGGAATCGTGAGCTCGGCTCGAATGTGCGCCATCATCTCGCCCACGTACCTTCCTGCCGCCGCAAGCTCATGCGATCAGCCAACCAGGTGCCTCGCGAGGTTCACGTACAGCTGCACTGCCTCGACCAGTTCCTTTTTTGCAATCCGCTCCTGCGGGGTATGCGCAACATGGATCGAGCCCGGTCCCAGCAGGAAAGGCTCGCCCCAACCTGTCAGCGCAGGGATGTCGGTGGCGAACTTCGCCACCATCGTTGGCAGCCCTCCCACTCGCCTCATTCTGACGAACGGCAGTTCGAGCGTAAACTTCACCTCCGCGCGGTCTCCGACAGTGCTCAGGATCGCCGCCTTCGTTGCCTCAGATGGTCCAACCAGCCGAACCAGAATATGGGCCTCCGCCAGGTCGGCGACGACATTCGGAGCCCTTCCGCCCTCAATCAGCCCGATGTTGAGGGTAGATGGGCCAATCTCAGGTTCAACTGGAAGCGGCATCGCCAGGAGGTCGTTCAGTGCTCCCACCAGTTTATCGATCGCAGAGTCGCCTAGTTCCGGGTAGGCCGAGTGCGCCATCCTTCCCTTGGCCCGCAGCTCCACCCGTAGTGCGCCCTTCGAAGCCAGGGCTAGACGGTTATCGGTGGGCTCTCCGTTTATCAGAAAGCGAGATCCCTTGGGCGACAGATTCGCTACCTTCGCGCCCGCCGAATCGCGCTCCTCTCCGACTACGAACAGCAGCCCCACCTTTACGCCCGCATCGCGCAGCTGCTCTGCGGCCGCGACCTGCGCCGCAATGATCCCTTTCGCGTCGCACGCTCCTCGTCCGTAGAGATACTCATCGTCCTCGGTAAATCCGAAGAATGGCGGCACCGTATCCATATGAGTGGAAAGGACGACATCGGGTTTCACTCCGGGCATTGCCGCATAGACGTTGAATCGTTCGCCCGTACCTGCTCCCGGCGTGACCCTGACGTCCGGCTGCGCTACGGCCATCCTTTCGACTGCGTAGTGCTGCCCCTCCAGATACGTGTGCAGAAATACGCCCGCAGCGCCCTCATGAAACGTGGTCGACTGTATGTTCACGAGGTCTCGGGTTAGTTGAATCGGATCGACAGCCATCAGAGCTTCAGAATAACCGACGATGGGATTGGAACTGGGCCGCGGCGAACACAGTTAGCCTGTCTAAACGGTGCTGGTGCTCTAGGAAGCAACGGTAAACTGACATCATGCCCGCTGAAGCCGCCTCGCAAGTCCGCTCTGTTGAAGACCTTTATGGCCCCGCAGGACGACTCGAAGCCATCCTCAACACCGGTCGCGTTGACGCTCCTTTCACGGCACTCGTCTGCCATCCGCACCCTCCGAGTGGAGGCACCATGCACACGAAGGTCGTCTACCACGCCGCGAAGGTATTTTCCGCGTTCGGGCTTCCGGTTCTGCGCTTCAACTTCCGCGGCGTCGGTCTGAGCGAAGGCACCTACGACGACGGCCACGGCGAGCAAAATGATGTCCGTGCAGCGCTCCAGTGGCTGGAGCTGAACTTCCGCAGACCTATCCTGTTTGCCGGTTTTTCGTTCGGCGCGAATATCGGCCTTCGTGCGTGCTGCGGCGACCTGCGCGTCAAAGGCCTGCTCGGTCTTGGCGTTCCCATCCGCGCTGAAGGCCGCGATTACGCTTATAGCTTCCTTCCTCGCTGCGAAGCCCCCAAGCTCTTTGTGATCGGCGCAGAAGACCCGTTCTGCCCCCGCGAGCAGATGGAAACGCTGTTCGCATCTGCACCCGAACCGCGCCGGTTGGTGTGGGTAGAAGGCGCAGACCACTTCTTCCAGGGCACGCCACACTCGCCTCGGCCCAAGCTGGACGAGATGAAGCAAGCAATGCGGACCTGGCTTGCCGAGACCTTCCGTCTCCAGCAGCCGAATGAATGATGGGCAAGTCCGTCACCGCTGATGCCGGCCTTGGGTAATACCCACGCACCCGCTGCTCGCCTTTGAACAGAAGACTCCTATGTCGCCCTGCTAAGGGACCGAGGTATACGCCGTTGAAAGATAGTCCGCGGTCATCGACGAACGAAGTGTGGCTGTATTCATGATGACGTTCTGCGCGGGAGTGGACTGCGACCCAGCAGCCTTTATGGTGATCGTCGCCTTGGACGCTTTGGACAGGTTCGGCAGAGTGACTGTCACCGCCTGTCCCCCAGGCGATCCGCTGCACGTACCACCACCGCCGCTGACGCTGCAGCTTATCAGGCTTGTTGTGGGATCGAGCGCGTCGGTCACAGTGAACGCTGAAGTCGCAGTATCGAGGTTCTTTGCCGTAATCGTGTAGGTTATGCTGGCGCCAAGCGGCGAGGTGGCAAGGTCAGGAGTGTTGTCAATCGTTGCGTCGGAGCCACACTTTTCGAGCACGGCGGGGGTTACAAGAGCATTGAAGCCGGTCGGGTTGAAGGATCCCGGGAGTGATGTCGCTCCTACAATCTGTCCTCGATTGTTAATCGACGTAGGCCGAAATTCCAGACCGTAGGGCAGCGCCAGAATTGCATTCAGATCGAAGAACCTCCCATTCCTGTAAAGAAATCCACCTCCACCAGAGGAGTTCTGGCCGACGATCTCACCGCAATTATTGATGCTGAAGGGAAACAGGCTCTGATTGTCTCCATTCGAGAGAACCTGTGTTGTACCGCCGCTGTAGATGTAAAGAGGTGTAGGATCCGAGTTTCCTATCACCCCCGTCACCCTGCCTGAGTCATCGATTGCCTCGGCGTCGTTGGAGGGAAGCTTGAGCAGAAGCCCGTGCGTGTAGAGCAAGGCGGGCACAAAAGATGCGTCTTCTGTATACGTACCGACCGTGACCTCGCCCTTATTATTCAGACCGGTAGGGTTGGCGTAGTCACCGTCATGAAAGATCCCAAGATCGTGCACTTTCCCTTCTTCATAGAGGAACGGTACCCAGCCGTTGTTTACGAACCGGGTCCCGGATACTTCATCAAGATTGTTGATCGAGCGGGTAAATGTCGTATTGGAAGCCGACCCGAAGTCGATGGCGTGAAATTTACCGTTCTTATAGATGCCTTGTTCGTCCACACCGTTCGCTATATCGTTTCCCAGAACATCGTCCAAGTCATTAAAGGAACCAGGATCAACGGGAATGTTGATCGGGTTGGTAGACCCGTTTTTGTAGAGGTCGCCAGTTGAAGCCAGCAGGTCTCCTTTGTTGTTGAGCTTGAATGTTGTGAAGATAGTGCCCTGATATTGAGGTGGCTCAAGAAAGGTCACGTTGTACGCCGGTGGAGGCGGAGGTGGAGGCCCGCACAACGACGCGGGTAGCTGGGTAAAGACGCTGCTGAAATCGTTTTCGGGATCAGGATCGATGCTTTGATAGGTGACGTAGCTCGTATTGGTGACGTAAGGACAAGCAGCAGCAACTGCCTGAAGAACAACATCGACCTGCACAGAGGCGCCTGCGTCGGGATTGTTAAGCGTGCAGCGCACCGCCCCATTTGCACCGACCTTAGAGTCTAAGTGGCATCTACCGGCAGTTGTCACTGCACTTACAAAGGTGGTATGCGGAGGCACCTGATCGAGAAACAGAATGGCATGGGAGTTGTCTGGACCCAGGTTGGTGACTGTGTGCAGGTAGTGCAGTACACCGTTGGTGCTGTCAACCAGTGAGGAGATGACTCTAACGTCCGCGGTCTCCCGAGCGGTTGTGATCGCGGTCGCCGAGATGCCTGCGATCACAGCTTTGTTTGTGATGGAGTTGTAGTCTCCTGCAGTCTTTGCAGCGGTAGCGTAAATCAAGATCGTTCTGCTGCTTCCCGGTGCAAGAGAGTCAATGCTGACGGATGCACGACCGCCGAAGAGGACGAATCTGCAAGGGTCACCATTGCTTACGGTGCAGGTATGGAATACATCGCGTACCGAGGTGACCTCCACTACGCCAGAGGCTGTGCTGGGGCTGGTGTTCGTGACGGTGACGGTGTAGTGCAGGTCGCCGCCGGGACTTACAGTAGTCTTGTCTACACTGTCCGTAATTGAGAACGTTGACGTGGGCGCGATCTTTGCGATGAAGCTGGTCTGATAGAGAGACTTTGGATCATAGTGATAGATCAACGGGTTGTTGAGGGGAAAGTCCTGCGAACCTGTATAGCCGGAAACGTAGATGTTTCCATATTCATCCAGTGCGACAGAGGAAGCCTGATCATCGCTGCTGCCGCCCAGATACGTCGAGAATATGAGCGCAGAACCTGTTCCGTTTACTTTCATCAAGTATGCGTCGAGCTGACCGCCAAATGTATCCTGGATAGGATTGACAACAGGGAGCCCGTCTTTCGTCGACCCGGTCACGTAGGTATCTTCCCCATCGACAGCAATCGAGCCGCCGACCTGGATGCTGTCGCCCAGATACGTGGAATAGACGACGGCAGAGCCAGTCGCATTAATCCGTGATAGGAAGTTTGCCTGGCTCAATGCCGTGCTAGGATACAGAGCTTTGACGATGGGAAAGCCGTAAGAATCGGCGACACCGCTGAAGAATGCATCGCCGCTGGCGTTTGTTGCGACCGCTCCTCCTCCGCCCGTGCCAAAGAAAGTCGAATAGAGGAGCCCTGTTCCAGAGGCATTGATTTTAGTGACGAAGATGCAACTGCTGTACAAATGGTGCTTATGGTCGCATACATGATAAAGCGCATTGGCCAGAGGGAAATTCGTCGAAATAGTTGAACCGGTGATGATCGCCTCTCCGGCAGGGTCGATTGCTATTCCAGTAGCATAGCCAAGACCGTTGCTGCTCGGATTTGAGCCTGAGATGTAGGTCGAGTAGTCCAACGACTGGCCGGACGGAGCAAACTTTGTAACGAATGGACCCGCTGTGCCGACCGAAAGACGAGTCGTCACAGGCAGGTCGTTATGTGTTGCCACACCCGTGATGTAGACGCCTTCCAGGGCATCGACGGCGATCGCATTTGCGTACGTCCCGGTACCGCCAAGGTAAGTTGAGAAGAGCAGGTTCGAGCCGGAGGGATCCAGCTTCGTGAGAAACCCGTTATAGCTGCCGGTTAGATTCGGCTGGAAGGCGTTGACGACAGGCAAATTGGCGCTAGCTGCGCCTGTGAGATACGCGTTACCGCGGGCGTCAACCGCGATTGCTGCCGTCTGCGCAGAATTGACGGTAGTCGTATACAGCACGGCGCTGCCGTCTGCGTTCAGTTTTTGAACGATCGTCTGATCAGTACCTCGGAAAGGGTATTCAGCGGCATAAGTATTCCCCGCTGGATCGACAGCAAGCGCAGCGATGGAATAGCCGACTGTGGCAGGAAAGTAAGTCGAGTACACGAGGATCGGATCGATCACAAGTTCTTGTTTCGTGTCGTACGCCCCTACTGCAAAGCCGACCCCTGTGGCGTTCTTCTGGATGAAGCTGCCTGATATCGGTCTCCGGATGCCGCCTATCTCCTGGTACACCGACGGGTGTTTGAGGAGGAGAGCACCTTGATCGACTCTGAGCGCCAGATTGCCAGCCTGATCAATCGAGACCTCTTTGGCACCTCGTAAGTCGAGCCGAATAGCCTTCGGATCGCCGCCTGGTTTTACAACAAAGTCATGCTCCAACTGACGATGGTTGCCGTAATAGATGAGATCAATGCCTGGATAAACATCGCGGTACCGTACCTTGCTGTAGTTGCTGATGTTGGTGTGCCAGGATGATGGATCGTGACCGATGAAGTAACTGCTTTTGCCCGGCAGTTCGGACACGCCCTCTAACTTCGGATCGAGGTTGCTGTTCAGCAAGCCCATACGAATCTGAGAGCCGCTCACAGGAGTGCAGGGTTCAGCGTCCGATGTCTGATGCTCTATCTCTTGCGCTTTCGGCGGCCTGGAACAATCCTTGCCGTGCAGGGACATCACCAATTCCGACGCGGTCAGGGACAGCTCATACCCGTCGCCGCGGGAAACGAACTTCACTCCTGGATCGGCCTGGCCTTGATTCGGCTCAAAGCTAAGAGGCAGCTTGCCGTAACCCTCAACGACTCGTGCTCTCTGCGTTGAAGACAGCGACTTTGCATCTGGAATGTTCGCCTCTGAGGCAGCGGCATGCATATACGCCACGGTCGAGGCCGACAAGAGGAGGACAAGGGCAGAGTAGGGCGGGGAATTCATTGGATCTCCATGGCTGCATGGCGACAGCGACGTACAGATCGAACAAGAGTGCATCATTCTGGCTCTACTCGATCGGTCTGTCAACGGGCGCAAACAGCAACCGTGTGAAAATTCAGCTCGAACTTTCAGTGTTGTCCGCGTCGTTGATGCTTTGCGAGCTGATTAATAACGGGTTCATGAACGAACGAAAGACCACCGGCTGCCTACGAGATCCATCTTTACGGAGGTGCAGGGAAGCGATGCTGCTACTTCGCCTGCGTGGTGGGCGTAAGTACTGCCGGAAGACCGAGTTCAGCAGCCGGCGGCAGCGTATGGGTGTCGCTCCATTGGCGAAGAGCGCTGCGAAAGCGGTCGCTGCGGGCTAGCCAGAGGCCGACGGTGTAATCGTAGTGTTCCAGCACGGGACGAAGAGCGTAGGGGCGGTTGGACCGAAGCCACGCAGCCTCGTACATGTCGCGCAGCAGGGAGTATCCGTCGCGTATATCTGCTATCCGGCCGTTTACACCATTGATGTCGGAGAGTTCGCGGCCGACGTTGGCGCGCTGTTTCTTGTCCGTCGCGTTCTGGTTGGCGTAGGCGCGCTGGTAGCCTTCTATCATTTCATCGGCAAGTTGAAAGTTCAGACCCACCAGGTCGATGCGGCGGGCACCCAGTTCAAGCGCGTCGATAGCATCCGGTTCGGACAGATTAGAACTGGCAGCACCGTACAACACTGGGTCGTAGAAAGTGCCTTGCGCGGCGGGCGGGTCGACCGAGCGATGCCCCGAGGCGGCGCGAGCTTCTGCGATCAGCGTGAGGGCGGCCTCGGCGTGCAGTCGAAGCTTATGCGTGTAGGGGCGGATTTCGGAGCCGATCTTGAGGCCGTCTTTCGAAAGCGGGTCGAGCCAGAAGAGGCTATTGCCGGCGTTGCCGATCTTGGCTTCATTCCTGAGCAGAGCGTGCGCCGCCATGATCTCGATCTGGGCCTGGTTCAGCTTGCCCGTGGGATCGTTGTGGAAGACCTGAGCGTAGGAGTTCTGGAACTCGGGAATCGAGGACTCGCCTGACTGCCAGGCTGCAGCCGCGCCGAACAGGATGCCATACCAGTCCTGGTTGAAGAGGCCCTCGCCATCATCGTTCCAGATGGTATTCAACACGCCGGTAGAGCCGAGCCGCTGGCCGTCACGAACGAACTGCTGAATGTTGGCCAGGGCAAGGTTGTTGTCGGGATAGATGCGACGGAAGTTGTTGACCGACGGCGCCACCCAGGTCTCGAAGCCGGCGTTTTTGAAGGGCAAAAGGAACTTGTCGTATCCCTTTGCCTGCGGGTTGTACTCCCAGGCGATAGCGATGGTGGATTGCTTGAAGCCGGCAGGAAGCTGCTTCAGCAGGTCGGGCGCGTCCTGGGCGATGTCGCCCCAGAAGAGCAGCTTTCGATGCAGCGGCTCGAGCGAGGCGACGATCTTCTGCATGAAGTCGAGATAAACGGCGGCGAGTCCGCGGGAGTCGACTTCAGATTTGGTCTGGCCCAGGCCGAGGTGGTCGGTCTCGTCCGCGCCCACGTGCAGAAACGGCCCAGGGTACTGGGCGGCGAGTTCGTTCAGCATCTGGTTGGTCAGGGCAAGAGAGCCGGGCTGGTTGGGTGCGAGGACGTCGCCGTGCGGGGTCTCGGCGATAGCCTGGTACTGTTCCCAGTTCAGGTTGTGATGCAGGTGGCCAAAAGCTTCCTGCTCCGCAACGATGGTGATGTGGTAAGGCTTTGCGTAGGCTACGAGGGCGGCGGCGTCTGCTGCGGAGATCGAACCGCCCGGAGGAGCGAAGAGCGGGTTCGAGTTGTAGGCGGCGGTGTGTTCGAAGTAGGGCGAGTAGAGATTGACCTTGTAGGCGGCCAGCGTGCGGATGAGCTTCTTCTGGAACTCGAGGGTCGTGACTGGTCCCCGGGAGAGGTCGTCGTCAAGGCCCCGCCATGCCATGGCGGGCCAGTCTCGGATGTTGGCGGCGTGCAGCGTTGCGGGAGTAGAGGTGTTGATCTCGATCATCTGCTTCACGGTCTGGCAGCCATAAAAGAGGCCCGCCGCAGTGGCGGCAGTGATGGTCAGATATCCGGATGTTATGCCGATGGTGTAGCCCTCAGGCTTCATCGCTTCGGTAAAGGAAGGATCAGCGGCGCGGCTGAGACGGACCTCGAAGCCGGCCGAGTTCGAAGTCGCCAAACCGCGGGCGGCCAGGGATGAGGCAAGATCCTCAGCAGCGAACCTGTCTTCGGCATCGCTGGAGCAAGAGGCGCACGTGATGCGAACACCGTTCGGAAGGCGCTGGTCAGCGAGAGCGTGGACCTCGCGCGGTATGGGGATCAGTTTGAGTTTGGCGGACTGGCAGAGGACCGGAGGCAGCGGGAGGCAGGTCAGGGCGGCTGCCAGCAGGAGGAATCTGTAGGGGGTTGAAGTGCCGGCCGGCAAGATCATCTGATGACGGTAAACCACTGTGGTAATGGTTGGAAGTTGTGTGTGTGGTGCCGGGTGTGGTTATGGCAGGGTTTCACGTGCGATTAGGGCGCTTGCAATGCTCAGGAAAATTGCCGGATGTGCGACCTCGGTTTGCCATGAACCTTTCCGGAAAGAGAGCAAGAACAGCCGAATCGACGCGAAAAGTACCCAAAATTATCCTTCTATTAACGCAAGTCTGAGATGCTGAGCATATCGAAACGAGATACATCTGCCACGTCTTGTAAGTGAGACCGGTGTGCCGATTGTGCCCGTTCGAGGAGCAAACTTTTCTGAGAGGTTACATGACCAAGCAACTACAGGCGACTCTGGCGGCGATTATGGTGCTTTCAACCATAACAGTTCCGGCACAGCCGAGCGCAACCGGAACCAGGACGGCAAGCACGTCTTCCAAGACCAAGAAGAAGACCGCGAAGGCCCCACGGGAGTCTGCGACTGAGCGCCAGATTCGCGAACTGCGGGAACAGATGCAGAACCAGCAGGCGGAGATCGATCTTCTGAAGTCGCAGAGCGCGGCGAAGGATGCAGAACTGGCGGCGGCGCAGCAGTCAGCACAGAGCGCGGCGGCAGCGGCGAGCGCGGCGACCACCCAGGCCCAGACTTTGAACACCAACGTCCAGGCCAATGCGGATGCGGTTGCAAGCCTCCAGGGCACGGTCACTGACCTCAAGAATTCAAACACCGGCCTTGCGCTGACGATCAGCGACACGAAGAAGGACCTGACCGAGAAGATCGAGTCCCCGACGGCCCTGCACTACAAGGGTGTGACGCTTACACCGGGCGGGTTCCTGGCGGCGGAGACTGTATACCGTTCCCGCGCTTTGAACTCGGACGTGAACACGCCGTTCAACGCGACGCCTTACATGGGATCGGCCCAGGCGTACACGAGCGAGTTCAATGCTTCCGGACGCCAGTCGCGCCTGTCGCTGCTGGTGACGTCTCCCACGGAGTGGGGCAAGCTGGCGGGCTACTACGAGATGGACTTCCTCTCTGCCGGCACGACCTCGAACGATAACCAGACCAACAGCTATACCGCGCGTCAACGCGAGGTCTGGGCCCAGGCTTCGACGAACAAGGGATTCACCTTTACAGGCGGCCAGATGTGGACGCTGGCTACCGAAGTGAAGAAGGGGATCGACCCGGTACCGGGTGGCGAAAACCTGCCGAACACAGTGGATGCCCAGTACCACGTAGGCTTCACGTTTGCACGGCAGTACGGCGCACGGTTCAGCCAGAAGTTGGGTCATAACCAGAACGTTGCTTTCGCGCTTGAAGAGGCGCAGACGGTTCTGGCTGCCACCACCAACGCACCGGTCAACTTCTTCTTCGGCGCACCGGGAAACACGGGCGGTCTCTATAACAGCACCGGTAACGGCTCGACCGCGCAGAATTACTCCAACAACGTCGCTCCTGACTTCCTGGTGAAGTACACCGCAGACCCCAAGTACGGCCACTTTGAAATTGGCGGCGTGCTCAGGCTCTTCCGCGATCGCTACTACCCGGGAATTCCGTTCGCGACAGGCGCTTCGACCACAGCACCCGTGGCGAGCATTGCGACCAAAGGCACGAACGACACGGTTGTCGGAGGCGGCTTCTTCGTAAACGGTCGGGTCCACGCCACCAAGTATGCCGACCTTGGCGTACACATCCTGCAGGGAACGGGAACCGCCCGGTACGGAACTTCAAACCTGGGCGACGTGACGGTGAAGCCGGATGGAACGCTTGAGCCGCTTCGCAACTCCCAGGGGCTGCTCTCAATCGAAACACATCCCGCGAAGAAGCTGGACGTTTACGGCTATGCGGGCGGCGAGTACCTCCAGCGGACGGTCTATACGGCGTTCACGGCAGCAGCTCCAACGGTTCCAGTGTTTGTCGGTTATGCGCCCGTCTCGGGAGAGAAGAACACCGGCTGCTTCACTGAAGTTTCCCCGGCGCTGACCGCTGGAAACGGTGGATACACACCGGGTTCCGGAAGCTGCTCCGGACATACCCGCGCCGTGATCGAAGGGACTGCTGGATTTACGTATCGCTTCTACAGCTCGCCCACCAAGGGCCGGCTGCAGTACCAGATGACGTACAGCTATCTGACCCGCGAGGCGTGGCAGGGACTGAACACCAACTCGCCTACCGGCTTCGGCAGCCCCAAGGCAACCAACAACATGGTCTTCACGGGTGTGCGGTACTACATTCCGTAGACCTACTGGTTGAACTGAGTCAGAGACGGCACCTCTTCGGAGGTGCCGTCTGTTCTTGCGTTGCGTGCCGACAATCGTTAAGGCGAAGAGCAGAGGTATGGGCGTTACTGAAGGTCGACTAGGACGCTCGAGCACGTTCCAAAAGCAAGCGGAATTACGCTGGCGGATTGACTGGCAGCGTGAACGAGAAAACTGAGCCTTGGCCCAACTGGCTGGTCACGCTGATGGTGCCGTGATGGGCTTCGACGATGGCTTTGGCAATCGCCAGTCCCATGCCGGTGCCCTGAACGCGGAAGCGCTGGCTCTCTCCTCGGTAGAACTTATCGAAGATCATCATGCGTTCGAGATCGTCGATGCCGGGGCCGCGGTCGGCTACGCTGACTTCGATGCTGCGGCCAGCTGACTCTGCACTGAGGATGATCGGCGTCCCCGGCGGCGAGTAGTTGGCCGCATTCTCGATAAGGTGGAGCAGTACCTTCACGATCCGATCACGATCGAGCCAGACCTTCGGAAGGGAAGGGGCCAGATGTACCTCGACGGGATGAAGCGCCTGGTTGATCTTGGCTTCGGCGAGCGCTTGCGGCAGCAGCGTGGCAATATCTACTTCGGTCATCTCAAGCTTGACGTCATCGGTGTCAAGCTCGGCCATCTCGACGGCCTGGGAGATGAGGAGGTTGAGCCGATGCGCCTCCTCTTCGATGACGGTCATGAGCTCGTCGCGGGCCTCTGAAGGAAGTTCGCCGTCGGACCGGAGGCTTGAGATAGCGGCCGTGATAGAGGTAAGCGGCGTCCGCAACTGGTGGGTGACCGAGTCGAGGATCGCGTTGCGGAGCCGCTCGCTTTCCCGGCCCGCCTCGCTGCGACTCAGGGTTTCGACAGCACGGGCGCGCTCCACGGCTATGGCGATCAGTCCGCCGATTGCGTCAAGCGTTTCCGTGGAGACACCAGTACCGGCGATTGCGTAAGCGCCGATGGGGCGCATGCCAAGCCGTATGGGGACGAAGGTGATGTTGCCTTCACGGGTCGACTGGTCCTGGACATGCGCCGCGACCCGCAGGTCACGATCGTTGGCAAAGAAGGTGGGATCGGAGCGATAAGTCTGATTGCGCGACTGTAGGAACAGAGCGACGTTGCGCAGGGCGAAGACCGTCATCATCTTGGTTGGAATGGCGGCGACGAGTTCAACTACGTTTGGAGCGACGAGCAGCTGCTGGCTGAACTCGTAGAGCCGCTCGGCCTCCCGCCTGCGGCGATGGGAGATGCGGGTCTCGGTCTGGGCACGATCAGAAAGGTTGCTGGCGATGATACCCGTACTGAGAAAGGCGATCAGCGCGACCCAGTTCTGCGCGTCGGAGACGGTGAAGGTAAGGAACGGGGGCAGAAAGAAGAAGTTGAAGCAGAGCGCAGCCACGATGGACATGAAGATGGAGACGCGAAGCCCCCAGTGGGCGGAGACGATGAGAATCCCGACGAGCAGCGTGAGCGCCACCGTTGTGGTGTTGACGTGCAGAAAACGATAGTAGAGGGCGACGATGATCGCCACTAAAGCGCTGGCCGCGATGTACGGAATGATAAGAACCAGCAAACGCCGCTGCATGGATGACATGATAGCGTGAGAATCGGAATGGTCCCGCTATGAACAAGACACCGGAGGAGTGGCTGGAGCATGCAGACACCGAGCGGTCGCGTGGGCTGCTGAAGCTCTTTTTAGGCTACGCTCCGGGCGTGGGTAAGACATACAGCATGTTGAGCGAGGCGATCCGGCGAAAGGAGCGCGGAGAAGACGTGCTGGTGGGTGTGGTGGAGACGCATGGGCGGCCACGCACCGCTGAGTTGCTCGAAAAGATGGAAGTCGTGCCGCGGCGGCAAGTGGAGTACCGGGGAGTTCCGTTCGAGGAGATGGACCTGGATGCGATCCTCGCGCGCAAGCCGCAGATCGTGTTGATCGATGAACTGGCGCACACCAACATCGAGGGCAGTCGCAACCGCAAGCGCTGGCAGGACGTGCAGGACCTGCTGGACGCGAAGATAGACGTGCTGTCGACGATAAACGTGCAGCATATCGAAAGCGTAGCGCCCACAGTCCAGCGCATCACGGGCGTAGAGGTCCGCGAGACGGTGCCGGACTGGGTAATCCAGCAGGCGGACGAGGTTGTGATGGCCGACCTGACACCGGAGGCGCTGCAGACCCGGATGCGGCGGGGCGATATCTATCCTGCGGCGCGGGTGGAGCGGGCCCTCTCAAACTTCTTCCGGCGCGGCAATCTGATCGCGCTCCGTGAACTCGCGCTGCAGCATGTGAGCAAAGCAGTGGACCGGACGCTGACCAGCTACATGGACTCACACCACATTCGTGAGAACTGGGCAGTTCGGGAGCGAATCCTCGTGTGCGTCAGCTCCAGTCCACGGTCGCGCACCTTGATCGCGCGCGGGGCGCGGCTGGCGGAGGCTGTAGAGGCGGAGTTGTTCGTGCTTCATGTCGAGGGCGAGCGGCCCTTGTCGGAGGAGCAGAAGCGATCACTTGAAAGCAATCTTCAATTTGCCCGGAATGTGAAAGCAGAGGTAGTGCAGGTCAAGGCGAGGAGCGTTCCATTGGCTGCGGCTGAGCTGGTGCGAGAGAAGCGTGTGACGCAGGTAATCTTTGGGCGTTCGCGCATCCACGGACTGCGAAAGTATTTCTACTACTACGCCATTCAGCGCTTTCTAAGCGATGTTCCCACGGTCGATGTGCATATCGTCACCCAGCCGGAGAGAGACGATGAAGACGATGATTGACAGGCCCTTAGAAAAGCAGGAGCGTGCAAAGCTGCTGCTGGTCGATGATGAGAGTCAGATTCTGCGTACGCTGCAGGCCACACTCTCGAGCCAGGGATATGAGATCAAGACGGCGCTCAATGGGCTGGACGGCCTGATCCTCTTTCGAGAGTGGCGGCCTGACCTGGTGATTACCGATCTCTCGATGCCAGAGATGAGCGGCGTGGAACTATGCCGCGAGATTCGCGCCACCGCCAGTACGCCGATTATTGTGCTGTCCGTGCGGGAGCAGGAGGGCGCAAAGGTGGCGGCGCTCGATGCTGGTGCGGATGATTACGTGACCAAGCCGTTCAACATCCAGGAACTGAAGGCGCGGGTGCGGGCGCAGCTGCGGCGTCAGAGCGTGAACGCTCCGCTCGATCAATCCGTGATGGTGGGCGACTTTGCGATCGATGTGCCGCAGCATCGGGTCACCGTGCGAGGAAGCGAAGTGCGGTTGACTCCAAAGCAGTTCGACCTGCTGCTGGTAATGGCGCACTCGCCAGGCAAAGTACTCAGTCATCGTGAACTGCTAAACGCTGTCTGGGGAGCAAATGCGACCGGCCAGCCTGAGTATCTGCGAGTGGCTATCGGCCAATTGAGAAAGAAGCTGGGAGAGTCAGGGGAGCTCTACATCCAGACGGAGCCGTGGGTCGGTTATCGGTTTGTGGCACAGGTCGAAGAAGGAGTATAGAACTTGTTCTCTGTCTGTGTACCGGAGACTTACCGGTCGAAACGCTTGCTTGCCTCGGGTCATGCGGCAGGCTGTTTACAACTTCTTTATGAGTTTCATATGAGTCCTTTAGTCTGCCAAGCGTGAAATCGTTTTTGCGTGACTGGGTACCAGGCTTTCCAAAGCACGGTGCGTCCGTCGCGCCGCGAGGAATCCTTTCATGTGGGACATAGCAATGCTTGCGATGGGCGGATTCTTCTTCGCCGTCGCATTTTTTTACGTCAAGGGCTGCGAGTTGCTCGCCAAAAAGGAGCCTGCCAAGTGATCGAGCCTACGCTGCTGATCCTGGCCATCGTTCTGTTGATGGCGTACCTGATCTTCGCATTACTGCGTCCGGAGAAGTTCTAATGACCGCAAACGGATGGTTGCAGATTGCACTGTTTTTTGCGGCGATCCTTGTCTCGGCGCGACCGCTGGGCGTCTACATGGCGCGGGTCTTCGGGCGCGACCGCACGTTTTTCGACGCTTTTGCGCGACCGCTGGAACGGCTGATCTACAAAATCGCCGGCGTTGACGAGACGCATGAGATGAAGTGGACTGAGTATGCAGTCTCGATGCTCGGATTCAGTTTTGTCACGATGCTGGTCACGTATGCCATCGAGCGGCTGCAGCACTTCTTGCCGTTGAACCCGCAAGGTTTTTCCAGCGTTGCTCCCGATCTTGCTCTGAATACGGCGGCGTCGTTTACGACGAACACCAATTGGCAGGCTTACGTCCCTGAAACGACGATGAGCTACCTGACGCAGATGGTGACGCTCGCTTACCATAACTTCGCTTCGGCGGCAGTGGGCATGGCTCTGGCCATCGCGTTTGTGCGCGGCATCGCAGGCCGCGAGAAGAAGACGCTGGGCAACTTCTGGGTGGACACGACGCGTGCCACGCTATGGGTGCTGCTGCCGGGAAGCCTCATCTTTGCGCTAGTGCTGGTCTCGCAAGGTGTAGTGCAGAACTTTCGGCCCTATGACAAGGCCACGCTGGTGCAGCCGATGCAGACGCAGGTGACCGGCGCCGATGGCAAGGTGACGACCGCAACGGTGACGACGCAAATCATTGCACAGGGACCGGTGGCCTCGCAGGAAGCAATCAAGATGCTGGGAACGAACGGCGGCGGCTTCTTCAACGCGAACAGCGCGCATCCGTTCGAAAACCCGAACGCGCTCACGAACTTTCTCGAGATGTTTGCCATCTTCGTCATTCCCGCCGCGCTTACGGTAACGCTCGGACGAATGGTGAAGTCGCCGGGGCACGGTTGGGCCATCTTTGCGGCGATGTCCGCGCTCTTCTTTGCGGGCGTTCTGGTGGCTTACTGGGCCGAGAGCCATCCTAATCCGCTGCTGCACAACGTGAACCAGGCTGCGACCGCGATGCAGAGCGGCGGCAACATGGAAGGTAAGGAGGTGCGCTTCGGCATCGCGAACTCGGCGCTCTTCGCCACAGCAACGACGGACGCGAGCTGCGGCGCCGTCAATTCATGGCATGACTCGTTCATGCCGCTCGGCGGCCTTGTCCCGATGGTGAACATCCTGCTGGGCGAGATCGTCTTCGGCGGAGTTGGGGCTGGACTCTACGGGATGTTGATCTTTGTCGTGGTGACGGTGTTCATTGCCGGCCTGATGGTCGGGCGAACACCGGAGTACCTGGGCAAGAAGATCGAGTCCTATGACGTGCAGATGGCGATGCTCTACGTGCTGATCTTTCCGTTCTCGGTGTTGCTGTTCGCCGGTGTCACCGTGCTGATGCCGAACCTCGGACTCGCGAGCCTGAACAACGCCGGACCGCACGGCCTGTCGGAGATCCTCTATGCCTATGCTTCGGCGACGGGGAACAATGGCTCGGCGTTTGCGGGATTAAACGCAAACACGCACTGGTACAACCTGTCTCTGGCAACGGCGATGCTGGTGGGGCGGTTCCTGATGATCATTCCCATGCTTGCTGTGGCGGGCAACCTCGCGCAGAAGAAGCTTGTGCCGCCTTCTGCGGGAACCTTCCCGGTGAATACGCCGCTGTTTACGGTCTTGCTGATCGGTGTCATCCTGATCGTCGGTGCGCTGACGTTCTTCCCGGCACTGGCACTAGGCCCAATCCTTGAACATCTGCAGCTGCTCGCGGGCAAGAGCTACTAGGAGATCGTGATGTCGACTGCTCAGAAACGCTCGCTTTGGGACACAAAGATCGTTCGCCGGGCATCTGTAGATGCCCTGGTGAAGCTGCATCCGCGCACCATGATGAAGAACACGGTCATGTTTGTCGTGGAAATTGGAAGCGTAATCACATCGATCTATCTTGTGCGCGATCTGGTCACAGACAAGGGGCCCTTTGGGTTCGACCTTCAGGTAACGCTGTGGCTATGGTTCACCGTGCTGTTCGCGAACTTCGCCGAAGCGATGGCCGAAGGCCGCGGCAAGGCGCAGGCGGACGCGCTGCGGCAGGCAAAGTCCGAGACCATAGCAAATAAGCTGGCGGCGGACGGTACGATCACTCCGTGCTCAAGCGCGCTCCTGCGCGTCGGGGATGTGGTGCAGTGTGTCGCGGGCGAGATGATTCCCGGCGACGGGGATGTGGTGGAAGGTGTCGCTTCGGTGGACGAGTCGGCGATCACGGGTGAATCGGCCCCGGTGATCCGAGAAGCTGGCGGGGACCGCTCGGCGGTCACGGGCGGAACGCGGGTGCTTTCAGACAGAATCGCGGTGCGGATCTCATCGAACCCCGGAGAGACATTTCTCGACCGCATGATTGCGTTGGTTGAGGGTGCGGAGCGGCAGAAGACGCCCAATGAGATTGCGTTGAACATCTTGCTTGCAGGCTTGACGATCATCTTTCTGCTGGCGGTTGCAACGCTGCAGCCGTTTGCAACCTATTCAACGGCACCGCAGTCCGTGTTTGTTTTGATCGCGCTGCTGGTGTGTCTGATCCCGACCACCATCGGCGGGCTGCTCTCCGCGATCGGCATCGCGGGCATGGACCGCCTGGTGCAGCACAATGTGCTGGCAATGTCTGGCCGCGCCGTCGAAGCAGCAGGAGACGTGAACACGCTGCTGCTGGACAAGACAGGAACCATCACGCTGGGCAACCGGCAGGCAAGCGACTTTGTGGCCGCGCCGGGCGTAAGCAACGCGGAGCTGGCCGATGCGGCGCAGCTTTCTTCGCTGCCCGACGAGACGCCGGAAGGGCGGTCGATTGTTGTGCTGGCCAAGGAGCGGTTTGGCCTCCGCGGGCGCGAGATGAGCGAGCTTCATGCGGAGTTTGTGCCGTTCAGCGCCTTGACGCGCATGTCGGGCATCGATGTCGATGGACGGCAGATCCGCAAAGGAGCGACGGATGCGATCGCCAAGTTTATCGAGGGGAACGGCGGCACCATGCCGGCCGAGGTTCGAGAGGCGGTTGACCTGATCGCCCGCGCCGGCGGAACGCCGCTGGTCGTTGCGGAAGGACGGCGCGCCCTCGGCGTGATTCACCTCAAGGACATCGTCAAAGGCGGAATGAAGGAGCGCTTCTCGCAGCTTCGCTCGATGGGTATCCGCACTGTGATGATCACCGGCGACAACCCGCTGACCGCCGCAGCAATCGCCCGTGAGGCGGGCGTCGATGACTTTCTCGCCGAGGCCAAGCCGAAGGACAAGATGGACCTGATCAAGCGGGAGCAGGCCGAGGGCAAGCTGGTGGCCATGACCGGCGACGGCACCAACGACGCGCCGGCGCTGGCACAGGCGGATGTCGGCGTCGCGATGAATACAGGCACGCAAGCGGCGAAAGAGGCGGGGAACATGGTCGATCTCGATTCAAACCCGACCAAGCTGATCGAGATCGTCGAGATCGGCAAGCAACTTCTGATGACGCGCGGCGCACTGACGACGTTTTCGATCGCGAACGACGTTGCAAAGTATTTCGCGATTATTCCAGCGATGTTTGCGGCGACGTTCCCCGTGCTGAATGCGCTGAATGTCATGCATCTCAAGACGCCGCAGTCGGCTGTGTTGTCCGCAGTCATCTTCAACGCGATCGTAATCATCGGCTTGATACCACTGGCGCTGAAGGGCGTCGGCTATCGCGCGATGTCCGCCGAGGCGTTGCTGCGGCGGAACCTGATCCTTTATGGCGTTGGCGGCATCATTGTGCCATTCATCGGCATCAAGGTCATCGATATGATCATCACCGCCATTCACCTGGCTTAGATGTGTGCAATCCAAGAGGCACCGCTGAAACCGTGCACTTGAACAAGTCAAAGAATCTTTCCATAACCTTTACAGGGCGGCGATGGGCAAACTACTAAAAACTTCCATTCTGTACACACTGGTCACGACAGTCCTGCTCGGCATCGGGTACCCGCTGCTGGTCACAGCGATCGCGAGACTTGCGTTTCCAAAGCAAGCAAATGGCAGCCTGATTGAGAAGAACGGGGTGCTGGTTGGTTCATCGCTGATCGGGCAGGCATTCACCGGAGAGAACTATTTTCATAGCCGGCCTTCGGCTGCGGGAGCCGGATACGATGCGACGAACTCCGGCGGCTCGAACTATGGACCGACAAACAAGAAGCTCATCGATCGCGTTGCGGCCTATACCGCATCCGCGCAGGCGGACCGTCCTGGGGCGGCGGTACCCATCGATTTAGTCACAGCTTCGGCCTCAGGGCTCGATCCGCATATCTCGCCGGCCGCGGCGGAGTACCAGGTAGAGCGAGTCGCCCGGCAGCGTGGGCTGAGCGAAGCTGCGGTTCGGGCTACGGTGGCGAGGCACACCCAGCAGAGAACATTGGGGGTGCTGGGAGAGCCAGTGGTCAACGTGCTTGAGCTGAACCTTGACCTGGACCGCGCTGCGGGCAAATGACAGGTCTTTTCTTCTGTCCATAGATGACGGTGAAGCAGAGGCGTCTGACTCTTGCTCAAAAGCTCGCATCCATAGGATGAGAGTCTGCGCACCATGATGAATATTTATAATGAACAGAACCAGCACATTCGCTTCGGTTGCGAAAACGTCCCGACAGGCGTAAGCAGAGTACTTTGGGCTCGCGGATAAGTTCTCGCTCTTGATTGCCGACGTAGTCAGGGAGGGAAGATCATGGCACACGCCTCGTTTGACGGATTGCGCGTTCTTTCGCTTGAATCCCGCCGAGCCAAGGAAGTTGGAAAGCTGATCAAGACCTACGGCGGCGAGCCCTTTGTGGTGCCGGCCATGCGCGAGGTTCCACTGTCCTCGAACCAGGCCGCGCTTGATTTCGCGGGTGCGCTGATTGCAGGCGAGTTCGACATGGTGGTGTTCTTTACCGGCGTCGGAGTTCGTGCGCTGCTCGCGATCGTCGAAACGCGGTATGACCGCGAGGCCTTTCTGAAGGCGCTGAGAAAGACCCGGGTGGTCGCGCGCGGACCTAAGCCGCAGACAGTGCTCCGAGAGCTCAATGTTCCAGTCACCGTTGTTGCGCCGGAGCCTTCGACCTGGCGCGAGTTGCTCCAGGCCATCGAGGTGGAGTTTGGGGGAACGCTTGGCAGTCTGCGCGTTGCCGTACAGGAGTATGGAGCGTCCAACCCCGAGTTCCTGGCGGCGTTGTCAGAGCGCAGTCTAGAAGTCACTAAGGTGCCGGTGTATCAGTGGGCGTTGCCGGAGGACCTCCGACCGCTGCGGGAATGCGTATTGGGCCTGGCCAATGGCGGCATCGATGTGGTGATCTTCATGACGGCGGTACAGGTGATCCATCTCTTCCAGGTGGCCGAGCAGATGGGCTGCGTGGAAGACCTGCGTGCCGGTATGGAAAGCATCGTTGTCATCTCAATCGGCCCGACCACCACCGAGGAACTGATCCATTACGGCGTCAAGCCCGACTTCGAACCTTCACGACCGAAGATGGGCTTTCTGATCAACGAGGCTGCGCAGTACGCGGGCAAGGTGCTGCGTCAGAAGCGCAGCGGAATGGATGTGGCGCTCGCGGGAAAGCTTGCAGGGTTGACATTCTCCGCCTCAGAGCCGCCTTCGAGCAACGGCTCGGGCGAGTCGCCGCACGCACCAGTAGCGCGAGTAGTTCCCAAGGTGGCTGTATCTACCACCAACTCCGCAGGGTTCCGCGATGGCCTCGCGCCGATGGACTTTCTGCATGAGATCAGCAGCAGGATTGCGGCGGCAGACTCATTTCACGTCGTGCTCGAACGCATCGTTGAGTTCGTGACGACGGTCATTCCGTGCGATTCCTGCTTCATCTATGTTCTTGAAGGCGAAAAGCTGGTGCTGCGAGCCTCGAAGAACCCGCATGCGGATGAGGTCGATCGTATCGACATTCTGCTGGGGCAGGGCATTACGGGCTGGGTAGCGGAGCACCGGGAGCCGGTAGCGATTGCATCGAACGCCTCAAATGACCCTCGTTTCAAAGCGTTCAAAAACCTGCCCGAGGACCAGTTCGAGGCCATGCTTTCAACGCCGATTCTGAGCGCGAGCAAGGTTGTAGGTGTAATCAACCTGCAGCACCGGCTGTCGTATCAGCACACAACGCACGAGATCAGGCTGCTGGCAATGCTGGGGTTCCTGGTTGGCGCGGAGATCGAGCGGGCCCGGCTGGAGAGCGAGAACCAGCAGCTGGCGAATCGCCTTGAAACGCGGAAGGCGGTCGATCGCGCAAAGGGCATTCTGCAGCGCGACCTGACAATTACTGAGGACGATGCCTATCGCTTGATGCAGCGCGAGAGCCGGCAGCGCAGGAAGTCGATGCGGGAGATTGCCGAAGCTATCTTGCTGAGCGAAGACCTTCGGAAGACCAAGGCTGAGGTCGTAGCCAAGTAGAGCCGAACGAACAGACCCTCCAACGGCGACGACACAAAGCCAATCATCTGCCCTCGGTGCGACAGACAAGCGGAGTGTAAGAGGAGCCTCGGCCGTCCACGAAGCATTACAAACAAGAGGCGTATTCGACGCCTAGTGGCGTGGTGTGACGGGAACTCCCATCCCGCTTAACCGGCTGCGCGCCTGGGTGGCCTCGGGCGATGTGGGAAAGCGCTGGATGAGGAGGCGGAGCTCGCGGATCCCGGCATCGTTTTGCTTCAGCGCTATGAGCGCCTGGCCCTTGTGGAGGCGAGCCGCGGGAACCTTGTTGCTGTCGGGGTACTGGGCGATCAGTTTGTCGTAGTTTTTGGCCGCGCTGGCGTACTTCGCAGCACGGTAGTCGATCTCTCCCAGATAGAAGAGTGAGTTTCCAGCGAGGTTGTTGTCGGGATAAAACTTGAGGACGTCGCTGAACTCGGAGGTGGCAAGGGCGTAGCGGGCACCCATGTAGTCCCCTAACGCAGTCTTGTAAAGGTCTTCTGCCGGAGGAGCATTGGCAGGGGCTGATCCTGCGGAGAGCGGTACCCCGGCAGATGGCTTGGTGCGAACGCTTGGCGGTGCAGTGGACTGATCGCTAGGCGGAGCAGGATTGTCCTGCGTTGCAGGCGGCAAGGTCGAGCCTGGGCTGGATGAGGCTGACGGGCTGCCACTTTGCATGCTGGCACTGATGGACTGCTGCTGGTTCTGAATGGCTGCAAGCGACTTATCGATGCTGTTCAGGCGCGCCTTCAATTCGTCGAGCGAGTCGTTGAGGGACTGGATCTGTCCCGAAACCTGATCGACCTTGGTTCCTTGCGCCTCCTGCTGAGTCTGCAACTGACGCTGAAGTGTCTCGACAGCCGCAGACATTTTATTCACGGAGTCGGCGGTCTGCTGGACGAGATCTTTCATAACGCCCATGCGCTCATCGTTGGACTGCTGCAGCCGCGCAATCGCATCCTGCAGCTGTTGGATCTGGATCTGGATCCGATCCGTGTCTTTGCTGGCAAAGGAGGGCAAGGCGAGGGAGAAGAGCAGCAGGGCTGGTGCGAAATGGGCGCTTTTCATGTGCGGTTTGGGTACTCCTGTTTTAAGGTCGTGCCCATTCATCCTGGTGTGTTGAATGGGCACGAGAGGCGAGAAAGCTGGTCTCTGTTTTCAGCGAGGAGGACAGACCATTGATCGGAGAAGCTTCACCAAGTTCGACCGCGAGGACGGCAGGCTCAGCGATCAACGGAGAACTGGGCGCGACGGTTTTGCTGCCAGCATGATTCCGACTCTTCGCTGCAGAACTGCTTCTCCTTGCCGTAGCTGACGACGCGGATGCGGCTGGCCGGAATGCCCAGGGTCACCAGGGCACTCTTGGCTGAGTTGGCCCGGTTTTCCCCAAGGGCCAGATTGTATTCAGCAGAGCCGCGATTGTCGCAGTAGCCGCCGATGATGACCTTGATTGCGGGATGAGCTGCAAGATAGGCGGCGGCAGCGGCGGCAGCGGTCTGGCCATCTGGCCGAAGCTCGTAACTGTCGTAGTCGAAAAAGATGTCCTGGACGTTCTGGTGGAAGGCTGCGTCCGAACCCATATCAGCCGAGGTGTCGGCGGGCGGAGCAGGGGCTACCGGCACATTAACCGTGACCCGCACGTTGGCCTCAGTGGTGCCGCCATCGCCCTTCGCGGTCAGGTGGAAGTTGGTGGAGTTCGAGGGGGAAACGGTCTGGGTGCCGTTGGCATTCACCTGTCCGATGCCGTCGATGGTGACGACATTCGCATCAGTCGTGCGCCAGTTCAGGACCACAGACTGGCCAAGGTCGACGGCAACCGGGTTAGCGGTAAGCGTCGCTGTGGGGGCGGCGACAGGCGGCGGAGTGGCCGGACCGATGCTGTTCGGGTCTGGACCCTGTTTCTTGTGGCAGCCTGTAACGAGCAGTAGTAAAGCGGCGGCAGCGGCGTAGGACAGGCTGCGAAGTTTAGGCGAGGTCGAGGGCATTCATTTCCTCCGGGAACGTTCGTGGTTCGGAGCTCTTCTTTGTTTTCACTACAAGGCAGATCGATTCGACATTATCTCCAACTCCAGTTTGGCATGTCTCCGCCGGTAGAGGATAGGGCATGCTTCTGGGTCCCGTCAGCGAGCATGGTCCAGATGCGCATATGCTCATCTCGTCCATCCGCGGTGTTGGCGTATGCGATATGTCGTCCATCCGGCGACCAGGAGGGGAAATCGCAGCGGCCCCCGTCGTGGGTCAACTGAACCCAACGCTTGGTGGCCACCTCCATGACATAGATGTCCTGACCGCCGGGAGCGCCCGGTCCGTATTTTCGGTTCCATGCGAAGGCGAGGAACTGGCCGTTCGGTGACCATGAAGGTGAGGTCGCGTAGCCGCCATCGGTCAGGCGCTGTACCCCGGAACCGTCTGTTTCCATGATGTAAAGCTGCGGCAAGCCGGTGCGACCGCTGATCCAGGCAATTTGCGAGCCGGTCTTGGGGTTGTAGACAGGAGAGACGTCAGGACCGCGAAAGCTGGTGATGCGCCGCGCCGAGGCACCGTTCGTGTCCGCAATCCAGATCTCCGGATCTCCGGTCCGCGAGGAGGAGAACGCAAGTTCGCGTCCGCCCGGAGCCCATGCGGGCGAGAGGTTCGTACCGCCAGCGCCTGCGAAGTTGACCATGCGGTTCAGGAGCAGCGAGTAAACGCGAATCTGAAATCCTTCGCGACCGAGCGAGGAGAAGGCGATTCGGGAGTTATCGGGCGACACGCGCGGCGAGATCGAGACGGTGCCAAGGTGTGTCACCGCGTGCTGGTTTGCGCCGTCATAGTCCATCTGCCAGATCTCTTTATTGCCGCCGCCCTGATGGACGAAGAAGATCTTGGTCTCGGCGATCCCCGCTATGCCGCCGCCGAGCCGGAAGATGATCTCATCGGCGAACTTGTGTGCGGTCTGGCGAGCAGCGTCTTCGGTGGCCGCGTCGTTGTACTGCTTGGCGAGTACCTGAGGAAACTGCTGATTGTTGGCGTCGAAGAGGAAGCCGTTGGTGACCAGGCTGCTGCCCTGGACGGAGACGCTGCCGAAGGCAACCATCGCGGCGGAGGCGGGAGCGATCGACCACTGCTGCATGTTGATCTCGGATGGCGCGCCAGGCGTGGCTTGCGGCAGCAGACTCTTCGATACGATGTCGAAGATGCCGGCATTGGCGAGGTCGGAGTAGAGGGTGGCATCAAAGGTCCGCTTAAGCGGAACGGCATCCTGAGATTGCGACTTGAAGTCGGCAACAGCTATCCGGATTCGGTCGGCACCGGTGTTGGTCCCGGTAAAGACGTTGTCCTGAGCATGTAGGGCAGCTAACGGGAGCAGGCTGAGCAGGAGCAGGAAGAGTTTGCGGGACGGACTTTGCATTCTCACTCTATGGTAGACGCGGAGGGGCGCAGACGGGGTTGCGAACAGCCAACATTTGCCCGCTTGTCAGGAGGGCGGATCGAAGTAGTAGACAACGTTGATGTAGCGGCCTGAGTAGCCGTCAGGCAGTGGCCCGAATGTGTCGATATGCTGGACCGCGCGGAGAGCGGTCTGGTCGAGCGTCGAATCCCCGCTTGGCTGCTGGACCCTGATGTTCGAAGGCGAGCCGTCGCGACCGACTTCGAAGGTGATGTAGACACGGTGCCCGGGCGCCGCCGGGTCGAGCATGGTCGTGTACCACTGCGAGGCGACCTTCTGTTTGATCTGCGCGACGTAATAGGCGAAACGCTGCCCAAAGGCGGCGTCGGTAGCACCAACGCTGATCGTACCGACCCGAGTTTGGGTGCTTGACATCACAATGCGCAGACCGGAGGCTTCGCCGGTCTGCGCCTTCAACGGCTGCGGCTTGACTGGTTGAGGATGTGAAGGAGCGGGCGTGGGCTTCTCGGCAGCCTTGAGGGGCTTGGTTGGTTTATCCGGGATCGCAAGAGCGGCAGGATCTGGCGGCGGTACGGTCTTCTCCTTGGCTATCGGAGGCGCCGCGCTTGGAGCCTCGGAGGCGAGCACATTGTCAGCATTGGTGGGCTGGCGCGGCGGCAGCGGGAGGGAGTTGACCATCGTCGCCTGGATCGTACTGGAGGGCGAAGCGCTATCGCCCCATGACTTGCCGCTGGAGTGAAAGACGAAAGCGTAGCCGAAGAAGGCGGCGAAAAGGGCAGCATGGAAGCCGAGCGCCGCGACGAAGTTCGGCGCGATGGTCTCAGGCGGGCCCGTGCGAGTTGGAGGAGCGGCAGCGATGGTTGCAAGCCTTTTGTTGAAGTTTTTACGAGTTAAGAGGTTATGGTCTCTCAGTCAGCGCGGCCACGCCTGGAAGTGTCTTTCCCTCCAGGAACTCCAGGCTGGCACCGCCCCCGGTGGAGATGTGGGTGATCTTCGAAGCAAAGCTAGATTTGTGGATTGCGGCAACAGAATCGCCGCCGCCGACGATGGTAGTGGCGTCGCTGTTTGACGCGACAGCTTTTGCAATCGCGTTGGTACCAGCCGCGAACGCTGGCATCTCGAACACGCCCATTGGCCCGTTCCAGATAATAGTGCGGGCGCCTGCTATCTCCTTCGAGAAAAGTTCGATGGAGGCAGGGCCGATGTCGAGGGCCATCAGGTCAGAGGGGAAGGGGCCGGTGCCGGAGAAGAGTTCGGTGCGTGCGTCCGCGGAGAACTTGTCGGCGAGGACGTGGTCAACCGGGAGCAGAAATCGGACGCCTTTTGCGGCTGCTTTCTCTAGCGCCATCCGGGCAACATCGAGCTTGTCCGTCTCTACGAGTGACTTGCCCGTAGATTGAGCTTCTGGTTGCGCATTAAGGAACGTGTACGCCATGCCTCCACCGATGATGATTGCGTCCGCCCTTTCAAGAAGACTCTCAACGACGCCGATCTTGTCCGAGATTTTGGCACCGCCGATGATGGCGACGAACGGCTTGTCAGGTTCGGTGAGCGCTTTGCCCATGTAGGTCAACTCTTTTTCCATCAGCAGGCCGGCCGCGGAGTCTTCGACGAAGTGAGTAACGCCTTCGGTCGAAGCATGGGCGCGATGGGCAGATCCGAAGGCGTCGTTCACGTAAATGTCACAAAGTGAGGCGAGCTGTTTTGCGAAGGCAGGATCGTTGGCCTCCTCTTCCGGATGGAAGCGAAGGTTCTCGAGCAGAAGGGTCTGACCAGACTCGAGATTCGAGGCTAATTCACTTGCAATATCGCCAACGCAGTCGGGAGAGAACGCCACGTTTTCGTCAGGATCGAGGACGTGATCGAGCAGGCCGCGGAGGTGGTCGACCACCGGACGGAGGCTCATCGAAGCGACAGGCTTGCCTTTAGGGCGGCCCAGATGTGAGCAAAGAATGACTTTCGCATGATGGCGGAGGGCGTACTCGATGGTAGGCAAGGTCTCGCGAATGCGGGTGTCGTCGGTGATCGCCCCATCGGCGGAGAAAGGAACGTTGAAGTCGACACGGATGAGCACGCGCCGATCTTTTAGGTCGAGGTCGCGGATGGAGAGCTTCGGCATGGAGTTAGGATACTGGAAGTTTCGCAGATGAGGCTCACCGCAGACGGGGCTGCATCCCGGAGGAACTGTTGTGTGTCGAACACTTTCCAAACCGCGTCGGCAGAGTTGCGGCTCACTTCACGCCCGGTTACACGTGCCAGCAGAAGTCAGGTGAGGCGTCGCGGCGGAGTTGCCGGCGGCTTAGGTCCGGTTGACGCGGGAGCGGGAGTGTCTTCAACGAGCAGGTAGCGGCGCATGTAGCGGAGTGGTTCCTCAGCCACCGCCAGTTCACGCAGATGGTAGCGCCAGACGTCCTCCCGGGCACTCCGACGCGTGTAGGCCCTGCGCTGAACGACGCCGATGCTGCCATCTGCCATGCGCCGTTTGAAGGTCTGCTGCGGGACCTGGAAGGTGATGAGGGCACCCGCCTTCCAAAAACTTGACGCGAATTCATGGGAGAAGAGCAGTGCGTAGTAGCGGCGTTCCGCGGCCAGTTCTTCAATGGCCTGCTCGGCGTTTACCCAGGGGCGGCCAAGTCTGCCGACGTACCACCTACGAAATTGAAACCCGTTGAGCCTTGCCTGCCCAACGAGTAATCGAATGAGTTCGATCCTGGTCATACGAGGCGCGCTCCTTTGTCTCCGGGGCTTGCAGGGACGATCATACGACGATAGGAAGTGAGAACTTTTTTCCTACCGTTGGAGCTACAGCAGCCCGCCAAATGCGTGAGCCGGCTAGGGCGAAGTACGATGGAAGAGCTTCACTGTGCTCCATCGACGGCGTTCGTCGGTGAGCAGGTTGGACGCGCGGGAGCCTTGTACGGATGAAGAAATTGAGTGCGCTTTTGTACTGTTCCATAGGGTTGGCCGCCACTGCAGCAGCGGCTTCCAGCCCAATGCTTCACACCGATCCGCTTAACTCCGATCCACTTGTGCGAGAAGGATTGAATCGTTTCTATAACCTCGATTACGAGGGAGCGTTGCAACGCTTTGAGGCGTTGGACCGCGCCCATCCGCAGAACGCGATGGCGATGGATTACATCCTTACGGTTGTCATCTTCAGGGAGCTTTATCACCAGGATTTGCTCGATACAACGTATTACGCGCACGACAGTTTTCTCTCTTCCAAGCGGAGTGTGGATGTCCCAGCGGCAACCAGGGAGCGGATCGAAGGCCTCACGGACGCGGTGACCTCTATCTGCGACCGAAGGATCAAGGCGGATGAGAACGACAAAGACGCCTATTTCGAGCGCGGCTACGCGAAAGGTCTGCACGCGGCGTTCATCACGCTTGTGGACCATAGCTTTACGTCTGCCGCGCGGCAAGGATTTGCGAGCCGGAGCGACAGCGAACATGCGTTGAAGATCGATCCGGATTATGCCGACGCGAAGATGGCAGTCGGAATACAGCAATTTGCCGTTGCAAGCCTGCCGCGGGTCGTACGGATCATGGTCGGAGTCGTTGGCGTTGGAGGGAACAAGGAAAAAGGGCTTGAGCTGCTCCACGACGCAGCCGCGCACGGCGTGGTAACGAACATCAGCTCACGGACGGTGTTGTCACTTTTTCTGCGGCATGACGCCCGGTATCGCGAGGCGATCGAGGTGCAGCATGGGCTGGCGGCAGAGTTTCCCCACGACTATCTGTTTCGTCTCGAAGAAGGAAACCTCACCAAGGACGCTGGAGATGGCCCGGGGGCCATACGAATCTATATGCAGGTACTGGAAGATGCGAAGAAACCAGGCTACTTTGCCGATGCGCGCTTACAGATGACCTGGTTCGGACTGGCAGACACGCAGCGCGGACAGAACCAGATTCGTGAAGCGGCGAAGAATTATTTGATAGCCTCCGAGCAGCCAAAGTGCAGCGACTGGCTACGGAAGCGGGCGCAACTGAATGCAGGAGAGATGTTCGACCTGCTGCATGAGAGGGAGCAGGCAGTAAAGCTCTACAAGATGGCTGCCGCAGGCGGCGGCGATCAGTCGCAGGCAGATCTGGCGAAGAAGTACTTGAAGAGTGCTTACACCGGGAAATGAAGACCGGTCCTTCCGTGACGGACGAAATTTTCGGTCGCTTCGTTGCAGCGTGAGAAGCTGCGCTTCCGTCAAGATCGCGCTTTCTTGCGGCTCGGGCTAGCCCGTTCGCAGAACAGGGCGAGCGGCAGGAAGTCTATTCTAGTAGAGACAAAGCCGAAGTACGGCTGCGGAGGGAAGCGCGTGAGTGAGCAACTTAAGCTGCCGAGGTTCTCCATCGGTGTTGGTGATCGTTTCGCCCATCAGGCAAAGGCCCAACTTGAGGCGTGCAGGATGGCCGCACAGGCCGGAGTGGAAGTTGTTCCGGTGTGGAACAAGTCGAATCGTGAACACACGATCATCGGATCCGAGCCGAGCGAGACGCGGAGAGCAGCGGACTCCGCTGTCGCCGAACTGGGTTGGAAGAGGCCTTATTTCCTCGATGCCGATCACATCAACTTGACGACTGTGGCGCGCTTCTTGCAGCCATGCGACTTCTTTACCTTGGATGTTGCGGACATGATTGGACAGCCAGCCAAGGAGAAGGAGATCACGGCGTTCATCGAGCGTTATCCGGAGCTTGTTGGGACGATCCAGATTCCGGGCATTGCTACGCCGTTCCAGACCGATCGCAGCTTTGTTAGGGGCGTGGCCAACAAGTTTCTGGCGGCGGTGCAACATGCCGGCCTTATCTACCGGATGCTGCTCGAGAACAAAGGCGTCGGTCGGTTTATCGCTGAGGTTTCGATGGATGAGACGGATTCGCCGCAGACGCCGGTGGAGTTGCTGATCATTCTCGCCATGATTGCGGACGAGAAGATCGCCACCCAGACCATCGCGCCGAAGTTTACGGGCCGGTTCAACAAGGGGGTCGACTATGTTGGGGATGTGGCCCAGTTTGCACGGGAGTTCGAAGAGGATCTGGCCGCGATAGCCTTTGCCGTCGAAACTTACGGTTTGCCGGACAATCTTAAGTTGAGCGTTCACTCCGGATCGGACAAGTTTTCGATCTATGCTTCGATTCACAAAGCCCTGACGAAGACCGGAGCTGGCGTCCATCTTAAGACCGCAGGAACGACCTGGCTGGAAGAGCTGATCGGCCTCGCCGAAGCGGGTGGCGACGGGCTGGCCCTGGCGAAGGAGATCTATGCCCAGGCGGATGGACACAGGGAAGAGCTTTGCGCGCCTTACGCAACGGTGATCGACATCGATCCTGCGAAGCTGCCGAAGCCGGAGGAGGTTGCGGGCTGGAGCAGCGAACAGTTTACCTCGGCGCTGCGGCACGATCCCTCCAATGCGGCGTATAACCAGAGCTTCCGGCAACTGCTGCATGTTGGATTCAAGATTGCAGCCAAAATGGGCAGCCGATATTTAGCGGCCCTTGAAGCAAACGAGGAAGTCGTTGCGAAGAACGTAACGTTGAACCTGTTCGAACGACACATCAAACCAGTGTTCCTGGGCCTGGACTCCGGGCACTGAAATGATGGATGAGCGAGGCACGTAGCCATGATCGTGGTGTTGATGGGTGTAAGTGGATCAGGAAAGACGTTGATCGGCACGTTGCTGGCAAAGGGGACTGGCGCCACGTTCGCCGATGCGGACGATTACCACTCGGCCCAGAACAAGCAGAAGATGCACGATGGCCATCCCCTGACGGACGAAGATCGCCAGCCATGGCTGGAGCGTCTGAATGGTGTGCTGAGGGGATGGTACAAACAAGGAACGAGCGGAGTGATGGCGTGTTCGGCTTTGAAGGAGAGCTACCGCCAGACGCTTTCTGCCGGAATGCCAGACAGGACGGTGAGCTTCTGTTACCTGGAGGTTTCCCGAGAGGTGCTGCAGAAGCGGCTTGAAGAGCGCAACCATGAATTTATGACGCCAAAGCTGCTCGACAGCCAGCTGGCGACCCTGGAAGTGCCGCACGATGCAATTCTGATACACAATGAGGGGCCGCCAGAAGAGGTAGTGGCAGACGTTTTGAGCAAGATCAACGGGAACTGACGGGCAAGAAGGAGCTTTTCCCAGTGCTGCGAACGCTCGTGGATCGATCGTGAGGTCGATTTCAAGCGATGGAGCAGCGGGTCGTCGGGCTTGGCTCAAAAGGGTGAAAGATCGAAGTAGGGGAGACCAGTGGCGAGTTCGTTGTTTGACTTGACGGGAAAGTCTGCAGTGGTCATTGGGGGCACGTCCGGCATCGGGGCCGCAATGGCGATCGGGCTGGCCGAGGCGGGGGCAGATGTTGCCGCTACCTCCCGGCGACAGAATCAGGTCGATGAGGCTGCCGCCACGATTGAGTGCCGTGGAGTAAAGACGCTGCGGGTTGTTTCAGATGTTAGCGATAGAAGCTCACTTGAGCGGTTGCGCGACGCTGCTGTTGCAGAGTTCGGCAAAGTCGACATCCTGATCAACTGCGCGGGAAAGATCAAGCGCGCTCCGACAGTCGACTTCCCGGAGGACGTTTGGAACGACATCATGGATACGAACGTGACGGGAACACTGCGTGCCTGTCAGATCTTCGGCGCCCACATGCTCGACCGTGGCTATGGCCGGATCATCAACATCGCTTCGTTGAATACCTTCGTAAGTCTGAAGGAAGTCACGGCCTACGCCGCAAGCAAGGCGGCAGTGGGGGCGCTGACCAAGTCGCTGGCAGTCGAATGGAGTTCACGGGGCGTGACGGTCAATGCGATTGCTCCCGGTGTGTTCCGCACGGCGTTAAACGCGGAATTGCTGGACAAGAGCGAACGAGGCAAGGAGCTTCGCATGAGGACGCCGATGGGACGGTTTGGAAGAACCGAGGAACTGGTTGGATCGGCGATCTTTCTGGCCAGTGACGCGTCCGCATTCGTCACGGGCGAGATCCTGGTAGTGGACGGCGGTTTTCTTGCGAGCGGCGTGAACCAGTAGCTAACGTGTATGCAGCCGAGGGTGACCGATGGAACTCGCGTCCGGAGGCGACTTCCTCAACACAATGGCCAGGTTCGGCGGAATAATCGTCAGCAGCAGAAGCAGGATACCTACGACCTCCGGGATGTGCAGTTCATCCATGTCGTAGAGGAGATACGCGCCTGCAATGGCGGCAAGCACGGAGAGTCCGATAACGGTACGCGCCAGAGGCCTGGCCCAGGGGCGATAGTCAAAAGGGAGCATTTTGTTCGCTCTTTCAACTGAGATGACCAACTGAAGCAAGTTCGGACCTGTTCCGGCGGGCGTTCGTGGCGAGCCGTGTTCCGTTTGGTCCGGCAGTCGAACTGTAGGCGGTCGTTTCGTCCGTTGTCAAGATACAAGCGTTGCAGAGCGGCCCGCCCGGGACTAATGCAGGTACAGATCAAGGAAGCGCCTAATCTGCTCCAGGAGTACGGCCCCGGAGCCCTCTTCCCGCTTTAGAATTGAGACCACCTTGGGATCGGACGCACTCTCCAGAAGTCTCCGCATCTCGGCCTGGCCAGAGGATCGATCAGAGAGCTTATCCTCTGCGACCAGGAAAAGCTTCGGAGTCTTCAGGCCTCGCACCGTTGCTGCGACATCGAAGCGGTCGTGAAAGAGCGCCCGGACGGGAAGCATTCGGGTACGCGGGTCAGCGAGTACGGCACTGAGCAAGCCCGGCTCCGGCCTCAGAAAAATGACCGCGGGCGCCTCCGCGTGACGTACGGCTTGTTCTGCCGCCAGAGCGCCGCCGACACCCATCCCGAATAAAATAATGGTGTTTGCTGGCACCTTGCGCGAGACCGTCAGATAAGTCCAGGCGGACTCGGCATCGGCGGACATCCGCGCCTGGTCAGGGCGCACTGGCGCACTCTGCCCGTAACCGCGATAGTCAAAAGCCAGAATGTTGATCCCAAGCGTGTGCAACGCCGAGAGCGTGGAGGCGGCATCGGCCAGCGAACCGTCGCCGCTGGGCAGGAAGAGCATAGTGTCTGCGGTGTACTTGCCTCCCGAACCTGCAGCGATCCAGCAGCCGGTTAGCTGGGGTTCACCCGATTCATCGACCCCGAACCGGACCGGCTCACAGGATGTTCCAGCGATCGACGGGGCAGATGCGGTCTTCACTGGATGGAGTACCAGCTGCCACTGTCCCTGGTAGAAGAGCAGGCAGAGCGTGGCATACCCGCAGATAAGCGCGGCAAGAATGGTCAAACCGACTGCCTTCAGGAGCCACGTCGGATCGACAACTTCCGGCGTAGCGGAGACGATGGGAGGTCGGCTTGTGCCATTTGCCGCAGTCTGCTTCCGCTGTTTTGATGTGGGTGTTGCCATAAAGAGCCGCTTTCGAAGACTCTAGCAGGTTCCTCCGTACATCTTGCCTATGCTGTAAGCGAGCTTCGGATCGGCTAATCTGGAGCCGTGAGGTGGGAGTTTTGGCCGAATGGATCGTGATCTGTCGCGTAGCCGAGGCCCCGGCGCCCGGCGCTGTAATGGAAGCGGACGCGAGGGGTGTGCCCGTGTGCCTCGCAAACCACAACGGAGAACTTTCAGCCCTGGACAATGTCTGCCCCCATCGGCAAGGCCCTCTTGGTCAGGGATGGATTGAAGGGGACGCGGTCATCTGTCCCTGGCACTCGTGGGCCTTCCATCTCCGGACTGGCATCGCAGAGTACCCGGAGAACGAACGCGTGTCGGTGTTCCCTGTAAAAGTGGAGGGTGATGCTGTGCTGGTACAGATCGATCCGGCTCGCTTGTCGTCTGCCAAGGTGGAGGGCTGACGCATGCTGAACGTCCAGGAACCCCCGTTGATGCTGAGGAAAACTTTTGGTCGGAAAAGGGTTTGGAGAGTATAAGCTGCGAAATATGCCGCAAGTTCAGCGGCAATGCGGTTCGAGGGGGGATTTTACTTATGAAGATTGGTCGTATTCTGTTTGCCGTCGTTGCTTTGGCAGTATTTGCAGGCGTTGTCGTACCTGCTGAGGCCCGTCACCACC
>CAZZYQ010000024.1:0-8627 GCA_964658395.1 uncultured Granulicella sp. | reverse complement strand
TCATCCACATCACTAAAACGCGATCACGATCGAGATGAAACCCGGCTTAGGTGCCGGGTTTCGCCGTTTCCGCTTCACTTCGCAAAGTATCCTCACTTCTGCTGATAGAATCGGTTGAATCCACTCCAGTTTCTGGCGCGAGTCTTCGGAACCGCGGGATTCTCAGGAGAGGCAATGCAGGCTATTCTTGCGCTGGAAGACGGGCGCATCTTTCGCGGCGTAAGCTTTGGCGCTTCGGTCGACCGCACCGGCGAAGTAGTATTCAACACGTCTCTGACCGGCTACCAGGAGATCTTTACCGATCCCTCGTACGCGGGCCAGATTGTTGTTCTCACCAACCCGCATATTGGCAACTACGGAACCACTCCCAGCGATGCGGAGGCGGCGAAGCCGTATATCGAAGGACTGGTGACGCGGGAGTTTTCTCCGATCAGCTCAAACTGGCGGTCGACCGAGGTTGCCGACGAGTATCTCGAGCGCAGCGGTGTTCCTGTGATCGCGGAAGTGGACACTCGAGCCGTAGTGCGGCATCTGCGGGCACACGGCGTGATGCGCGGCATCATTGCGAGCGGCGAGGCGCTCGATGAGGCGGCGCTGGTTGCCAGGGCTAAGGCAAGCAAGGGTATGGACGGGACGGACCTCGCTAGCCTGGTAAGTACGAAGTCCAGCTACGTGTGGGACGATCAGGAACCGAAGAACCAGACGGGAGACACGCTGCTGGCGGCAGCGCTCGAGCCGGGATCGGAGAAGATGCATGTCGTGGCGTACGACTTCGGCATTAAGCAGAACATTCTCCGCATGCTGGCGCGCGAGAACTGCAAAGTGACGGTGGTCCCGGCGAAGACCTCCGCCGAAGATGTGCTGGCGATGGAGCCGGATGGAGTGTTCTTTTCGAACGGCCCGGGCGATCCCGAGCCGCTCGACTATGCGGTTGAGAATGTGCAGAAGCTAAAGGGCAAGGCGCCGATCTTTGGCATCTGCCTGGGCCACCAGATCTTCGGGCTGGCACTGGGCGGGACGACTTACAAGTTGAAGTTCGGGCACCACGGCGGCAACCACCCGATCATGAACCACCGGACGGGCAAGGTGGAGATCACGGCACAGAACCACAACTACAACGTCGATCCGGACTCACTGCCTGCCAATGTGGAACGGACGCATACGAACTTGAACGACCAGACCTTAGCG
The DNA here is from genome assembly GCA_964658395.1 of uncultured Granulicella sp. Lineage (GTDB taxonomy): Bacteria > Acidobacteriota > Terriglobia > Terriglobales > Acidobacteriaceae > Edaphobacter. Next base: position 7,439 of record CAZZYQ010000024.1, on the reverse strand, counting down.
GGGCTGCGGCACAAGACCGACCCGATGTTCAGCGTGCAGTACCACCCGGAGGCGAGCCCGGGACCGCACGATTCGCATTACCTGTTCAAGGACTTCAGGAAGATGATGGAAGAGTGGAAGAAGTAGCATGATTCGCTGGAGGAAAAGCAATGGTCAGTATCGAACTTGAAGCAGATCTCGAAGAACGTGTGCGACATTTTGCTCTTGAAAACCATGTGAGCGAGAGCTTCCTAATAAGGGAGGCGATTCTCCGGTGGCTAAAGATCGGGAAGACTACTCCTCGGGACTCAAGGCGCTTTCCGAGATGAAATACACCATCTCGCAGGAGGAGATGGAGCGCAGGGTCGATGTGGTCGGTTGAGTACTCCGATATGGCGGGAAGCAAATCTTCTTCGTCTCGATAAAGCCGTCCGGGTGCGAGTCGTGAAATTCTTTCGAGAACGAGTTGCTACTCATCCGGATCCAAAAACTTCAGCTGATCCCTTGTCTGGCATTCTCCGGGGACTGTGGAGATTTCGTGTCAGGGACTGCCGTGCCATCTGCGATATCAAGAGCGACAGACTCATCGTTTTGGTCTTACAGGTAGGACACAGGAGTGAAATCTACAAATAATGCCGCGTAGGAACGATATCGCAAAGATTATTGTGATCGGCTCGGGGCCGATTGTGATTGGGCAGTCGGCTGAGTTCGATTACTCGGGGACGCAGGCCTGCAAGGCGCTCAAGGCCGAAGGGTATGAGGTGGTGCTGGTGAACTCGAACCCGGCATCCATCATGACTGATCCTGAAGTGGCCGACCGTACGTATATTGAGCCGCTGACGGCCGCTTATGTGGAGGAGATTCTTCGGGTTGAGACGGAGATGATGCGAGAGGCGGATTCTCCGTCTTCGCCGGAGAATAAGGAAGAAAAAGCAGATCCTCCGCCTTCGGCGAAGGATGACAAGGGAAAAGCGTCGTCGATAAATAGCAAGGGAATCTTTGCGGTACTGCCCACGGTGGGTGGACAGACGGCCTTGAACCTCGCGGTCGATCTTTCCGACTCGGGCGTACTGGAGAAGTACGGGGTAGAGCTGATCGGCGCGAAGCTGGAGGCGATTAAGAAGGCCGAGGACCGTCTGCTGTTCAAGGACGCGATGACCAAGATCGGTCTCGACATGCCCAAGTCGGCGCTGGTCCGGACGGTGAGCGCGGGGCTTGATTTTGCGGCGAAGATCGGCTTTCCCGTGGTGATCCGGCCCAGCTTCACGCTGGGCGGCTCAGGGGGCGGCATTGCGTATAACCGCGAGGAGATGACGGAGATTCTAACGCGCGGGCTCGATCTATCTCCGGTAAGTGAATGCCTGATCGAAGAGAGCGTGCTCGGCTGGAAGGAGTACGAGCTTGAAGTTGTCCGCGACCTGAAGGACAACGTCATCATCGTCTGCTCGATCGAGAACTTTGACCCAATGGGTGTGCACACAGGCGATTCAATCACCGTTGCTCCCGCGCAGACGCTGACCGACCGCGAGTATCAACGGATGCGCGACGCTGCGATTGCCTGCATTCGCGAGATCGGTGTGGAAACGGGCGGAAGCAATGTGCAGTTCGCCGTGAATCCGATGGACGGCCGCATGACGGTGATCGAGATGAACCCACGCGTTTCTCGGTCGTCGGCGCTGGCGTCGAAAGCAACCGGATTTCCGATCGCGAAGATCGCGGCGCGGCTGGCCGTGGGATATACGCTCGACGAGATCCAGAACGACATCACCAAGGCGACGCCGGCATGTTTTGAGCCGACGATCGATTACGTCGTCGTCAAGATTCCGAAGTGGCAGTTCGAGAAGTTTCCCGGCGCCGACGAGGGCCTTGGCCCGCAGATGAAGTCGGTCGGCGAAGTGATGGCGATCGGCCGGACCTTCAAGGAAGCGATGATGAAGGCGGTGCGTTCGCTTGAAACAGGGAAGAAGGCCACTGCAGACGACATCGAGCCGCGGCGACTCACGCAGCGCCTGGTGACGCCGCATCCCGACCGGCTCTCGTACGTGCGGTATGCGTTTGAGCGCGGCATGACAGTGCGTGAGGTAGCGCGCATGACCTCGATGGATCCGTGGTTTCTGCACCAGATCAAGCAGATCACGGACGAGATCAAGGCGATTGCCACCAAGCCAATCGAAGAGGTGACCTCGGCAGAGTTGAGAATCGCCAAGCGGATGGGCATCTCCGATGAACGGCTCGCCGCAGGCTGGGGCCTGACGGGCGCTGAAGGCACGGCGGAAGTCCGCGCGCTGCGCAAAAAGCTAGGTGTGATGCCGGTCTTCAAGCTGGTTGATACCTGTGCCGCCGAGTTCGAAAGCTACACGCCCTATCTCTACAGCTGCTACGACGAAGAGGATGAAGCACAGCCGACATCGCGCAAGAAGATCATGATCCTGGGCAGCGGACCGAACCGGATTGGGCAGGGGATCGAGTTTGATTACTGCTGCTGTCACGCGGCGTTTGCGCTGCGTGAAGATGGCTACGAGACGATCATGGTCAATTGCAACCCGGAGACGGTCTCGACCGACTACGACACCAGCGACCGGCTCTACTTCGAGCCGTTGACGCTGGAGGATGTGCTCGCCGTCTACGAGCATGAGGCTGCCAGCGGTGCGGAGATTGGGATGATCGTGCAGTTTGGCGGACAGACCCCGCTGAACCTTTCGCTGCCGCTGAAGAAGGCCGGCGTGCCGATCATTGGCACTTCGCCGGAATCAATCGACCTTGCGGAAGACCGCAAGCGCTTCGGAAAACTCATCGAAGAGCTGGAGATTCCACAACCACAAGGCGCGATCGCGACCAGCGTCTCCGAAGCGACTGCCGGTGCGAATAGGGTCGGGTATCCGGTGCTGGTGCGGCCTTCGTATGTGCTGGGCGGCCGGGCGATGGTGATCGCGTATGACGATGACGAGGTCATCCGCTACATGAGCACCGCAATCGAGTACTCGCAGGAGCGGCCGGTGTTGATCGACCACTTCCTCGAGGATGCCGTCGAGTGCGATGTGGATGCGTTGTGCGACGGCGACGATGTGCTGATCGCCGGCATCATGCAGCATATTGAGGAGGCCGGCATTCACTCGGGCGATTCGTCGTGCGTACTGCCCGCGGTCGATCTGAGCGCCGATGTTCTGGAAACGATTCGCGCCTACACGCGGAAGCTGGCGAAGGCGCTGAACGTCATCGGGCTGGTGAACATCCAGTTTGCGATCCAGCGCGGCATGGTCTTTGTGATCGAGGTCAACCCGCGCGCCTCGCGGACGGTACCGTACGTCTCGAAGGCCACTGGCATCCCGCTCGCAAAGATTGCGTCACGACTGATGGTGGGACAGAAGCTCAAGACGCTGCTGCCGGACCAGGTTGCATCGGGCAACGACCTCGATACAGGGGCGCACTTCTTTGTGAAGTCGCCGGTATTTCCATGGGGCAAGTTCCCGGGCGTCGATACAGTGCTTGGGCCGGAGATGAAGTCGACCGGAGAAGTTATGGGCGTATCGGACAACTTCGGCGAAGCGTTCGCCAAAGCGCAGATCGCGGCTGGTCAGCTGTTGCCGATGCAGGGCACCATCTTTCTCAGTGTGAACGACCATGACAAGACGGGTCTGGTCGAGCTGGCGAAAAGCTTTGTAAATATGGGCTTCCACCTGGTCGCGACACATGGAACGGCGGCGGTTCTCGAAGCGGCAGGACTGCAGCCGGAGCGGGTGTACAAGGTGAAAGAGGGACGCCCCAATGTAGTCGACCTGATCAAGAGCGGACGTATCCAACTGATCGTCAACACGCCCCGCGGCCAGGAGACGATGTTCGATGAGAAGGCCATCCGCCGCGCTGCGGTTCTGGCGCGGATTCCAACGATTACGACACTAGCGGCGGCGCGGGCTGCGGCCGAAGGGATCGCGGCTCTGCAGAAGGGAACCGTCAGCGTCTTAGCTTTACAGAAGCTTCACGCGGAACGATTTGTGCTCTCGGCCGCCGGCTGAGGCGCACTCGAAGGCTGGAGGCCTTGAAGTAGACTCGCTGCAACTTGGCAGGCAGACCTGCTGTCAGCTTTTTGGAAATGCCATAAGTCTTGTAATCGACTCTCCACGGGATGACAAGCATTTGGCTGCCAGATGTAAGCGCTTCACTTTCCAACGGTGGTGTGGTCTCAACCCCTCGCTGTGGCTCGAAGTCTTTCGTTCTCTGCTTCCAGTTCCTTCAGTCGCTTGCGGAGCCGAGCGAGGGAAGGCTCGAACTCTTCCAGTGTGTACCGCGGAGTGATGTGCTGTGGGCAGTTCCAATCGAACCCTTCGACGTGAATCAGGATTGCGCGTTCTACAACGGCGCGTGGGTCAGACGGCCTGAGCGAAGCAAGAAGCGCTGGAGCTTGATCGTCGTTCTCATGAACCTCGACCCGTCCGAGGACCTTCAAGCGCGTCTGGTTTGGATAGTCCATGAAGAAGAGGGCGACGCGATTGTCATGGTCGAAGTTACCTAGCGAAATGTATTGCTTGTTGCCACGAAGGTCAGCGAAGCCAAGCAGCGTGGGTTCAATGACGTGCACGAATCCCTTAGGGCCGCCTCGATGCTGAACATAGGGCCAGCCTGTCTCACTGACCGACGCCATGTAGAAGCTGTCGCGAACGCTGAGGAACGATTGCTCGTCCGGGCCAAGCAGATTGCTTGAGACCGGCTGCGATGTCTCGAGGCGCTCATATTGGGCGCGACTGTTGTGCTGCCTCTGATGTGCTTTGACCAGCGGTGTGAAAGCCAGTTCGGCGAAGCGACGGCTCATGGCAACGTTCTCGTTCCGTGCAGATAGATGCACTACTGATTGCATTGGATTCGAGAAGGCCGATCTTGATTCACTGTCTCTCTGTCTCCGATTTTGTGATCAGGCACACGCTGAGCGCGGATGTGGAACGAGACCCACCCGCCGGCTGGCATCCTCTTCCGCTGGACGCGCGTCGGAACTGCTGGACGCGTCATTGGTCCGGACAAGGAGGAGGATAGATCGATGGCGACAATGGACCTGAAGAAGAACAATTCCGCAAAAGTTCGCTATGCAGTCGTGGGCGTTGGCTGGATCTCGCAGGCTGCGTTTCTTCCCGGCGTGGAGCACACCGGCAACAGCGAGGTGGTAGCGCTTGTAACGGGCGACGAGGTGAAGGCGCAAAAGGTCGGCGAGCTTTACGGGATCAAGAAGACCTACAGTTACGGTGAATTTGATCAGCTTCTCACGTCCGGCGAAATAGATGCCGTCTACCTGGCGACCCCTAACTCCGACCACGTGGAATTTGCTGTCAAGACACTTGAGTCCGGTATTCATCTGCTGCTCGAAAAGCCCATGGCGGTCAGCGTTGCAGAGTGCGAGCGGATCATCGCGGCAGCGAAGCAGGGCGGGGCCAAGCTAATGATCGCGTACAGGCTGCATCACGAGCCCGGCACCCTGTCAGCACTTGATGTGGTCCGTTCCCACAAACTCGGGAAGGTGCGCTTCTTCAACTCCAGCTTCTCCCAGCAGGTTTCAGGTGAAAATCATCGCGCCCGCCACGGCTTTTGGGCGGGTCCGGTCAGCGATATGGGGCCATATCCCCTGAACGCGGTGCGTAACCTGTTCGGAGCGGAGCCTGTGGAAGTCTTCGCCACAGGAACCAACAGCGACCCACAGCGCTTTGACTTTGAGGACACCGTCGCCGTGACGCTGAAGTTTGAGGACGCTCGCATAGCCACCTTCACCGTCAGCTACACGGGGGGCGATGTGGACGACTACCGCGTGGTCGGTGAATTCGGTGACATCTTCGTGCAACCTGCCTACCAGGTCGGCACCAAGGTCGAGTACACCACATCTATCGCGAAGAAGAAGAGCCATGAAAGCTTCTCCAAGACAGACCACTTCGGCGGAGAGCTTCGCTACTTCTCCGACTGCATCCTGAGCGATCGCCAGCCTGAAGCGGACGGGGAAGAGGGCATGCTTGACGTTCGCGTCCTGGAAGCCATTGAGAAGTCGTTGAAGACAGGCGAGGTGCAGCGGCTTGCACCGTATTACCGGCGTAAGCGACCAATTGCAGATCAGGTAGAGAAGTTATCAAGCGTTGAGGAGCCTGAACTGGTTCATGCCTCCAAGCCAAGCGAAGGATAGAAGGGTACGCTAAGCACAAGAGGCTTCAGAATGGGCGGGAGATGCTCCCGCCCATTTCTCGCATCTTATGTGACCTCAGGAGATGGGCATGTTCGGAGCGTTGCTTGAAAAGCTGATGACAGAAGGTGTCCACATGTTCGACGACGATAGCAAAATCAGCGTCGTCGCCGAGATTAAGGCGAAGGCCGGCCACGAAGAAGAGGTGCGCGTCATTCTGCACGAACTCGTCGCGCCCACGCGATTAGAACCTGGGTGCGAGGTCTATCATCTGCTCGAGGACAAGAAGAATCCTGGCAGCTTCTTGACTTACGAGGAGTGGGGCAATATCGCCGCCTTACAGGTGCATCTCGAAGGACAGGGTGCGAAAGGAGCGCTTGAAAAAGCGAAGCCGATGCTGGACGGAGAGATGCAGTTGAAGGTGTTGCGAAAGCTACTGTAATCGGAAGCGAAAAGGCTCGTAGCAAATAAGGAGCCCAACTGAGCCTCAGGCGCATCTGCTAGGCATTGGGGGATGACGATGAATATCTCAGGAAACACTGTCCTTGTAACTGGAGGAACCAGCGGTATAGGCCGAGCGCTCGCCGAAGCGCTTCATGAAAAAGGAAACACGGTAATCATTGCTGGACGGCGACAGGCACTGCTTGACGAAGTCTCGGGTCGCAATCCCGGGATGACCGGCATCGCTGTGGACCTCAGCGATAGCGACGCCATCGCAACGTTCGTAGCATCCGTTATAAAACAGTTCCCGAATTTGAACGTCCTCATCAACAACGCCGGTATTGCCGGGATGGAAGACTATACGGCTGATCCGATCAACCTGACACGCGCGTACAGCACCATCCAGACCAACATCACCGGGGTGGTGCAACTGTCGGCGGCGCTGCTTCCCACGCTGCGTGCGCAAACAAAATCTACGCTGATGGTGACTACCTCAGGACTGGCGTTCGTTCCCTATCCGCCCGGTCCCGTGTACAGCGCGACGAAAGCCTTTCTGCACAACTGGCTGGACGCACTTCGTGTGCAACTGCGCAAGACCAGCGTCGAAGTCCTGGAGCTCGCACCGCCTTACGTACAGACGGAGCTTGGCGGCCCAAGGCAGGCGAGCGATCCACGTGCTATGCCTCTAGACGAATACATCAAGGAAGTCATGCAGATTCTGGAGAGCAACAGCATCGAGAAGGGTGAAATCCTGGTAGAAAGAGTCAAACCTTTGCGCACCGCAGAGAAAGACGGAAGGTATCAGGAGTTCCTCGACATGTTCGCCGGTATGCACGAGTAGCGACTGCGGCCGGCCGACTGGGCTCAC
>CAZZYQ010000023.1:0-59919 GCA_964658395.1 uncultured Granulicella sp. | reverse complement strand
CAATATCGAGCGTCAATCACCTGTTTCACCCCGACTGCAATCGGGAGTTGTGTGCTATCTGTGAATCGCACCAAGACTTCCTTGCCGTACTCACGCTGGCATCCGCCTCCCAGTCTTTCCCATCTAAGATTGGCCCAAGGGTCGCGTGTTATGCGTACGGGTCATCATGCAGGTCGCGAAAGTCATTGGACACGAGCCGTACGGATGAGGAACCCTATGGTTGCGGGGGAACTGAAATGCCGTCGAATATTGCCGATATACCTGAAATAAACGAAGCGCTGCAAGACGACGGTAGAGAGTCGGCGGCAACAGTGCCAGATCCTACCCGGAAAAAGCTCATCCAGAGGGCTGTAATTCCATCAGATCAGCGCCTCCTGATCGACCGGCGCAATGCAGCCCAGTACCTGTCAATCAGCCAACGAAGCCTTGATTACCTCCTGGCGCATGGCGAGTTGAGCGTCCGCCGTATTGGCTCGCGGGTTCTGATTTCACTGTCAGAATTGCAACGGTACGCCCGGATCGATCACAGGCGATTCGTGGCTGACAGGTTTGGCCTCGAGCCGCAGCGTCAGCTGCGGCTTTCGTGCGACTAAGGGAGGGGTGTTAGCCGCCGCCAAAACCCCTAGTCGCGACCGGGTTTGAGGACCAATGCAGGCCGTTGCACCCGTTTGCACTGGAAGCGAACTCAAAGTATCCCAAAGTATCCCAATTTCAGAACACGCAATTCGCTATCGCCGATCTGCGTGCGGTAAACTGTTGCAAGAATAAGAGTTATTGGTGGCCCGGGCAGGAGTCCAACCTGCGACCTTCGCGTTAGGAGTGCGCTGCTCTATGCAACTGAGCTACCGGGCCACTTCAACACGCATCATCTACTCCCTGCTCGATGCGCTGCCGTGTTCCTTCAGTGTACCGTGCGGCGACTTTGTTCCACGCCGCTCGTTCGTTGACAGGTACGGCCACGCCTTTGGCGTTCTAGTCCTTCTCTGAAGATTCCCCTGGAGACCAGTTCAGACTTACCGCTCCGCTCACCGTCTTCGGATCGACGGTAATCTCTTTCAGCTTCGCCTCCACGTCCGTCGGAACGTCCTTCTGTTCGCGTCCGTTCAAGTACTTGGCAAAGAACTCCTCCATCGCCGTTACCATGGCCAGGTTATTGATCGGGCCGCCTTCTTCACCCAGATGTTCCGCGTCCCTTTGTACGGCTTCAGAAACGAGAGGTACCTTCCGTCCGGCGAAATCTGCGCCCCGGCAATCTGCACCTCGCCGAAGAAAAGAGCTCGGTCGATGATGGGCGGCTGCTCTGCGCGGACCCTAAACGGTGCAATCAGAAATCCAAAGGCCACGGCGGAGACGATCAGCTTGTTCATAAGGCGAGCTCCAGATAGCGATTCATCGAATGCTGTGCCGTCAGCCTCTCTCAAAGCCGCCGGGGCGCAAACTTCGCCGACGGTCGCGATCGATTCGCGGCTCTGTCCGACTTCTAACCCGCGCGTGCAGCCGAGGTGAACGAATCGCAGGAAGGTAATGCAGCTAAGGCAGTGAATACTCCAGGTCATAGCTGTGTTTCCCATCGGCAACTACGATTGCGAACGTCCCAGTGATGCCTTTCAGCTCTCCTGTACCGGATCCCGGAACCACGACCACGTTCATCGTCTGCCCGCTTGCGTCAAGCGTTGCCATATGCTGGAGCGCAAAGCTGCCGTGCTTGCCTGCGAGTGTGCCGCGAACCACTTCGATCGCCACGTAGCCGGCTGCCCCTGCCTTGAAGTCTCCGCCGGAGAACATCTCGCCCTTCGTTGTCGCCTCCAGATCGCCGTGCAGCTCCTTATCGATAGAAAAGCGACCGAGTCCCTCGGCCGGCGCGGGCGTCAGCGGCACCACCTTCACCGTGAATGTCCCATGTGCATGATGCATTGCGACTGCTCCTTTTTCTTGCGCAAGAGCGCCGGATGTCAATGCCGCAAGAGTGAGGACAAACAAGAGTGGTTTGCGCATGAAAACTCATCCTACATCAGCCGTTTGAAGCCAAGCGTCCATAGGAGCCTGTATCGTTCTTGGCAGGAGAGACTTTGCCCTACATCTACATCGATAAGATCCTGAACGAGCTGCGCCCGGAGCTGCTCTCCGCCATGCACTCGGCGATTGAGCGCGAGCTTCGCAATGGTCGCGTCGATGTCCAGCGGCTCTACCGGGCCTTTTCCCGCGCCGCCGCAGGCGAGTGTGCGACTCCGGTTCGCGTCTCCGACAAGTGCGTCGACATGAACATGGCAAGGCCAAACAAAGGTGCGGGAAGATCGGCACACAATGACTCCGAAAGCTGACCGACCCATGGCGAGACGTTTCTCCTGAGCTAATCTTTAATCGTTCTTCGCGCAGCTGATCGTTCTTCGCGCAGCAAACCGGTCACTCGGCAGCCCTTCAACCGTCAAGCAGTCGTCTCCGCAGGCCCTCCTGCTCCTCGCCGGCGAAAACTCGCTCGCTTATGATCTTTGTCATGCCCGACGCGGAGGAAGGACCTGCTTCGCCGCTGCCGCTGCTTTCACTCAGGGGCAATTTTCATCGCCCAGGGTCATACCATGCGAATCGTTCAAGCGGTCTTCGGAGTCTTCCATCACTTCGAACTCGCTCATCAACTCCATCGCCGCCATTATCTGCAGAAGATCTACTCGACCTGGCCGTGGGCTCGCCTTCAGCGCGAGGGTCTGCCCCGCGAAGTTGTCGGCACCTTTCCCCTGCTGCATACGGCCGAGTATCTGCTGGGCCGAACAACTTTCGCGACACAATGGGCCCGTACACGCCTTGCCTCGTGGAATGCCCTCAGCTTCGATCAGTGGACACGCCTGCAAATCGCTCGCGATCCCGCTGGCCGTCCAGACGCTCTCATTGCCATCTCCGGCGCCGGCCTGCTCACCGGCATCGAGATTCAGCGCAACGGCGGCAAGTTCGTTTGTGATCGCGGATCCACCCACCAGCGCTATCAGGAAGGCGTCCTGCTCGAGGAACATAGACGCTGGGGCGTTCCACCTCCCGCTGCAAAGCCGCATATCGCGCTTCGGGAAGAGAAGATTTACGCCCAGGCGGATGCCATCACCGTTCCGTCCACCGTTGCCAAACGCTCTTTTGTCCAGATGGGGGTATCGGCGGGGAAGATCCACGTGATCCCGTATGGCGTTCGTCTCGAACGCTTTCTGCCACCATCAGACCGAGTCTCGCATCCGCCTGAGGATGCTTTCGAGGTACTCTTCGCCGGCGGCGTAAGTCTTCGCAAAGGCGTGCCATACCTGCTGCAGTCGTTCGCCCGGCTCAAGCACCCCCGAAAACGCCTCATGGTTGTTGGCAGCGTATCGAGCGACCTACGCGCCTTGCTGTTCAGGCTCCCGACAGACAGCGTCGTCTTTGCGGGCTCCATCTCCCAGCCGCTGCTTGCAGAGCAGATGCGCCGGAGCCACGTTCTCGTCCTTCCGAGTGTCGAAGAGGGCTTGGCGTTGGTGCAGGGTCAAGCCATGGCCTGCGGGTGCCCGGTCATCTCCACGGTCGCTACGGGTGCCGAGGATCTCTTCACCGATTCCGTTCAGGGCTTCATCGTCCCCGATCGCGACGTTCGGGCCCTGACCGACCGCATGCAGCGGCTCGCAGACGATCCCACGCTTCGCGCACAGATGGGCGCTTCCGCCTTGGAGAGGGTGAAGAGTCTCGGCGGCTGGGACGCCTACGGGGACCAGTGGGAGAATCTGCTGCATCGTCTCACCGGAAGCTCTTTCGTGCAGCCTGAAGGAACATAGCTGAGAGGGCCGGCCCTTATCTGCCGAGTTCCTCACTCCGGATGGGAAAGCCCAGTCGCCTCTCTGCGGCCCTGTTCTTTCCTAAGCCAACTAGAACGGGTTGACCTTCGCCAGACCCTTCTTTTTCTTGTGCTTGCTTGACGACTCTTCACTCTTGTCGAAGGATGGGTCCTTCGGCTTCTTACCATTCGCTGGAGCGGCCTGCGCCGGCGGTGCCTGTCCGGGAGCGATATCGTTCACCGCATCGGGCGCGGCCTCCGGCTTTTCGACTGCCGGCAGCGGAGTCGCGTTCTCCGGTCCGACTGCCTTCAGGCCGTTCGGATCAGGTGCAGGTGCAGAACCCGGCTGAACTATCTCGATCCCGACTGAGTTGCCCGGCGCGCTGCCGCCGCTACTTGCAGGAGCTACGCTCATCACCGAGGAAGCTGCGCTGCTTCCCGAAGTTGCCGTAGGAACGTCCTGCAACGCAAGCGGAGCGTCCGAAGCGGGAGGCGGTGGCGCTGCCGTCGCCTCCGCAGGCGTTCCCGCAGCGTCCGTAACTGCCCCGTTGGCCGCAGCTGGCGCGACGGTTGGCTTTGCGTTCGGGTTCATCGCCAGGTTGAAGTCCGAAACCACCTTCCGCGTTATCTCAGGAGCAAGCGTCGGCTTCGGATCACTTAGCGTTGGATCACCGGTTCTGGCCGCCGTGACCACGTCCGGCGTGTGGAAGATCAACAGTCTTGCGCGATCTGTCAGGCGATACTGTGCGCGGCTGTTCTCGAGCGCCTCGCTTGCCGCCATCTGTTCGGCGGTCGGCTTCGGGATAGGAGCGTGCAGCGCAGCAAGCCGGTCCCGAGCGTCTTCGACGTTCTTCGAAGCGGCGTGTTCAGTAACAACTCGGGTGTACGCCGCGATCGCCTGGTCATCGTAGATCTTCTCCAGTCGAGCCTTGCCTGCTTCCGGCAGCTTCAGGGTCCGCACGTACTTCGCTTCGGCTTCGTAGCCGTCTCCCAGTCCGATCAGGGCGTCATCCATGTGGCTGTATTGCGGATATGTATCAACAACGGTCTGATACCGGGCGATCGTCGCAGGCCAGTTCGCGTGCGTGCTATAGAAGGCCGCGATGGCGCTTTCGCGGTTCGCCAGCACCTCCTGCACCTCGCGCAGTCGCTGCTTGGCATCCGGCACCAGTGTGGACTCGGGAAACTGCTGCAGCATCGTCCGGTACTCCGCCTCTGCATGGACGGCCTTCGCATAGTCCCGGTCCGGCTTGTCCATCTGACGGAAGTAGATGTCACCCACCCGCATCTGGGCTTCTGCGGCTTCAGGCGCATTCGGGAAGAAGGTGATGAAGTCTTTGTATTCCTGCTCCGCCTGCGTCAGAGCGGCCGTGCCGCCCTCCCTGTACCAGGAGTCCGCAATCGCCAGCTTGGCCCGCATCTGGTACTGCGAGTCAGGATACGTATTCAGCAAGGTCTGAAGATCTAGGCGCGCAATATCGAACCGGCCATGCTTGGTGGCGGCAACGGCCTTGTCATAGAGCTGCTTGTCCGGCAGTTTCGCGTCCACACCGGCAAGCGGCGACTCTTTCTTCGCCTTCTTCAGCCTTGCCTTCGTATCCTTTGTCTGGACCAGCTTGCCTTCCTTCTTGTCCTCAGCGCTCTCGGCCTTCTTTTCCGCCTTGGCCTTCTTCTTGTCTGCTTTGCTGGCAGGAACCTGCGTCGCGGGGGCCGAAACTGGCGCCAGCGGCTGCTGCGCGGGCTGGGCCGAAGCTGCTGCGTCGGGCGTTTGCGCAGCCGCAGGCGCTGCGTCCTGTGCATAAGTCGGCATGGAAGCCGAGAGCAGTCCTGCTACGACGACGCCAGCGGCGAACGCCGCGCGGAAGGAAGGGAAAAAAGAACGCGAACTCGTCATTAACATCAACTCCATTGAACCGTCGTCTGCGACGCCAGTTCCATACCCATTCTACCCGCCTCGACTGCCGTCCGCCCAGGCTCCCTACTCCTCGTCGAACAGATGGTCTTTTTGCGTCTCTGCCGCTCGTGCGCGCTCCAGAAACTCACGGGCGTTCTTCTCGGCGCCGCCCGGCCCGAAGATCGCTGACCCGGCAACCAGCATGTCCGCTCCTGCTTCGACGACCTGCTCCACCGTATCGTGAGCGACGCCCCCATCGACCTCAATGCGAAAGTTCAGCCGCATCTCGTCCCGCAGCTCGGCCAGATACGCCATCTTCTCCAACGCGAACGGCAGAAACTTCTGCCCGCCGAATCCCGGATTGACGCTCATCACGAGCACGTGGTGCACCATGGGCAGCACCTCAAGCAACGTGTCCACTGGGGTTGCCGGATTGATCACGACGGCCGGCTTCATGCCATGGTCCGCGATCAGTTGCAGCGTCCGGTGAAGGTGCCGGCAGACCTCCTGGTGCACCGAGATCATGTCCGCGCCAGCCTCGGCGAACGCGGCAATAAAGTCATCAGGCCGTTCAATCATCAGGTGACAGTCAAGCGGCAGCTTGGTTGCCGGCCGAAGGGCCTTCACCATCGGCGGCCCGAACGTTATGTTGGGCACGAAGTGGCCGTCCATCACATCCACATGCACAATTGTTCCGCCGCCGCGCTCCGCCGCTGCCACTTCTTCGGCAAGGTGTGCGAAGTCGGATGCCAAGATCGAAAACGCCAGTTCAACCATGTCTGTACTCCATGTACCGCATACCGGCAAAGTCTATCAGTGCGGCCGGCTTTCGCTGCGCCAGTGCCGGGTCGATGGGAACGGCAGAACAGTTGACCGTGCATCGAGCACGGCGGCATTAGGGTTTACCTTACGAGCGGTAACGCCGCAGGGCGACGACTGCGTTCAAACCGCCGAAAGCAAGCGAGTTCGACAGCGCGATGTCGCGAGTCATGTCCGCCGCCCGTGGTTCAGTCAGGATGATGTCGAGGTTCAAGGTTGGATCGATGGTCGTCACACCGGCATTGAACGGCAGCCGCCCGGTATGAAGCGCCAGCGCGGTCGCAATCGCTTCAAGCGCACCGGTCGCCCCGATCGAATGACCATGCAGGCTCTTCGTGGAAGACACCGGAACCTGCGCGGCCCCCCCGCCGAAAACTTTGTGGATGGCGGCCGCCTCCACAGCGTCGTTGGCCTGTGTGCCCGTGCCGTGAGCGTTGATGTAACACACTTGATCTTTGGTTGCGCCGGCGTCTCTTAAAGCCTTCCGCATGGCCAGCGCGGCACCGTCCGACTGCGGTTGGGTGATGTGATGCGCATCGGCTGACATGCCAAACCCCGCCACTTCGGCGAAGATCGTAGCATTACGCGCCAGTGCTGAGTCCAGGCTCTCGAGGACCATCATGCCTGCACCTTCACCGAGCGTCATCCCGTCGCGGTCTGCCGAAAAAGGCCGGCACGCAGTGGGAGACACCACGCGCATGCTGTCCCAGGCGCGAAGAAAACCGAACGTCAGAGGCGCTTCGTGGCCACCTGTAATCGCCGCCTCCGACATCCCTGACCGCACCATCTGGAACGCCATGCCCAGTGCGTGGGTCGACGACGCACATGCCGTCGAAAGGTTAAGGACCGGCCCGGTGATGCCAAGGTCAATTGAGATGTGGCTGCCGCCAGCCGAGGCCATCGTGCGCGTAACGGTAAGCGGGTGGACCCGGGCGTTGCGATAGTAAAGTTTGGCCGTCTCGAGCTCTTCGGAAGATCGGCCGCCGCAGGAGCAGCCGAGGATGATGGCAATATCTTCCGCAGCATAGTGCTTCATCAGACCGCTTTGCGCAGCCGCCTCTCGCGCCGCGACGATGGCGAATTGGGTAGTGCGGTTTGTCGCCGTGACCACGCCGGTCGAAAGGTGCTGGTCCGGGTCGAAGTCGGGCACCGATGCCATCCGGTTGAACTTGATCCCGTTCTGGCCCTCAACCGCCTCAGGCAGCAGGCCGAACTCGGCGATGCCGGTGCGGCCTGCGAAGAGAGAGGCTTGAAACTCAGAGAGGTTTGCACCAATGGGCGTGATACAGCCTAAACCGGTAATGACGACGCGCTTCAACGTGACCTATGCTCCTGGTGCTTCTAGAAGCATATCGGAATGCAGCGACAGAAGCGGCCAAGTCAAAGCAACGCAACCAAATCTCCAACCGGAATCATCAGCCTCTAGCCGCGTCTTCGATGTCCTTCCATTCCCCTGCGCTGAGCTTTACGTTCGCTGCACCCACGTTCTCCTCCAGGTGTTCGACAGAAGAAGTGCCCGGGATGGGAAGAATGACCTTCGAGCGATAGAGCAGCCACGCCAGCGAAAGCTGGGAAACCGTCGCGCCATGCTGCTTTGCAGCCGCATCCAGCTTGCCGCCCGGCTGGGCGAGTTTACCGGCAGCAACCGGGAACCAGGGAATAAACGCGATGTTGTGCTTTTCGCAGTATTCGAGCGTGTCCTCGTGGTCGCGATCGCCAAGGTTGTACTTGTTCTGCACGCTGACGATGTCGACCACTTTGCGCGCCCGCTCGATCTCCTCAGGCTTCACTTCAGACAGGCCGATGTGGCGGACCTTGCCTGCCTTCTGCAACTCCGCAATAACGCCGAGCGACTCCTCGACCGGCACCTTCGGATCGATGCGGTGGAGCTGCCAGAGTTCGATTCGCTCCAGCTTCAGCCGCCGCAGGCTCATCTCGACCTGCTGCTGCAGGTATTCAGGACGGCCTACAGGCAGCCACTTGCCCGGTCCCTGCCGCGTAAGTCCGCCCTTCGTGGCGATCACCACGCCGCCCGTGTAGGGTGCCAGGGCCTCGCCGATCAAACGTTCGCTAACTTCAGGGCCATAAGCGTCCGAGGTGTCGATAAAGTTCACGCCAAGCTCAACCGCGCGCTGCAGCACCTTCTTCGCCGCTGCAGTGTCTTTGGGCTCGCCCCAAATGCCCTCACCCGTGATGCGCATTGCGCCAAAGCCCAAACGGCGCACCGGGAGGTCACCTCCCAGTGAAAACTCGCCGCTTGCCTTGGCATTTACGGTGCTTAGTGTTGATGAATTCGCCATGGAGCATCTGATGCCCTGCCTGCGTTGAGCGATTCCTGCCCTGCGCCAGTTTCAGGCCGCTGTCGCCTTGGTTCCTGAACTTCGAGCGGGAAGGATCTGGTTCTCCGGCGAGAGCCGGATTGTCTGTCCCTCGGTCAGCACCCGCACCCGCGGTTCAATGCCCAGCCGCTTCGCGTCCGTGTTCAGCCGCTCGACCGGCTCCTCCATCGGCTCCCTTCCCAGGCGGAAGGTTCCAAAATGCATGGGCACCATCCACCGGGCGCCGCACTCGACAAATCCACGGACAGCCTCTTCGGGCGACGTGTGCACCGTGCGATGAGTGTCGGGGAAGTATGCGCCGATCGGAAGCAGCGCGACATCTGGTTTCAGCCGCGCACCTACCTGGGCAAAGCCATCGAAGTAGGCAGTATCGCCGGAATGATAGATCACCGGGCCGGGCCTTCCGGGCGCGATCACATAGCCGCCGTAGCCGCGGTGTGTGTCCCGGAACATGCGCGCTCCCCAATGCTTGCATGGCGTCATCGTGATCTTAACGCCGGGTAAGTCGATCTCCTGCCACCACTCCAATGTATGAACGCGGCTGAACCCCATCACGTCGACCAGGTCCTCGACGCCCCGCGGCACGACCACCTCAGGGGCCGCACCGCGCAGGCGACGGGTCGCTCGAATCACCTGCCGCAGCGAGGCTTTGTCGAGATGGTCCATGTGCGCGTGGGTCAGCAGGACGAGATCGATAGGTGGCAGGTCGCGTACGAGCACGCCCGGTCGCCGCTGCCGCCGCAGCACAATCAGGCGTGTAGAGAAGACCGGATCGACCAGCATGTTCTTACCTCCAGCCTGCAGCAGGAAGGAAGAGTGGCCAAGAAACGTAATTCCTGTCTCTCCCGAAGCGACAATCTCCGGCAGTTGCGGGCTTCCAGTCAGCGGTCGCTCGTGACTTTCGCGAACGAGCCGTACCAGCTGCTCAATCTTCTGCATCCTGAATGGCCGGCTGCGCTGAACTCTTGCTATGCCCACTCGAATTGCTCCCATGCATTAAGATGCGCCGCTTTCGCGACCGCTTCAACTCGCCTTCAACTAGGGTAACGCGGCGGCCTTCCTCACGCTCGGACATCGCATCTATGGATCAGCCAGAGGTGGCTGACATGTCCGCGACCAACCCGGTTGACCCTCTCTCCTACGCTCATAGCTCTGCGCGAACTTCCCCGCTGCCGCATGTGGAAGGGGCACAGCAGCACGTCTGGGCCTTTGTCTCCGCGTCGCCGCTGCACTCTCTGTGGGACCTGCAGGGCATTCCTACCTCCATCATCGTCAAGCGGACCATCAAATCGTTCCTCGCCGATAACCTGCTCGGCCGTGCTGCGGAGCTGGGCTTTTACTTCCTCTTTGCGCTCTTCCCGACGCTGGTGAGTGCCAGCTCGATGCTGGGTCTGGCGGCACGGTCTGCGACCCACATCTACAACACCCTGCTCGCATACCTCGCACTCGTCATCCCGCCGTCGGCAATGGGGATCGTCCTCCAGACCTTCAACCAGACCACGGCGGCCTCCAGCAGCGGCAAGATCACCTTCGGTCTGGTCGCGGCCATCTGGTCCGCCTCTGTCGGTTTTTCCGCCATTCAGGGCACACTGAACGTCGTCTACAAAGTAGAGGAGACACGACCGTACTGGAAGGCCCGCGGCTCGGCCATCCTGGTCACGACCATGCTCTCCTTCCTCGTAACCGGGCTGCTTGCGTCCATGCTTGGCGGAGACCTGCTCGCCGACTTCGCACGGCACCAGATCTACAACCACTGGCTAGCGGTGCTCGCCGTCTTCTTCAGCCGCCTGACAGGGTGGCTCGTCGCCGCCGCAATCCTAGCCCTGATCTTTGCGGTCATCTACTACTTCGCTCCCGACGTAAAGACCAGCCGATGGCACTGGCTCTCACCCGGAGCCACCATCGGCATTGTCACCTGGTTGCTGGCTTCGTTCGGCTTGCGGATCTACCTGCACTTCTTCAATAACTACTCCGTTACGTACGGGTCGCTTGGCGCCGTTATCATCTTGCTGACCTGGTTTTATATCAGCGGGCTGATGCTCCTGCTTGGTGCCGAAGTAAACAGCGAGATTGAAGCCGCAGCGGCCGAAAAACGCCTGCTCCAGGCGAATCAGGCAAAACCGGCTTCCGCGGCTCACTGACACTGAAGCTCTCACGTGAGAGGCAGCGCGGCTTTGCTTGCCACTGCCAAGAAGGGCAAGACCGGCGGCGGACTGCCGCGGCCTTCGCTGCTTACTCCTTCACCTCTGGCCTGATGATGTCGTCCAGTCGGTCAGGTGTGCCCTCAACCCGCTTCAGCAGCGGGTACCGCTCGCCCCCGTGGTAATCCAATTGCAGCACCCTGTAGTAGCCTGTGTTCTCGACGATCGCCTCGGCCATTTTCCCTGATCCTTTGGCATCGCGAATGGCTTGTCTTAGGAGCGCTGGCGTAAAGGTGCGGCCATTTACCGCGACAATCCTCATCCCCGGCCCAAAACCGGCTTTGTCGGCGACGCCGCCCTTCAGAACATCACCCACCAGGCCGCTGCTTCCGACCCGAAGACCCAGCGAGTACCAGAACGTCACCGTCCCGCTCTGCGCGTCTTCCATCGCCGTCCAGGCGTTGGGCTTGTCGGAGTAGCTTAACCGGTAACCGCCGCCCTGTAGACCGCCGAGCGGCGCATGGTACTCATTCGAGTCGAGCCGGCTGCGCAGAAACGTCGCCCAGTCGTTTGCAGCCACAGCGTTCAGTCCCGCCACCACATCCTCAAAGGTATAGGGCACGACGCGTGGTGGAGTGTCTCCATTCAGCCCATGAAACTTCGCCACAAAGTCGTTCAGCGACTTCTTGCCTTTGGTGAGGTTGCGGATCGTGGTGTCTACGTCCAGCCAGATCAACTCCCCTTCATCGTAGTAATCGACGTTCAACCGCCAGTTGTCCCACCCGCCTCCTGCCGCGTAAAGCGTCTGCGCTGCGGTCGCTGTGTCCTGGATGTCGCGCCAGGTGCGGCCAGGCCGGTTATCGTACTGGGCCGCGATCGTCGCCAGCCGCTCTTTGTACTGATCTGCCGTCCATATTCCGCTGCGCGCCGCAAGCACGTCGCCAAGATACTCCGTAAGTCCCTCGTACACCCAGAGCAAGTCGCCCTCCATTGGCTTCTGGTAGTTGCTCGTAGCCAGGCCCGCTGGGCGACGATATTTCCCGTTCCAGCTGTGGGTGAACTCGTGCGGCAGCAGCAGTCCTTCCAGTGTGAACTGCTGATCGTCGACGAAGGTCTTCGCGGGCACCCGGTCGTCGCTCGACTCGTGATGCTCCAGCCCGAAGTGCGCCACCTCATCGCTTAGAGTGACCAGGAAGTGATATGCCCCATAGTGGCGGCTCTTGTACAAAGCTCCGGTTTCGCGCACCAGCCTGTCGAACGCGTCGATATGCGATTGCGAAAGCTCCAGTTCCTCCGGACCATCCGCCGCCATGTCCAGGAAATGCTTCGGCGTTATCTCCGGGGCAAGTGCAACCTCCCGGAAATACCGCCCTGCCAGCACTGGCGAATCCACCAGCGTCTCCAGGCTTACTGTCTTGAACGCGGTCGTCCCTTTATCTGCCTTGCCCGAACGCTCGAGCGCCGTGCCCAACTTCCAGGCGTCCGGGATGGTCACAGAGGGCGACAGCATCACCGCGCTCGCATCCGCGCCGTCCGGATACACGACCACCGTGTTCCAGCTGAGCAGCGCAAGATTGGCACTGGTCGAGCCCCCGGCCGAAAAGCCAGAGAGTGCAGAGGACGCCAGAAAATCCATCTTGATGTCGAGCTTGGTCGCATCGTCAGGCACGGTGATGTGGAAGGCATACATGTCCAGCTTGTCACGCTCCCACTTCACCGGCTTGCCCTTCGCCGAGATGAAAAAGCCAGCCAGGTTGTCGATCGGGCCGGTAGGGCCGTGCTCGCCCGGGATCCACTTGGGGTACACGAGCGTAAGCGCTCCAGGAGCGGCAGGCAGCGTTTCGGTAGCATGCAAAATACGCCGCGGCGCATCCGTCAGATCGACGCTCAATTGAATCGTGCCGCCCTTGCCCGGCCCCGGCTGAGCAGAAGCGCGGACGGCGCCCCCAAGTGAAAGCAGCGTCAGCGCCAGGCAGACCGCGGGTGTTCCAAAGCTAAAGTTCATTCCTGATGTCCTTCGTGCCTATCTCGATAGGGCTTGTAACAGTGTATTCACAACATGGCCGCGGCCAGGTGGCACCGCCGTTTTATGGTTGCAATCTCTTGAGGCTCGCCTCGCTGTGCAGCCGCTTGCCGAAGACCACTCCGATGGTTGTGCCAACGCTGGCGGAATGGTCGCTGACCCCGAAGCGCATTCCTCCATCGATCCCGAAGGTGTCGCTGAACGCGTGGTAAAACCCTCCGAAGACATAGGTGCCTGGCGGCGTGTTGGATTGCGAGACGTTCTGGCCGAAGATTTCGGCATAAAGCCGCGTCTGCTTCTGCAGGTGGTAGCTGACCGAAAACGACTGCTGTCCACCATAACTGCAACCTGATGTTGTCTGGCAGTCAGATTGAACGATCGAGCCGTTTGCGATAACGTCCAGATTGCCGTCCTTAAGGTAATGATGGTTGAGCAGCAAGATTGCCTGCTGTCCGTACCCTTGCAGCGAATGCTCGGACGCAGTCGGCAGTTCCGCCTCGTACTGGATGCCAAAGGCGGGTGGGCCGCGGTGATACTGCTCTTTCCGCACCAGGACCTTTCCGCCAATCTCGATCGTTCCCACTCCGTTCACAGTTTGGCCGCCGCCCTCCTGGTGGTTGTAGGCGGACCAGTCGAAGTCGAGCCGAAGCCTCTCCAGAGGCGTATAGAAGAACGCCGTGTCGATGGTCTGCTGATTACCCGGTACCTTTTGCGGATAGGCGTCATAGCCGGTCTCGATCTGCAGCACACCTTTACTCTGGATGGTCGCGGCGTTGGCGACGGTCGGCCGGGTCGGGTTCAGGTTGATCTCCTGCGCTCGGCTGACGCAGTGCAAGCCCACGATGCTTACAGAGGCCAGAAACGATAACCGGCGCAGACGCGTAGGTTTTTGCTTGCTGTACCGTGTCATTGGTTTATTGTCTCGCGCCTGAACGGTTGAACGGGAAACCGGTGTTGTTTGGTCGTGTTCGTTGGCTTCCTTTCGACTCAGATCCACTCGCATCTTCCACGCAACTCTACGCGCCGCCCGGCGGGGGCATGCAAGTTTCCCTTTCTGCACGATCTGCATCGTAGTGTCTGGAAACAGCACGAGCATCCTGAGTTTCGAGGTTTTTATGGGAAACACCCTGGCCGTTGTTACAGGAGCGTCGAGTGGAATCGGGCTTTCGCTCGCCAAAGAGCTAGCCAACCGTGGCTACGATCTCGTCATTTGCGCAGAAGGGGGCAGACTTGAAGGTGCCGTTGCTCCTCTGAACGCCCTCGGCGTTCAAGTGGTACCGGTGCAGGCCGATCTTGCCACGCGAGACGGCGTTGAGAGCCTTTGGCAGGAGATTCAATCTCTCGGTCGGCCTATCGGTATAGCGTGCATTAATGCTGGCGTAGGCGTCGGCGGCTTGTTTGCGGAGACCAATCTGGAACAGGAATTGAACATGGTGCAGTTGAACTGCGCCGGTACCGTTCAGCTTGCCAAGTATGTCGTCCGGCAAATGGTTGAGTTGAACGCCGGAAAGATACTGTTTACCTCATCGATCGCTGGCGAAATGGTCGCCCCGCGCGAAGCGGTTTACGCCGCCACCAAGGCTTTCGTTGTTTCCTTTGCGCACAGCCTGCGGTATGAGCTGCGCGACACCGGGATCACAGTCACGGCTTTACAGCCCGGTCCTACGGACACTGACTTTTTTCATCGCGCGGGCATGGATAACACGGACGTGGGAACCAAGGGGAAGAGCGAAAGCCAGCCCGATGAAGTCGCAAAGCAGGGCATCGAAGCCCTGCTGAGCGGCAAGGACCACGTCTACGCGGCCTCTCTGACCACCAAGCTTGAAGGTGCGTTGGCCAACGTCGTTCCGGGTGCCGCGAAGGCAGCGATGCACGAGAAGATGGCCCGTCCGCTTAACGAGAAATAGCCGGAAAGTAGAACCAGCAAGGCAAGGCACTGCCGCAGTTCACCCTGTTCCAAGCATGGAGAGTTTATGTCTGCACTTACAGAAATGCCTGGGGCCGATGTGCTCCCTCGTTCGACCGGCGCCTCGGTCGTTCTCGATCAACGCTACCTTCCTCCACCTAAAGATGCTGATGGAAAGCAGTGGGTACGGACCTCAGTCCTCGTCCAGCGCGACGCCGCTGAACTCTACGCGCTCTGGCATAACGTTGAAGATGCTCCTCGCTGGCAGGAGCAGGTCACCGAAGTGAAGGCTACAGGGCCAACTACATCGCATTGGACAATGCAGGCCGGAGACAAGACGATCTCCTGGGATGCGGTGATCTTGAACGATGAACCCGGTAAGCGCATCGCCTGGCGCTCTACTGGCGGTGACATCGACGAAGCCGGAGAAGTTATCTTTGAGCCCGCGCCCGGCAATCGCGGCACACAGGTCACGGTCTTGATGGAGTTCCGTGTCGGCAAAATAGCCAGCGTTGTGGCGACGCTGCTGAACCGCAATCCCAAGCAGGCGGTCATCGAAAACCTCCGCCACTTCAAAGCGTTTGCCGAAACGGGCGAGATTCCGAGAACGCAAGGTGATCCGCATGGAGAGCGCGGCATCACTGGCGGTCTGAAGAGTTCCATGTACGGCGAGAAAGTACCCGTCCCCGGCGGAACGACTGCCTGACTTTCGCTTGTACCTCAACATCTGCCGTGTCGGCAGGAAGCATGGAGTAAATCATGAAAGCAATCTGTTGGATGGGTAAGGGCAAGGTAGAGGCACTAACGGTCAAAGACCCTGAGATCGTCAACCCGCATGACGCGGTCATTAAGATCACTCGCACCGCTATCTGCGGCTCGGATTTGCATCTCTTTGACGGCTTCATCCCTACCATGGAGGCGGGCGACATCCTTGGCCACGAGTTCATGGGCATCGTCGAAGAAGTCGGTCCTTCAGTAACCAACCTGAGGCGAGGCGACCGCGTGGTTGTACCGTTCACCATTGCGTGCGGGAACTGCCTGTTTTGTAAGAAGAAAATCTGGGCAGCATGCGACAACACCAACCCCAACGCGCACCTTATGGAAGCGGCATACGGATACTCTGGGTCCGGCCTCTTTGGCTACAGCCACATGATGGGCGGGTACGCTGGCGGCCAGGCGCAGTATGTCCGCGTTCCTTTCGCGAACGTCGGTCCATTGAAGATCGAGAGCGACCTGCCGGATGAAAAAGTTCTCTTCCTGTCTGATATCTTCCCGACCGGGTACATGGCCGCAGAAAACGCGGAGATCCAGCCCGGCGACACGATCGCTGTGTGGGGCTGCGGTCCGGTTGGGCAGTTTGCCATTGCCAGCGCCTTCATGCTTGGTGCAGCCCGCGTGATTGCGATCGATCGCTTCCCGGAACGCCTTGAGATGGCACGCTCCATCGGGGCCATTACCGTCGACTACAGCGAAGAGGATGTAGATGTCCTGACCGCTCTGAAGGACCTTACCGGCGGCGTTGGGCCAGACTCCTGTATCGACGCGGTCGGCCTGGAAGCGCACTCAACCGAGTTGCAGGGTGTCTACGATGCTGTCAAGACGGCCCTTCTGCTTGAGACAGATCGTCCCATTGTGCTCCGGCAGGCGATTCAGGCCGTTCGCAAGGGCGGAACGCTCTCCATCCCTGGTGTCTACGGTGGCCTCCTGGACAAGGTGCCGTTCGGCGCGGCCTTCGGCAAGGGCATCACCATGAAGATGGGCCAGACCAACATGCACAACTACATGAAGCCGTTGCTCGAGCGCATCGAGAAAGGACAGATCGATCCCACGTACATCATCTCTCACCGCATCACCCTCGACAAGGCGCCCGCTATGTATGAGGTCTGGCGCGACAAGAAGGAGAAGGTCACCAAGATCGTAATCGACCCCTGGGCCGAAACAGCGGCGTAGGCTTGCACGGTGCTCCCCACGTCTCTGTCACCGGAGACGTGGGCTTGGGCCAACTCCCTCACCCGCTCGGGCGAAATCCGCTCCACCGGACCTACGCTCCAGAGCCTGGTTGTCTCTGAGCGTTGCCTGACCATCGCGTACACTCAGCTTCAACCGACATGAATCTCTACGCCGTCGTTCTTGCCTTTATTACCCTGACGCTGCTCGCCGTTTCGCTTGGCCGGCTGAACAAGACCAGAACCAAGGCGGATTATCTGGTCGCCGGGCGCTCTCTCCCGGCCTTTGTGCTTGTCTTCACACTGCTTTCCTCTTGGATAGGCTCCGGGTCGCTTCTTGGCGGGGCTGAGAACGCTTATCGCCACGGCTTCGCTGCACTCTGGCAGGGAGCGGGCGGCTGGGCAGGCTTGCTTCTGATCTACTTCATCGCACCGCGCGCTCGCAAGTTCGCCCAGTTCACCATTCCCGACCTTCTGGAGGCTCGGTACAATCAGACCGCCCGCGTCCTGGGCGTTATCGCCATCCTATTTACCTACACTGCCATCACCAGCTATCAGTTCATCGGCGGCGGAGACATTCTTCACCTCGTCTTTCCGCAGACCGTCTCAGCCGAGTTCGGTCGCTGGATCATCGCCGCCTTCGTCATCCTCTTTACCGCGATCGCCGGAATGTCTTCGGTGGCCTACATGGATGTCGTCATTGGGCTGCTTGCCACCACTACCATGCTTGCCGCACTTCCCATGCTTGTTCATGGTGCAGGCGGCTGGAGCGCCGTCCATGCGGCGCTCCCAAAGACCCACTTCCAGGTGCTCGGCGATCTTTCCCTGGCACAGGGCTTCGAACTCTTCCTGCCTACCTGTCTGCTCATGCTGGGGAACCAGTCCATGTATCAGAAGTTCTTCTCTGCAAAGTCAGAAAAGGACGCGAGCCGCGCCGTCGTCGGCTGGTTTATCGGCGCCGTTCTGCTCGAATCGGTGATTGCCGCCATCGCCGTTACAGGCTCAGCTATCTTCCCCCGCGGAGAGGTCTATGATCATCCGCGCGAGATTCTCGCCTATTCCGGCATGCACGCGCTGCCGCTCTGGCTTGGCGTCTTCATGGTTGGCGCCATCTTTGCAAAGATCGTCTCCACGGCCAACAATTATCTTTTTTCCCCCGCGACGAACCTGGTAAACGACGTCTTTGTGCGATACCTCTCTCCTAGTGCCTCAAACAAGCGCATCCTCGTTGTCAGTCGCCTCATGGTCGTGTTTCTCGGCCTCTGGGCGCTCTACCAGTCCCTGCATACTGAGTCTGTTCTCAAGAAGTCTCTGTATGCCTACACTATTTACTCCGCCGCGCTTACGCCTGTCATCCTAGCGGCATTCTTCTGGAAGCGGACGACCGCCGCGGCCGCGGTTGTGTCCATTGCGGCTGGTACGCTCGTGACCGTAACCTGGGACTCGAACTTTATCCACACTCACGTACCGGAGGTGCTGACGGGCCGAGACGCGATCTTTCCTGCTCTGCTCGCCTCACTTTTGTGTCTCATCATCGTCAGTCTTATGACAACGCCTCCTACTGCCCAACAACTCGCACCGTTTGAGGGAAGCTAAAATCACGCTTCTCATGGACGTGATATTTACACTCTCTTCTAGATTGTTTGCATCCAAACTGACCAACACCACTGACCTTCCCCTAACCTTTGTGAGGAGACAAGCTAATGACTGTACACGCGAACGACATTGATCTGGACGAACAGCTTCGCAACATCGGCCCCGACAGTACCGCCACTTTTGCCGACTCATCTACCAGCCCGTCGGGTCACGCCAGCAGCGAGAACCTCAGTGCTGCCGCTGCCGACGTGGATGAAGACGACGAGGAGGAAGAAGACGAAGACGACGATCTTGAAGACGACGATGATGAAGACGAGGACGACGAAGCACCCGCGGACGGTGACCTTGAAGAAGACGATGATCTAGACGACGAAGAGGACGACGAAGACGAACTCGAATATGAAGACGACGATGATGAGGAAGACGAGGAAGACGAGGCAGAGTAACCGAGTCTTGTCATTCAGGACAGAGCGGGCCGAACTCAGCGAGGACGACACGTCCCTCGTAAAGACAGGACTGCATGGAATGCGATTGCTTCAATCTTGCGGCATCGGATCGCTAATAGTAGTGCTTCTCTGAAGCTGCGCATTGCTTGCAGTCGATTGCTCCCAGCCTTGCTTAGAGGAACAACGCTTCAACCTCCAGCCAGTCCTTCACTCTGCGAAACCCGGTTTCGGCGATGTTGTGCGGCGAGGTGTAAAGAATGCCCTCGCCGCTGAACATACGAAGCTGGCGTGGGTTGTCGTCGATGAGAAAGTCCGCTTTCAGGATTGACTTGTTACCGCAGAAGACGATGTGGGACGGAGCGATAAAAGGGAAGTGCCGCTCCAGCCACTTGTACTTTGCGACGAACGACGTCGGCACCTCCATCGCGGCGGTCGCAATAAAGACTTCATACCTGCTCTGAAGCGCATACAAGACCCGCTGCGCCTCAGGCATCACCTCAAGTACGGCAAAAAAATCCTCAGACCGGAGATAAGCTTCAAGCGCGGGATGGCGCTCCTGGTCTACAACGTCCCATAACCACTTGCCATAAAGATCGTCCTTGGTGATTGTTGTGTCATGGTCGCGGTTATATCGCAAGAGGTGTTCTGCCACTGCATCGGCGATTACCTCGTCCATATCCACCGCAATCCGCTTCAAGCCCCACTCCCGACACCGACGGGACGCCCGCTGCTCACATGCCAGGCACCGCTCTCCTCTACAGCATAATCGCTTCCTTTCACCGCAGAAGATCGAACTGCCTCGATCCGCGTCTAATAAAGAAGCGGCCCCGACCGGTCGCTGGAGCTACCAACATGAACACCTTTCGTACCGATCCCTACTCCCCTCTCACGATCGACGTCCCGCGTGAAGAGACGGCTTCGCTTCTGGCTAAGGTCCTTGGCATCACTTCGCTCGGCTTTCTGATCACCGCCCTTGGTGTCGCCACTGCCCCGGTCTGGAGCACCCTGCCAGGCCTCATTGCCGTCTTCGTGCTCATCTTTGCCATCAGCGCCGCCCGCCGGTCGAACCCGCTTCTTGCGCTCGGTCTCTTTCTCACTCTTACCTTTTTCATGGGCTGGGAGATAGCGCCGCTCATCCATCATTACGTTCGGACCGTCGGCCCCGATGTGGTCTTCCGCGCCGCCGCGACCACCGGACTCGGTATGGCCGCCATGGGTTGCGTCGCGTACCTCTTCCAGATCAACTACCGCCGCATTGCCGGAATTGGATTCGCCGCACTGTTGCTGCTCATCCTTGCCGGTATCGCAAGCATGTTCTTCCATTTCCTCTCGCCTGACACCTACTCGTGGCTGACACTCGGCATCTTCACCCTGCTTACGATCGGGGACTTCGCTCGCATTCGGGCCGGTGGCGACGGTCGATCGGCCGTCTCGCTTTCGCTCTCGATTTACCTCGACGCAATTAACATCTTTCTGGCTGTGCTGCAACTTCTTGGAGGGGGAAGGAGGCGCAGCTAGCACGAGAACGCTGCGCCGCGTGCCGCCACGGTGCTACTATCCCAGCATGTTCAAACACTTGTCTCAAGCGCTCTGCTTCTTCTGCGCTGCCTCGGTCTTCACCCCGGCCAACGCCCAGTACGTTCACACCCAGGGCACAGAGATCGTCGACGCCGCAGGCAAGCCGCTGCACCTGCATGGAATCAATCTGGGTAACTGGATGGTCACCGAAGGCTACATGTGGCACTTCGAGGGCGGCCCACAGTCCGAACGCGAGATCGAAGAGTTCACCACCGAGATGCTCGGTCCGGTGCATGCTGGCTTATTTTGGCACCAGTACCGCGACACCTACATAAGCCGGGACGACATTCACAAGATCAAGCAGCTCGGCTTTGACTCGGTTCGGATCCCGATTCACTGGAAGCTCTTCATCGCCGACGATAGCGAAGGCTTCCAACTGCTCGACCGGGTCATAGGTTGGTGCCACGAAGAAGGTCTGCTGGTTGTGATCGATCTCCATGCTGCGCCTGGCGGACAGACCGGTGCCAATATCGACGACAGCAACGGCTGGCCGTGGCTCTACACCGACGGCGCCATGCAGGCCCAGACCGTCGATCTCTGGAAGCGCATCGCTCGCCGGTACAAGAACGAGACCGCCATCCTAGGCTACGACCTGCTCAATGAACCCCTTCCCCACTTCCCGCAGATGCGCCAATTCGACGCGAAGCTGGAGCCGCTGTACAAGCGCATCACCGCTGCTATTCGCACCGAAGACGACCATCACGCGATCATTCTTGGCGGGGCCAAGTGGGACGGCGACTTCACCGTCTTTGGCCAGCCCTTCGACAAGAACGTCATCTACCAGCTTCACACCTACTGGACCGCACCTGAGACGCAGTCGGTACAGCGCTTCATCGACTTCCGGGAGAAGTACCATGTGCCGATCTGGTTAGGGGAGTCTGGCGAGAACAAAGATGAGTGGATCGCCCAGTTTGCCCGCATGCTCGAGGCCAACGATATTGGCTGGTGTTTCTGGCCCTACAAGAAGATGGACCTCACTTCTTCCCCGGTCACCTTCGATCAGCCCGACCACTGGGCAGAGATCGTCGAATACGCCAAGCTCGATCGCAACCTCGGGCACATCGAGGACAGGCAGAAGAAGCGACCCAGCCAGGACGACATTGAAGCAGCCTATGCCAGCCTGCTCGTCAACATTCGCTTCAATCACGAAAAAGATAACCCAGGCTATATCACCGCGCTTCTACCCGGCCAAAAACCGTAGGCATCTTACTTCGGCCGGCCCGGATGGGAGCGTCACACACCGTCTCAGTTCATGGCTTCGACCTCGGGCCATGGATTGCGCGCGGCGTTGAAGAGACTTGGCCGCAGTTTGCTCCCTTCCCGCCATAAACTGCTACCCTCAACACATCCATGTCCGCCCAGCCAGCTCCTGAAAAGAACAAGCTCTACTACGGCGACAACCTCGACGTCCTCCGCCGCTACATCCCCGACGAGTCCGTCGACCTCATCTACCTCGACCCGCCCTTCAACTCCCGCCAGGACTACAACGTCCTCTTCGCCGAAAAAGACGGCGCCCGCTCCGCCTCCCAAATCACCGCCTTCAAAGACTCCTGGGAGTGGAACATTGAGGCCGAACGCGCCTACATTGAGGTCGTAGAAGCCGGCGGCCGCACCGCCGACGCCATGCGCGCCTTCCGTACCCTACTCGGTGGCTCCGACATGCTCGCCTACTTGGCCATGATGGCCCCGCGCTTGGTTGAACTTCGCCGCGTGCTGAAGTCCACTGGCTCGATCTATCTCCACTGCGATACGACAGCCAGTCACTATCTCAAGCTTCTCATGGACAGCGTCTTCGGACCAGATTCGTTTAGTTCGGAGGTCATATGGAAAAGAACGAGCGCTCATAACAGCGCTAAACGATGGGGACCGGTGCATGACACGATACTTTTCTACACAAGATCCTCGAAGAACACTTGGAATCGAATCTTTGAGGCATACGACGCAACCTACATCGAACGCTTCTATCGCCATCAAGACGAAAAGGGCAAATATCGTTTGGGCGACCTGACCGGTGCTGGTACAAGATCTGGTGAATCGGGCCTACCGTGGCGGGACGTGGATCCTACCAAAGCTGGGCGTCATTGGGCGGTGCCAGCAATACCTGAATTGGAACGAGCAGAAATCGAGGCTCTATCAGTCCAGGGGCGGCTGGATTCATTGGACAGGCTTGGCCTAATTTATTGGCCGCCTAAAGGAAAGATTCCGCAATTCAAACGGTATTACAACGCAGACGGCGGCGTGCCCATACAAGATGTCATTGGCGATATTGCGCCGCTGTCACCCCATTCGCAAGAGCGTCTCGGATATCCCACTCAGAAGCCTGAGGCGTTGCTCGAACGAATTCTCCGCGCCTCATCTAACAAAGGGGACGTTGTACTTGACCCCTTCTGCGGTTGCGGCACTACAGTCCAGGTCGCTCAGAAGCTGAACCGCCGCTGGATCGGCATCGACATTACCCACCTCGCTATAGGCCTTATCAAGACCCGCCTCGACGACGCCTTCACCCCTGAAGTCCGTAAGACGTACCAAGTCATCGGCGAACCAACTGACGTACGCGGAGCCGAACAACTTGCCCTTGAAAACAAATACCAGTTCCAGTACTGGGCGCTCAGCCAGGTCGGAGCGCAGCCTACGGAAGCCATCAAAAAGGGTGCAGACCGGGGAATCGACGGTCGCCTCTACTTCCATGAAGCCAACTCGGGCGGCGAGTCAAAGCAGATTATCTTCTCCGTCAAAGGCGGCCAGAACACTGGCGTCTCCGAGGTCCGCGACCTGATCGGGGTTCTGCAGCGCGAGAGGGCGGAGATCGGCGTCTACATCTCCTTCGCCGAACCCACTAAACCGATGCAGCGCGAAGCTGCCGAAGCCGGTTTCTACATCTCCGCCGACGGCAGCCGATACCCACGTGTGCAACTTCTCACCATTAAAGGACTCATCGACGGTACTCAACATCTGCAACGTCCGCTTCACGTCCGCGATGTCACTTTCAAGAAAGCTCCCCGCAGCCGACCCCAGGCCGCGACGAACATGACCCTCGATCTCGACTCGCGAAACTCTGAATGAAGAAGCGCTAAACCTCGCGTAGTGTTCGTCGTGGAATATCTCGTTCTTGTTCCCGTCGCCACTGCTTGCCTAAAAAGGGCCGGATTGGACCGGCCCCTCTTACGTCGCATAAGTAAATTGCAGCGCCTACCAGCCATTCACCAGGTTCGCCGCATTCAACGACCCGATGCCGGTGGCGAAGTCCCATCCGGTTGCTGTCTTGTATGCCGGCTTATACGAGGTCGTGGACGTTGAAAGCACGCCATTGGTCCCCGATGGCTTATAGCAGCTGTGCGTTCCCGTGCAGTTCACGTCCATGTCGCCCTGGGTCACGTCGCGGAAGATGCAGGAGCTTCCAATTAAGTTCCCCTTGGTCGAGTTGCAGCTTGCACTTCCGGTGCTGCCGTACTCTGTCTTTGCCAGTTGGTAGTAGCGGACGTTTGGATTGCCCTGTGCACTGCCTGTCTTCTGGTTCACCAGCGCCTGGATCGCGGCCAGGATCGGCGCCGAGAAAGACGTTCCGCCCGCTCCCGACCAGCCGCTCGGAGCACCCGTGCAGGGTGTGCCCCCGTCCGACGTGTCCGAATCGCAGTACACGAAGTAGTGGCCCCACAGGCCATTCGCGGCAAACAACGACACATCCGGGATATCGCGAACGCCGTCCGCCGGGACGCCGACCAGCGACTGCCACGAAGGCTTCGCGTACCCTTTGCAGGTGCCGCTTACCACCCCCGCTGTCGAGGCCTTTCCGGTCGCGCACCCGCTTGGGCCGCCGCTGCCGCTCCCGGTGGTCAGGTAGTAGTACTCGCCTGTCGCGGAGTTGCAGAAGCCGTTGGTTCCGTATGTCGTGGGATACCCTTCGTAGGTGGAAAGCAGAGTTCCGGCGCACGAGTCGTTCCACGGTATCTCCGGGATATAGCTCTTCGCCGAAGTGTACGTAGAGGTGTTGCTTGTGTTCCAGTACGTGCTGTTCGTGCCGGCATAGGTATCGCCGAAGTCGGTGCCTCCGACGGCCACGTTGTACGGCGTCGAAGCGAGGCCGCTCACTCCAATGCCATGCGTGGCTTGTGACTGGTTCGCATCGCAGCTTGCCGCGCCCTCGTCGCCCGACGACACAAACACCGAAACGCCTTCGCTCACCGCCGTCTTGTACGCGGTGTTGTAGGCCGCATTTGCCGTCGCGCCGTTCTCCGTCTCGCACTCGCCATAGCTGATGCTGATCACCTTCGGCGGCGTCGACTCTGCCAGCAGGTTCTGCAGCGCAATCAATCCGCCAAACGTGGTCGCGGTATCGGCGCAAGAGGCCAGTTCGATGGTCGCGCTGGGGGCGCCTGCGCTGGCCCACTCCGCGTCCAGCGTCGCTTCGCCCTCATTACCCGGAACCACGCCCGGATTCAAGCAGTTGCTTCCCGGATGCACCTGTTTGAAGTTCCCGCTGATGTACTTTGTCAGCCCGAACGTCTTGCGGAACGAGGTCCAGTCCGCTGTCGAATACACGTTCGTGTCTTCGATCACCACGATCGTCTGGCCCTTGCCTGTAATGTTGGCCTTGAACAACGGATTCAGGTTATAGATCGTCGCCAGGTCTCCCGGGACCACAGCCTGGTAGGTGCCTCCGTCCGCTGTGAAGGTATAGTCCGGTGCGACCGCCTGACCAGCGATGATGTTCTGGGTGTGCGGGTCGACGTGTGCGGTCGCTATGTTCTTGTGCATGGCGTGCGGCTTGAAGTCGTGCAGCGACACAACGCCCGCGACGACGCCCGCAAGCGCTGCCGGAATCTCCGGGTCTTTCATGTTTGCAATGTGTTTCACGCCTGCGACGCTGAGGTTGTGAATCGGCGCATGCAGTGCCCTGCCCACCGTTCCCGCGTCGCCGGAGAAGTCAATGAACATCCCGGCCGCCGACACCTGGTTCACGCGAAAGCCGCTCACGCGCAGCCACTCCGACACCTGGGCAATATCTTCATTGGTGGGCCCGAAGCGCTCCTGCAGCTCCGCCGGCGTCAGCCATTTGTGAAAGTTCACGGAGCCTCTGGTGTGCAGCTGGTCGATATAGTCGCTCAGCTCTTGCTCTTTGTCCGGTGTGCGCTTCAACAACAGCTGCATGTGCTCCAGCGGGAAACTTTCCTCGACGGCTCCGCGGTCGTTCGCCGCGTTTGCCGCGGAGCGTACGTTCCCTGGGACCAGCACCGTGCGCGCCACATCGACTCGATCTGTCACCGTCGATCTGGGCGCTGCAAACTGCTGCGCCGATGCCGTGAGAAGGGACGAAGAGACAACGAGAAGAGACGTGAAACAGAGAGTAGGACCGACATGGTTGCGCGAAAACATGGATCTCCTTTTTTGTGTGCCGAGCTGGATTGCCGAGAGGAAGAGACGGTTGCATGGACCGGATATGCAATGGAACGGTGTGCTGCGCGCTTGTTCGTTGCGCAGTTTTCCCGCCAGGCAGATACGCCGCGATCCTACCGATGTCCCGGCAGAATGCAAACTCTGTTCTGCCTCGACAGCTCGCCAAAAGTAATAGCTAGTCGAGCATTGCGGTAACACCTGGTCTTCTCCGCGGCCGCGGATAAAGGATGTCGCCGCCGCTCCCGCTATACAGATGGCGGCCAGCGCTCGCCCCGGTGCGCCTACCATTTAGACTGGCGCGATGAGAACGGTCCTCGTCATTCTTCTTGCAGCCGGGATTGCTGACCCGGTACTTGCGCAAAAACGCCCCATGACCTTCGAAGATCTCCAGGCCATGAAGCGGGTCAGCGACCCGCAGATCTCCCCCTCCGGCAAATGGGTCATGTTTTCCGTCACCGACGTCGATCTTGCGCACAACTCCAAGACAAACCACCTCTGGCTAGTCCCAGCCGACGGCTCGGCCAAAGAGACCCAGCTTACCTTCGGCGACGGCGAATCTAGCGGCCGCTTGTCCCCCGACGGCACCCGGCTGGTCTACGTCGCCCGCGGCCAACTCCAGATCGCGGCGTGGAACGACAAGACCGGCGCGGTAAGCCCCGCCGTCCAGCTCTCGCATATCTTTACTGAAGCGGACGCTCCCCTCTGGAGCCCTGACGGGCAGTCCTTGGCCTTTGTCAGCGAAGTCTATCCGCAGTGCGCCAAAGGCTTTCTCTACGACGACGCCTGCAATCGCAAGGCCGACGACGACTTCGCCCACGCCCCCACCAAGGCGATGATCTTCGACTCGCTCCTCTACCGCCACTGGAACACCTTCCAGGGCCCAAAGCGTTCGCACATCATGATGCTTCACGTCGCCAACGCCGGAAAGGTCTTCGACCTGACCCCCACTGTCGACTGGAGCGAAAACACCATCGCTCCGCCGTTCTCGCTCGGCGCGCCGCTCGGCTACGCCTGGTCGCCGGACTCGAAGGAGTTCGCCTTCGTCCTGAACAACGACAAGGTCCCCGCCGCCAGCACCAACAACGACATCTACACCATCGACGTGACGCTGCACGACGACGGCCCGTCTGCCCAGCCTCAGCCCGCGTCTGCTGGCTGGTCGCCGAAGAAGATCTCTACCTCACCCGGCAGCGACGACGCCCCCGCCTACTCCCCCGACGGCAAATATCTGGCCTTCCGCTCGCAGGCACGAGCAGGCTATGAGTCGGATCGTTTTCGGCTGATGCTGTACGACCGGCAGGCGAAGACGGCGAGAGAGATGGTGGCGAAGATCGGGCCGAAGTTCGACGGCTGGGTCGATGAATTTGCTTGGACACAAGAGGCAGAAGGCATTTTCTATACCACGGCTCTCGGAGGACAAGAGAACGTCAATTTCATTGGTGTTGAAGGCGGCGCGTTGAGCTTTTTGCAAGGCGAAGGCGAATTCAGCGACATTCATCCCATCAAAGGTGCGGGGTTGGGAGACAAGGGAGATGTTTTCATAGCAGCTCAGATGACCGCAGAGTCACCTGTACAAATCGTACGTCTACCCAAAAATCCGAAACCTGGGGTCTCAGAATGGGGTGGGCAACAAGCTATCACTCATTTGAATGATGGTCTCCTTACCCAGCTTGACCTGCCGAAAATAGAGTCATTCACCTTCCCCGGCGCAGGGGGCACAAAAGTCCAGGGCTTCCTGATCCGCCCGCCCAATTTCGACCCCTCCAAGAAATACCCGCTAAAGTTCCTCATCCACGGCGGCCCGCAGGGCGCGTGGGGAGACGCCTGGTCCTACCGCTGGAACGCTGAGCTGATGGCTGCCTCCGGCTACGTCGTCGTCATGATCAACCCACGCGGCTCAACCGGCTACGGCCAAAGCTTCATCGACGGCGTAAACGGCGACTGGGGCGGCAAGCCCTACATCGACCTGATGCGCGGCCTTGACTACGCCGAGGCCCACTACACCTTCATCGACAAGTCCCGCGAGTGCGCCCTCGGCGCAAGCTACGGCGGCTACATGGCCAACTGGATCCTCACCCACACCAACCGCTTCGCCTGCATCGTCACCCACGACGGCATGTTCAACCCGCAGTCTGCCTACGGCACCACCGAAGAGCTCTGGTTCAACGAGTGGGAGTTCCGCAAGCCCGGCTCGCAAGAACCCGGCCAGCCCTGGAAGTACGCGTCTGGCTCAGTTGACGCGGACCCGTTCAGAAAATGGTCGCCCATGCTCTCCATTCAGAACGCCAAAACGCCCACCCTCGTCATCCACTCCCAGCGCGACTATCGATTGGACGTCAGCGAGGGCTTCCAGCTCTTCACCGCCCTCCAGCGCCTCAACGTCCCCAGCAAGATGCTCTACTTTCCCGACGAAGGCCACTGGGTCCTGAAGCCACAAAACTCCAAGCTCTGGTATGAGACCGTCGGCGACTGGTGCGACCAGTGGACGCATACCAACAAGTACGCCAAACCATAAGCTCATCTGCGTAATTGTTTGTCATTCCCGAAGAGAATCTGCTTTTGTCCTTGCCTGTGCTTGTTTCGAGCAACCGGTGGGCGCAATAAAAAGCAGATCCTCCCCCTGCGGCGAAGGATGACAAGGGTGAAATGGCGAAGGATGAAAAAGTAGTAAATGAAGCACCACAAAGTAACCGCCATGCCCTTCCAACGCCCCAAGAAACGCGACCCCGTAGGCGAAGCCGGCCTCTTCGACTACGCCGTCTCTACCCTCGCCCGCAAGATGCGCACCGTCCGCGATCTCCGCCGCCTTATGCGCAACCGCGCCGAACCCGGCCCTGCCGGTGAGCAGGCCATGGACGCCGTCATCGCCCGCCTCATCGACCTGAAGTACCTCTCCGACACGCGCTTCGCCGCCGACTACACCCGTCTCCGCAAAGAGAATCAGAAGTTCGGCCGCCGCCGCGTCCAACAAGACCTCCAGCAGAAGGGTGTCGCTAAAGACCTCATCGCGAGCACCCTCGAGACGGCCTACGAAGATGTAGACGAGGTCGCCCTCGCCCGCGCCTACTGCGAAAAGAAGCGCATCCAGCAGCCCGGAGGCCCCGGCGTCTCGCGCGAAGAGGCGCAGAAGCAATCAACCCGCATCGTAAACCGCCTGCTCCGCGCGGGGTTTAGCGCCAGCGCCATCTTCAAGCTCCTTCGCGAGTGGAACGTCTCCATAGAGGAGTCAGACCTGGACGGCGATCCTGAAGAGGACCTTCCAGCGTTCTGAAACTCTCTAAATAGCCCGCACCAGACGTCCCGGGAGCGAAAACAGTACGCCGACAAGCTCGAAGGCGCCGCCCACCGCCAGACCAGCCAGACGGAACGGCAGCATCACCAGCCAGATCAGCGGATACAGCACCAGCGCCAACAGCGCCAGCGGCCAGCACAACACCAGCAGGATACAGAACAACAGCAGCTTCAACACGCAGCTTTCCTCCGGGCAGACGATTGTCATAGGGGTCTACGACGTGTTCGGACTGAAAGTTCCACCGCGGTGGGGACGTTAGGCTACGAACAGGCTCTCTTCGCGTCCTATCTTGGACGCAGACTTTACCGATGCAACTGTGCTCCTGATGCGGTCGAGCGCTGCCGGCATCTGGCTGACCGGAACCGGTCGACTGAGAAAGTAACCCTGCGCCGTGTCGCACTGTTCCCGGCGCAGAAGCACGAACTGTTCCGCTGTCTCCACGCCCTCCGCAACCACTCCTACATCCAACCCGTGCGCCATCGCGATGATTGCTCGAATTACCGCCAGCGTGTTCTTGTCGACCAGGCAGTTGTTCACAAACGACCGATCGATCTTCAGCCGGTCAATCGCGAACTGGGTGATATAGGACAGGTTGGAAAAGCCTACGCCGAAGTCGTCGAGCGCTGTATGGACGCCGAGTTCGCGCAGCCGCGCCAGAGTCTCCGTCGTCTGATTTGAGTCGTCCATCAGCATACTTTCGGTGATCTCGATCTCAAGGGTGGCCGGCGGCCGGCGGTTCTCCTTCAGTGTCTGCTCGATCTTCGTCGCAAGATCGTGCTGGCGGAACTGGAGCGGCGACAGGTTCACGGCCAGCATTAAGCTCTGGCCCATCTCACGCTCGAGTGCGCCCACTTCGCGGCAGGCCTGCTGAAGCACCCACTCGCCGATGGGAACGATCAAGCCTGATTCTTCCGCGATCGGAATAAAGGCGTCCGGCGGCAGCAGACCCATGGCCTTGCTTCGCCACCGCAACAACGCTTCAAAGCCGGTAAGCCGCCCGGTCTCGAAGCTCACCAGCGGCTGGTAGTGCAGTTCGAGTTCATTCAGTTCCATCGCCTGCGCTAGCCCTGCCTGCAGGCGCAGCCTTTCCGACGTTGCCCGCGCCATGGCGGGTGTAAACATCTGGAAGCAGTTACGGCCCTGCGCCTTGGCATGGTAAAGCGCCGCGTCGACGCTCTTCAGCAGGGCCGCCGCGTCCATCTCACTGCCCGCCACGGTGCAGATGCCTACGCTGGCGGAGACCGGCACCATCGTGTTCTGTATCTCAATTGGAGCGGACAACCCGGCCACGATCTTTTCTGCAACCTTCTCCGCGTCTTCCGGGTCCGCAAGATCGCCGATCAACACGACGAATTCGTCGCCGCCAATTCTCGCTACAGTGTCAGTTCTGCGGACAACATCGGTAATACGCTCCGCAGTCACCCGCAGCGTGTGGTCCCCGGCGTCATGACCCAGTGTGTCGTTGATCTGCTTAAACCGGTCAAGATCGAGCATCAGCAGGGCCACATGGGTCTGGTCCCTTGCCGCGCGAGCCAGGGCTTGGCCTAGGCGCTCATGCAGGACCGGACGCGTAGCCAGACCGGTCAGGCTGTCGTGCTCGGCCATATGCCGGAACCGCACCTCGCTGTCGCGAATCATGCTGGTCTGCTCGTGCACTCGCCGCTTGAGTGAGATGACCCAGACCAGAACAACCAGAACAACCACAAGCGCGATGCTCAGCACCGCCAGCGCGTGGGCAGGAGTCCACCATGAAGGATGTTTTAACACCAGAACATCGTCGGGCGAACGCAGCAGAATACCGAACGACTTGCTGACGGCTTCTCCCTCCCGCTGCGCGCTGGTTCGGGTGTCGATGGAAACGGAGCACACGCCAGTCACCCGCAGGAGACTACCGTTGGCCCATCTGATCTGCTCGGGCCGGGCGAGGTCCTTTGGAAGCATGACATCGAAGATAGAATTGCCTGATTCCAGCACAAGGGTTGTGTCTTTTGCGCCCAGGTCGCGCCCGATCAACTTTCCTTCCACTTCGACTAAATTGTTGTCGTTTTCGCTCCTCTGCGCCTCTTCCACCGTGAGCTTCGCCGGCAACAGATCGCGGTGACTTCCAGCTGGCCGGAAGATTGCGTCGGTAAGAATCGGGCCGGCGTCTCCGCTGGCCTGAAAGCCAACCACATCCATCAGGTCCCCTACTTGGACGGGTGTCGTCTGGGTGGTCTGTGCACAGATTCCGTGGGTCGGGTCGGTAACACAGAGCAGTGATCCTTTCCACTGAAGCGTCACTCGTCCTCGAATGTGGGCACGATGAAGCACCTCCTTGACACGGTCGAACCCCGAGAGGCTTCTCACCGCCGTCACCGGCAATTGAAACGGGTCCTTCGGTGCGGCCCTCACTATCCACAGGGCCTCCAGGCTGGGAAAAAGCAGCCGGGCCCCAACCACCTGGCGATTATCGTTGAACAAGGGTGCGGCGTTTGCGTGAAGGATCACAGTGGAGTCGATGAGGTTGGAGTAGTCGTGCAACTCCTCTTTCAAAGTCTTGGCCGTGATTATCCCATCAGCCATGGCGAGCTGCAAGGTCACCTCGCCATCCGCCTCCTGGACGGAGTGAACGACGCCTTCCACCTCTACCCACTGCGCGTCGCTGGCACCGGTACGAAGGTA
This sequence comes from uncultured Granulicella sp., assembly GCA_964658395.1. GTDB lineage: Bacteria > Acidobacteriota > Terriglobia > Terriglobales > Acidobacteriaceae > Edaphobacter. The sequence goes on along the minus strand of CAZZYQ010000023.1, from coordinate 28,103 downwards.
CGTCAGCGTCACCCGTGGAGCGTCAGTGGGAAGCTTGGCATGGCCGATCACGGACACATCCGCGTCGTCGACAATTGGGGAAAAACCGCCGGGTTCGCTTATCCCTCGAACATCCACGACTGTACCCGCTACCGGGATCCCCACCGCACCGTGCGGGGCGATCACATAGATAGATCCAGTTCGGTCGTGCACCCACATCCTGATGTCCCCGCCAGGCCGGGGAAAATACCCGGTGACAACTCCCTGCAGATGGATCGGGTAGCCGCGGAAGGCCTCTTTTGAGGGCAGGCTGTGGGCTTCGCGTGCTGTTGTAATCAGTCGCAGCGGCGGATCCGCATGGGCGGATTGTGCACGGCAGTGCAGATGTCCGGTGCATGCGATCGCCGCTGCGATAGCGGCACATGTGCGCAGGCCTTTGTTCCATCGGCCTTTCCTGTTCATGCGCGGCAAACTGCCGGCACAGAAATCGTAGGCCACGAGCGATCTCCTTGAAGATCACATCGGCAAGCCGATCTAGCCGCATTAGCTGTGCCTGCTGATGGCTTTGCTTGTCGTCCGTCTGATTAAGCGTCGATCAAATGCGTTCCCGCCACGCTGCGGGAGCTTGCTTCGAGAGCAGAGCCGGTCGGGCAGCTCGCCTGGTGCTCCAGGAGCAGCTCGGCTGGAGCTCTGGGGACGAGAGTCCCGCTCAGCGCACGAGCAGTGGGTCCGGATGCGTGTGAACTGGCGCCATCGCAGCGGCATCCTCCGCCTCCGGCATGCTGAGGTTTTGCACCTCCGCCCTCCGCTGCCGAATCTTCGCGGGTACGCCGACCGCGATCGAGTTCGAGGGCACATCTGTAATCACTACAGCGTTCGCCCCAATCGCCACATCGTTGCCGATCGTAATTGGACCCAGGATCTTCGCGCCGGTGCCGATGTCGCAGCGGTCGCCTATCACGGGCGAGCCGCGCAGGCCGCGATGCCGCAGACCGATGGTAACGCCGTTGCGCAAGACCACGTCGTCGCCCAGCACAGCGTCGCCACTGATGACGATGTCAAACGCATGCTCAATTACGAGCCGGCGCCCGACTACCGCTTCGCAGGGCAACTCGACGTGGGTAACGATCTCACTGAACACCTTTAGCGTCTTGTAAAGAAGAGAAAACGGCTTTCGAACAAGATCGGACTTGATGGTATAGCGCCATTGCCCGAACCGGTACACGGCCATCGCCCAAAGCCCCCGATTGCCGAGGTTGCCGCCGTATGTGCTCCAATCTTCTTTGAACGCCTCGAACACTCTACCCAAGCTCGTCTCGCTCCAGCCTGCCCCGTCTGCAAGCTATGGTACCGTCTTGTACTCGATGATGGCCGATCCCTGGCCCCGCATGCGGCGCAGCCAATAGCGCACCTGTCCAAAGAAGATAGGCACCTGTTGCAGGTGCGAGTGCAAGCTATACGCCAGAAGAAGCGCGGGATCGCTCGTCCGTTTGCTTACCTTCAAGGCAGTCCGGACCACCAGCGCCCCGGCGGCCGCGACAAAGATCGCGATCGGCAGAGGAGAGCGCAGCAACGCCGCAAGCCCCAGCGCAAGCAGCGGCGAACCTGTCCAGAAAAGACCGCGGACCAGGTTGCTGTGGCTGTCGTTGCTCCAAAGCGGGTCATCGGTCTTGGCATAGATGGCCGAGATTTCGGCATAGGCGTGACCGGTTCTGATCGAACGGCGCCAGTACTGTTTCAGGTGATGCATGTCCAGGTCGTGCAGGGTCATCGGTTCGTCGATGTGGAGGATCCGGCCGCCGCGCCCGCGCATTCGGCGGCACAGGTCCGGCTCCTCCCCCGCGATCAGCGTGTCGTTATAGCCGCCGACCGCAGCCAGGGCCTCGCGCCGAACCAGAGCGTCGCCGCCAAAGAAAAGCGACCAGCCCGGAGCGGCATTCCAATCAAGGTCGAAGATCGCATTGTAGATCGAGTCTGCGGTCCGTGTCTCCCTGCGGTTGCCGTAAACTCCACTCACCTTCGGATCGGAAAAGTGCGGCACCGCCTTGGCGACAAAGTCCGCATCGAGCACTGTATCACCATCGAGGAACAAGATAAGCGCCGCATTGCTGCGCATCCAGCCAGCATTGCGACCGCGCGCCGCGGTCGTCGGCCCGTCCAACTGTACTGTCTTCACCCCAAGTACTCGCGCCAACTCGACAGACGAGTCTGTGGAAGCGGAATCGACATAGATCACCTCCACGAGCTCGCGCGGATAGTTCATCGTCAACACAGACGTGAAGCAGGCGCGCAAACGTTCGCCTTCGTTGCGGCCGATGATCACAACGCCGATGGCTGGCAGTTCGGGTGCAAGGCTTGCGGGCATCTCGCTCATGCGGTCACTTCACTTTGCTCGTCGACAGGAGCACTTTCAGCCATGGGGGCAGCCGCCGGGCCGGCTCCCGTCAGCAGCGCCTCCAGCGCCTCCCCGGAGCGCTGCCAGGTGAACTGCTGAATAAGCGCGTGCCCTTGTCGCGCCAGCCTCACCCGGAGCTCGTCATTTCGCGCCAGTCGAACGATGTTCGCCGCCAGCGCTGCCGGATCTTTGATCGGACTCACCAGGGCCGTCTCGCCGTCGATGGCGAAGGCCTCGTCCGCGCCGCCTCGCGTCACCGCCAGCGCACCGCCGCACATCAGTGCTTCAGCGGGCGGCAAACCCCAGCCTTCGGCCCAACTCGGACTGATGAAGATAGCCGCTTCATTATAGAGTCGGTTCAGCCGCTCCTGGCTGGGCTGATGGTGATACTCCACTCCCGGCGGCAGGTCCGGAGGTGCGGGATCGATGCCAAAGAGCGTCAGCTTCAGCTCCGGGAGGGTCTGCTGCGCAATCGCGACCGCTGCCAACCCGTCAGGAGAGCCCTTCCACTCCATACAATGATGCAGCATCAGCAAGCGGTTCGAGTCACGCTGCTCCGGAGGTACCGTCATCTGAAATCGGCTGAAGTCCATCCCGTTCGGGATAAGATGACTTCTCTGTCCCATCTCTGTCGCGAGCCGCTGCAGCCATCCGGCAATCACGATCTTCTCAAGCGGCGCCTTCCAGGTCTGGAGCACCCGCTCTTCATGGCCCGACCAGGTCTCAAGATGCTGTATCAGATAAAAGCGCCTGCCTTTGCTCGCGGGGTAGGTCAGCACCCACTCCGCCGTCTCCCAAGCCGTCGCAATGACAACGTCCGCGTCGGGGATATTGCTTGCTTCAAGAGTAGGCAGCCAGAGCATGCGAACTGCAGGGTCGACCTTGAACCAGGCGTCAGGGCGGAAGCGCCCTGTCAGCTTCATCGTCGTGTAGCGCTGGAACGACCGCAGGGCGTCCTTCGCGCTCATCGAGGAGCGTGGTCTGTCGACGTACAACTGGTTTGAATGCGCTACCTGGACAGAGTGGCCGCGAGCGGCAAGGAAGTTTGCATACTCGTACGTGACCTTGAAGCCGCCGATGGGCTTGTTGCCCGGCATGGGCAGCAGGAATGTTACCCGGAGCGCGTTTGGCTTGTAGATCAAACCGGTGCCAAACTGCTTCTTGTCCGAAACGCATGTGTGTTTTGTGCAAAGCTCGGAGTGCCATCCGGGCTCTCCAGGCACGGGCACGTTGTGGTTCAGGCGCTCAACCATGGCTCAGGCCGCCTCGAAGATTGCGCAGGAGCGCAGTTGAGCAAACGCCGTAGTGGAACCAGCCCGCTGCGGCGGCTTCGCCTTTTTCCTGGTTCCGGTTCATGCTGTTCCGTCCGAATCGTTCAACTCTTCGAGTGTCAACGCGAGATTCCGCAGCATCAATGGCGAATTCGGGGTAAACGCACTCATCCAACCATCCGCTTCAGAAAGAATCCGATCGCGAGAAAGCCAAGGAACATTGCAGTCGCCAGCGCGTCCTGCCGCCATACGCTCACCTTTTCCCTTGCAACGCCGAATGCAAGCACAAGATAGAAGGGAAAGTCACCCGCCGCAACGCTGATGACCGCCCCAAACAGCCCGAAGAAGTGAAACGCAAGTGGAAGGCACAGGAACATCGTCGCGCAGTAACAGGCGGTGCCGATGGCGTTGTACTTCGATTTACCGAGCGCAAAAAGTATGTCCCCGATGGTCGCGTAAAGCAGCGTGTGCCACAGTCCCAACGCCAGGATGGGAACGATCCATCCTGCATCCGCGTAACGATGGTCATAAAGACGAAGGATCAAGGGGCCGCCGAGGATCACTACCAGGCTCAGTATGAAGGCGCCCGCGGCCAGGGCATAGAACCGGTACTTCAGGCAGTTCCTTCGATACTCGGGCAGCGGCAGGTGTGCCATCTTGGCGATGAAAGGGAGCCCGACACGATAGGAAAACTGCTGGATTACCTGGCGCGGAATGTCGGCAAAGGTGAACGCAATGCCGTACACGCCCAAGGTCGCGAACGTCACCAGCCGACCCAGGATCAGGCGGTCTGCCTGTGAGGCGAGAAAGTAGAACGCCGTCCCCAGCATGATCCATTTGCCGAAGTGGACAAGCGTGTGCACGGACTCCTTCTCCCAGGCAAAGGTGTTCCGCCTGCCGGGAAGGACCGCAGGCATGTGGCTCACCGCTGTCTTGAACAGCGACGCCGCCAGCGTGCCGCCTACCAGCGCCCAGACGCTGGGAAAGAACCACGCCCAGGTCACGGTCACAAGGATGGTAAAGATCTGGGCAGCCAGATCGATGATCAAAAGGCGCCGCACGCCGATGTGCCGGGCCGCAGTCATCATGTTGGTGCTCGCGAAGCCGTCGATGATCGTGTTCAGGGCCAGGACCGGAATGAGGGCGAGCAGCCGATAGTCGTGGTAAAAATGCGCCACCGGGACGGTCAACACCGCGGCGATCATCCAGAGCGAAAGTCCGCGAACGATCTGGATGGTCCATGCGGTATCAAGAAAGGCTGGCTCGTCGCCGCGCGGCGAGTTGATGACGCTCGGCAGCAGGCCAATGTCTGAGAGCAGCCGCACGCCCATGACCAGCGTGGAGACCAGCGCCATCAAACCGAAGAACTCGGGTAGCAGGACCCGCGTCAGGACGATGCTGTTCACCATCCTCAACGCCTGCGTGACACCGTACGATGCGGCCGTCCAGAGGGTTGCGTTCAGCGCCTTGTTCTCGAGCTTGCGGCGCCGCCCGCTCTCCGCAAGCTCAGCCGCAGGCGCGCCGCCCTCGATCTCTTCGGTCGTCAGCGGCGGCAGCAGGGAATCGGTAGCGGACATAAGCTCCTTGTTTCAGAAAAATCAAAGTAGGTCAGTAGAGCAGGGTCACTTCTCGTGAGCTCCGCAGCCTGAGAAACTTCTCCTATGCAGCGCTCCTCTTATAATCGGCAAGCTGCCGCGCAACATCTTCCTCTGCCCTTCTCTCGGTGACGTTGTTCAGCACGATGGCAATGCCGGAGATCTTCAATCGTTCCAGCAGTCGGGCTGCGCGGATCAACTCGTCCTTCCGTGTCTCTCCTGAATCGACGATCAACACGGTGCCGTCAGCCGTACGGGCAAAATGCTCGGTGTAGGCGGAGGTAAACAGGGGGTCAGCCGCTACCAGGATCGCGTTGTAATAGCTGCGCGAGCGCCGCAGCAGTTCGGCCACCTCCGTCGCTGGCAGCGAGATGACGCGATACTGCTCTTTATCTACCTCGGCCGCGAGCTGCGTCTGTCCATCGGTCATCGTCAGCAGGCGAGGATTTGGCGGAACAACATCCATCTGTGGCCCCGGCTTTTCAGACGTCTGCTTTTCGACCGCATGACCCGACTGGATGTTAACCACCAGAACGCGAAGCCCGTTTGCCGACAGCTCGGCACCAAGTTGTTCGACGATGTCGCGGGAGCTCTTTGGTCCGACGGAAGGGAAGACAAACGTCCGCGCGCCTGTCCGGCGATGGGCCTGGTCCAAGCCGCCCGCCAGCCGCAGGAAGTACTCGCGCCTGAGGTCTGGAGAAAACTCGGCAGGCGATAGCAGCAGCCCGATAGGAGGAAAGCCGACCAGCCGGCGCACGTCGTGGCTGGTGTAGATGTGAGGATCAAGCTTGTCTTTCAGCAGAGCGGCGGCTGTACCCGCGCCCAGGCTGAAGAGCAGCACCACCGCGTAGGCCAGGAACGCCTTGCGTTTGACCGGCCCGGACACTGGCAGCGCAGACGAAAACAGGTGGATCGAACCAGGAGTCTCGCCCTCGAGGATCAGGTCCTGAATGCGGTTGTTGATCACGGTCTGATTGGCGAGCAGGCGATCGATCTCCGCCGAGAGCACCTGCGCCTGCTGCAGCTTGGGCGCCGCAGTGGAGGCCTGGGAGGTCGTCTTCGCAAGGTCAGAGGAGAGCTGCCGTTCGAGATCGGCGGCACGCGTCTTCGCCGAGATGGCCTTCTGCTCGAGGTGTGCGGCCGCCTTCCGGGTGGCGTCTTTCGTGATCTGATCCAGCCGGCGATCGATGTCGGCAATCTCCGCTTCCGATTGGCTGTAGATCGGATTTCCCGGCTTCATCCCGCTGATCTGGGTCAACAACGTGGCTTTTCGCGTCGAAAGCTGCGACTTCATCGTCGACACCACCGGATCTGCGGCCACTTCGTCGGCCGCCGCCTGCTGCAGAGCCGGACTCTGCGAATTTCCGGCTCCCAGGCTGCGCAGGTCAGCATCGGCCTCGGCGCTCTTTTCATGCGCTTCGCCAAGCTCGTCCCTCAGCTTGCTCAGATTCTCGTCGTACGGGTTGGCACCCTTGTCGCTGAAGTGTGCGAGACCGACATACTGCAGTATCTGGCTCTGCTGCGCCATGTCGGTGTCCAGCTGCTTTTGCAGCTCCGCTTTTTGCTGGCGGAGCGTCTCCAGCTTCTGCTCGCGGCCGTAGACCTCTTCGTTCCGGGCGTCTTCGAGGTAGTTGGCCGTAATCTGGTTTACGAAGTCCGGGAGCAGGGCCGCCTTGGTGCCCTGCAGGCTGATTGACACCTCGTAGCTGCGACCCACCTGCTCCACTTTCAGCTGTTTCTGCAGCCGGAGGATCTTGTTCTGCTCGGCCTCGCCGGGGAAAGCAGCCGGCCAGGCGTCTGGATACTTCCGCAGCGCCTTCTGGAGGGTCTCGTAACGGGTCGCCGCGGTGATCTGCTGTTCGAGAAAAGCATCATATTGCCGGTCATGATCGTGGTCGCTCGAGAGCGCCGCGGGAAAGACGGGAGAGACGTAGACGATGGCGGTCGCTTCGTAGATGGGCTGCAGATAGCTGTGCAGGTAGAGCAGTCCCAGCAGCAGCAGCGTGCCGGACACGATCCCGAACAGCTTCAGGTGACGCTTGATGATCTCAAGCGGCTGAATTCCAACGCGCGCCGGTTCCGCCGGCGCGACGCCAGCCGATGCCTGAGACGTTACGATCGGGGAGAGCTCGCTAGTTGAAGGCATACTGAGTGGTTCTCCAGAGGTTCGATCTCATTTACTGCCCGGCCCGAGGGCCAGTTCAATGCGCCGGCACAAAGAGCGTCTACCGAGCCGACAGGGAGAAGACGGTGCCTAGACTGGTGATAGGCGAGATCTGCTGAAAAAAGAATCCCACCTTCGACAGCCCGCTCCGTGGAACAAAGACGATGTCGCCGTCATGCAGGGTCACATCGCTTCCGCCCTGCAGCGTCAGAAGCTGCTTGTACGTGATCTTCTGGATGCGTCCAGTAGAGGGCTCGACGATCTGGATCGTGGGATTGCCGGCCTTCTCCGTGATGCCGCCGGCATCGGCCAGCAGGGAGATCAAGGTCGTCGATTGGGTGAGCCGCACCGGACCCGGCCTGGTCACTTCGCCCATCACCGAGATCAGGCTCTCCTGGGCCTCAGGGAAGTACAGGATGTCGTTGCGGCGCAGCCGGAGATTGTTCAGTGCCTTCTTGGTGTCGAAGCGGTCACTGATATTGATGTTCATTACCTTGTCATCGCCGCGGTAGATGACGCACTTGCGCGGCACCTGGACTGACCGGTCGGGGTTGATGACGGCGCCGCTTCGCGTGATCGCCTCGAGCAGCGATGGTGGCTGGTCGAAGTTCATCACACCGGCGTGCTCGACCGGACCCAGCACCAGAATGTGGTTCGATCCATACTTGGTGACCTGCACGGTTGCGTTTACGGTTCCGCTGTAGAAGTTGGCGAGAACCGCGTCGATCGCTTTGGCCGCGTCGTCGCGGCTCTTTTCGCCGACCTCAACCGTCCCCAGCAGAGGCATGGTGATGCGACCGTCCGGACCAACGACGTGTATGCCTGAGAGCTCCGGCCTGCCTGCAACCGAAACGGCGATTTCGTCACCCGCACCCAGCAGGTACTCCTCGTGTGGATCCGGCTGTAGGCTTTCCAGATCCAGCGGGTGCCTCTGTAGACCCTGGTCCTGCGTCTGGACGGGTGGTTGGCTCTGGGCTGCTGCCGTCGACCCTGCGGTCTGTGCTGCGGACGGTGCTGCGTTCTGCGCCTTCAGATTCGCCGGTCTGATTGACGCTGCGGCAACCAACAGGACCAGAGCATATGGAAGCAGGGTGTGCAATGGGGGAGTGTTCTTCATAGGCTCTCCTGCGATCTGCTCGCTGTCTCTGGCGTAAGGGCCTTTGCTGTCAGTATATCGTGCGCCGGATTACCGGATGGCTCGCGCTCAGTGCGCACCCAGGCGGCGCCTTTACCTGCGGTCTTCACCGTTGTCGCCATGCTGGTCACCCTCCACAGGAGGTAGACCGGCGCGAGCAACAGGGTGCGAATACTCCCACCGCGGTCCGGACTGGCGTGAACCACTACGCCAAGGTGCAGAAGCACGATGGCGAATGCCGCCGCCACATAAAGGCGTGCCGATGGAAAGAGCAGCAAAACAAGAAGCGACAACACTTCAAGGGCAAGGGGCAGGCTGAGCAGGTCGCACAAAGGCTCTGCCAGGCGCAGCCGGCCGCGCAACACCTCTCGCAGCAGCCGCAGGCCCCAGTCCGAAAGCAGGCGCAGCCGCCCACCCTCCCAACGCGAGTGTTGACTTTCTGCCGTCTTCGCAGAGAGCGGCATGTCACCCAGGACGACCGCTTCGCGAATGAACCGCACGCGGAAGCCGTGCTCCACAAGCGCCAGGTGAAACTCCATGTCTTCGACGATCGAATGGGCGTCGTATTCGACGGCTTGCAGCACCTCTTTGCGCATTGCAAAGCCGTTGCCGAAGATGCCGCAGGAGAGTCCCAGCTTGTCCCGACCACGCGGCCGGACCACGTTGATGCCGAGGAAAGCGAGCGAGGTAAGCGTCGTCCGCCAGGACGCCGCGTAGTTCTTTACCTGGTACCGGCACTGGACCACCGGAGAGGCTGCGAGCCGCCTGCGCACCTCGACTGCGATGTTTGGCGAGACGGTCGAATCGGCGTCTACGATCATCACCGCATCTGCACTCAGCTTCGAGAATGCGACCGCAAAGCCATGCTTGAGCGCGTGCCCTTTGCCTCGTCTGGTTGGATCGTCTACTACCTCAACACGGGCACCGGCTTTGGCAGCAATCTCCGCGGTAGAGTCTGTGCAGTTGTGCGCGATCACAAGCACATCCGGCGCACCGTCGGCCGCCTTCAGGCTCTCGATGCACCGGGCGACCGTAAGCTCTTCATTGTGGCAGGGCACAATCACGGTAAGTCGCATCCGGGAAGGGGCAGAAACCGGCTCGGTTTCATTCTGCCGGCCTGGCAGCATCGCTCCCAAAGTCAAGCAAAGCAGCTCCACAAGCAGAGGAAGCGTTGCGATGACCAGCAACCACTTGAGCAGACCAACCACTGCGAATAGAACAAGTGCTGCCATGCGAACCCGCGTTCCCAGATGATAGAGACAGACACTCTCAACCATAAGCTCTGGGTATAGCCGTTTCAATCACGAAAGTTGTAGGGGAAGAACCTGGTGGAGTGATTTCCAAAATGGAACCATTTTCGCCCACCGGCGCCAGAGATCAGCATCCTGATCGCGTTGTATGTTCACGTGCGCGGCGCATCCAGTTCCGTCGGGATGCAGCGGGGAGGATGCCGCTTCTTTCCAGCAGTGACAGGGTAATCGACAAACTAGCTGAGTACTTCTTCGGGCAGCAGCGTCGCAGAGAGCATTCTCGGTTCGGAGTTGGGCGCCATCGAGTCGATGCGGCGCAGAGCGTCGCCAACCTTGGGGGCGAGGCGAAACAGACGTTTGTGCAGGAAAGCTGTGCGGAACAGGCGCCGAAGACTTGGCCGCATTCCGACCAGCCAAATCTCATTGTTCCGGTCCCGCATCTTGCGGCTCAGGTCCACCAGAAAGCCCATCGCGTCGACGCCGATGGACGTGGTCAGATGAAGGTCCAGGATGAAGGAACATCGACCCATTGAAGCCATGGCAAGCGCCTCATCGAACTCCTCGACCATGGGTCCGGCAAACTGTCCCACGATGGTCACCACCAGCGCACGATCTTCCTGGTACAGAGATATGCGCGAAAGCGCATCGCCTCTGGGCTGGGTCGAGACCGCGAGCATCTGCAGCGAAAGGTGCCGCAAGATGCCAAGCGCGTTGCGGGTGTAGCGCGCCCCCAGCCGACGGGGTTCCTTGGCGAAGCGGTGCAGCCACTCCAGCCCGGACCGCTGCATCCACTCAGGAGCACGGGAGTGAGTCCCGGAGAGGAAGTCCAGTGAAGCTCCAACCCCGATGCAGAGCGGAACTTGCAGCCGGCTGCGATGCATGGCGAGCCACTTTTCCTGCTTGGGATTGCCAAAGGCGACCAGCAAAACGTCTACGTGCGCCTCTTCAATCAGCTTCAGGATGTGGTTGTGGTCCATCTCTTCGATCGGGCCAAATGGCGGCGAGTACCGCCCCGCCAGGACCGCGCCCGGATAGTTTTTCTCGATCCACTTGGCGGCTGCGTTTGAGCGCTCTTCCGTCGCGCCCAGCAAGAACATCCTCCGCTTCTTGCGCTGCGAGAGCTCCGAAAGCCGCGGCAGAAGATCTGCGCCGGTAACCCTCTCTTTCAAGGGCGTACCCATGATCCGCGAAGCCCAAACCAGAGGCATCCCGTCCGGAAGCACAAGGTCGCAGCGGTGGAGGATGTCCATCAGTTCTTCATCTTCGATGGCCTTCATCAGGAAATCGACGTTCGCCGTGGCTACTTGGTGAAAGCCGTCGCTCTCGATTAGCCGGTCCATGGCCTCGACCGTCTCGTCCATAGACAAGTTGTCGACTGGCACACCCAGAATCGCGATCCGTCTCTGTCTGATAGCCATGCTTCCCTTACTCCAGCGCTTCACCAATCGTCACGACTTGTACTTCGGGCCGGTCTTACAGCATGCGTCATACAAACTGCCTGGCTCTCTCACTGATTCCTGCTCCTTGTACTGTCCGAGAGAGTAGTCCCTGCAAGGGTCAAACACCATACAACCAAACGCGCAATCCACAGAACGCCGAGTATACAGGCAAAAAATTCGCCTCACAATGCGAAAGCCCAGAGTGCCGCCCATCTGAAAAGTCAATGGATCAGCACGTTTCGAGCTTATTCCGGGGCTGACGACACGATGGGAAAAATTTTCCCATTGTGGTACCCGAAAGAGTCCAGGCGCAGGTTACCAGACGAGATCGGTAACAGTACTGGTTTGGGTTGCCCTTGGGAATGCAAACTTGCGGCCCCTCTATTTCGGCCAACTACCAGGGCTGGAGCGGAGACACGCGTCCGCCCTTGGTCTCTCTCCAGGCGACTCCCATCAACTCCGCATGCCGTTTCTGGTTACGTGCTTCCGTTTTGGCGTCCTCTCCGGGGCGGAGCTGATTTCGCCATGCTCGCAGACGGCACCAGAGCTCCTCCAGCCAGCGCATGGCGAACGCCAACGAGCCCTTGTGCTTGCGGTAGTAAAGCAGGGTACTTCGCATCCGCCATAAGACAAGCTGGGCACCGCTCTGCGACATCTCCAGGGTTGTTATGGAGCGCGACGACTCACCGCCAACATGCACCACCTTGATCTCCGGCCAGTACATCACTTTGTAGCCCGCGGTTTTGATGCGCAGGCATAGGTCGACCTCTTCGTAGTACAGGAAGAACCGGGGATCGAAGAAGCCATGCTTATGCAGAATGGCGGCGGGAATGATCGAATATGCTCCCGGCACCCAGTCCACCTCCGCCGCCTGCATGGGATCGGCCCAGGTCCGGTCGGCCTGTCCAAAGAACCGAGACTTCGGGTACTTATCGGCAAGTCCTGAAATTACGAGAAACTGCCGCATCGGGCTGGGGAACATTCTCGCCGACGGCTGCAACACACCGTCGCGTCCTACCAGGCGTCCGCTTGCAAGTCCGACGCTCGCGTCGGCCTCCATCTTCTCGAGCGACAGGGTCAGCGTGTCCGGACATAAAAACGCGTCGGAGTTCAGCAGAACCACGTAGCGTCCGCGGGCAGCTTCAAACGCCAGGTTGTTGGCCCGGCCAAAACCCAGGTTTTCGCGGGCTTCGATCAGCTTTACCCACGGAAACTCCTCCCGCACCATCGCTGCCGAGCCATCGCGCGAGCAGTTGTCGACGATGATCGTCTCTACATCGAGGCTGCCGGTGGCGGCTAACACGGACGCCAGGCACTCGCGCAGCACGTCGCGCGTATTAAAGGACACAATCAGGATGGAGATGGCGGGCACACGAGGTGCGGCTGTGTATGGCTGGTTCGACATGGCTGGTGCCCGCTGCTCCTTTCCTGGCCCTTGTTATGGGTCCTTCCAATCTCTATTGCTGGTACTGCCGTGATCTTCCTCTTGCTGGGCGATTTCAGGCCGGTGACAGTGTTTCACGGGGAGCGCCGGGGCGTAGACCATACTGCCCAAACACCTCGGTCAAGCGATTGATATTTCGGGAAAGCTCATAGTTCGAAAGCACTTTCTGCCGCCCGGAGCGGGCCAGCATGCCGCGCCGCTCCGGATCAGAGAGCAGCAAAGCCATCGCCTCGGTCAGGGCCTGCTCTGAAGAAGGCGGCACCAGCAGCCCTTCCACCCCTGATTCGATCAGTTCGGGTATGCCCGCGACAAAGGTGCTGATGCAGGCCACCTCCATCGACATAGCCTCCATCAGCGCCACTGGGACGCCTTCGGCAAAGCTTGGCAGGACGAACAGGTCTGCGGTGGCGAGCAGCGCCCGGGTCGCCGGATGGCTGAGCGCTCCGTGAAGTGTCACCGCTTCGCTTAGATCATTGCGAACGATGAACTCCTGGAGCGCGTTCCTGCCTTCTCCATCGCCAACAATGCTCAGGCGAACCGGGAAGCCCCGCCGACGAAGCTCCAGAAACGAGTTCAGCAGAACCATCTGGCCCTTGGCCGGATGAAGTCTGCCTACATTCAGAATATGCAGCACGATATCAGCCGACGGCTTCAGCGGAGCGAAGACCTTTGTCTGCACACCAAGCCGGCAGACATGAAACTTGTTCCAAGCCGCCACCGGTGAGATCTTGAGCAGCTGACTCCGGCAATAGAAGCTGATGCACGTCACGAAGGCAGCCAGACCGATCTTCTGTCTAAGAGATTCGAGCGTGACATCGTAGAACTCCTCCGGTCCATGGATCGTCAGCGAGTACGGAACCTGCCAGGCGATCGCAGTCAGCATCCCGACCGTTGACACCGAGCCGCCAAAGTGCACGTGAAGGTGCCTGCACTCCTTGCGCCGCATCCATTCACCGAGAAGGATAGCTTCCACCAGGTAAAAGAGGGCATAACCCGTTCTGGGTATGTCTCCCGGGTTTAGCCGGAGCGCAGCGCCGAGACCACGCAGGATTACGCCTGGCCGGGTGAGGAGCGTCACCAATAGTATTTTCAGGATCGACCCTCTTGGAGAGGCCTTGATGTAGAAGGTGCGCTCTGATTCCCGCATCTCAGCCTCGGGGAACCCGTGGGCTGGAGGTTGAATCGAGTTCACCGAAGCTGTCTCGATCGAAAAACCTTTTTCTCGCAGGGCTGCCACTTCGCTCAGAAAGAACGTGTGCGAGATCGCCGGATACTGACTCATCAAGTACGCGATGCGTGGGGAGCTAACGCTGTTCCGGTTCGTGGTCATACACTCAGGCAGTTCTGTAGAAAGGCATCATCTTGTGTGGCAAGGTCCTTCTATAATCAGCCCGGCGAGGATTGGCTGGCCGCTGAGTCGGCTCTTCTTCACCGTTTGGGCGCAATCGTACCAGGAGAGGACTGTCCCATCTGCGAAGTAAGGTGTTCGGGACTAGCAGAGTATAGCTGATGGCGGCCGCTTAAGCCGGACGCTTTCTCGTCTGCAAATGCCACTTCAGTCGTAAGGCCGCTGCCCTAAGCAACGGAAACACCAGCCGGCGGGGAAGGTGCAGGCCACTCAACCCCAAAGTGCGATGTGCGCCTTAAGAGCACCCTGCAGGTGTGTGCCGCAGGAAGGAAACCGAGCTAGGCGTAGACACTCAGGCCGCTGTTCGAAGCAGCAGGGGGAGCTGCCGGGAGGTTGTTCGCCGCAGCGCTATAGTGGCCTTGCAGGATTTGGGTAGTCTGGTCGCCGATCGAGGAAGCGGAGTTTGGGCTGGAGCCGCTGTTGAGGAGCGACAGGACCGAGTTTGCAGAGCTGCTCGATGACGAAGAGGAACCGTTGGCGTTGAAGGTGCTGAGCAGTTCTTCGATTTCATTGACGGTCTGCGCTGCTGCAGTCTCGGCAGCCGTAATCGCCTGCGACGTTGTGGACTTCAAGTCGCTTTGAACGGCTGCGAACGCTGTTCGGGAAGCCGACAGGTTACCGTTGCTCAATGCGGAGCCAAGCGTGGTGAGGTCTGCTGCAAGCTGTGCGCTCTGGCCGGCTCCGCCAGCCTTGGTTAAGTTCTGATTAAGCGACTGATAGGTCTGAAACGCAAGCTGGGCGGCTGCCAGATTGCCCGAAGCGAGCCCCTGCTGCAGCGACTGGAACGCCTGCTGGGACGCTGAGATGTTGCTCGAGGAATTGACGTACTGCGTGAAAGCGGCGGTGGAAAGCGCGGGGATCGACATAAGAGAACCCTCAGGGGAGTGACGACTCCCAGTAAGGAGTATCGGCCTCTCACGGCGCGGCTTTAGAGCACGCTGCAATCCCCAACGGTACCGGGCCGTGCAGCATTGGAACAGCTATTTCAGTGGATACAGCACCAGGTTGCGGAAGAAGACCTCCGCGCCTTCGCTTTGAAAGAGGATCTTGCCCTCCGCAGGGAAGGCGTCCGTACCTTCGTTGGCGAGTTTGCCGTTGACGTACTGCCAGACGTGGCCGTTCTGCGATACGAGTTCCAGGCGGTTCCACTGACCGTGCGGCTTCTCTAATTCTCCCGTCGGATCGCGGACGCCCACGACATTCGGGAATGTGCCCTTGTTGAAGTGTGGAATCAAGAGCGCAGACCCTGGAGGCCCAATCACGCGCTTGCCGTCGCGTCCGGTGAGAGCGGCCCCGTCCGTCATCCAGAAGTCCCCCGTGCCTCCCTCATTGATCTGGAACTCAATTGACCGCGGCCATACCTTCTGTTCGCCCTGCACGTTGAAGAGAATGCCGCTGTCGCGCGCCTGGCCCTTTCGTTCTAAGAATGTGCCCTCGCCCCACTTGAAGTCGGCGCGGAGATAGAAGTTCTTGTAGCTGTCTCGCGTGATGATGTACCCAAACCCATCACCGGA
Organism: uncultured Granulicella sp.; assembly: GCA_964658395.1. Lineage (GTDB taxonomy): Bacteria > Acidobacteriota > Terriglobia > Terriglobales > Acidobacteriaceae > Edaphobacter. The sequence continues at coordinate 12,509 of CAZZYQ010000023.1, read as the reverse complement.
GACGTGGATGATTCCATTGTCCACGGTAAAGATGTGGTCGGGGTCGGCGTTCAGTCCGTGGCCGCGCAGGAACGTGTCGAAGTTGCTCAGGTCGTGGCGGTTGAAAAGAACGACGGCAGCCTTGTGGGGCGGAATCTTCTGTGCAGGGGTAACAGCGGACGCAGAGAGCAACAAAAGAGACACAAGGATGCGAAGCATGTTTTCTCCAGGTACGACGTTAATGGTGAAAAGCGCGACGAAAGAGAGCGCTCACACGTTCTGGCAGCATTCTATGCGATCGAGCGAAAGAGCTCTCGCTCCTTGCCGCTGGTCTGGGTTGAAGCGGAGCCTTCCATAACGCTCACGACTGGCCATGAAGAGAGAAGGCGCGAGTTATAAGAAAGCAAGCGGGGCTGATATTCTTCCACCCATATGCCAGAAAGTGCGCAGGTGCGGCTGCCGGTGCTGCCGGTTGTGGGAGCGACAATGGCGCTGGTGCTGCTGACGGCTATGAACTTCGTCAACTTCATCGACCGGTACATCCTGGCGGGCGTACAGGAACTGGTGAAGACGGAGTTCAGCTTAAGCGATGAGCGCGTTGGGGCGTTGACGTTCTGGTTCTTTGTAACCTACATGTGTGCGGCGCCTTTGACCGGATGGCTGGGGGACCACTTTCCGAGAAAGCCGCTGATCGTGATCTCGGCGCTTTTGATGAGCGGGATGAACCTCTTCACGGCGACGGTGCACAGTTACCTGGCGCTGAACCTGAGGCATGCGGGATTAGGGATAGCGGAGGCGAGCTTCAGCATCTACGCGCCGGCCCTGTTGGCGGACTACTTCGAGCCGGAGCAGCGAAATCGGGTGTTGACCATCTTCTATACGGCAATTCCCGTGGGCGCGGCGTGCGGCTTCGCGCTGGGCGGAACGTTGGGCGGCAAGTACGGTTGGCGGGCTCCGTTCTATGTTTCTGCGCTGCCAGGCATTGTGGTGGCCGTGCTTCTTCTGTTCCTGATCAAGGAGCCGAAGCGGGGAGCGATGGATGCCGGTGGAGACGCGGCCGCGCATGGCAAGGCGTCGCTGGTAAGAGACAGCTTGCTCGGCCTGAGAAAGAATCCTCAGTATCTGTATGCGACCTTTGGGATGGCGATGGTGGTGTTCTCGCTGGGCGGTATCTCAGCTTGGGTCCCGAGCTTTCTGCAGCGCGTTGGTGGGTACTCGTCGAGCGCGGCAGGTCTGATCGTCGGCGCGGTGACGGTTCTGGGCGGCCTGGGGGGAACAGCGGTCGGCGGCTGGATCGCGCAGCGCTGGCTGAAGACGAACAAGCGCGCGCTTTACCTCATCTCCGGGTGGTCGGCACTCTTGACCGTACCGCCGGCGGTGGCCTGCTTCTTTGGGCCACGCTGGGCGATGGTGCCGGGGTTGGCGCTCGCGCTGTTCTTCATCTTCCTGGGTAACGGGCCGCTGAACGCCGCGATCGTGAACTCGGTGAGCGGTCAGATCCGGGCAACAGCGATTGCGATGGAGCTGTTTCTGATCCATGCACTGGGCGATGCGCCCAGTCCCCGCCTGATCGGATTGGTAAGCGACCACAGCACCCTGGCAAGAGGTCTTGGAGTGACCCTCGTCACCATGATCGTGGCAGCCGGGCTGCTGTTTGTGGGGGCGAGAACGATAGCGGTGTCGCGCGAGCCGGTCGCGGCGTGACCGGCGGAGAGCATGTCTGGGTGTGGTCTCTGCCTGCATGGTTTCTGCGTGCATGGATTGCGCAGGCATGGCTGGTGGCGGGGCTCTGGGTCTGGCGCGGTGTGGCGGCGGCGCGTGGACTACCCACGGTGCCGGACATCCTGCGGCGGGAGTACGATGCGGCGCCCGTGGATGGACCTACCCTGACGGCGATCGTTCCGGCGCTGAATGAGGAAGGCAACGTTGGCGTCTGCCTGGAGTCGCTGCTGGGGCAAGACTACAGGGCACTCGAAGTGATCGCAGTCGATGACCGCTCGACGGATCAGACTGGCGCGGTCATGGACGCGCTGGCAGCGAAATACCCGCAGCGATTGCGCGTCATCCACGTCAAGGAGTTGCCAGCGGGATGGTTGGGCAAGACGCATGCAATGGCTCTGGCGGCGCGAACCTCGACAAGCGAGTATGTGCTGTTCACGGATGCAGACGTAATTTTTCGGCGCGATGCGATTCGTCGATCGATGGCCTACGCAGTGGAAAGCGGAGCGGACCACATGGTCACCGCGCCAACGCTGATCCTGCGAAGCTGGGACGAGTCCGCGCTGCTCGGCTTCTTTCAGGTTTGTGGACTTTGGGCGGTGCGCCTGTGGAAGGTCGCCGACCCAAAGGCGAAGCGTGACGCAATTGGGGTGGGCGCATTCAACCTGCTACGCCGGTCCGCCTACGAACAGGTAGGCGGCTTTGAAGTGCTACGGATGGAGATCATCGAAGACCTGGGCATCGCGCGCCGGATCAAGAAGGCCGGCTTGAAGCAGCGTGTGGTCTTCGGTCTGGGGTTGGTGAATGTGCATTGGGCCTCAGGAGCGATGGGCGTCGTGCGCGTGGTGACAAAGAACTTCTTCTCGGCGTTCCAGTTCCGGGCGGTTTTGTTGTTCGCGGCCTGTATCTGGCTGCTCGCGTTCTTCGTTCTGCCGGTGCTGGGGTTGAATGTGCCCGGAGCCCGGGTCCCGTCGCTCATTTCCTTACTCATTGTAGGGGTCGTCTACCGCGCAAGCGGAAAGACTTCAGGAATCTCTGCATGGAACGCGCTGCTGTCTCCGCTCGCATCGGTGCTGCTGGTGTACGCGCTGGTGCGGTCTCTCGTCATTACCCTATGGCAGGGAGGAGTTGTATGGCGCGGAACGTTCTACAGCTTGAAGGAACTCAGAAGGAATGTGGCTCCGTTCTAGTCACGCGAACGGAACAACTATCCGTTGCGCGGCAACGATGCGGTTCTGTCGCCCGGGTGTGCGCCAAACTCCTTCTCAAGTGGGCTTTGTCAATCGGACGACCTCTGAGAGACTACTTGCCGGTCTTACGAAGAGGCTGAAGCAGTTGCTCAAACTTCTTCCGATACCGGCTGCATCTACGGCGAAAGGTGTCGGCTAGAGCATTTTCCGGCCCCAACTCTTCTTTGGCCTGCCGGGAGAGCTTGAGCCAGTCGTGCCACTCTCCTCCCGCCTGCTGAATAGCTTCATATCGCTTTGCCGCCTCTGCCGCTGACGCGAAGCCTGGGGCGGTCTCTGCAAGATAGCGGGCCAGCTTCGCCGCTTTTCGCAACGTGTGCAACTCGTCCGCGTTTGGTGACGATCTCTCCAGCTCCGGCTGCCTCCGGAAGTTCTTCTCGATGATTCCTAGCATCTCAGCCGGGGCAAGTTGAAGTTCAGCAGCAAGCTCGAACTTATGCAGAAGCGTCTCCAGCGCGCTGGCGAGTTTACCCTGCCGTTTCGACACTTGCTTCAGCAACTCGGCTTCTGCCTCTTCCCGGCGACGCGTCGCAGCTTGATCATGTGCTGCACATCGCTTGAGCATTTAGGTTCACTTGCCTCCCCTTGAGGAGTGTTTGCTGTATGTCCAGGTCCCGCACCCGGCCCGCAGCCCGACGTAGTTTCTTGAGCTGCCGATGCACCCGCTCGGCTTCCTTGCGGAAGCCGGGTAGTCCACGCAGCTGCTCCAGCAGAGAGATTTGCGCTTCCACGCGGCGAGTCTCTGTACGCAGCTTGTGCACGGCCTTGGAGCCTGGGCCGCCAAGACAGACAGAGACGGCTGCTTCAAGTGCAGTTGCATGTTCGCGAAGACTCCAGACCGGTCTCACTGCGACCTCTGCCATGGGCGATTAGATGCGCGTCGACCGAACGGGTACACGATCGCCCAACGCCGCGCATCAGAGAAGCGAGTAGGAGAGGCGATCTAGAGATTCCTGCATAGCCTCTCTCCTGGAGCCTGAAACATGACACCTGTTGTAAGCACCGATCCGCTCGCCCAGCTGGCCGAGCGTCAGAACTGGGTAGGTACAGAAACCGAATTAGAGCTACAGAAGACGGTCACGGAAACTGTACGGAGAATCGGCGGCGACGGCTTGCGCCGCGCGCTGCACGGCGACTGGCTGCATGAGCCGCTCCACGCTGTGCTCACCGACGTGCCTGTTGGTTCGTGGACGGGCACGGTGGTCTTCGACACGGCTGCCGCGATAACAAAGTACAAGACACTTGATTCCGCCGCCGACGCCACCCTGGTACTTGGACTGGTGGGCGCGACTGCGGCAGCAGTGACCGGGATGAATGATTGGGCGGAGATCCAAAGCCCCGCAGCGCGTCGAATCGGTCTGGTGCACGCGACGCTCAACATTGCGGCGACTGGACTATTTATAGCGTCGTGGGCCGCACGGTCGCAAAAGGCGAGATCGGTAGGGAGGGTACTGGCGGCGATCGGCTTGGTGGTGGTCTCTGCCTCAGCGCACCTGGGCGGGAACCTTGTTTATGAGCATGGGATTGGGATGGCGGATCGACCAGAGACCGCCTCAGTGACAGAGGACATGCGCGGTTAGGCGAAGTAAGTGCGTCGAGCGGAGCGGGCGAGCAAGCCCGCTCCTGATCGCCGAAAGCCAGGGAAGAGGAACAAAATTCGCCGCTTCCTATGCTTCGACGAGCACTCCCGCGCTGACATGGGAAGCGTTGGCGTAGCGCCTGGCGACGTACTCATCCAGGATGACCTGAAATTCTTCCACGATACGGTCGCCTTTGAGCGTAGTGAACAGCTTGCCGTCTACGTAGACCGGGGCTTTGGGCTCTTCGAAGGTGCCGGGAAGGGAGATGCCGATGTTGGCGTGTTTGGATTCGCCAGGGCCATTGACGATGCAGCCCATAACGGCGAGCTTGAGCTCTTCGACGCCGGGGTACTGCTGCTTCCACTCGGGCATGGAGGCGACCAGGTACGACTGAATGCGTTCGGCGAGTTCCTGGAAGTAGGTGCTGGTGGTGCGGCCGCAGCCGGGGCAGCTGGTGACCTGGGGCATGAAGCTGCGGATGGAGAGCGACTGGAGTATCTGCTGGGCGCACCGAACTTCTTCACTCCGGTCTCCTCCCGGAGTGGGCGTTAGGCTGACGCGGATGGTGTCGCCGATGCCGGCGAGGAGGAGCGGGGCAAGGCCGGCAGTGGAGGCGACGACGCCCTTCATGCCCATGCCGGCCTCGGTCAAGCCGAGGTGCAAAGCATGATCGGTGCGGCGGGCGAGTTCCGTATACACATCGACAAGATCTCTGACCCCCGAAACCTTTGCGCTCAGAATGATCTGGTCGCGGCGAAGGCCGTAGCGTTCTGCCGCGGCAGCGTTGTCGACCGCGGAGACGACCATGGCTTCCATCATGACATCGCGGGCGGGCAGCGGGTCAGAGAGCTTCGAGTTGTCGTCCATCATCTTGGTCAGCAGCGCCTGGTCGAGCGAGCCCCAGTTGACGCCGATGCGCACGGGCTTCTGGTGCTTCACCGCCACCTCTACCATCGTCCGGAAGTTGTCGTCGTCCTTTCGCCCGATGGAGCAGTTGCCGGGATTGATGCGGTACTTGGCAAGAGCTTCGGCCGTTGCGGGGTACTTGGTAAGCAGCTGGTGGCCGTTGTAGTGGAAGTCGCCGATGATGGGCGTGTTCCAGCCCTTTTTCTGGATGCCTTCAACGATGTAGGGGACTGCCTTGGCCGCATCATCGTTGTTCACCGTGATCCGGACAAGCTCAGAGCCGGCGCGCGCCAGAGCGGCGATCTGCTGGACGGAGGACTCAACGTCCGCGGTGTCGGTGTTGGTCATCGACTGGACGACGACAGGAGCGGAGGAGCCGGTGAGAATGCCGCCTATGTTGACGGTGGGTGTGGGTCTGCGCGCGATGGGTGGCATAAGTGCTCCACCGCCAAGTTTATCACCGCGGTGAAGGCGCACTGGTGCCCGAGGTACCGACGGCCCACCTCAAGCGACGACAGGACCCGTCGCAAAGATGGGTCGCCCGCAGCCAGGAACCGGATTCGTGATTAGGGTTTTACTCGAAGCATTACAACGCCGTGGCTAGGAACGTCTGCGGAGTAGCTGCCGGAGAGCTGGCCCAGGTCTTTCGCTGCCCACAGGTCGCGGACGTTGGCCTTCACCGTGTCGGGAAAGCCGATCTCGCTCCAGTTTGCCGAAACTTTTGCCGTTGCCGCGCCGCGGTTCAGCAGAATCACCGCACGGCCCCCATCGGCCATCTGCTTGGACCAGACTTCCAGGTCGCCGTTCTTCTTTACGCGATGGCCCTGGATGCCCATCGGGTCCTGATCGACGGCGATGACTTCTTTATTCAGCAGAATGGATTTCGTGTCCGCAGACATGTTGGCGATGTCGTTGCCGGCGAGCAGCGGTGCGGCCAGCAGAGCCCACAGGCTGAAGTGGGCGCGGTTTTCTTCGGTGGTCATGCCGCCGTTGCCGACCTCCAGCATGTCCGGGTCGTTCCAATGGCCGGGAGCGGCGTAGGAATAGATCGGATCAAGCTGGTCGATGATCTGGACGACGCCGTTGCCCCACTTCTTGTTGCTGCAATCCCAGCAGTCCTGGATGTCGCCGGTGGCGCGCCACATGTTTCCCACCGGGCCTGCCCAGAGCCAGGGCTTATTTGACCCCCATTCACAGAGCGAGAAGAAGATGGGGCGGCCAGTCTTTGCCGTGGCCTCCGCCAGAGCATTGCGCATAAGGGTGTAGGAAGACTCGGCGTTCTGGCCGGGCAGAGTGTTGCACCAGTCTTCCTTCAAGTAATCGATTCCCCAGGCGGCGTACTGCATCGCGTCCTGGTATTCATGTCCGACGCTGCCAGGGCGCTTGGCACAGGTCATTGTGCCGACATCGGTATAGAGGCCGATTTTGAGTCCCTTCGAGTGGATGTAGTCGGCAAGCGCCTTGATGCCGGAAGGAAAGCGCGCCGCATCGGGCACGATGTTGCCGGCAGAGTCGCGGGAGGTCTGCCAGCAATCGTCGAGGTTCACATACTGGTAGCCGGCGTCCTTCATGCCGTTGCTGGCAATCGTGTCGGCGGTCGCGCGAACGACCTTCTCATTCAGGCCGTCGCAGGCAAACTTATTCCAGGAGTTCCAGCCCATGGGCGGGGTCTTTCCCAGGCCGTTGTCGAGCGCGCGGCCGGAGACCGTGAAACAGAGGAGAGCGAAGAAGAAGAGTGCGGTTGCGCGCGTGCCGAGGCCTCGAAACATTGAGCGATTCTCCGGATTGGGATGCATGAAAACGTTATCACGGAGAACGGCGCACTGGCCTAGAGCGAGTGAATGGAGCGGTCCGCGCGGAGCGCCGACCTGAAAGAGAACACAGATGTTCTACCGGACTAGAAACCCGCGAGTATCGCACCGCTTGAGCTACCAGTCGTTTTTCTGGACAACTTTGGGTTGCTTGCCCGCCCGGCCGTTAAGGAGCCAGTCCAGCCGCGAGCGGATGTCTTTGTCTCGCGCTTCGCCCTCAATGCGTCCGATCACATCGCCCCGCTCATCGAGGATCAGCGTGGCGGGAACAAGGATCCCGAGGTCAAGGTCTTTCAGCGTCTGCGAGGTCGCGCCTTGCCACACAGGAATGCGGAGACCTGCCTTGCGGACGGCAGCGGGAATCTTCGCCTGGGTGTCGGCCTCATCGAGCGAGACAGCGACAAAGACAACGCCGCGGGCGGCATACTCGTCGGCGATCTTCTGGAGGCGGGGCATCTCCTCGCGGCACGGACCGCACCAGGTGGCCCAGAAGTTGACCACAGCGATGTGGCCCTCCAACTCGGCCAGCGAGTGTGCTGAGCCATCTGCGGCAACGAACCTGGCTGGAGGCAATGCCCTTCCTCCGGCTCGCGAGATCACAGAGCACAGCAGAGACAAGGTAAGAACGGCAAGGCAAAGGAGCGTTCGGATCAGCCGCATGGAAGATTCCTGAGGAGCAATCAACGGTACGGGAAGGGCATGCCAGCGGACATCGGCCCAAAGATGGAGAAGCAATCCATCCTTCTTCCCGATGGCGCCGGCTGATCGGAGTGTCTAAGCTTCCGCAATCATGAAAAACATACGGAACTACTCCTTCAGAGGCCATCTGACCAGCAAATCGTTTCTCGTTGCGGCACTCCTTGCAGCCGGATCGCAAGGCCCGGCCCGCGCCCAGGGATGCCTCGCGGCACATACCAGCCAACCGGTCATCTCCGCCCTGACCAACGACGGGCATGCCGGCACGACTTCACACCGCGGACTGCATGGCCTGACCGTTGAGGTTGACTGGCGGTCGTTCAGCTCGTTCCGGCACTTCATCGGCGAAAAGGAGAACACGCAGCGGGCCGTGTTGGGCAACCAGATCAAGAACCACCAGAACATCTATGAGATCAGCGCCTCCTACCAGTTGTCGCCGCGCTGGTCAGTCAACGCGTTCGTGCCGGTGCTGCAATCGACGCGAAACCAGAAGTACCCGCCAAATGGCATCTACGACATCGCGGGCATCGGAGACATGATCGTCGGGGCCCAAGCCTGGGTGCTGCGACCGCCGGCAGAGAATGGCGGCAACATTGCGCTAAGCGTGGGGCTGAAACTACCAACCGGCCTCTCGAACGGCATGGGAACGGGCACGCTCAATGGTGTGACACAGAAGTACGTCGCCGATCAATCGATTCAGCCCGGAGATGGAACCTGGGGCTTCACGCTGGGTACGCAGGCGTACAAGCAGACCTACTTCCATACGACGGCTTATTTCCAGGGTTCCTGGCTCTTCAACCCGGCAGACACCAACAACGTGCCGACCTTCCGCTCAAGCCCCGGAGAAGAGGTGATGTCGGCGACCGACCAGTACCTCTTCCGCGGCGGCCTGTCGCGGCATGTGCCCAGGGTACGCGGTCTTGCTGCCAGCTTCGGCGGCCGCATGGAAGGCATCCCGGTGCGGGACGCGTTCGGGAAAAGCGACGGCTTCCGCCGGCCGGGCTACATCATCTCGATCGACCCCGGCATCCAGTACGCCTACCATCGGTCGATCCTGTCCGTGAATGGGCCGTGGGCCATTCAGCGGAACCGGCGCGCTTCGGTGACGGACCTTGCTCATGGGAAGCACGGCGATGCGGCCTTCGCGGACTACGCTGTCGTAGTTGGCATCCAGCACACGTTCTAGGCTGGTTCGAAAGCTCTCGGCGTAGATCAAAGCCCCGGCTCACCAGGGCTTTGCCGCTTTGCAGATCACAACCTTTGCACGGTGTACGGGCACGACTGAAGCCGTGCCCGTACACGAGTGGGGAGTTATTTCGCTTGAGGCTCTTGCTCTGCGCTCGCGAGGAGCTGATGGGTCTGCTCCGAGATGTGGTTTGCCCATTGCGGCTCTGCTCAAAGCTGAGTTCGGGACGTTCGCTGATGGCTTCGCGGTTCCCTGCAATCAATCCTCGTGCGAGTCGAGGAGGCGCAGGGCGCTGGCGACAACTTCGGCGCGAGTGGTGAAATGGCCACGGTCGGAGTTCGCGCTGAATCACCTGTTCGCTTGCGATCTGTTTTTAGTTTAGGCCGGATTTGCTTAGAGGCGTATGCTAAAGCCGCTAACTATGCTCAAGAGGATTTAGCCATTGAACGACGATTATCCAGAACTCATTTTCGGACTTGTTGGCGCAATCGGAACCAACCTCGAACTTGTAGCTGATTCGCTGACGGAGTGCCTCGAAGCGACAGGCTATTCCGTTGAAACGATCAAGCTGAGCTTACTGATGCGGGATCTTAACGCACCGTGGTCCGACATACCCCCGAGGGACGATCCAAAGTATTACGACGCCGCAATGACGGCGGGGAATAATCTCAGAGCAAGCCTGAACCGCAATGATGCGATGGCAGGGTTGGGTATCGCTCGAATCAAAGCCCTTCGGGGAAGGAATCAGGCATCGACGTCTCCGAGTCTTAAGAGGGCGTACATCATCATCTCATTGAAGCGGACCGAAGAAATGAAACTGCTCAGAGGCATCTATGGGCCGGCCTTCTTCGTGATTTCCGCATATTCGCCAAGGGCAGGTCGAGTTGACAGGCTTGCAGCCCAACTAGCTAAGCGCCAGCACAAGAACCAATCGAATGCTCTTCGTTCTGAGGCTGAAACGTTGATCGTACGTGATGAAAATGAACGTTTACCGAATGGTCAGGACGTGAGAAAGGTCTATCCCCTTGCGAATCTATTTGTTAGGACTTCGTCTGCCGCCGAAACTCGAGCTGCTATACAACGGTTTGTGGCCCTAATATTCGGAGACATGTGGAGAACGCCGAGTAAGGACGAGCAGGGAATGATGCTCGCGTATACAGCAAGCTTTCGTTCCGCTTCCCCTGCACGACAGGTGGGCGCCGCTCTCACCAGAAGCAACGGCATGGTTTTGTCTATCGGGACGAACGAGGTGCCGCGCGCACGAGGAGGGCAATATTGGGAGGGCGACTCCGACGATGGACGCGATTACACGTATGACTCACATGATACGAGCGACAAGATGCGCACGAATTTGCTTACGGATGTCTTAGACAAGCTTCGAGACCTGAAGCTTCTCTCAAATGATTGTCCTTCAACCACTGATCTGCTCACGCGCGGATCAACGAGTCTTGAAACTCTGCGCGAAGCTCAACTCTTTGACACCATCGATTTCATTAGAGCCGTACATGCCGAGATGTCTGCGCTATTGGCCTCGGTCGGGGCAACAGAGGGCACCACGATGTACGTGACAACTTTCCCTTGTCATGAGTGTGCTCGTCATTTAGTGGCAGCGGGCGTAAAGCGAGTGGTGTACGTTGAGTCGTACCCGAAAAGCCTCGTTTCCGAAATGTTCCGTGATTCAATCGCGGTCGATTCGGATGACGAATGCGAGGGCAAAGTTCACTTCGTTCCATTTCAAGGCATCGCGCCTTCAATGTACTCCCAAATGTTTAGCGCGGCACAAAAAGACGCGCGAAAAGATATCGACGGTACGATTACCAAATGGACACCATCTCAATCATTTCCACATCTTTCTGTTCAATACTCGATTAGAGCAAATAACATGGCCGAAACGGAAAAACTTGATGAGTTCATCCGTCAACTCACAGCGAAAGGGATCGCGGATGAGCCACGAAATTAGAACCGAGCCAGCAGTTGAGAAGGGCTGGCTGGATAAAGTTATTAAAAGTGTTCGAGAAGAAGTCGCTGAATGGCCCGAACAAAAGAAAATTTCTCGTTCGAAAGATGAAACCATGACGCTGTCCGCATCTGCACCGTTGTCCACCAGATAACCGAAAAGTGATCGTCTACAACAGCAAAGCCCCGTCGGATGACGGGGCTTTGCTGTTGTGAGGCAGCATCGTTTAGCTGCAGCCGCTGGTGCTGCCGCATTCGTTGCAGCGGTAGCAGGAGCCGTTGCGGGTCATGATGGCTCCGCAGGTGGCGCAGCTGGGGCTGTCGCCCATGTCGATCATGGAGCGCATGGCGTCGGCGGTGTGGTAGATGCCGCGGTCTTCGAAGGGCATGTTGTTCGTTGTTTGTTGTTCGTTGTTCGTTAGGCCGCTGCGGGCTGCGAGGTCGGGGGCGATGCCTTGCTGGGGGGCGGTGCGGTCGTAGATGCTTTCTTCGGAGGGTGCGCCGTAGGAGTCCGTGGTGGAAAAGGTTCGGGCGGTATGGGTGGCGTGGAGACCCTCGGGGTCCTTCGACTCCGCGCTGCGCGCTCCGCTCAGGATGACGGAGTTTGGGTAGTCCGGAGAGACGACGGTGTTCGCCGGAGCGGTGACCTGGCCCTGCACCGGTACCGATGCAGGCGGGGTCAGGCCGGCGAAGAGGTCGAGCTGCGTGCCCGAGAGAAAGCGCATCTGGATCCAGCGGAAGATGTAATCCATGATGGACTTGGCGTAGCCAATCTCGGGGTTGCCGGTCCAGCCTGAGGGCTCGAAGCGGGTGTGGGCGAACTTTTCGCAGAGCACCTTGAGCGGAACACCGTGCTGCAGGGCAAGAGAGACCGCCGTGGCGAAGGAGTCCATCAAGCCGGAGACAGTCGAGCCTTCCTTGGCCATGCGGATGAAGATCTCGCCGGGGCTGCCGTTGGGATAGAGGCCGACGGTGATGTAGCCCTCGTGGCCGGCGACGCCGAACTTGTGCGTGACCGACGCGCGCTCTGCGGGCAGACGATGGCGGACGGCGCGGGGCGGTGCCTGCGCGTTGGTCGCATCGGAGTTGAGCAGGCTGGCTTCGGTGATCTGCTTAAGCTGGGCTTCGAGTGCGGTGATGCGGGTGTGTTGTGCGTCGAGGCGGAGTCCGGCTTCCGTGGTGGAAAGGTTCCCAGCGGTTGTGGTGACGTGAAGGGCGTCGGCATCCTTCGCTTCGCTCAGCATGACCCCATCGTTATTGGCGGCTGCTAGGGCAGGAGGGGCTGAGGCAACGCTTGATGCGACTGGCTTGTTGGTCGCCTTGGTGCCTTTTTTGTTGTCGTCCGTCTGTGCGGATACATTGAGCGGCTGCGTTCCCTTGGAGTTGTCGCGGTAGATGGCTACGGCCTTGATGCCCTGGCGCCAGGCTT
>CAZZYQ010000022.1:27844-63187 GCA_964658395.1 uncultured Granulicella sp. | reverse complement strand
CAACCAGGTCTAGTCAACAAGGTCTAAGAACCGGCTCGATCAATCAGAGTGCATGGCCGGAATTCTTTCGTCGCTGACCGGGCTGGTGGCGCGTCTGCCCAGCCCGGTCATCCTACTCTATCTCTGCGTAAACGGCCGAGTCGGCTCTAAGTGCTGTTGGGAGCAAATGCACCATGTCAATGCTGGCAGTGTGGCAAGGCTTGGAAAGTGATTCCATCTCTGCAGGAAACACCAGGCTGCTGATGATCTTTGTTGGCCTGGTCGCCTTTTCCATGCTGGTTCAGGCTGTGGTCGTAGTAGTTGTGGCTCTCGGCGCGAAGAAAGCCCAAACCCGGGCGCTGCAGATTTTTGAAGAGTTGCACGCACGCGCAATTCCAATCATCAACAGCACAGAAGAGATCATCCAGGACGCCACGCCCAAAATCAAGACGATCTCCGCGAACCTTCTTGAGACAAGCGAAGTGGTGCGCGCAAAGGCCAAAGATCTCGAGTCAACGATCACTGATGCAAACTCCCGAACCAAAGCTCAGGTCGCGCGGGTGGACAGTATGGTCTCGACTGCCCTGACTGCAACCGGTTCGCTTGCAGCAATGATTCATCATGGCATTCGGACGCCTGTGGTGGAGGCGGTTGGCGTGGTAAATGGGTTCAAGGCCGGTCTTGACGTTCTGTTGAGCAAGTCGAGAGGCCCAAATGGAGCCCAGCGAGTGAGAAAAACCGGAATCTCGCTCTACAAGGGAAATGCGCCCGACGCATAACCCATCCTGCCGGTGCTAGGCGATCCACCCTCCTCCAACTACGTCTTCCCCGTCATAAAACACGGCTGATTGCCCCGGTGTTACAGCCCTTTGCGGTTGGTCGAAGGTCGCAGTGACCGCGTCCGCTCCATCGCTTCGTAACGACGCCCATGCCGGCTCATGACGATGGCGCACCTTGATCTTCACTCGCAGCTCTCGTCCTGGTTCCAGCCCCGCTATTGAAATCCAGTTGGTACGATCAGCGCGGAGGTGGCGGGTCATCAACTCTTCGTCGCGCCCGATCGTTACCTGGTGACTATCGGGATGAATCTTGAGCACGTAGAGCGGGTCTGCGGAGGTCAAGCCAAGACCCTTCCGTTGCCCAACTGTGAAGTTCTGAATGCCACTATGCTTTCCTACTACCTCTCCGGAGGTCGTAACCAATTCGCCGGCAGTGGCATGAAGCTGCTCGTCCTGCTCTTCGAGGTAGGCTTTGAGGAACTTGTTGTAATCCCCCCCGGGTATGAAGCAAATCTCCTGTGAATCCGGCTTCGCGGCCACGTTCAAACCAGCCTCGGAAGCCATCGCCCGCACAGTAGGCTTCTGCATCTCGCCAAGCGGGAACAAGGTGCGGGAGAGCTGCTCCTGGGTGAGACCAAAGAGGAAGTATGTCTGGTCCTTTGACTTGTCGGCCGGACGCGACAGTATCCAGCGGCCTGTGGCTGCGTCGAAGCGGTTCCGTGCGTAATGGCCGGTAGCGATGCGGTCCGCGCCGATCTGGCGAGCGGTCGTGAGCAATTGATCGAATTTCAGGTGGTTGTTGCAAAGGGTGCACGGGATTGGAGTCCGCCCGGCGAGATACTCGCTTACGAACGGCTTCACGACCTCGGCCTCAAAGCGCGCTTCCTGATTGACGAGATAGTACGGGATGTCCAGCTGCTCAGCCACTCGGCGGGCGTCATAGACGTCGTCTATCGAGCAGCATCGACCCTGTACCGCCTCGGGCATTCCCTCATGACCGGCCAGGCGGCGCTGGTTCCAGAGCTGTAAGGTCAGACCGATGAGGGTATGGCCCTGCGCGCGCAACAGCGCCGCTACGGCCGAGGAATCGACTCCTCCGGACATGGCTACGGCAATAGTCTCAAGCGTTTCCATTACCTGACCATGATACTGGAGCAGCATGGAGGGTCCGCGAAGATCGCTCCGTTACACTCTCCCTAATGGCTGAAATCGACTTGCATCTGTGTGCGGTCAAGGCAGACGTGGGCGATCCGCTGCTCCAACGCGTCTACGAAGCACCCGTACGGCCCCATCGCACTGCGTTTCAACGAGACCGCGACCGGATCGTGCAGGCCCGGTCCTTTCGCCGGCTCGCTGGAAAGACGCAGGTCTTTACCAGTCGAGCGTCGGACCACTTTCGCAGCCGGCTGACGCACACCATCGAAGTGGTTCAGATCGCACGTGATGTCGCCGCCGCCCTCGGTCTGAACGAAGACCTGGCTGAGACCTTGGCTCTGGTTCACGACATAGGACATCCCCCGTTTGGACACGCGGGCGAGCGGGCGCTCGACGAGTGCCTGAAGCGACATGGTCTAAGATTCGATCACAATCTTCATGCCTTGCGTATCGTTGAGCACTTCGAGCAGCGCTACGCCGCACATCGTGGGCTGAACCTTACGCTCGGCGTGCGCGAGGGCATCATCAAGCACTCGCGGGACTACAAGCAAGCCGAACACCCTTTGCTCCAGAGTTATTTTCTCGGCGAACGGCCGCCGCTTGAGGCACAGCTAATCGACCTCGCAGATGAGATCGCTTACCTTACCGCGGACCTCGACGACGGTGTTGAATCGGGCCTGCTGGAAATCGGCCACATCCGCGAGCATGTCTCTATCCTGCGCCGCTGCTACAAGGCCGTGGAGGAGGAACATGCCGGAGTAGACGAGAAGTTTCTGTTCAATGAAGCGTTGCAGCTTATGCAGCATGCACTGACCGACGACCTGATCGCAACCACCGCGAGAAACACCACGGCCATCGGCGCAGAATCATTGGAAGCGGTACGCCGCCACCCGAAGCGGCTGGCTGTCTTCTCGGAGCAGGCGGAGTCGGAGCGGCAGCAGGAGAAGCGCTACCTTTACAACACTCTTTACACCTGCAGCGCACTGGAAAACGAGCACGATAAGGCTGAGGAGGTCGTTACAGCGCTCTTCAACTTCTGGGTCGAGAATCCTGAAGAGCTCCCCGGCGGCTACTTTGATGAGGTTGCGGAAGAGGGCCTCGCCCGGATTGTCGCAGACTATATCGCAGGCATGACCGACCAGTACATCCTGCTCCAGTTCGCCGCTGTGAGGCGGGCGATCCGATGGTAAGATGTCGCGCAGGAAGCTGATGTGTTGAAAAGGGTGGAAAAGCACTAAGGCCGGTCAGGCAAAAGCGAGACATGCGCGGCAACAATCCGCCAGCCTTCCGGGAACCGGACCCACACCTGGCTTTGTCGGCCGCGGACTGGCCTGCCGTCTGCGCCATCGCGTTCGAATTCAAGGGTGATACTTCCGTAGTCGGTTCCGAAGCTGACGATGTTCAAGCGCTTTATGCTTCGCGCCAGACCGACCGAAGGCCGCGACTTCCGGAAGGCCTCGAGCTCTTCATATCCGTATAAGTTTTCGTTGACTCCAAAGCGCATTACTTCCGCCGAATGCCAGAACATCGCGGTCAGTGTTTCTACGTCGTTGGTGACGAGGGCTGTCTCGTAGCGTGGGTACAGGGCGGCAAGTTCAGCGATCGTTGCCGGGTCGTTAATAGTCATAGGCACCTTGGGTCTGGCTCACTGAGTTTGACAGAGAACAGGCAAAGACAAGAAGCGGCACACGCCTTCGCCGAAGGCCAGGGAGTTTCCGAATGGCTTAGAAGAGCCTGCGTGCAGGCAGCACGTGTTTAGGTACCGAAGCGGCAACAGTGATCATGGGACGATTGACCACCTGCGCGAACCGCAGGTCCATTGCCGCAGAGCAGAGAAGGTAGGCATGGAGCGGCGTGAAGCCCCAATTTGCGCAGAGGAGATCGATCATGCGAGAGGTGGCGGCACGCGCAGCATCGAGCGCTTCAGGCTCGGACTCAACTACAGTCCAGAGGCCCGCAGGTGCTGGTGCGGGTGGCGGAGCTTCGATGATGGGGGCTGAGAGCCCTCGCTGTTTGTGGAGGAGGAAGCGAAGGGACACATCCGCGGGCATCTCGATGCCGTTGATGCAGACTTCGCCGTCTCCCTGGGCGGCGTGGGCGTCGCCGCAGGAGAAGAGTGCGCCGGGGTTGAACACGGGGAGATAGAGAGTCGCGCCGGCACTTAGGTCGCGCACGTCCATGTTCCCGCCAAACCGGCCCGGAGGGCGCGTCTTGAACGAACCAGCTTCCGCTGGCGCAACCCCCATGACCCCGCAGAACGGGCGCAGCGGAACGGCGGCAGGGGCCAGTGAATAGGAGAACTCTCCATTGAGAGTCCAGTGAAAAAGGCTTGCCTCGTTGAAGCGCTGGTCCAGAAATCCAAGTCCGGGGATGGTGCTGGTCCAACCCCAGCCGCGATGACGGACTTCGAGCACTTCGATCTCAAGCACGTCTCCGAAATCCGCCCCTGCCACGCAGACCGGGCCGGTGAGTGCGTGGACGCGATTGCGATCGATCGTGAGGTACTCCTCTAACGTGGATGAAGCCGTGAGTTGACCGCCTGTAGCGTCGTGGCAGTCGAAGTGGACTGTGTCGCCACTTTCGATAGTCAAGCGGGGCGCAAGGTCACGGTCCCACACCGAGTGGGTCGGGTCAGCTGAAAGATGGTTTTCGTGCATGGAGCGATTCTATGGTGCTTGTTCCGGGAGCGTCAGTGAAGTTCGACGATCATTTGAAGCTCGACCAGCGCGTTGCGTGGAAGGGAGCTTACGCCAATAGCGGCGCGAACATGCCGGCCTGCTTCACCGAAGACTTCTACCAGGAGGTCGGATGCGCCATTGATGATCTTCGGCGAATCAGGAAAGCCAGGTACGGCGGCCACATAACCATTCACACTGACGACCCCTTTTACGGCAGAAAGCGAGCCGAGATGGTGTTTGAGCACCGCAAGCTGGGCGAGGGCGCAGAGCCGCGCCGCGGCGTAGCCCTCTTCGATGCTGGATGAGTCACTGGCCAGACCCGTTACGACGCCACGCTCATCCGACGAGATTACACCGGATAGATAGACCAGACTGCCCACCGTTTTTGCGGAAACGTAGTTGCCTCCCGGGCCGGGAAGCTGCGGAAGCATGTAACCGGTCGCGGACAAGGTCTCTTCTGGAGTCATTTGGAAGGTACTCTACCACGCCGGAGAACCGGCGTTTTGTGAACCCCAGATATTCGCGTAGGCTTCTGGCATGCTCCTCTCGAACGTGGCCCGAATCGTTCTCTCGTGCGCAATGCTTATGGGCGCGCAGGAGCATGCGCCGCAGGCTGCTCAGACGGAACGTCATTCGCAGGACGATCTTGAAGTCACCGGGATCGACAAGGCTTCGCCCCCGGCGCAGGCCGAGTATGTGTCCAAGGCGTTGCTTGCGACGCTGCCGCAGGTACAGGCGAGGGTGAAGGCCGACGAAGACTTCCCTGAGCTCCCGAAAGAGGGCGTGCGGATCAGCGGCGTCGATCTTGACGCTCTCAGCCAGAAGCTTGGCGGAGAACGTGAGGCGACGATTGTCGCAATCTGCAAAGATGGTTACGTCGTAGCCTTGCCACCGGAGTACAGGCGCGCGCACCATCCCATCCTGGTTACGACAATAGAAGGCCTCAGTCTTGAAGAGTGGGCAGCGAAGGGCCATCAGGCGAGTCTGGGGCCCTACTTCATTGCGTATCGTGGCTTTGTGCCAGCTTTCAAGGTGCTGTCGCACCAGGACCGGCGACAGGTCCCGACGCAGGTGATCCGGCTCGAGTACACAACTGCAGACAAGTTATTTGCGCCGATCCGGCCGGAGGGCACTTTTGCGCCTGACTCGGCCGTGATGCAGGGATATCAGATCGCGCAGCAGAATTGCTTTCGCTGCCACGCCTCGGGCGACTCTGGTGGCCGGAAGTCGCAGAAGTACTGGCAGTCCATTGCTTACATGGCGAAGACGGAGCCGGACGCGTTTGCGGCCTGGGTGCATAATCCGCAAGCGGTTATCCCCGAGGCCAAGATGCCTCCGAACCCGGAGTACGATCGCGCTACACTGACCGCACTCACAAAATACTTTGCGACGCTCTCACCGGACTGAGCTGAGCGGATGGAGACCGATGGCGATACGGCTTTCGAAGTGCATCCTGATGCTGGGTGTGGCAATATTCTGTTCGCTGGTGGTGTTCAACAACCTCACCGATTATGACTCCAACTTCCAGTTTGTGCGGCATGTGCTGGACATGGACTCGACGTTTCCAGGCAACAAGGGGATGTGGCGAGCGATAAAGGCCCCGGGGCTGCATGTTGCGGCGTACGATTCGATCATCGCTTGGGAGGCGCTGACCACAATCATTGCCTGGTGGGGCCTGGTGAACTTATTGAAAGCGGTGAAGGGGAGTGCGGCGGAGTTCGACGCCGCCAAGGCGATGAGCGTGTGGGCGCTCACGTTGGGTATCCTGCTGTGGTTTGTGGGATTCATTGCGGTGGGCGGGGAGTGGTACCTGATGTGGCAGTCGAAGATCTGGAACGGTCAGGATGCCGCGTTTCGTCTGGTGGTAGTGTTGGGGATCGTGCTGCTGTATGTGACGGCTGCGGAGCGCGACTATGCGTAGCGGAGCTTCGCCCATCGCTGCACTGCGCGAGCGGCTAAAGACGGGCGAGACAGACCCGGTCGCCGTGATGATTGAGGCACAGGCCAAGGCCGATGCCGGCGCCCTGGAGCGGCTTTCGGGCGGTACCTATGTCACGCGCGATACGGCCTCGGCGTTGAAGTATGCGATTGAGTTGCCGAACAAGTTTCCTGACCCAGAGACGCGTCCGCCGCTCTATGGCGTTCCCGTGTCGGTGAAGGACTGTTTCGATGTATCCGAGACGGTTACAAGTTGCGGATCGCGCTTTTATGCAGACCGTAACGTGGCGGCGGCTGATGACGCGTGGATCGTCAAGCGGCTGCTGGAAGCGGGAGCGATGGTGACAGGCAAGACCCATCTTCATCCGCTTGCGTATGGCATTACGGGCGAGAACCCAGAGTACGGCGACAGCCTGCAGCCAAGAGACAGGACGCTGCTGACCGGCGGTTCTTCAAGCGGGGCCTGCGCCAGTGTGCAGGAGGGCTCCGCGCTGGCGGCGGTTGGAACCGATACCGGAGGTTCAATCCGTGTGCCGGCAGCTCTGTGCGGCCTCGCAGGATACCGCGCCTCGCACGGCTTATTTCCGGAAGAGGTCTGCTGGAAGGGTGGAGCGCACCTTGCACCTTCCTTCGACACACTGGGTCTGCTCTTCGAGGACCTCAGGGACGGGCCGCTGCTTGGGGAGGCAGTGTTTGGTCTTCAGCCGGTTGTGGCAAGGCGATACGCTCGGATTGGCTTTGTTGCTGAGGAGTTCCTTTGGGACTGCGACGCCGATGTGCTCGAGACGTATGAGGCGTGGAAAGAGCGGTTGAGGCAAGATGGTGCGACACTCGAACCGTTTGACACGGGGTTCTGGGGCGAGAGCGTAGAAGTGTTTACCACGATCCAGGCCAGCGAGGCAGCGAAGATACATCATGGAAATTACGCGCACTTTGAGCGCTCCATTGCAGAACGACTGGCCGGCGGTGCTGCGATCACCGACGAACAGCTTGAAATTTTGCACGAAAGGCGCCAGGCGTTCCGAGTAAAAACTGACGAACTCTTCAGGCGGTATGACCTTCTGATGGTGCCATGTGCGCCGGTGAGCCGTCTGCACGCGGGCGACGACCAGAGCGGTGCGCGAAAGAGAATCCTGCGGTATACGGCGCCGATCAGCATGGCCGGACTGCCAGCGGTGACTCTTCCTGGAGAGGCAATTGGGAATCACTTCGGCACGGGGGTCCAGATGTGCGCTCAGGCGGGAGAAGACGCAGCGCTGCTGGCATTCGCGGCGGGTTTGTAGCCTCGGTGTGCTTAGCAGATCCGAAAGAACGGCGCTGATCGACCGATGCTGACCATAACCAGCACAAGGCTCTCGCGGAGAGGAAGCAAGTGAGCTTTGGTGCGATGCAGGTCTAAGGATGAGGCTTGAGGTGCTCGCACAGAAAGCACAGATCTTGCAGCGAGAGGGATTGCTGCTATTCTGCGAATATACCAGACGAGTTGAGGAGAGTCCGATCGCGATGCGAAAGGTTTTCAGGCCCATCACTGCGCTCTGCCTCGCTGCCTTATGCCTGTTCAGCGGCTGCAAAAGGCAGGTTGTTCGTTCGGATGGACTGTTCCCGGTAACTCTGCAGACGGACTGGTATCCGCAGCCAGAGCACGGCGGCTTCTACACGGCGCTGTTGAAGGGCTACTACAAGGCGGAAGGCCTCGACGTTACGATCGTGCCGGGGGGGCCGTTCGTAATTGGCGATCAGCAGTTGGCGATCGGAGCGGCGACGTTCTCTATGAGCTCGTCCGATGCCGTGTTGGTGGCCGCGTCGCACGGGCTGCCCCTGGTTGCAGTGGCGGCGACGCTGCAGCGCGATCCGCAGGGAATTATGGTGCACAAGGAGTCGCCGGTTCACAGCTTTGCAGACCTCAATGGACGCACGGTCGCAGTGAAGCCGGGATCGATATGGTTTCAATACTTGGTGAAGAAGTACAAGCTGGACAACGTGCGTGAAATTCCCGCAACCTTCAGCGTCGCCAACTTCCTTGCAGATCCAAACTATATTCAGCAGGCGTTCGTTACCTCAGAGCCTTACTTTGCAAAGAAGGGCGGAGCGGAGACGAGGATGTTGATGGCGACGGACGGCGGCTTCCCCACGTACCGCGTTTACCTTACTTCGCAGGAGTTCATTAAGAACCACCCGGACATCGTGGCGAATTTTGTGAGCGCTTCGACGAAGGGCTGGCGGGACTATATTGCCGACCCGAGCCTGGCGAACGCAGAGATCAACAAGCTGAATCCGGCGATGAGCAAGGACCAGATGGAGTTCAGTGCGCGAACCCTGAAAGAGATGGGATTCGAGACCGGGAATGGACCGGACGGCGACCAGCTCGGACGGTTTACGGAAGAGCGGTGGGAGACAGTTTACAAGGAACTGGTCGCGCTGAAGGTCATCACCAATCCAATCGATCCAAAGACGGCTTATACGATGCAGTTCCTGCCGAAGTAGTACTGAACGAAATGAAGAGTGAAGGCGGATGATGGGCAAGAAAAAGGACGCGCAACGAGCCAGGGATGAAGCGTTCATGGCGGGGCTGGTGAAGTTCACCGGCCGAAGCATGAAGACGGATACGCCCGTACCTTTCGGTGCGTTGATTGTGAAGACCGCCACGGGCGAGGTGCTGATGCAGGCACTGAATGCGGTCGCGCGGGAGAACGACCCGAGCTCGCATGCGGAGGTGCGAACGGTACGGCTCGCGGCAAAGAAGCTGAAGAGCCGGGCGCTGGCGGGACACACGATGTACACAACATGCGAGCCGTGCCCAATGTGCATGGCGAACGCTTTATGGGCAGGGCTCGATCGCGTCGTCTTCGGGGCGACCATTAAGGACGCGAACCGGCACTGCGGGCAGATCCAGATACCAGCGAAAGAGGTGGCGCGGCGCAGCGACATGAAGTGCATCGTTGAGGGCCCGGTGCTGCGCAAGGAGTGCTACGCTCTGTTTACCCACCCAAACATGTTGAAGGCTTTTGCCAGCTGGAACGGCGGCAAGCGGGGGCTAGAGAAAAAAGACCGGGAAAGGAGCGCCGCATGATGGAGCTCGATGTTGTTGGTCTGAGTACGTGTGTAGCCGAGGCCGAACGCGTGATCACCAATCCACAGGTCGTACAACGACTCTCGAAAGACTTCTACTGGTACTCGCCCGTGCTCAAGAAGAAGCTCGAAGACAAGACTGCGGATGTGGTGGTTCAGCCGGTTTCCGTGGAAGAGATTCTCGGAGTGCTGAGCTACTGCAGAGAGCATGAGATCGCAGTGACGGTGCGCGGGGCTGGTACAGGAAACTATGGTCAGGCTGTGCCACTCGAGGGCGGAGTCGTGCTCGACCTGGCGAAGATGGACCGTATCGTTGAGATCGCGCCGGATGGTGTCGCGGTATGTGAGCCCGGCGTTCGGCTTGGAGCCCTGGAGGCAGCTGCGCGCGAGGCCGGGTGGGAGCTGCGCTGTTATCCGAGTACCGTGGTGAAGGCTTCGGTCGGAGGGTTCCTCGGCGGCGGGTCCGGCGGTATCGGGTCGATCACACACGGCGGTCTGCGCGAATTTGAGACGGTGCGCGCGATCGAGGTGGTGACGATGGAAGATCCGCCGCGTGTGGTGAAGCATGAGGGGCAGGCGGTGCATGATGTACTGCACGCCTGGGGAACGAATGGTGTTATCACGAAGATCTGGCTCGCGCTTACGCCCGCCGTGGAATGGGCGCAGTGCGTGGTCGCGTTCGATAGGTTTGAAGACGCTTTTACGTTTGCCGAAACCATCGCACGAGACGCGGAGTGGACGAAGCGGCTGGTGACTGTCTTCGAATGGCCAATCCCTTCCTGCTTTGCGCCGGTGGCTCACGTGACGCGAGAGGGGAAGGCGCTGATCTTCTTCATGATCGCGGCGGCGCAACTGGAGGCTCTGCAAGCGGCCGCAATCGCCGTTGGCGGCGAGGTGACGCTGGCGGCGCCGTACACCGGTCTGCGAACGGTGCCGCTGCTCTCGGACTACACGTGGAACCATACGACGCTGTGGGCGATCAAGCAGGACGCGGCGTTCACCTATCTTCAGTGCGGATTAAATCCGGACACGGTGCGCCAGCAATTCGCGAAGCTCAAGCAAAAGTTCGGCAACGAGATACTGTTTCACATTGAATTTACTAAGCGGGGCGATGGGGTAGTGACGCCTGGAGCGATCCCACTGGTGCGCTTCACGACGGAGGCAAGGCTGAACGAGATGATCGATTATTGTCGGGAGATCGGCGTGGGCGTTGCGAATCCGCATGTAAACAACGTCGAAGGCGGAGGCCGGTACCGCGAAGACAACGTGCAGTTGCTGACAAAGTACAAGTACGATCCGAAGGGCCTGCTGAATCCGGGCAAGATGATGACGTTTGTGAGGTCGAACGCAGCGGAAGAGGTCGCCGCCGTTTAGAGAGGGACGATGGCCTCCTGGTGCCGTCGGTTTTATTGGAGCTCTGCATCCGCGTTCGTGTAGCAAGCTCATGAGCAACGGGACTGCGCATGAGGTCGTACCTGAGAGAGTCACAGACCGCAGCCGGAGGCCCAAGCCCCACCTCTGGCCGGTCATGCTGGCGTGGCTGTTGCGACGCCCCCTTCAGACGAGGACGAGATGCAAAGCTGGATCCCCGACGAGCGGAACTTCGCCTATCTCAACTGGAAGCAGGTTGAGGCCCTGCCGAAGGACAAGACGCTGCTGGTCTTGCCTACCGCGGCCATTGAGCAGCATGGGCACCATCTTCCGCTGGCCACCGACACATTGATCAACAACCTGCTGCTGGGTAAAGCGCTGGCGAAGCTCGACAAAGATGCCCCGGTGTATGCCCTGCCGAACTTCTGCTACGGCAAGAGCAATGAGCACACCGGGTTTCCGGGAACGATGTCGCTGTCGGCGGCGACGTTCATGGCCGTCGTGAGGGACATTGGTGCGAGTGTTGCCGCCTCGGGCTTCAAGAAGCTGGTGCTTTTCAACTCGCATGGAGGGAACAGCGCGTTGAATGATGTGATGGCGCGCGACCTGCGGGCAGAGTTTGGGCTGCGGACCTTCCAGATGGGAGCGTCTGGCGGAGCGAAGTTCGACGGCATCGGGGCACAGGAGAGTGCGTATGGATTCCACGCCGGTGAAGGCGAAACGTCGATCCTGCTTGCGGCGACGCCGCAGTTCGTGGACACAAACGCGTATACGGTGAACTACATCGCTGACGTGACGAAGCCGGAGGTGTTGAAGCCGGAATTTGCGCCAGCGACCTTCGCGTGGTTGACCAGGGACATTGCTCCCAGCGGCGTGATGGGCGACCCGAACCCTTCTACGGCGGAGAAGGGGGAGCGTTGGATAGAAGCGGCTGCGACGAGCGCGGCGGCGTGTCTGAAGGCGATGCTGGCGTACGAGAACCACTACAAGATATGACGAAAGGCACGCGCATCCTACATTCGACGTCTCACACGCGAGACCTGGGGTGCCCCTGGGGAGGCCGTTGCGTATGCGTCAGGGACTAATTGACTGCGGTGGCGGCGTCCTCCTGCGCCGCGGTGTCGCCTGCGCGATGTCCGACGGAGTAATGCTATCTTCGGACCACTATGCCCCTGAAGGCGCAGGTAAGCTGCCGACGATTCTTATGCGGCAGCCGTATGGCAAAGACATCGCGTCGACCGTGGTGTATGCCCATCCAGCGTGGTTCGCGCGTCAGGGATACAACGTCGTCATCCAGGACGTGCGCGGGCGCGGGGACTCCGAAGGCGAGTTCTATCCATTTCTCCACGAGCAGCGGGATGGAGCCGAGACGATCGCGTGGTTGCGTACACTGCCAGAGTCGAACGGCAAAGTTGGCATGTATGGTTTTTCGTACCAGGGCATGACGCAACTGCTGGCCGCGGCTGCACAGCCTGAGGGCCTGCTCTGCATCGCTCCGGCGATGGCAGCGTGCGATCTTTACCGCGGCTGGTTTTACCACAATGGAGCGCTAAAGCTGGCGTCTTCGCTGGGCTGGGGCTTGCAGATGTTGAAGGAGGATGCTCGACGGCTCGGGCTATCGGAAGCCAGTGCTGCATTGGAGCGGGCGTGGGCTGCGCTGCCTGTACAGTTATTGCACACGCCCTATGGAGAGCACCCGGCGATACAGGCGAATGGGCTGCCGAGCTATGTTAGGGACTGGATGGAGCACGATACCGCGGGCGAATTCTGGTCGCGCATGGACGTGAGCAAGACCGCCGGAAGGATCAAGATTCCTGTTCTGCATGTATCGGGCTGGTACGACACGTATCTGAAAGGTACGATCGATGGATTTCGCGCGATGGCCGAGCAGACTGAAGATCAGTACTTGGTTGCCGGGCCGTGGGTACATATTCCGTGGGGCAGCCGGGTCGGAGCGAAGGATTTTGGACCGGAGGCCCAACGCGACACCGACGAGCTTCTGCTGCGATGGTTCAATCACTGGCTGAAGGACTCAGGCGAGTTTAGTGCAGAGCC
This sequence comes from uncultured Granulicella sp., assembly GCA_964658395.1. Lineage (GTDB taxonomy): Bacteria > Acidobacteriota > Terriglobia > Terriglobales > Acidobacteriaceae > Edaphobacter. Next base: position 50,163 of record CAZZYQ010000022.1, on the reverse strand, counting down.
TAAGGTGCGCCACTTCGCGATGAACCTGAATCGCTGGTGCGATGCTTCAGCATGGCCCCAAGGACAGGATTTAGCGCTCTATCTTGCGAGTGGCGGAAGGGCGAACTCAAGCAAGGGCGATGGTGTTCTGAAGGAGTCTTTCCCGACAAGTGAGCAGATGCCGGACGTGTTTGTCGTGGACCCTGAAGTGCCGGTGATCGCACCCGGAGGCATCGCCTCGATGAGCGGGTGTTTCAACCAGGCCGCGATGGAGCAAGGAAACAATCTGCTGGTGTACACAACGACTGCGCTTACTAGTGCGCTGCATATCTTTGGAACGCCACGGGTCGTCATCTATGCTGCTACGTCAGCGGCATACGCGGATATGGTGGTGAAGCTGGTCTGCGTTCGAGCGAATGGCGACGCTGACTTCGTCGCGATCGGTATTGCCCGCAGCAGTTTCCTCTTTGCTGATGGCTACATTTCCGATAGCGTCCACCGATGGGACTTTGAGCTGGAGCCAACATCATGGGTGCTGACGCCAGGGGAATGCCTGCGGATTGAGATCGCAGGCGGTGCCTACCCGTTGTTCGACAGAAATCCAGGGACGGCGGTGAAGCCGCCATCTGCGACTTCGTGGAACTGGAAACGCTCGACGCATGTTGTGTACCACGCCTCAGCGACGCCTTCGGCGATCTATGTACCCGTGGTGATGATATGAGCATCAGTCCTGTGACCAAGACAGTCACCGTGTCTGCGATCACGCTTGAGCATGTGACAAAGAGCTACGGAAACAAGGCCACGGTACTTGACTCTATCGATTTGGTGGTCGAGAAAAAGGAGTTCGTCAGCATCATCGGGCCTTCGGGGTGCGGCAAATCGACGCTGCTGAAGCTGGTCGCAGGTCTCAGCCCGACCAGCGCTGGCAGAGTTGCTGTGGATGGGATGACTCCGGAAAAGGCAAGGCAGATCGTCTCGTTCATCTTCCAGGATGCAACTCTGCTGCCCTGGCGAACCGTGCGGCGAAACGTTGTTCTCGGCCTCGAACTTGAGGGAATGGCGCGGGAGCGGCGTGATGAAAAAGTTGACGCCGTGCTTGGAATGGTAGGACTGACGCACGTCGCGGATTCTTACCCGAGGCAGCTTTCCGGCGGCATGAAGATGCGCGTGTCGATTGCGCGCGCTCTCGCCACGAGGCCGCAGGTGCTGCTGCTGGACGAGCCGTTCGCGGCGCTCGATGAGATGACGCGGGACAGAATCAATGAAGACCTGCTGAGCCTGCGGGAGGAGCAGGGATGGACGGCAATGTTTGTAACGCATTCGGTTGCAGAAGCGGTCTTCCTGTCCACTAGGGTTGTTGTACTCGCACCGCATCCGGGCCGGGTCGCGCATGACATGCCAATTGATCTGCCTTATCCGCGCACCGAGGAGACGCGGCTGTTGCCAGAGTATGAGCGGACGGTCGCCGAAGTTTCAAGAGCGCTGCGAGGTGTAAGCAGACGATGAAGAAGATAGGAGTGAACGCGGCCACGGCGCTGGTCATCTTTCTTGTCCTGTTGTTGGTCTGGCAGGGGCTGATTGTGTCGCTCGGTCTGAAGCCTTATCTGCTGCCTTCCCCCGCGCAAGTGCTTCACGCCGTCATTGCCAGGTTTCCTTCTCTAATCAGTTCGCTTGCGATCACGGCTGAGGAGGCTGTCGGTGGACTGCTGGCGGCGTTGGTTGTCGGCATCGTCGTGGCGCTCATTTTCGCGCAGATGCCGTGGGCGCGGAAGATGTTCTACCCGTACACGATCCTGTTGCAGACTGTGCCTATCGTTGCGGTGGCGCCGCTGATCCTTACGTGGATGGGATCAGGGCTCACCCCGGTGATGTTGATCGCATTTATCATTTGCCTCGCTCCCGTTATTGCCAATACGACCCAGGGACTGATCAGCGTAGACCGCAACATGGTTGATCTGTTCCTGATGCACAATGCCTCGCGGTCGCAGATTTTGTTCAAGCTCCGGATGCCGCACGCGCTGCCGTCGATCTTTACCGGTGTGCGCATCTCGGCCGGCATCGCGGTGATTGGCGCGATAACGGGTGAGCTGTTTGCAGGCAGCGTGCGCGTCGGCGTGGGCGGCATCGGTTATGCGATCCAATATGCAAGCGCGCAGACTGAGACCGACTACCTCTTTGCGCTCGTGCTGGCAGCCTCGGTGCTGGGATTTTCTTTCTTCTTTATCGTGATGTTTCTGGAGTGGTACTTTCTGCACCAGTGGCATGAGTCGGCGCGCAGCGTCGAGGCGGAGTAACTATGTTGCGATTGGAGACGGATTCAGGCTGGTGGCTGGTTACGCATCCTGACCATGCACGGCTCGCGGCTGCAGTGGCGGAGCAATGGGGAAATGAGCTGTTTCGCACCCCTGAGCCAAGAGAACGCGTACTGCTGGGCATCAAGACCCATGACGATGGCTGGGCGGCAAGGGACGCACGGCCTTCAATCACGAAGGCGGGCAAGCCGGCGGCATTTTCGGTGGAGCTTGTGGGTAAGTACTCAGCGTTCGAAGAGATCGATCTTCAGGATTATCTTGCCGTGCGTGAGCGGGCCGTAGAAGAGGTTGCGGCGAAGGACGCGTACGCGGCGCTGCTGGTCTCGAAGCACACGTACAACTTGTTGACCGCGCGGGCGGACAGGAGCACAATCGCGCCAGAGCAGTTGCCGCTGCTCGATGCCTTTCTCAAGCGGCAGAAGACGCTGCAGGCAGAGCTTTTTGCGGCGATCTGCGCGGACGATTCGCTCCATGCCAAGGACGTAACGGAACAGCGGATCGAGGAGCATTTTCGCCTGCTTCAGGCCGCAGACAACATGTCTCTGCTGGCTTGCGTGGACTTCAAAGGGCCAGCCACCCTGCTGCATCCCTTACCGTTGAACGATGGCGGAACGAGTGAGATCAAGGTGGGTTCAACCGGCGTGCGGAGCTTCAGGCTCGAACCGTATCCGCTGCGGCGAGATCAGGTAGTGCTGGAGTTTCCTGCCCGCTTTGTTGCTGGAAAGACGTTTGGTTCGCCGGACCAGCTTGCGGAATCGTTTCATGCTGCTTCTGTGGAGGTACTGACGATGAGGCTCTCTGGTTGAGCGCCTCGCCGGGATGTCGCAGACCTGAAGACTGCGGATGCGAGCCAACGCATCGTAGGAGTGCATTGCGTTTGGATCAGGAGAAGGTCAGATTGAAGAGTCCGATGTGGGGTGATGAGAAGCGGGGACCGGTTGGAGAGGCGAGAGTCCGGGTGCGATATGCGGAGACCGACCAGATGGGTGTCGTGTATCACGCAAACTACCTGGTCTGGTTCGAGGTTGGCCGCGTCGAGTTGATGCGGCAGATGGGCCTGAACTACAAAGACATGGAGCAGGAAGAAGGCTGCGGCATTGCGGTAGTGGAGGCCGCGGCAAGGTACAAGTGCTCGGCCAAGTACGATGATGAGCTGATCGTCAGAACTTGGCTTACGGCGATGCGCGGGCCGGTGATCAAGTTTTCCTATGCGATCGTTCGCGCTGGCGATGATAGGGTGCTCTGCGAAGGCCAGACCGTGCATGTGGTCGTCGATCGAGAGATGAAGAAACGCGCGCTGCCTGCGAGATATGCGGAACGTTTCGCAAAGTACCTCATCTGATCTCCTAGTAGTGGCCAAACAGGCTACGGCAGAGTGCCGAGTACGAGGAGAGATGTATGAGTGAGCAGAAGAAGGTTGCGTTAGTCACCGGCGGCAACAAGGGTCTGGGACTTGAAACCAGTCGGCAGTTAGCAGCGCAAGGCATCACGGTGCTGCTTGGCGCGAGAGACTTGAGCCGCGGGGAGCAGGCGGCGAGGGCGTTGCAGGCTGATGGTATCGAAGTGCGGGCGGTGAAGCTCGACGTAGATGACCGCGCTGATCATGAAGCTGTGGCGCAGTTGATTGAGAAGGACTTTGGGAAGCTCGACATTCTGATCAACAACGCGGGCATCATGCTTGATGGAGAGATCGGACAGAACACGACGCTGAAGGTCTCTGAAGAGGACATCCGCAAGACGCTTGACACCAACTTCTTTGCTGTCGTCGCGTTGACGAAGACGCTGCTGCCGCTGCTGAGGAAGAGCGAGGCCGGACGTATCGTCAATCTGTCGAGCATTCTTGGTTCGCAGACGCTTCATGCGACCAAGGGCTCGCCGATCTACGAGGCGAAGGGATTCGCGTATGACGTGTCGAAGACGGCGCTGAATTCATTTACGATCCACCTGGCGCATGAGCTTGCGGGAACGAAGATCAAGGTGAACTCCGCGCACCCGGGATGGGTGAAGACGGACATGGGAACCGACGCGGCGCCAATGAACGTGGTGGATGGCTCGAAGACCAGCGTTTGGCTTGCGACGCTTCCGGAAGATGGTCCGAGTGGGGGATTCTTCCACATGAAAGACGCGCTGCCCTGGTAGTTACAACGCAATGGTTCTCGGCTTTACGTTGTTGCGGATGAAGTCGACGGTAGTGTCGAGCGGCGTGCCAGGGCCAAAGATGGCCGCCACGCCGCTCTCCTTCATCGCAAGTTGGTCATGTTCCGGAATAGTGCCGCCAAGAACGACGAGGATGTCATCGGCTTGGTGCTCGCGAAGTAGCGCATGAATGCGCGGCACGATCACGGTGTGCGCTCCGGATAAGATGGAAAGACCAATACAGTCGACGTCTTCCTGGATCGCGGCGGAGACGATCATCTCCGGAGTCTGACGGAGGCCGGTGTAGATGACCTCCATGCCGGCGTCGCGCAGGGCACGGGCGATGATCTTTGCGCCGCGGTCGTGACCGTCAAGCCCGGGCTTTGCCACCAGCACGCGGATTGGAGTCGAGCGGACCATCAGGCGAAGTATACGCGGAGACGCGCACGCTGGCCTGTTTTACGCCCAGGCGGATGCTAGTACGCGATGCAGATCCGATGATGTTGCTGGGGATCGACGAACACCTTCCTTCGTTAGCTGAGGCTGATTGCGTCATCGTCGAGGTTCTCGCGGAGAAGGCGCTGGGTAAGTGCCTTCAGCGACTCGCCAGTCTTCGGGAGCACGAACGCTGAGGCTGTATCAGACCAGTCGAGCTTGAAGCTGGTGGATTGCGCGGAGATCCAGATCTGTCGGACCGGAGTGTTTGGCGTAAAGACGAACTTGCCTGCGCCATTCTGAAAGACCACGTTAAGGACGCCGTTGTTGTCTTCGGCCTCAAAGCCGCCTTCTTGCTCGGCATCAATCAAGGACTGCTTCAGCGACTCGAGAGCGCGGTCGGATTCACGGCGGAATGCGGCTTCGTCGATCATGGTTCTAGTTTAGCGGGTCGACCGAGATTGGTGCAGCAAGCGCAGGCGCGGGAATATCGCTATGCTTGGGAGATGAGCGTCCTTCGTACAGTCCGAAGGGTCTTGCGCGGCCGCCGGCTGAAATCGCGACCCACGTTCGTGCGTGCCCATGACGACCTCTACAATCTCACGCAGAGTTTTTGCGTGGCGGAGACGGCGTCGATGCGGCTGCGGAGAGCCACTCAGCTCTTCGGCTCCATCTGGAACACGCCGAGCGATCGCGCGTTTGTGGTCCGGCTTCTGCGATGGATCCGGCTGCTCGAGCAGGACAAAGACCTGAGCGCCTGTTTCTCAAAGACCTGGGACGAGATGCTGGGGGGTCTTGATTCGGTTTCGTTGCTTGCCGAAGCCGGGCTTCCGGGCCATCATGCTCTGCCCGCAGAGCTAATGCGCCGGGTGTCTGAGAGGCTTCTGCCTTCCGCGCGCGAGGAGACTGACGCTGGACGCCTGTTTGCCGAGGTGTTTTCTACGCCGGCGGCCGTCGAGCGGTTTGTGGGGCAGCAACGCTTTGTTTTTGATCGATTGATGCGGATAGTCTGGCCGCAGCCGGGTGCCGCTTCGAGCCAGCACATCGAGGAAGACATGCGTCAGGCATTGTGTCTGCTGGCTACTCGCGTCGCCGGTCGCGGCTCGACTGCCGCGATACGGCAGCGAGGCAGCGTCACCCGTGTCGAGGACTCGCCCTTTTACAGGCTCATCTTCGCGACCGAGACGCTTGTGCGTGCCGGCTCCGGGAGCGAGCAACGTGCTTGCCTGCAGGACTGGAAAGAGGCGACCCGGAGATGTCTGCTGGAGCTGGACCAGATCCACCTGCATATGGAAGATGCAGGGGTAAGCTCCGCGCTTGTGTACGACCTGCGCAGCATCGAATCGAGTCTCCAACGCATGGAGATGTTGGCGGAGGTGTATGCCGCGGAGCGTTCCGAGGTCCGCAGGGCCGCTGGCTGGCTGCATGCTCGCTTATTGATCAACACACTGGTCCGCGGCCGGTTGGAGGACATGCGCCTGGGCGTTCTTTTCGGGCAAAGCATCAACCTGCTGGCGCGAAAGACAGTCGAACGGACCGGGCACGGCGGCAAACATTACATTGCGCACACGCGCAAGGCCTATTGGCAGATGTGGGGCGCAGCAGCGGGCGGCGGCCTGCTTACCGTGTTTACTGCGGCCATAAAGATGCGCGTGATCGAGAGCCACTTTCCGCTCGCGGTTGAGGGCTTCTTAATTGGCACAGACTATGCCGTTAGTTTTGTCCTGCTGCAGATCTTCGGCTTTGCGCTTGCAACGAAGCAGCCGTCGATGACAGCCGCCACGCTGGCCGGCATTATCCGCGAAAGCCGGGGCGTGGCACGGTGGAACAGGATCTCAGAGTTCGCCGCGGACATCTCCCGCACCCAACTGGCTGCGGCGTTCTCGAATGTCATAGCCGTATGCCTTGGAGCCGTGCTGTTTGAGCGGCTGTGGGCCCATATGTTCAAGATGCCTTACCTGGCTGCCGAGAGCGCGCACCATGTGGTCACTACGCTTCACCCATTCACTTCCGGTACCGCGGTCTTCGCGGCATTCACGGGAGTGCTGCTCTGGCTTGCGGCGGTCATTGGCGGATGGTTCGAGAATTTTGCCGTCTATCACCGGGTGCCGGAGGCAATCGCACAGCATCCCGTGGGACAACACTTTGGTGCGAGGTCCATGCGGCAGGCGGCGGATTGGGTGGAAGCCAACGTCGGCAGTTGGAGCACCAGCATCGTGCTCGGCTATCTGCTCGGCTTCGCGCCCGTCGTAGCCCGATTCTTCGGTGTACCCCTGGATGTGCGGCACGTCACCCTGAGCACGGGAACACTGGCGCTGGCGGCGGCGCGGTTCGGTACGGCATCGTTCGGCCATGGTTGGCTTTGGTTCGCGATTGCTGGGATCGCAATCACGTTTGTGCTTAACCTGAGCGTCAGCTTCGCCATTGCCTCGTACGTCGCGCTGCGCGCGTATGAAGTGCCGCGTCATGAACAATGGCAGATCGTCAAGTTCCTGATGCGCGAAGTGGTGGACGCGCCGCTTTCGTTTATTTTTCCGAAACAGTCGGACGTGCTCTCCATTGCGCCAGCCTCCTTGGTCGAAAAGGAAGATCTGGCTGCGCCTGCGGAGCAGTCCGGGTAGATAATCTAGAGATGCTTAGACCATGCTTTCTGGTGATCGATCGAGAATACGCGGGCAGCATATCCACCCGTAAACTGGTAATTGAGACTGCGAAATTCAATGTTCTGACCGCTTACAGCGGGAGGGAAGCGATCGGGATGCTCGAAGCTTTTCCCGCCGTCAGTGGAGTGGTGCTCGACGGAGGCGTAAAGGACGTTCCCCACGATGAGCTGGTTCACTCTTTGAAGAAGATCGCTCCGCAGGTACCCATCATCGTCATTCACTCATACGGCCAGGAGCTAAGTCCTGAGGCCGACTATCACCTGGATTCATTCGATCCAGCCCGTCTGCTTGGCTTGCTCAAGACACTAAAGCCAAAAGAGACTGCTGCCATCGAGACTCGGAACCAAGCCTTAAGCATCGAATAGGACCGTTTCCATGGCGCGCAACAGACGAAGGTCTGTTGTGCCTGTGCCCGGCGCGGACGCAACCATTGGGACTGCCGACGCACCGAACAGTCGAACAACACTGACCGCCAAGCGGTCTGACTCGATTGTTTCAGGAGCGTTTCTATGAGCATCAATGACAGCACACATATCTCCAGGCGAAAGCTGGTCGGGAGTCTCGGCGCCGGCCTCGCTGCCGCTGCGACGGCTCCGGCCTTTGGGCAAACTGGAACGAGCAGCAACGCAAAGGGCGCTCCAACCGCGCAGCCCCTGGTAAACCCGGGCGACAAGTATCCTAAGCCGCCTTATCCATCGCAGACACAGCCGTGGCCAGGCCTGGCCAGCAAGATGGATCCAAAGCCTGATCATGGTGAGACCAGCTATCGCGGGTCGGGTCGCTTACAGGGGCGGAAGGCGCTGATTACAGGGGGTGACTCCGGTATGGGCCGGGCTGCGGCCATCGCATACGCACGTGAGGGTGCGGACGTGGCTATCAACTATCTGCCTGCCGAGGAGCCGGATGCCCAGGAGGTGATCTCCTTGATCAAGGCGGAAGGACGGAAGGGTATTGCAATCCCCGGCGACCTTCGCAGCGAGGTGTTCTGCCAGCAGTTGGTTGCGAAAGCAATCGATGGGCTGGGCGGGCTCGACATCGTAGTGAGCAACGCCGGGCGGCAGCAGAGTCACAAATCGATCCTCGACATCTCGACAGAGCAATTTGACTGGACGATGAAGACGAACCTCTATGCGCCGTTCTGGATCTTCAAGGCCGCAATTCCACACATGCCGCCCGGATCGACAATCATCGCGACTACCTCTGAGCAAGCGTATGACCCTTCGGAAGACCTTTACGACTATGCACAGACTAAGGCCGCGACGATGAACTTCGTGAAGTCTCTTGGGAAGCAACTCGGCCCCAAGGGTATCCGGGTGAATGGAGTCGCACCCGGGCCGATTTGGACGCCGCTGCAAGTGACGGGCGGTGCTCAACAGGAGAAGCTGACGAAGTTTGGCGCCTGGACGTCGCTGGGACGCGCCGGACAGCCTGCAGAGCTCGCGTCAATCTACGTGCAGCTGGCGGCTGCGGATGCGAGCTATGCAAACGGTCAGATCTATGGAAGCTCGGCGGCGGCGGGGCAGCCGTAGGTTCCTAAATAATTGAGACTGTGGGCGAGATGCGGCTCGTCCACACAGGCAGACGCATGCGGCAAGAAGCATCGGATGGCACCGAAGTTGGGCCTCCGTCCGATGCTTCGGGTTGCGCTTTACAAGGCGTGGGGCACTGCTTTCGGCAAAGCGGCTTCAGGTTGAAGAGGGAACTCTTGCCCAGCAAGCGAGTCGTACAAAATCAGCCTGAGGGATAAGTACGACCGAAGCCTCCGTTGCTCGCCTATAATAGACTGACCACGTTTGCGTTTGCAAACTCTTGCTGTTCCGATCAGAAGCTTTTCTCTCTGCCTGCAAACTACAGTCTGAAAGGTGTCTCAACTGTGAGTGTCGGAAACGTCTGCACGATTGTGGTTCCCTGCTATAACGAGGCAATACGGTTCAAGCCGGCTCCGTTTGCCTCTTTCCTGGCACGTGATAAGCAGACGGATTTCATCTTTGTGAACGACGGAAGCACAGATGGCACACTGGCTGTACTCCAACAATTTGCAGCGGCGCACCCGGACCGCGTGCAGGTGCTCGACCAAGGTGTAAACAAGGGCAAGGCTGAGGCAGTGCGAAGCGGCATGGTACTCGCCATACAGCGCGGCGGTTCTCTCTATACAGGCTTCTGGGACGCCGATCTTGCGACACCGCTGGAAGTGATCCCTCAACTGCTGGGAGTGCTTGTGGATCGTCCTCGGATTGAGATGGTATTTGGGTCGCGGGTACGTCTGCTGGGTCACGCCATCCACCGCAAGAGTTCGCGTCACTATCTCGGACGATGCTTCGCAACCGTGGTGTCGAACGTTCTTCGCTTGCCTATTTACGATACGCAGTGTGGCGCCAAGCTCTTCCGCATTACTCCTGAGCTTGGAAAGATACTTGCTGCGCCCTTTCAGTCTCGGTGGATCTTCGATGTCGAAATGATTGCGCGCTTCCTTTCGCTGCACAATAAAGACACGCAGTACTTGTGCGATGTAATTTATGAGAGCCCGCTGCCGAGTTGGCAGGATGTCGACGGTTCAAAGGTGACGCCGGCTGACTTTCTGAAAGCGTTTGGCGAGTTGTTCGTAATTCAAAGGACCTACCTGAGCTGAACGGTCGTTGAGCGCTCATTACGCAGGCACGGCGGAGAGCTTGTCCGATCGTCCCATACTGATCTCATGGAAACGGAGATAGGCGAGAAGCAGCGCGGCGAGTGGGGTCACAAGCATCATCAAGCTGGCGAGTAGACGGTACGCGTCGCGACGCACAAGAGCCTCGATTAAATCTGTCATGACGATGCTATTTAGAGCGATTGAACAGACAGTGAGCAGCGACAACTGAGCGTTCGACACTCTGCGCGTGAACGCCTCCTCCCAGAGTAGTGCGAGCGCGGGATAGCACACGGCGTAAGCGTGGATCCAGGAGACGGGTGAAATTGCGGGAGAAACCATCGCGATTAATGCCAGCGCAACAACCCTGTCCCGCAGGTTAATGACTTTGCGGTACTGGTAGAGTGGCACAACTACAACAAGAAGCAAGGCAGCCAGGGAAACGACTTTGCCAACCCTGACGATGGTGTCAGGAATAAAGGTAAGCAGTGGATAAATGGATGCCTGATGAGTCGCTGCGTAAAGATATTGAATGGCTGCGGCGATCGTGTGATTTGAATAGACAGGTATACCGCGCGACATGGAGGGCATTACATGGGTGAAGTAATCTTTCAGGGCGTAGGGTGAGCTGATTGCAGCCATCATCAGAACAAAGAAGGTGAGCGAAAGCGCGAACGCACGCAGCCACTTCCAGTCTCTCCAGATGAGAAATGGCACGACAACGATTAGAGGTGTCAGCTTAATCGCTGCGGCCAGCGCGAAGACGGCCGCAGACGCCGCCAGCCAGCCTTTCAGGTAGGCATAGATTCCGAACATCCAGCAGAGGGTGAGCAGAAGTGTTATCTGTCCCCAGAAGACGCAGGAGTAGACAGGCGAAGAAAAGAGCAGGCCAAGCAGAAGCAGCAATGCTCCGATGCCGAAAGTTTCTATCTTCATAACCCGTGTCAGCATGAAGACGAGCATCAGTATGGAAGCAATATTGATGATGCTCCACACGATCTTTGCGGCAGGCAGAGGAGCTAGAGATAGCGGAATCAGAAGGTCTGCCAGGATTGGCGGGTAGACGTATAGCCGAATCTCACTGATTCCGGATTGCCGTGCAGTTGTCGCGATCGGAGTGTTCGGGTCAGCCCACTTAAGCTGAGGGTCGCTGCCGTCATCTGCTCCACCGTAGATTGCAGCCGCTTGGTGTTGTCGTGCCAGGACCGCGGCGCTGTAGTAGACCTCGAAGTCGTTCATGTGGATGCGCGGCACAATATGAACGAGCCGCGGAACGACGCACGGAATGAACGCCAGCAGAAGAGCGATCTGATACTTGCGCATGTGCTGATGGTACTACGGCGCATATTCCGGATGAGACGAAGTGGCTCGCCGCCGCCTCCGAACTCTTCTTGAATGACCGTCGCTTGTTCCCTGCAGGAACCGACCTAAGTCGTTCGTAAATCGAAACGAATCCGCACTGCTGGCTATGACTTTCTTGGACAAGGGTCAGGCCGTCGACGCTTCAGGCGGCGGTGCGACTTGCTCAGTCGCACAGATCAGGCAGCGACTGCGACGCTGGTCTCCGCAGCCGGTTCTGAGGTCATGCCGCGGAAACCCATGTGGACAAGAGTCAGGGCGGCAAGCGGCATCACCAGGATCATCAGGCTTCCAAGGACACGGTGTGAACCGCTGCGGATCAGGACTTCCGCGACATTTTTCATGACGACACTATTCAGAATGATCGAACCTGCCGTGAGTAGGGTCAGCTGTAGATTCGAGACTCGGCGCACGAACGCTTGTCCCCAGAGCAGTACGAGCGCGGGGTAGCACACAGTGTAGGCGTGACTCCAGGAGACCGGAGCTACCGCGGGCGACACCATGGCAATAAGAGCGATCGCGTTGACCTGGTCTCTCGGCGTCATGATCTTGCGATACCGGTAGACAGGTACGATGACTGTGAAGACGAGTGCAGCCAGCGAGAGGATCTTTCCAACACTTATCACGCTGTCTGGGATGGGCATCCCCATCGGGAGGATCGATACCCCGTGAAGGGCAACGTAAAGAAACTGAGTGGCAGCCGCGATCGTCATGTTGGCCAGGTCAGGAATACCGCGCGACATGGAGGGCACAACGTTGGAGAAGTAGTCCTTGAGCGCATAAGGTGAGCTGACCGCCCCCATAAAAAGCACGAGGCATAAAAGAGAGCCTGCGTAGGCTCGCAGCCACTTCCAGTCTTTCCAGATAATGAATGGAACGAGAACAACGAGCGGTGTTAATTTAATGGAAGTGGCAAGTGCCAGTGAAGATGCAGAGGAGACTGGCCAGCCCTTCCAATGAGCGTATATCCCGAACATCCAGCAGAGAGTAAGTAGGAGCGTTACCTGTCCCCAGAATAGGCAGGAGTAAGCCGGGAAGGATAGAAGCAGGCCCAGGAGAACCATTGTCACAACTGGCCTGTGGCCAGCTCTGCCCATAATGCGCACCAGCATGTGAACGATTAGAAGAATGGCTGCGATGTTTAGGATGTACCAAGCGATCTTGGCGCGAAGCAGGGCTACGAGGGAGAAAGGTATTAGAAGGTCTGCCAAAATCGGAGGATAGACGTACAACCTGATCTTGGCGATCCCGGCCCGGCGGCCAGTGATCGCAATCGGGGTATCTGCTTGCGCGTACTTCAGCTGCGGATCGCTTCCATTGTCCGCTCCCGCATAGATGGCTGCTCCCTGGTGCTGCCGGGCGAGCAGTGCCGCACTATAGTAGACCTCGAAGTCTTCCATGTGGAGGCGTGGTACAGGGTGCAGAATTCTTGGGATGATGCACGGGATGAACGCCAACAGCAGAGCGAGTTTGTACCTTTGCATGTGCTGATGGTACTACGGTAAGTCGCGAAGCGAGCGGATTTTTGGCTCCCGCATCGCGCCCCGAAGCTTCCCCTCGTAGCCTATATAGAACCCGTTCTCGTGTTAGTTGAAGCCTCTCCGCGTGCGGGTCTTTGCATATTCGTCTATCTCCCGCTCGCGCAACTTTTCGGCATAATTTGCAGCATCGTTGTTGCGCTGCTTCTTTTCGGCCGCAGTAAAGGTCCGCTCTTCGCTGCGGCTGATGCGTTTGTGCGCGTACATTCCTTCGAGGAGGAATTCCGCAGCAGAGACGGCGATCTCTGGTTTGGACTTGCTGTTGATCTGTAGCGGAGACAGTTTCTCGAAGAGCCCCTGGATCTGCTGTAACTCCTTCTGCGACGTTGTGGATGAGAACTCGTCTGTAAGCGCAACCGTGCCGCCGAGGTTGAACCATTGCTCAATCTGCTGCGTGTTGGTGGCAGCGAAGTACTCGTCGAAGATTGTGGCGACAGCACCTCGGATGATCTCGCGAATCACCGTGTCAGCGCCCCGCATCTCGCCCTCGTATTCGAGCTCGATCTTCCCGGTTATTCCGGGCAGGGCCGCATAGATGTCCCCAATGCGCGGCACGGCGACGCTTTCGCCGTGGGTGAGAGCACGCCGTTCGGCGTTGGAAACGACGAGTTCCATGGTGCTGATCGGAAGCCTTTGCGAGACGCCGGAGCGCTTATCGACCTTCTTGTCCTCGCGGGCGGAGAAGGCAATCTGTTCCACAACCTGGCGGATATAGGTTGGGATCTCGACCTTCAACTGGCTGGCATCGCCGCGCTTCGTCCAGGCTTCCTGCTGCGTAATGGCGATGCCTTCGTTGATGCTCTCCGGATAATGGGTGCGGATCTCTGAGCCAATGCGGTCTTTCAGAGGAGTCACAATCTTGCCGCGCGCGGTGTAGTCTTCCGGGTTCGCGGAGAAGACGATGGCCACATCCAAGGCGAGTCGCACGGGATAGCCTTTTATCTGGACGTCTCCTTCCTGCATGATGTTGAAGAGTGCGACCTGTATCTTTCCAGCAAGGTCGGGCACCTCGTTGATGCAGAAGATGCCGCGGTTGGCGCGGGGCAGCAGGCCGTAGTGCATGGTGAGCTCGGAACCGAGGTCCTGGTTTGAGCGGGCGGCCTTGATCGGGTCGATGTCACCGACCAGATCGGCCACGGTCACGTCGGGCGTAGCGAGCTTTTCAACGTAACGATCGTTCGGCGTCATCCATGCGATAGGAGTGTCGTCGCCGTGTTTCGCGATCAGGTCTTTCGAGAACTTCGAAAGCGGAGCGTACGGATTGTCACGAATCTCAGAGCCCGCGATGTAGGGGCAGTGCGGGTCGAGCAACGTGGTCAGCGCGCGCAGAATGCGCGACTTCGCCTGGCCGCGCAGTCCCAGCAAGATGAAGTTGTGCTTTGACAAGACCGCATTCACGATCTGCGGAACGACGGTGTCCTCGTATCCCACGATCCCGGGAAAAAGCGGCGCATCTTTGCCCGCGCTGGCGCGAATCTTGGCGATCAGGTTATCGCGGAGTTCGTCCTTGACGGTGCGCGCAAGACGGGCGGGGGTATATTCACTGGCGCGAAGCGCGCCTAACGTCGAGGGGAGAGAAGTCGCCATACCTAAGTATAGGGCTTTGCTGGACCCGTCATCCGGGCTGCTGGGCAGCGTCTGTGCGTGAGGTCGAAGTTGCACGACAGCTCATCGAGAAGCGCCTGCATCTCGCTGGCGGCGTGGCTGTTCCCGGTCCGCGCTGCCGCGGCGATTCCTTGTTGGACAACAGCTATAGCCTCCGTTCCACGATTAAGCTTGGCCAGGGTCTGTGCAGACATTTGGTAAGCAGGGACGTAGTCTGGGCTGGATTCGATCAGACGCGCAAATTCGGCGAGCGCAGCGCCGGTCTCAGCCTGGCTAAGGTACTCCATGGCAAGCGCGTAGCGGGCAAACGAGTTTGCAGGATCTAATTCAAGGATCTCGTTCAGTGAGGCCAACTTGTCCATGCCTGTATGGTGCGGGAAGAAGCAGACAAAAGACAAGTGCTGCGGCCATCCCCGTGAGCGGTAGAGCCGAACCATCTCCGCTACCCATTTCCACGCGCTGTGCCCATAGACTAACCAGATGGACAAGTTTGTAGTTCGCGGAGGTAATCCGCTTCTAGGCACCATTAAGGTGTCTGGCGCCAAGAATTCCGCGCTCCCGTGCATGGCCGCTGCCATCCTTACGGAAGAAGAGGTCATTCTGGAGAACATCCCCCAGGTGCGGGACATCGAGACCGAGCGCAAGCTGCTCGAATCGATGGGGGCGCAGGTCGAGCTTGGCTATGGCCGCGCGCAGCACCGGACCAGTATTCAGGTCGCAGTCCTCTCCGACCCGGTCGCCAAGTACGAGATCGTCAAGACGATGCGCGCTAGTTCGCTTGTGCTTGGGCCGCTCATCGCACGCACCGGCATGGCGCGTGTCGCAATGCCCGGGGGCTGCGCGATCGGCGGGCGGCCGATCGACCTGCACATCAAGGCGCTGGAACAGATGGGCGCGACCATCGCCCACGACCATGGCTACCTTGAAGCGCGTACCGATCGGCTCAAGGGGACGCACATCGTCTTTGACAAGATTACGGTCACGGGGACTGAAGACATCTTGATGGCTGCGACCCTGGCCGACGGTGAAACTGTTCTTGAAAACTGTGCGCGCGAACCCGAGGTGAGCGACCTCGCCGCTCTGCTTGTCGCCATGGGCGCAAAGATCGAAGGCGCAGGCACCTCTACGATAAAGATCCAGGGAGTTCCAAAACTTCATGGGGCGCGGTACCGCATCAATCCAGACCGCATTGAGGCGGGCACCTTTCTGATCGCCGGCGCCATTACAGGCGGCGACCTGAACGTCGACTGCTGCGAGCCTGCGCATCTTGGCTCATTGATATCAAAGCTCGAACAGGCGGGCGTCCGGCTCGATGTCGGACGCGACCATGTCCGGGTGCGCTCTGAAGGGAGCAAGACGGAGGGCGGTTTGAAGGCTGTTGATATCTCCACGGAGGAGTATCCGGGCTTCCCGACCGACATGCAGGCGCAGTTCATGGCGCTCGCCACCCAAACCGAGGGCACGTCGACGGTAACGGAGAACATCTTTGAGAACCGGTTCATGCACGTCAATGAACTAATTCGCATGGGTGCGAACATCACCGTGTCCGGACGTACCGCTACGGTCCGCGGCAAGACACCGCTCCAATCAGCCGCTGTGATGTGCTCCGACCTGCGCGCCTCTGCCGCTCTCGTGCTGGCGGCAATGGTGGCCGATGGCGAAACGATCCTTGACCGCGTGTACCACATGGACCGCGGCTACGAGCGGCTGGAGGAAAAGCTTCGTGGCGTGGGTGCCCAGATCCGCCGTATGGGTGATGTCTTTGGCAAGAAATAGCCTCTGGACCACCGATCCCGTTAAGCGTCTTGGCTACGTATACACTTCGCCGGGACACTTGAAGCTTGTAAGCGACCGGATGGACGTGCCCGGCACACCGATCTATGTGGACCTGGAGACACTGTTCAGTACCTTGGACTGAGGTTGACGGACTGAAGGTGACCGTTCTTGGGGAGGAAAAGCTGGGGAGAGGATGGCGCTACATTTGGAAAATGCGTGCGGAGGCCTCAGTCGCTCAGAACTGACCCTTAGCGCCTGCCCTTCTCACGCCACAGTTTGTAGAAGCCCCACGCCGCCACCGTGCAGTTGTCCACGATTCTGCCGTCCAGGATCATCTCTTCGAACCTGTTCACGTGCACCCGGTGAACGGTCAGATCATGCTCTTCCAGGTCGCGGTCGTGCTCTCCCATGACGAGGTTCTCGGCGAGATAGCAGAAATGCTTCTGGTTCATGACGCCGTACGCGATCTGAAACGTAGCGAGGTGGGTCATTCGCCCGGCGGTAAGCCCTGTCTCCTCGCGCAATTCGCCCCGGGCCAACTCTTCGGGATTGACGTCCGCCTTCTCCCAGCCGCCTTGTGGAAGCTCAAGAAACGTGCCCAGTACCGTGTAGCGGAATTGCTCGATGAGGTAAAGAAAGTCACCTTGCGGGGTACGATCCAGCGGGATCACGATGCAGGCCGGGTCCTTATCGATGACGCCATAGATGCCGCGCTGGCCATTCTCCCGCTCGATGATGTCCTCGCGGACGCTGGTCCAGGGGTTGCGATACACCTCGCGGCTGCTGATCGTCTTAATCGACACTCGTGAAGATCCTCTTCAGGAACAGCAGTGAACCGGCTTCTACTCTGGCGACACAAATTCCAGGTGCGACGGATACTTCGGCGATCCGAAGATCGTCATCGTCTGGGCCTTGTAGGCTTCCGGAGGAGCGATCATGATGTTTGGCACAAAGGTCTGCGGGTTCCTGTCGTAAAGAGGGAACCAACTCGATTGCACCTCGACCATGATCTTGTGACCCTTCAGGAAGGTGTGGTCCGCGCCATGCAGACTCCACTTGTATTCGGTTACCTCACTCGGCTTTATCGGCTGAGGTTCCTCAAAGCTTTTCAGATATCTGCCGCGAAAGATCTCGTCAGCAATCATCAACTGATATCCCGCCATCGGTGCGGGTGCATCGTCCGGGTAGACATCAATGAGTTTGACCACCCAGTCTGCGTCAGTTCCTGTTGTAGCAGCAAACAGGTCGGCGACTACATCCCCCGTTACGGTGACGTCCTGATCGAGCGCCGGTGTAGCGAAGTTTGCCAGGTCCTTGCGCGAACTGACACTCCTCTGATCTTCCACCAGCCAGGGACGCCAGCGCGATCCCTTTCCATAGGTCGATTCGATGGGTCTTTGGCGATAAGGAATCGGATTAGCCGGATCGGCGACATAGGCAGCGGCGGCGGTATCGTAGGTCCCGGTTGGCGCAGTAAAACCTGCTTCGTGGTCTTTCAGTAGATACAGCTTCGCTGCCCTGAAACCCGACACCGGTGGCCAGACGTCATAGCGCTCCCATTGGTTTACACCGGTCCGAAAGCTCGCGACACCCTTCAGGTCGAAGCCGCTCTTGCCCTTGAGATGCTTTTCAAAGAAAGGCGCTTCGATCGTCGCTCGATACTCGTCGCCTGTGGCTTCGCCGTTGTTTACGGCACCCAGGATGCGCCCAGACCCGCTCCAGCCGCCGTGGTTCCATGGGCCGAGAACCATGAAGACCTCATTCTTCGAATCATGCGGCTTGAGCGCGGCGTACTCCGCCTGCGTTCCCCACATGTCTTCCTGGTCCCACCATCCGCCCACTTCAAGCGTCGGGACTTCAACTTTGGTCAGGTGCGGCTCGACCGCCATGTCCTGCCAGGACTTTACGTACGCGGGCTGGCTGATGAACATCTTCGCCGTGGGCAGATTCTGTATCTTCGCGGCCGCGGCCGCCGTCGCGAAGTTGCCATAGCGGAGGAAAAATTCGTACTGGTCTTCCTTTGAGTCTGCGGGGATGTCCGTCTTCTGCGCCTCCAACTGCTGGACATAGTCGAAGCCATAGGTTTCTCGGAACGCCCCATTATGGAAGAAGTCGTCGCCCTTCCAAGTGTTGGTCATCGGGGCTTGCGGCGAGATAGCCTTTACCGCCGGATGCGCATCGATTCCAGCCATGATGGCCAGAAAACCGGGATACGAAACTCCAAATACACCTACCTTGCCTGAGTTGTTCGTGACGTTCTTCAGCAGCCAGTCGATGGTGTCGTGGGTGTCGGTCGTCTCATCGACATCCTTCTTCGAGTCATGTCTCACGATAGGGCGGTTCATCACGAACTGGCCTTCCGACTTGTACCGGCCGCGGATGTCGGCGAACACGAAGATGTATCCGCTCGCCGCGAGCTCCGGCTTTGCGGCATTCACTCTATCCGAGGTGAATCCGTCTACTCCATACGGCGTGCGTTCCAACAGGAACGGGAGTGGCTGGCCATCTGTCTCCGAGCCCTCCGGTCGCAGGATGACGGCGTGCAATTTGACGCCGTCCCTTGTTGGAATCATGACATCCTGCTTCACGTAGGTGCGAAAGTGGTTGAGCCTTTTAGGCTCAGGCTCTACCAGCGGAAGCGCTGGATCAGGCTTGCCCTGGAAATTCAAGGTGATGCTGGAGGCATGTCCGCTCGCGCCAAGCGAAAAATCGAATTCGAACGGGTAGTTCTCAGCAATGAATCTATTCTTGGCCAGCGGATATATTTCGACGCGCGGGCTTCGGGCTCTTTCCGTAAATACATGCGTGCCTTCGCGGTAGACGGTGATCGCGGTCTCCGGCTCCAAATTGCTTCCGTATACGCCGAGCACGGCTTTCAGTTCAGCATCGGACAATGTGACATGCGGCTCAGGCTTCCTTGCTGCTCCCTGACTTCTGGCAGGCAATGCGGGAGCAAGTACGAGCGCAACCAAAACAAACCATCCGCAGACAAACTTCCGCATCAGCATAACTCCAGGGCTCACCAAGAAAGTCTTCACTGAGACGTGAAAGGTACGAAACTCAGCCCAATGCGACCGGCTCAGCCGGGATCGGGCTTGCGTCGCACTTCCATCCCTCGCGACCGTGGGTGCCGTCGCAGAAGGGCCGCTTCAGCGAAAGACCGCACCGGCATAGAGAGATGGCAGGCTTGCCGGTAAGGTCCCAGGCGTTCCCGTTTACATCCACAAGCTCGATCAATCCTTCGACGCGGAACGGCCCATTCGGGCGTACGGTGATCTTTACCGATGGCACAGCCGGTGCTACCGATGTTTCCACTACTTCAGACATTCAGGGCTCCCATGCAGGTGATTGGCTTTCATAAGAGGATAGCAAACACGCGATCCCCTACTTGAGGACAGCGTGTTGCGGAAACGGAGTAAAAGCTTGCTACTCGGCCGCAGTCAGGGAGAGTTTGTGCCGCACGTCCGACCCGCGCACCCAGAAGATGACGTCTTCGGCGATGTTGGTGGCGTGGTCGCCTGCGCGCTCCAGGTTCCTCGATATAAGGATTGCATTCAAGGCCTGTTCGCTTACATGCGCGTCGTGCTGCATCGCTTCCATCAACTCCGTTTGGATATGGCGGTTCATCTCATCGACCTCGTCGTCCATGGTGAGTACCGTCTCGGCCAATTTTGCGTCCGCCTCAAGCAGGGCCTGGATCGCGGTGCGGATCATCACGCCCACCTTCTCGCCCATCGCCTGGATGTCAACGGGAAGAGAGATTCGCGCGGCGTCCTTAAGGGAGAGCGCCCGCTGGGCGATGTTTGCCGACTGGTCCCCGATGCGTTCCAGGTCCGAGTTAATCTTGATGACCGACAGAATGAATCGCAGGTCGATCGCCATGGGCTGCTCTTTTGCGAGCAGATCGTAGGCCATGTCGTCGACCGAGGTCTCGGCGGAGTTGATGGCGGCTTCAATTTCGAGCACATGATCGCACAGCGCCAGATCGCCTGCAACATAGGCTTCCACAGAGAACTCTAGAGCCTGCTGCGACAAAGCAGCCATGGCGAGCAGCTTATCCTTGAGCGCGACGAGCTGTTGTTGAAAATTAATACGGGGCAACAAAGCCTCCTTCATGAAAACTCGGCCGTCTCCATTGTGACGCAGTTCGGCGCGGCTGCATATGAATGCGAGGTGAATGGCGGCACTGGCACCATTTACGGATAGAGCAGGTACTGCAGGCGCCGTTCGCGGAAGGCCGCGATACCCGCCTCCCAGCCGGCTGCAATAATCCGGGGGTCGACGCCCTTTTCCAAACCGGCCATCGTCTCCGCGTTCGCGACTAACGGGGCGGTCTTCTCCATCCTGAACTCGTCGGGATAAATCTTGTGGAGCGCTGCGATCAACTCCACCCCCAACTCGACCGGATCAAGTAACCTGCGGTCTGTCGCCACGATAGACACACCTTCGATCTCTTGGCCGTGGAACGGGTACTTGTTCTCGTCTTCCGCGACGGAAAACTTAGTAGCCGCGAACGTCACCGCCGGAATCTTTCTTTGGGTCAGGTAAGCGGCAAGCTCCGGTCCTTTGATCCACGCAGCTCCGATGTGCTCGAAGGGCATATCTGTCCCGCGCCCTACTGAAACGTTCGTGTAATCGAGCAGCCCTAAGCCCGGATAAAGCTCAGCCGCTGCCATTGACCTCAGGTTGGGACTTGGATTCGCCCATCTCAACCCTGTCTCATCGAAAAATTTGGTCCTTCGCCAGCCCTGCATCGGCACGACGGTCAGCTTGGCTCCAAGATGGTCTTCCCCATTGAACATCTGTGCCAGTTCGCCCAGCGTCATTCCCTGACGCACCGGCTCTGGCCGATAGTTGATGTACGCCTCCTTGTCCGCGTCCGATACCGGCCCCTGGACCAACTCGCCGCCGATGATGTCTGGCCGGTCGAGCACAAAGACCGGCGTACCCGTCTTCGCAGCCGCCTCCAGAAAGTACCCGGCCACCGATTCATACGTGTAGAACCGTACCCCCGCGTCCTGCAGGTCGATCACCACCGCATCCAGCTTCGCCAGATCGTCGGCTTCTGGCCTCTTGTCGGAGTTCTTCGGCCCATACAGGCTGATCACCGGAACACCTGACGCCGCGTCCACCGAGTTCTTCAGGTCCATCGAGTCCTTCGTGCCCGCGATCCCATGCTCCGGAGAAAACAGCTGGGTCAGTTCTAGACCGGGCGCGGCCTTCAGTACGTCGATCGTTCTCCGCCCGGCCGCATCGAGTCCAGTCTGGTTCGTAAGCAAACCTACGCGTAGGTGACCGCCTCGCGCCGCCGCTTTCAACGCAGCAAAGTCGCTCCCTTCCAGCACATCGATGCCTGTCAGCACTGCCCTGGCGTTGGGTGCCCCACCCATCGGGCCTGATGTGTAGGAGGAACTGCCACCAACCAATCCCAATGCCTTCGCCGCTGCCGTCGCCACCTGCCCCCGCAGCGCCGAAATCGGCGCGCCGCCGTGCGGATGGATTGCATTTGCCAGCAGGATCACATAGCTGTCACTCGCCGGATCCATCCAGAGACTCGTCCCGGTAAATCCCGTATGACCGAAGCTGCCGCTCGGAAACACCTCACCCCTGGGCCGTGAAAACGCCGTATTGATGTCCCACCCGAAGCCGCGCACCGCAACGCCCTTGGTGGGCTTGCCATCCGCTGTGAACACCGTTGCACCAGACTCTGCGGAAGCAGGCTGCTCTGAAGAAGTCATCCATTTCAACGTGGACTGCTTGAGCGGAAATGGCCCGGCGTCATGCAGCAGCTTTTCCAACAGCGCCGAAGCATAGAGGCTCACGTCCCCCGCAGTAGAGAACACTCCCGCTTGCCCAGCAACTCCGCCCATCCTTCTTGTGGTGGGGGGGG
>CAZZYQ010000022.1:0-27834 GCA_964658395.1 uncultured Granulicella sp. | reverse complement strand
TGCACGACCCCACGCAGTAGGTGGTCGAAGTCGGGGTTCTGCGACGCATCAAGCTCGTCGTCGTGCGCAGTGGGAGCTATCTCCGGGGCCATGCTTGCAGGTGGCAGGAACCTTGTATGGACCATGCCCAAGGGTTTGAAGATGCGCCTCGACGCATATACATCAAGCGTCTCGCCGCTCAGTCTCTCTACTAGCGCCCCCAGCACGATGTAGTTGATGTCCGAATATTCGAAGTGCGTACCTGGCGCATTTACAAGCTTGGAGCTAAAGGCCCGTTTGAATCCTTCTGCCTTATCTGGCAGTGCAAGTCCCCAGGGGTCTTTCAAGTCCACGTCAGGAGGCAGCCCGGAGTAGTGCGTCAGCAAGTCGCGAATCGTTACAGCCTGCTTGCCATTCGCTCCGAACTCCGGCAGATACTTCGCCACTGGGTCGTCGAACTCAAACTTATGAGCTTCGTAAAGCTGCATGATCGCCGTCGCCGTTGCCAGACACTTCGTCAGCGACGCCATGTCAAAGACGGTGTCCATGGTCATCGGCTCAGCGGGTGAGGGCTTGCCATCGAGGCCGGGCTCGCCTGCGAGTTTGCGGTTTCCATATGCCTGCTCGAAGACGACTTTGCCACGATGACCGACGACAACTACGGCACCCGGCAGCTTCTTTACCGCAATCGCATCGTTGACGAGGGCGGACATGGAGGCAAAGTCAAAAGTCTCTGTGCCCGAAATGGTTTGACCGGTTGTGGTGGAATGGAGCGTATCGGGATCCTTTGTCTGCGCGTCGCAGAAGCGCAACGCTCCGCTCAGGATGACGCCAAATACGAGGACGGTTGCGGCTGACTGTCTGCGTGCAGGCTGCTTGCGCAAGAACAGGCTTGCGAGCGATCCAACTGCAAACGTCGCCACCGAGCCGATCAGCACGTACCAGGTGAACGCGACCTTCGGCAGGATCATCCCGTTCGAAAAGACGACCGCCTTCGGCTGCAGCCAGAGAAAGAGATTCAGCGCGAACCCAACCACCATCCCCACGATCGCACCCCACTCGGTCGCATACTTCGTCAGCGTACCCAGCAGAAACACACCCAGAAGCGCACCATACGCCACGGAGGCAATCGACAGCCCCACCTCCACTACATGCCCCTTGCCGCCAACCTGCACGCTGTACACGGCGATTGCGAAGAGTACCAGCGCCCACATTACGGTTGAAGCTCGTGACACCATCACGCGTTCGTTGTCCGCTGCGCCGGGCCGCCATCGCATATAAAGATCCACCACCGTGGTCGACGAGAGCGAGTTCAATGCAGCGCTCAGGTTGGACATCGCGGCAGCCAGGATCGCCGCCACCATCAGCCCCGCAATTCCAACCGGCATCTCGCGAACGATGTAGGTAGGGAAGATTCGGTCAGCCGAGGCAAACACAGCCGGATGCAACCCATAGAACACATACAAACCGGCGCCGATCAGGAGAAAGAGCGTGAACTGCATGAAGATCACCGCGCCCGAGCCGAGCAGGGCCAGCCGCGAG
Source organism: uncultured Granulicella sp. (assembly GCA_964658395.1). GTDB lineage: Bacteria > Acidobacteriota > Terriglobia > Terriglobales > Acidobacteriaceae > Edaphobacter. The sequence continues at coordinate 26,313 of CAZZYQ010000022.1, read as the reverse complement.
TCTCGCAGGTTCTTCGCCGCGAGCATGCGTTGCACCATCAACTGGTCGGTTCCATGGGACGCCATCGTCAAAAACGTGCCGCCGATAATACCTGCCCAGAACGTGTAACTCTGCGTCAGGTTCATGGCGAAGTGGAACAGATGAAACTTGCCCGCCGCACCCGCCACGCGATGAATCTCCACCCACCCTCCTGGAATGTGCCTGCCCAGCGTAAGTATTGCAACCAGGGTTCCGGCAACATAGATAGTCATCTGCACAACGTCCGTCCAGATCACCGCGGCCATGCCGCCCTCAAATGTGTAGAGCAGAGTGAGCACGGAGATGAGTGCGATCGAAAGGATGTCCCGCGTACCAATCGCTATGCCGACGACAATCGACACTGCGAAGACCCGCACTCCCTCCGCCGCCGCACGAGTCAACAGGAAGAGAAGCGCTGTCACCTTGTGCAGCGTGTGTCCGAAGCGATCATCGATCAGTTGATAAGCGGTCATCATCTGGCCCTGAAAATACTTGGGCAGAAGGACAACTGCAACAACCAAGCGCCCGATCATGTAGCCAAACACCACCTGCAGAAAACCAAAGTCGCCAGTGAACGCCACGCCGGGAATCGAGATGATGGTCAGCGTACTCGTCTCAGCCGAGACGATCGATAACCCGATCGCCCACCATGGGATCGTGTTGCTTGCCAGAAAGTAGTTCTTCAGCGATTTGTCTTTGCCGCCCCGAAAGCGCAGCCCGAAGATGGTGATTCCGACCAGATAAAGGCCGACCAGGGCAAGATCCAGCGTTGACAATCGTCGCGGTGCAAGCGCCAGCGGCAAAACAGTGAGGGTCTGCAAGGCGTTCTCCTGCAACCACTCTATAGCCGATGAAGCGTATAAGCGGCGCACAGGCCGTCTAGAGGCCGTACCTGGAAGGGAGCCGCAGTCAGGTACGAAAGCCTTCTCCGTGGCAGAGGAAGCCTGTCATTGCGCTGTAAGTGTAAGTTGCCCAAAGCTCAGCCTCGAACCGACGGAGCTCGGGTTCTTACCTGCGACGGAAAATACAAACGTGTGCGTGCCAGCGCTCAAGTTTGCTGTTCCAAGATCGAAGACCTTGTACACTCCGTTCGGATTCGAGTTGTCGTACTCGTCCGTTGCGGAACCGGTCGGCGAGCCGTCCACCGCGAGCTGAAAGACTCCTCGATCATTGAACTCTTTGCTGCTCACAGCGATGTCATAGGTCCCAGCTACGGGGACCTGCAGGGTGAAGGTGACGTTGTCGCCAATCTTGAGCGAATCGAGGACGGTCCCCGTCCCGTCCGGAAATCCGGTCCAGGTAAGGGGCCTCAACGCCGGACCCGAGGTCGCTTCGGGCAGCGATCCCGAAGGGTAGATGAATCTCGCTGGAGCGGCTGTGGGGGTGTAATCCCATGTGAGAATATCTCCTGTCTCCGACTGTGTTCCGGTCCCGGCGGTAAACCCTGCATACGCCGTTGTGCCCTGCATGACTGCGGGTATGTCTACGGTGTAGGACTGCGCCGCCGCGCCATTGGTCACGGTGTCTGTAAGTTGAACCTGGAGAGTGACGCCGTCGTACACGAGTCGCGCTGAGATCGGGTGGCCGCTGTGGAGATCGATGCCACTGCCGGAAAGATCGATCGACGGGACACGGGGCTGGACTCCATTGAGAAATATGCCCGTTGAGTTAGGGCCTTCGCCGTTGTTGTCGTAAAGGTCAAACTTAAGCGCAACGCTCTTGGCGATTCCGATGGTCTTGCCCGCAGCCGGACCAACGCCGAGCGCCGATCCAGATCCACCCAAAGCGGTGGTCCCGGACGCCTGCAATACGAAAGCAATACCATCCGCCCCGGGATTACTGAGTTGAAAGGTAAAGTCGGAGACGAAGCGCTGCACGTTGACCTGGGTCGTGAAAAAAGCGGAGGCGCTACTGCGAAGGGTGCTATTCACCAAGCGCAGCCGCGAACCGGAAAGCGCCGCAGAGCCATTCAGTTGAAGATTGTTGCTTCCTGCAAAGCCCGATGGATTGTCGATGACAGGCGCGGCGGCATCGGCGGTCACGGTCAGTGTGCCGGTGTTGACGACGACCTTGTAGTTCTGTGAGGAGGAACCGCTGACGGCAGCGGTGATGGCATAGGTCCCTGCCGGAGAGTCGCTGGTCGCGGAGGTGCTGTAGGCAACGACGATCGTACCGCCGAGTTGGTCGGACGGTCGCAGCCCTAAGACCGAACCCGTCAACACCGGTACGGCAGCGCCCGCCGTCATGGCAGCGCTTGAAACGTTGACGGTAAGTACGGGCAGCAGGCCATACGCAACAAGCTGGCCTGTGCCATCTGGAACCTTCGTGGAACTACCAAACGTCGGAACGAACATACGGCCATTTGCTACCACGGGAGGAATAAACTTCGCGAACCTGCCCACCTCGTCCCGCGCATCGACCATTTTGTCACTCCACAGCACGCTCAGTGTGGCTGCATCGTAGGCGTAAAGGACACCGGGCACACTCGCCGAGGCGGCATTCGCGTTATAAGGCGTCGAGGCCCAGACGATGCCGTTTGATGTCCCGTTGGCCGAGATTGACGTGAATCCCCCGGGCATAGCCGCATCGTTGTTGGTCACTGGCGCTGTTGCAGCTCCCATCGCGTAGGGTTTTGCGCTCAGCAGGCCAGTGGACACGTTGTACAGAAAAGCCCGGAGCACGTCGTTTTCACCCCACACGTAAGTCGTCGGTCCATTCTGGTTCTCGAAGTACGTTGGAGTACCGTGGATGTGACTCGTGCCTTTGCCATAGATTGCCTGGAACTCCTGACGTACCTTATTCGACCCAGAGTTGAACTGGCCTAGGTCAGCTGTATCGGCAAGGTACAGTACGCCCTGCTTGCCTCCACCCAACACATAATTGGTTTCTGGTAGAAGCAGCAGCCCGCTCGAGCCCAGATCTTGATCGCCTGCATTCAGATTTGCACTGTTGTGCGGCGTGAAGTAGTCGAGCAGTTGGAGCGATGGAGAAAGTTTGATAAAGCTGTTTCCCGTCTGTACAAGGCCATTGGTCGTGGGACCAAAACTTCCATTTCCGGTAGACAGGTATAAGTTGCCTGCCGCGTCGATGGCCGGAGCGCTGCCTGCGTTCCAGATGCCCCCTTCTACGCCAAGGGTGGTGGTGGCGTAAACGGCCGTCTGTGCCAGGTTAGTTGCGCTGTAAGCCATTACCCACCCGTGGTAAGGCTGGATATCGTCGTGCGAGCCGAACGCAATGTAGATGTTCCCTTGGGAAAGCGCGAGGCCGCAGCGCTGATTCTGGCGGCGTGCACTAAATACGAGCGGCGTAATCAGGTCTGGAGTGGTGTACGTCGCAGCGATCGCCACGGGGCTGCCTAGCACTGGTGCGCCGCTGGTGACGTCTATGGCGTTGAGGTGGAATCCATAGATATTGTTGTTGGGATCGTTGGAGCCGACGATCTGCTCATACTTACTTACGAAGTACATAATGTTGGTGCTCGAATCGATGACTGGCGTACCTACTATTCCGATCCCTGTGTTCCAGGCGATGTTGTGGTTGTTCTGCACGTGCTTGGGATTGACAGAGGAATCGTACCTTCTTTGCCAGAGAACCGCTCCTGTAGGCGCATCGATGGCGTAGATCGTGTTCCGCATAGACGCTACGAAGACCACGTCATGCACGGCTCCCGCTATATTCAGAGCGGACATATAAAGAGGCTGTGCGTACACGTGGGCATCTATAGGCACGGTATACAGCTTGCCAAAGCTGGCCGGGTTCACATTTCCCGGTGTCAAGATGGTCTCGTTGAGATTGGCTCCCGTTCGGTTCAGGTCGTAGCCGCGCGTCACAACGTTGACTTGTGCGCTACATGACACGGTCACAAGGGCAAGGACGACGGGGACGACCCAGCCGTATCGATACCAGGGCAGGACGCGTGAAGACCATTCGCATATAGAGGCAAAGCCGCAAAGGGTCGGCGACGCCGCCCGCTCTAGTCGATTCATGAAGGATGGCATAAGGTCCTAAGGCACAGTGAATTGTAGAACGCAAGCGTTTCCGACAATCTGAAATCGTTCAAGCACATCAGCGTTGCGCGCTCTCATGCGGCCAGTCAGATTACAAATAAACCTTCATCATCGGGCCGCTTTGGTCGCGTATGCAGACCGTGCGCTTCTACGGCGAAGGTCGTGATCAACCGTTAAGCATTGCAGAAAAACGCAAGAAGGGACGGACGAAGCTGTCCATCCCTTCTTTAAGGACGTAGACGAGAGTAGCTGACTACTGCTTGGTTAGAACCAGCTGACCGAAACTGGTCGTCCAACCGGATGAAGCTGCATTGTGTCCAGTGATGGCGAAGGTGAATGCATGATTGCCCGCGTTGAGTGTTACTTTGCCGAGATCAAACGTCTTCGAAACGCCATTTGGGTTGGAGTTGTCGTACTCGTCGAAAGCTGGCCCTACTTTCAATCCATCGATCGAGAGCTGGCATAACCCGCGGGTATAGAACAGCTTTGCGTCGAAGGCAAGATCGTAGGTGCCCGCGGCTGGAACGTTCACCGTCATCGTTACCTGGTCTCCGGGCTTCGTGGCGTCAAGGATGGTGCCTTCTCCACCCGTGAAGCCGTTCCAGGCGAAGGTCCTGAACGTCGGACCGGAACTCTTTGCCGGGAGCGTAGTCGTTGGATAGACCAGTTGCTGCTGAGTGTTGGCGGCGGAGTAGCTCCAGGAGAGTATGTCCGCAATGGCCGCCTTGCCGCCGGTTCCTGCCGAGAAGCCGATGTAGGCGCTTGAACTACCAAGAAGTCCAGGGATGTTGATCGGGTAGGCCCGCGTGAAGGAAGCCCCGTTTCCGGTATCGGTAAGTGTGACCGTGAGCGTAGCGCCGTCGTAGACGGAATGAACCTTGAAGATGCTTCCCGAGTAAAGGTTCACACCCACGATGTTTACGGCGGGCGTTGTAGGCTGTTGCCCGCCAGTATAGAGGCCGGTCGAGTTGTAGCCCTCGCCCATGTTGTTGTAGATGTCGAACTTTACGGCGAGACCCTTTACGATGGCTGGCCGATTTCCCGGCCCGAACCCGAGCGAACCGCCGCCACCACCCAGCGCAGTCAAACCGTCGTTCTGAATCAGCATCGTGAATCCGTCTGCCACGGGGTTCGTAAATTGGAACGTGAAATCGTTGACGAAGGTCGAGACGCTCAGCCGCTGTGGGAAGAAGGCAGAGGATGTCTCGCCGTTATTGCCGTCAATCAAGCGGAGGTGAGTGCCAGCTAGCTTTGCCGAGCCATTCAACTGTAATGTGCTGCCTGCAAATCCATTGGGGTAGTTGATCGGGTTAGCTGGTGGAGTGACGGTGTCTGCGTTGACGGTCAAGGTGCCGGCCTGCACGGAGATGCTGTAGTTTGCTGCAGACGAGCCAGTCACGGTTGCCGTAATCGGGTAGGTGCCCGCCGGTGAAGCCGAAGTGGCCGTCGTACTATAGGTCACGATAATTGTGGTTCCCAGCGCATCCGGGGCTGTAATCCCGGTTACCGTTCCACCAAGCACAGGTACAGCCGATCCGGCAGTCATGGATGCGTTGGCGACGGTCACATTGATCTGCTTCAGAAGTCCGTATGCGACGAGTTGACCGGTCCCATCCGGCACGCCCGCCGGGCCCCAGCTCGGAACGAATACCCTGCCATTGGCGATGGTGGGTGGAACATACTTCGCGAACATACCAATATCGTCCCGTGCGGCCTGCGTCTTGTCGCTCCACAGAAGCGCGAGAGTGTCTGCGTTGAACGCATACAGGGCACCGCGAACGGGCGCATGGACGGCATTCCCGTTAAAAGGAGTAGATGCCCAGACTATTCCGTTCTTGTTTCCGTTGGCCGAGATCGACGTGAAGCCCCCGGGCATGGCCCCGTCATTGTTTGTCACCGGCGCCGTCATGGTGCTCATGGCGAGCGGTTTGGTGTTCAGCATTCCCGTCATGTTGTTGAACAGGTAGGCACGAAGAACATCGTTCTCGCCCCACACGTACGTCGTAGGGCCGTTGACTGCGCTGTTGAAATAAGTCGGAGAACCATGGATGTGGCTGGTACCTTTTCCATAGACCGCCTGAAACTCCTGCCTCACCTCATCGCTCGCCGAGTTGAATTTCCCGAGATCAGCTGTATCAGCCAGGTAGAGGACACCCTGTTTACCGCCGCCTAGTACATAGTTCGTATCGGGAATGAGGAGCAGGCCGCTTGCCCCAAGATCCTGGTCGCCGGCGTTGAGTGCGGCGCTGTTATGGGGCGTGAAGTAGTCAAGTAGCTCGAGCGACGGAGACAGTTTGATGAAACTATTGCCAGTCTGGACCAGGTTATTCGGTGTGGCCCCGAATGGACCGTTGCCCGTCGAGATATACACGTTTCCGGCAGCGTCGATGCTCGGAGCGCCGCCGGCCATCCATATACCACCCTGACTGCCAATGGTGGTGTCGGAGTAGGTTGCGGTCTGCTGCAGTGTGGTGGTGCTATACGCCATGACCCAGCCATGGTACGTCGGCAGGTCTTCATGCGAAGCGAAGGCAACGTACACGTTCCCGTTACCGAGGGCCAGGCTAGGGCGCTGGTTTTGCCGAAAGGCACGGAACACAAGCGGATTTGTGAGATCAGCGGTCTTATAGGTCCCCGCGATGGTCACCGGGCTGCCGAGCACCGGGTTACCCGTCGTGATATCAATTGCGTTCAGGTGAAACTCGTACGTCTTCACTCCGTCGTCAACATCCTCAAATCCCGAGACAAAGAACATATAGTTCGTCGCAGGATCGATTACAGGAGTGCTGAGTATTCCAAGTCCAGTGTTCCAGGAGATGTTCTGGTCAGACTCGACCTCCTGCGGAACGATCGGGTTGCCGAAGTTCTTTTGCCAGAGGATGTTTCCGGTAGGCGCATCGATCGCGTAGATCGTGTTCCGCATTGAGGCAGCAAAGACGACGTCATGCTTTGCGCCGCCTACCGACAGCCCGGAGACGAACAGCGGCTGCGCGTACACCTGCGCGTCCAGCTTCACGGAATAAAGTTTCCCGAAGGTCGCCGCGTTGACGTTTGCCGGAGTAAGAATCGTCTCCTTCAGGTTTGCTCCCGTGCGCGCCGTATCGTTGCTCCGTGTAAGCACGTTGACCTGAGACCACAGTGGGCCGGTAGAGACTGTGCATACTGTGGCGGTCGCCATCAATATGGCGGCCCGTGTACGCACACGGGCTAGGAAGGAAGCGCTTGTCTGGTGAAGTAGGTCGGAACGAAGAGCATTCGGTTGCATCGGCGCAGACATAGGATCCCTCAAAAAAAATGTATTCAGAACTGCAAATTTCTGGGCGATATAAAGAATGGCGGTTCAGGTCAGGTACGTCGTACGGGCGCTGCCGGATTTACTGCTTGCCGCTTTTTGTGCCAGATACCGTTGCTGATACCGCAGCAGGTTCAAGGAGAAACGCGTGGATGCCGCCGTGAAAGTAGCCTCGTCCGGCAATCTCGCCGCGATCGTTGATGCGCGATGCCACCAGGAGAAGCCATCCGGATTTCGCGTCGACCAAGGTGTTCAAGTTCGTCATCTTGCCGCCTTCCCACAAGAAGGCCCGCAGCTTGTCATCTTCGGCTTCTGAACTACCCACAACTTGGTTCTTGTTATTGATGTCGAGGGCGGTACTAGGAGAATCTTCATCACCCAGCGTGCCAAGATCCCGAACCACTCCTTTAGTCCAAATCACGCCGTGAGGATGACCGTCTTTCAGGTCGCAGGAACCAGTAACAACCCCATGATTATTAATTGCTTGTGCGCTGCAAAACGTTCCGCCGGGTAGATTTGCAAGCTGCCGCATCGTACCTGCGTGCCAATAGAATGCTTGCGGCTTCGCGTTCGGAGCGACATTGGCCTCTCCAACGATGTCTCCTTCATCGTTGATATCACGGCTGCTGCTGTAATCACCATGACCCAAAAGTCCAAGGTCTTGAACTTTGGCATCCTTCCACATCACCGCGTGGCGCGCCTTTGTTGTTGTCTCGGCGTTGCCGGCGACGACCCCTGCGGCATTGATGGCACTCGCTTCCGCATAAAGACCACCCAAACTTTGAAGGACCTGCATTCTGCCTGCAGACCACTTGAAAGCGTGCGTAAAGCGAAGATCCTCGGGAGCCTGAAGTGTTCCTACCACCGTACCATCGTCATTGATGTCGGATGGATAAACGAAGGTGAATTTATCTTCCCCCGTGATGCTTGTCTTCTGCTCTCCGCGCAGAACGATCCCTGTGATGCTGGCGCCGGTCGTGGAGTTCCATATAGCCAGACTCCCTTGATTGTTCAGGCCGGGTGTATTCACCAGCGTGCGAACCAGCGAAGGTCCGCAATCAACCACGGTAAAGCGGACGTTTCGTTCGCCTCCACGTGCGGAGGCTGTCACGGAAAACAAAGTCGGACCCAAAACCAATACTGCCAAGTATTTCATCGCACCCTGCCTAAAAGATGTGTGTGCGCAAACAGACGAAAGGATTGAGAGGCCGCTGATTGGGTTCCTCTTAATCACCGAGTTTAGCGTGTCGTCGGTTCCTTACCAACAAATTAATGAGACATCATCCAAAAAAGACCCAATTTCGGACCAACTTATCGGCGACAGGCTACACTCCCGGTGCGATCGGCCACCGAATACGTTCAGATTGAGGAGCATTTCGCGCTGCTTACATCGGGCCCGAGTACTGCTGCGTAAGGCCTGTGCCCGAGTTCTTTACCGTAAATGTGCCGTCTTTCGTTACAGATAGCTCAAGATAGTTCCCTGCGTCCGTTCCCGCCGGATTCGCGATGTATCGGGCGGGCGTGTTGCCTGCGGCCCCTGCTTCTTCTGAGAAATGAAGCTGCCATAACGTCTTCAGTCCGGGAGCGGCCAACAGCGTCTTCATGGTTGACGCCGAACCACCCTTCTTCGCTCCGTTGTCCACTATCGCGACGCGCGCCCCAATCGCGTCTACGAGCGCCGGGCTCGAACTCTGCGACCATCCGTGATGGGAAACGACCAATATGTCTACCCGCCCCAGCTTGTTTATCGGACACATCAGAGTCCGTTCCTTGTCCCACGTAAGATCGCCCAGATCAAGAATCTTCAACCCTGCGAACAGCACTTCAATGCCGAGCGATCGAGCGTTTTCAGTCTGGTCAGCAGGACGTATCTCCGACTGCGCACAGAACTGGTTCTTTTGGCCGGCACCGGGTAACGCGTCTTTGATGACCTCTCCGTCAGAGCTGATTACCACAGCGTCGATTCCCTTTACAGGAAGGCGCTCATTTACGTGAGCGACAATATGCTTTACTCCAGAGTGTGCCAGCACCTTCTGGTATTCGACATAGTCCTTCTCGGTGATGCCGTGGTCCTCCTCGCGGTTTGGACCATGATCGATAAACGTCCCGACTGGCATCAACGCCACCAGCTGCGGCACACCGCCTGCGTGGTCTGCGTGATAGTGGGTCAACAGAACGAAGTCGATCCGCGTCAGCCCGGCCTGCTTAGCTACGCTCACAATGCGTTTTGCATCGCGTGAGTCGTTGCCTGGCCAACCGGTGTCGATGAGTAACGATTCTCCTCCGTCTGGAACAAACAGGGTGGCCTGACCGCCCTCTACATCGATGAAAAAGATTTTCAGTCCGTTCGCCGGGGGCGTTGCCTGCCCGGCGTTGAGCTTTGCCGAGGCGAATACCGCACCTATAAGGCCGAGAAAGACCACTAACCTGCGCATCGCCACCATTGACTTCACTCCTCAAGACTTTTAAGAAAGCATACGCGCTGCATGTTGTGCCTGATGAGGCCGAAACGTTTCGTGGTGCCAACACCGGTGCGGTTCACGAGGTCCGGCTTCCTTGACCAGCAGCGATTGTCCATCTAACGTTAAACAGGTGAGGATACCCGGGAAGACAGCCGTCGCAGCTTGTAGTCTCTGTTGTCGCGGGCCCCTGTGCTGTCCGCTTTGTCCAGCCCCGTAGAGCCTGACTTTTCAGAACTCCGAGCCGGACAGATCCCACAGCCGCCCACCGCCCAAGGTGGGTTTCTTATTGCCATTCAAACTAAGTCGAACCATCTAAGGATTACATGCCTGACGACGTCGCTCCCCTCACCTCGAACACGGAAGCCGTTCCCGCACAACCGGCCAAGCCCGCACGAGAGACAAAGGCGCAGAAATCCGAGCGCCTCAAGCTTGCCAAGAACCCCTGGAATGCCTGGGAGGAGGTGCGGCAGTTTGCTCGCGAAGGCCGCGAGTCTGTTCTCCCGGAGTGGGCGGGAACCTACTTCAAGTGGTGGGGCGTTTATACCCAGGGCGACGGCGTTGGTGTCACGGGGGGTGTGGGCGGAGAGGGAAGGGCCACCGAGTACTTCATGATGCGTATCGGGCTGCCCAATGGCATGCTGACCAGCGCCCAGCTTCGCGTGATCGCCGACCTCACCAGGAAGCACGCTCGCAATCTCGCTGACATCACCACGCGCCAGAACATTCAGCTCCATTGGCTCACCATTGAAGCTTTGCCTGAAGTCGTAGACGCGCTTACCGTGGTCGGGCTGTCGCCTAAAGGTGCTTGCGGAGACGTGGTGCGCAACGTCACGGGGTGTCCCTTGGCCGGCCTGCACCAGCACGAGATCGTCGACGCGAGCCCGCTGGCAGTCGAGATCGCCCGCAAGTTGACCGCCAACCCGGAGTTCTACAACCTCCCGCGCAAGTTCAAGATCTCCGTAAGCGGCTGCCCTGAGTGGTGTTCTTATCCGGAGATCAACGATGTAGCCCTGACTGCAACCACGAGAGTTCTGGATGGCCAAGAGGAGATCGGCTATACCCTTCGGGTAGGTGGCGGTCTTTCTACAGAGCCCCACCTTGGAGTTCGTGTTCCGGCCTTTATTAAACAGGCCGAGGCCTATAACGTCGTTGAAGCCGTAGTCCGGATCTTTCGCGAGCAGCAGGAGCTTCGCGAAAATCGCACACGCGCCCGCATCAAGTACCTGTTCATGCGCCATGGCTGGACCGCCCAAACGATGCTCGAAGCCATCGAGACACAGCTGGGCTACAAGCTCGATGCTCCCGCCGGCGACGCCCCGTCCGCGTCGTCCGATCCAGCAGAAGAAGCGAATCCATCCAACTCCTCGCGAAAGGCCGCCTACGACGAATCCTTGCCCGACGACATCTATCGCGACCATATCGGGATCACGCCGCAGCGCCAGCCAGGGTTGTCGGCTGTAGGTGCCAGCGTTCTTCGGGGTCGCCTCTCCGGCGACCAACTCCACGTTCTTGCCGATCTTGCAGAAAAGTACGGCAGCGGGCAGCTTCGCACAACGATCATGCAGAACATCATCTTCGTGAATGTACCTGACCGTCAGACAGCCGCGCTCATCATCGAGCTAAATTCGCTTGGTCTGCACGTCGATGTGTCGGCATTCTGGCGTGGTGCGATCGCCTGCACCGGAACCGAGTTCTGCAAGCTGGCCATCGCGGAGACAAAGGGCTTTGCGAAGTGGCTCGTCTCCGAGATGGAAGACCGCCTGCCCGGATTTGATCAGCAGATCAAGCTCCACGTTACCGGCTGCACAAACTCCTGCGGTCAGCACTGGATCGCCGATATCGGCCTAGAAGGCAAGAAGATTAAGAAAGATGGGCAGTCGGTAGACGCCTTCTACTTTTGCGTCGGCGGTGCCGTAGGCAAGTACGCCCGGGCCGCTCGACCGCTCGGGTATCGCGCCGCTGCGGAGGAAGTTCCCGCCTCCATCGAGCGGATGCTTCGCGCCTACCTTGCCGGCCGCGTGGGCGGCGAGGACCTGAGAGCCTGGTTCGATCGGACCGAAGACGAGACGCTCCGCGCGCTGCTCGCCGGAAGTGCGATTGATCCCGTCGAGCGGGACGCTCCGCCCGTGGGCGCGGGGCGCCACGCTCCAGGAGAGTAGAAGACGCCTTGTACAGCTTCCATCGACCGTGAGAGCATTCTGACTATGAGTGATTTTGTACCCAAGCCAGGCGCAATCAAGATAGGCGGACTGAGCCGAAAGGCGCAGAAGTTGCAGGCACTCCGCGAGAAGGCCGACCAGGTGAAGAGCGGCGTGAAGCCGTCGGCACGAGAGTCTGTGGCTTCGTTCAAAGCGAAAGACAACTTCGCGGGAACAAAGAAGACGACCTTCCAGAGGAAGGCCGTCTGACCTTTCGCGGGGCGCTCGATGCTGTTCTCTGCGAAGCCCGGGTTGCGGATACGGCCGTCCGCTTGGAGCCGGTTTATCCTTACTTGTTCTTTTCGCGATACAGCTCGATCAACTTGTTTGTAGAGCTGTCATGCTTCAGCTCGGACGTGCTCGAGAGCTCGGGTATGATCCGGTTGGCGAGCACTTTGCCCAGCTCGACGCCCCACTGATCGAACGAATCGATCTGCCAGACGACACCCTGTACAAAGACGCTGTGCTCGTAGAGCGCTACCAGCTTCCCGAGCAGCTCGGGCGTCAGTTTGTCGGCCAGGATGATGTTCGAGGGCCGGTTGCCTTCGAAGGTCTTGTGCGGAATCAGGTCTTCCGGTACCTTCTCCGCTCTGAGCTCGTCTGCTGTCTTGCCGAAGGCGAGCGCCTCTGCCTGGGCGAAGACGTTCGACATCAGAAATTTGTGGTGGTCGCCGAGCGGATTCAGTGTCTCGAAGAAGCCGATAAAGTCGCACGGGATCAGCTTCGTTCCCTGATGGATGAGCTGGTAGAAGGAGTGCTGCCCGTTGGTTCCCGGCTCGCCCCAGAAGATGGGCCCGGTCTCATAGTCGACGTGATGGCCGGAGAGCGTGACATGCTTCCCGTTCGACTCCATGGTGAGCTGCTGGAGGTAGGCGGGGAAGCGCTTCAGGTATTGCTCGTAGGGAAGAACGGCGATGGTCTGGGCGTTAAAGAAGTCGTTATACCAGACGGTGAGCAGGCCGAGGATCACGGGCAGGTTCTTCGCGAACTCGGTCGTCTGGAAGTGCACGTCCATGGAATGAAAGCCGGCCAGAAGCTCTTTGAACCTGTCCGGCCCGATGGCCAGCATGGTCGAGAGGCCGATGGCCGAGTCCATGGAATAACGGCCGCCCACCCAGTCCCAGAAGCCGAACATGTTTGCCGTGTCGATGCCGAACTTCGCCACCGCGGCTGCGTTGGTTGAGAGTGCGACAAAGTGTTTGGCGATTGCCGACTCTTCCTTCAGCTGAGCCAGTGCCCACGCACGCGCGGAGTTTGCATTGGTCATGGTCTCGAGCGTGGTAAAAGTCTTCGAGGCGACGATGAAGAGCGTCTCTTCGGCCTTCAGGTCCCGGGTGGCTTCAACGAAGTCGGTGCTGTCGACGTTTGAGACAAAGCGGAAGGTAAGGTCACGCTGCGTGTAGTAGCGCAGCGCCTCATAGGCCATCACCGGGCCGAGGTCAGAGCCGCCGATACCGATGTTGACGATGTTTCTAATGGGCTTGCCGGTGTGGCCCTTCCACTCTCCGGATCGGATGCGATTCGAAAAGGCCGCCATTGCGTCAAGCACCCCATGCACTAGAGGCACCTGGTTCACGCCATCGACACGGATGACCTCGTCAGGCGTAGAGCGCAGCGCGACGTGCAGCACGGCGCGGTTCTCGGTGATATTGATCTTCTCGCCGGAGAACATTGCGTCGATCTTCGCTTGCAGACCGGATTCTTCGGCAAGCTGCACCAGCAGCTTCAGGGTCTCCGCGGTGATGCGGTTCTTGGAGTAATCGAAGTAGAGTCCCTCGGCGGAGAGCGCGAAGGTTTGGCCGCGGCTAGGGTCGGCGTCGAACAGCTCACGCAGATGTGTGGCAGCAATGGCGGCGTGATGCGATGTAAGCGCTTCGAAGGCGGGGAGTTCGCGGAGCGGCGTGGTCATGGGTGGCTCTTTCTGAATGCGGTTCGCTGACCTAACCATTCTGCAACAGAAAGCCGGGACAGGCACAGGCACAACGATGGTTTTTCAGAGAATCGCGATGGCTTGCAGAGGATATAGACTCTGACTTCGCGTGGCCCTTGGCCCGCACCCTAGAAGCCTTGTCATCCTTCGAAGCAGTAAAGATGCGTCATCTCGACCGAAGCATAGCGCGTGGAGAGACCCCAGGTCATCCTTCGAAGCAGTAAAGAAGCGTCATCTCGACCGAAGCATAGCGCGTGGAGAGACCCCCGCGTCATCCTTCGAAGCAGTAAAGAAGCGTCATCTCGACCGAAGCGAAGCGAGTGGAGAGACCCCCGCATCTCGTTCTTGCCTTGTTGTCGACAAAAGCAAGGCCCCACTCGCCGCTCCAAAAGCTCCAGAGAGTGGGGCACACAGCTTCCGTTTATCCAGCGTTCGCTGGCTGAACCACACGGTAGCTCGCATTTCCGCGCGACCATACCAGCAGCAGGATCGACTTGCCCGCCGGATTTGCGCGAACAGTAGCCACGAACTGATCTGCTGAAGGAATCGGCTTGCGATTTACCTCGAGGATCACGTCCCCCGGAGCGATGCCAGCCTCTTCCGCCGGACTTGCCGGGCGGACGCTCTGCACGGCAACTCCCTGCACCTGCTCGGGAATGCGGAACTGCTGCCGCACATCGGAGGTAAGGTCGCCGACTGCCAGGCCAAGTTTGCCGGGCTTCGCATTGGGTGTAGACGGATCGTCATTGTCCGCGACCTCGGTTTTGGCGTGATATTCGCCGACCTTGATGCTGACGGTCTGCGGGTTGCCGTCCCGGATGATGCCGAGCGAGATCGTGTTGCCGGGCTGGTCCTGGCTGACGGCGACCTGGAGTGCGCTGCCGTTAGTAATCGGCTGGCCGTCAAGTTGCCGGATCACGTCGCCGCTCTTCAGTCCCGCCTTTGCTGCGGGGGAATCGGGCGTTACCTGCGAGACGATCGCGCCGTCAGCGTCCTTCAGCTTGAAGAAGCTGGCGTTCTCCGGCGTGACATCGTTCATCGCGATGCCGAGGTAACCATGGTGGACAGATCCAGTCTTGATGATCTGGTCAGAGACCGAACGAACCACCTGGGAAGGGATCGCGAAGCCTGCGCCGGCAAAGGAGCCGGAGCTGGTCATGATGCCGTTATTGATGCCGACGAGTTCGCCGTGCGCGTTGACCAGCGGACCGCCGGAGTTGCCGGGGTTAATGGCGGCGTCAGTCTGGATGAGCCCGCCGGGAGCGCGGGCGTTATCAGAGAAGTTGTTGGGGCGGTTCAGAGCGCTGATGATGCCGCGCGTCACTGAAAACTGCAGCGAGCCGAACGGGCTGCCGAAGGCGAGAACAGTCTGGCCGGGGTGCAGCTTGGTCGAGTCCCCGAAGGCGATACTCGGCAAATCGTGGGCGTCGATCTTGATCACGGCGATGTCGGTGAGCTTGTCGGTTCCAATAAGCTTGCCGGGGAGAACGCGACGGTCGTTCAGCGTCACTTTGATCTGGGTTGCGCCCTCGATCACGTGATTGTTCGTGATGATGTAGCCATCGGGCGAGATGATGACACCCGAGCCGATGCCGTGCTCGATCTGCGGCTGCTGCGGGCCCTGCATTCCGCCAAACGGGCTGTTTGGACCGAAGAACTGGGAAAAGCCGGGAGGTAGACCGGGCATCGGGTTTTGACCGCGATGCCGCTGTCCCCGCTGCGGCGTGTCGTTGTCGTCGGAGTCGGCGTCACCATCGATTTGCATGTCGCCGCCGGACTTCGACGTTACCGCGATGTTTACGACCGCCGGAGTGACGCGTGCGGCGACTGACTCGACCGCATTATCGAGTGCAATAAGGGACGAGACGCTGTTGTCGTCAAGCGGCGAAGCTGTAAAGCTGGCCGCGTGGACGTTGGTGTGATTGATGAAGAGGGTTGCGCCGAGGACCAGCGCGGCTGTGGAGGCAACAGGAATTGCAAAGCGCCTGGCATGACCGCCGAGCCTTGCGACTAATGAATTAGTTGATTGTGGCATGGGACGACTCCTGGATAAGCAATAGTCTGGTTAGAGTTGAATGAGAAGCCAGTCGACCTCTGTCGGCGTGGCGGGATATGTGGCAAAAAGTGTGCTGCCGTCGGGCAGCGTTACGACCATTGGATTGGGGGCTGACTGGTGCCAGGAGGTCAGCACCATCCAGCCCTGCTCCGGGGGCGGGGCCGCGGGAGTGTCAGTCATTTCAGCCAGGCGAGTAGCTGGCGCAGATTGCCCCGTAGCCAGCTTCCTGGAAGGACGAGCTGCCGTAAACTTCTCGCCCTTACCCTGCCGAGCAGAACCTGCTTTTCGTCTGCGAGCAGTCGAGAGGGTGCGATCGGGCAGATCAAAGGCGGTATTTACGAAGCGTGACTGCTCTCTGCTTTCGTTTGCGTGCTGCGAGAAGATTGGATCGGGCGCAGGTGTGACAGCAGCACGCCGCGTTGAAGAGCTCTCCGGTGCAAACGACACAATTTGGGGTGCTTGAGTCGCAGCAACTGCAAACCCGAGCAATGCAGTGGTTGCGAACGCCAGAGGTCCCCGGAAGGGAAGCCGGGCGTCCGCCGATTTGCGACTGAGTATGCTTTCGATGCGGCGGCTGAACTCCGAACGACGGAGTGCGCCCATCGCCCCAAGAGCCAGAGCCGCTAAACTGTTGCCCCGGCCATGTGCAAGGCGCCGCTCGGCAAGCGAGGTGAGACACGTAGCATAGGCGCGGGGTGCGCTCGTCTGCTCGAGTACACCGTCGTCACAGGCAAGTTCACGCTCCGCGGCCAGGCGACGGTCTATCAAGAGGAGCGCGGGGTTTAGAGGGAAGATCACCAGGCTAAGCTTCTGGGCGAGATTCAGCCAGTCGTCGCGGCGGCGAAGATGTTCAAGCTCGTGCAGAACGACCTGGTGTAGTTCGGCCGAGGTCATCTGCGCAAAGAGCCAGGCGGGAATGAGAATGCGCGGCGCAAAGAAGCCGATCACGCCGGGACGGTCGAGCTCAGTGGACGTACACAACTGCGCCTTGCTGTTTTTAAGAAGGGGCGACAGCAGCGGAGAAAGAGACGCCACAGCCTCATGCTCTACGGGCACAGCGGAGCGCCAGAGGGTATGCAGCCTCACAGCCTCCTTTGCGAGATGCAGGCTACGGAGGGTGATCGCGCTCAGCCACACTGCCGTAAAGAGATAGCTCCAGCGCGGATCGATCTGGAGCGGCGCGGCAGCGGCAACTGCTGCTTCACTTGCATGCGAAGCGAGGAAGAAGTTCAGCACCGGAAGCAGAGTCGCCAGCATGAACGCGGCGCTCCAAACGGCGAACCGCAGCCGGGCAGTGGTCTGCGGAAGCAGCTTAAGCAAGACACCGGTGAGTGCAAGCAGAGCGAGGCCCTCCCATATCGAACTAAGGAGTGCGTACGACGCCCGCTCGGGGAGATTTTGGGAAACGCTTGCGAGAAC
This sequence comes from uncultured Granulicella sp., assembly GCA_964658395.1. Classification (GTDB taxonomy): domain Bacteria; phylum Acidobacteriota; class Terriglobia; order Terriglobales; family Acidobacteriaceae; genus Edaphobacter. The sequence continues at coordinate 8,931 of CAZZYQ010000022.1, read as the reverse complement.
AGGAAAGAGGCTCATTCGGCCTCCTGCCGGCGGCTTGCGCGCGGCTCCTGGTGAGGGACGGCGGCGGAAGGCACCGGGTCATCCGGCGCGCTGGCGATGGCTTGCTTCAGCCGCTGCAACTCCTCCGGGGTAATCTCGTCATCACCCAGCAGGGAAAGCAGCAGTCGCTCGCGAGAGTTGCCGAAGAAGCGCTGCAGCATGTGCCGGACCTCGGTCTGACTCGCCTCCTGCTCGGCGACGCAAGGACTGTACAGGAAGGCGCGCCCCTCCTGACGGTGCTGGACGTAACCCTTCTGCTCAAGGATGCGGATAGTAGTGAGGACGGAGTTGTAGGCGAGCTCACTTCCGGCGGGAAGGGCGGCCACGAGGTCGCCTACAGCGGACTCACCGCGGCGCCAGAGAATCTTCATGAGTCTCAGCTCGGCTTCGGTGAGCGTGATGGATTTGCGGGGCGGCATCTGTCTACGGGGTAGACGAACAACTAATGGATTAGTTAGCGATTCAAGCTTGAGGTTCTTCGGGTCACTTCGGTTGTCGAACCAGCCGACATATCGGTAGCGCTTGCATCCATGCTCGACAGCTCCGAAGATCTCTTAGCTGCTCCTGCGGCTGCTCGTCTCTCTGAGTTGCGGCTTTGCTGTTCCAGGCTGGTGCTGAGTGGATCATCCAACGCGGGTCGCAAATTTCTAGGCGCCAATAATTCGCTGAAAAAAGATGGCAGTCAAGCTAATTTTCGATAAGCCTGGTGCAAAAGCGCGTCTGATCTTTGCCTTTGGTGTCACGCGCTATCGTTGTATGTCTCTTGATCTGTTGCTTGCGCAAACGGTACGGCTGTCTGAAATGAGAGTATTAGGCGTGCTCACCCAAATTCTTGCCCTCCTCGCCATTGTTTCGATAACCGTTCAAGGCGCGGCTCAAACGGACACATCCACGGCAGCGCAGCGGGCTGCTCCAAGTGCCGAGGCTGCGACGACGACGGCGATTGCTCGAATCAACGCGGTCGACAAGCACGTCCATGCCGTCATCGCCCTCGATCCCACAGCAATCGACCAGGCACGTGCCATCGACCGCGGGCGACGGGCTCGTGGTGCTCTTTACGGATACGCCATCCTGTTGAAGGACAACATCGAGTCCGACGGACCGCTTCCCACGACAGCGGGAAGCATGGCACTGCTGGAGAACGTGACACATCGTGATGCCTCACTGGTTACGCGCTTACGAGGGGCGGATGCCGTGATTCTGGGTAAGACGAACCTGTCGGAGTGGGCGAACATACGCTCCGGTGCCTCGATCTCCGGTTGGAGCGCGGTGGGCGGCCAAACCCGGAACCCGTACGCGCTGGACCGGAATCCTTGCGGCTCATCTTCGGGAAGTGCGGCGGCGGTGGCCGCGGGTGAAGTTCTGGCGGCGATTGGCACGGAGACGGATGGTTCAATCACCTGTCCGGCCGCAATCAACGGCGTGGTTGGATTGAAGCCAACGGTCGGCCTGGTAAGCCGATCGCGCATCGTTCCCATCAGCCACAGCCAGGACACTGCTGGACCGATCGCGGCGGACGTCGAAACAGCGGCGCGGGTGCTGGGAGTGATCGCAGGCTCCGATCCTACCGATGTGGCGACGAAGGACGCAGGCAAGCATACCGCCGACTATCTTGCCGCGCTTAAGCCAGACGCGCTTCGAGGCGCTCGAATCGGTGTATTGCGGTTCGCGATGGGCTGGTCGGCCGCCACCGACAAGCTCTTTGAGCAGGCAGTGGCCGTGCTGCGGGCGCAGGGCGCAATGCTGGTAGATATAGCCGAGCTAAAGGACCGGAACAAGATTGGTGAGGCCGAGACGCTGGTCCTGAATACCGAGTTGAAAGCGGATCTTGACGCATACCTTGCCACAACTCCGCCGGAGGTGAAGACGCGGACACTGGCGGACGTCATCGCCTTCAACACGGCACACGCTGACCGCGAACTTGCCCTGTTCGGGCAGGAGACGTTTGTGAAGGCTGAGGCAACGAAAGGACTTAGCGATCCAGAGTACCTGGCTGCCCGCGCGACCTCGCAGCGCATCGCAGGAAGGGACGGGATCGACGCGATGCTTGCGGCGAACCATCTGGACGCATTGATATCGCCAACCATGCCGCCCGCATGGAAGATCGATGCCGCCAATGGCGACCAGATCGGTGGCGGCGGGGCAGGCGGACTGGCGGCAGTGGCTGGCTACCCGCACATCACTGTGCCCATGGGAGCAGTCTTCGGTTTGCCAGTCGGCTTGTCCATCATTGGCCCGGCGTGGAGCGAGGCCCGGCTGCTTGGCTACGCGTACTCGTATGAGCAGGCGGCGAAGATTAAGGTGACGCCCAAGTTTCTTCCTTCGATCGAAGAGGCTGCTCCCGTCGCACCGCTGCTCGAGCCTTTGCAGCACTGACAGCCGCCAGTGCTGACTCCCGTACCTACGAAGCATTACACTTCGCTTGGCTCCAAAGCTCCTCCAATTGGGCGGCACTTCGGCTTCCAAGCGCATCAGCCCCGCCAACGGCCGTCTCCATAGCCTGGAATCGTTGGCGGAACTTGGCATTCGTGCGGCGCAGCGCTGTCTCAGGATCGATCTTCAGGTGGCGGGCCAGGTTGACCGCCGTGAACAGAATGTCTCCGAGCTCGGCTTGGGCCTCTTCAGAGACAGGCTCGCCAAGTTGCAGCTCGGCTCTAAGCTCAGCGATCTCCTCTTGAAGCTTGTCGAAGAGCTCGGACGCCGAGCCGTCTTTGTTGGGCCAGTCGAAGCCGACTTTTGCGGCTTTTGAGCCGAGCTTGCCTGCTTCCATCATTGCGGGCATTGAACGTGGCACCTCGTCCAACAAGGAACCCGGCTCCTGCGGACGCGTCTTCTTCTCTTCGCGCTTGATCAGCTCCCAGTTGCGCAGCACCGCATCTGCGTCGGTTGCGGCCACATTCGAGAAGACATGCGGATGACGGCGGACCAGCTTCGCGTTCAGGTTCTCGGCTACCTCCGTCATCGAGAAGTAGCCAGCTTCTGAGGCCATCTGCGCGTAGAAGAGGACCTGGAGCAAGAGATCGCCAAGCTCGTCCTTCAGGTCTGGCCATGCCCGGCGCTCGATGGCGTCGAAGACCTCATAGGTCTCTTCGAGCGTATGGCGCTTGATGCTGTCGAAGGTCTGCTCGCGGTCCCATGGACAGCCATCCGGTGCCCGGAGGCGCGCCATGATCGCGATGGACTCGGCGAGTACGGAAGCAGCTGGACGGGGCTGAGCGGCTGGTTCCGGCGCCTTGCTGTTGTTCTCAGACATCTATACTGTCGCTCCCTGAAACCACTCGTTCCGTTTAGAAAGAGCCTACAGTATGCTTGGAACACCGATGCCTGAAGCAGGACCTAAGACGCCGTCGACCCAGCGCAACTCGCGTGGCTGGCTGGTTCTTCTGGCCCTGCCGTATCTGGCACTGTGCTTTCCTCAGATTTACGCGCGCACGACACCTGCTCTGTTTGGGTTCCCGTTCTTCTACTGGTATCAGTTCGCCTGGGTGCTGATCACGTCTGCGATACTCGGCATCGTGTATCGCCTGCACACGAAGAACTGAAGACCCGGGGTTTGACGCCGCGCTTAAAGATGCGGACGGAACCCTGTAACAGCGGTCCCGTCGCGGTTGGATGGAGCGAATTCGGAGAAGCTCCGATACGCCCGGTAGCAGATTTGGTGGTGCGGAGGTAAAGCGAGGTTGGTAAGGCAGCTTGGTGGATGGCCAAAGCTACTGGCCACTTGGACCTGGGTTACCCGGTGCCGAAGTTTCACTCATGTTCGACATAAGCTTCACTTCGACCCGACGATTCTTAGCACGCCCTGCAGAGGTCTTATCGGATGCGATCTGTTGATCTTTACCGATGCCGATCAGATAGAACTTATGCGGCGGAACGTTGTATTTTGTGGCTAGGTAGTTAACTACAGCATCCGCTCGACGCTGGCTGAGCTGATAGTTGTATTGTGCGTCCCCGACGGAGTCAGTTCCTCCGGTCACTTCAAGCAGGTAGCCGCGTGTGTTCGGGAGAGCGGCAGCGAAATCGTCGAGCTGCTTGCGATCGGCCGCGGTAAGCACGGCTTTATCGAAGGCAAAGGTGACGCTCACGTCTGAGACCGGCTTGTAGTTGTCCAGATTCGCGACGACGCCACTCAGGGTATCGGCACGGTTGTAAGCCTCCTGTGCGTTCTTGCCGGCTGCAGAGGCAGCCTCGCCCGCAGCATCCGCGTGCTGGCCGGCGGCATCCGCGGCAGACTGCGCGCCCGCGATCCCGGATTGGGCGCGAGCGTCAGTGTCCCCGATTGCCCGGTGATCGGCGGAGGTCTTTGCGTCGAGATCGTTGGTCTGCTGGATCAGTGGATTAGTCTGCGACCGCACATAGTTCTTCGAAGCGCATCCGGCGCTCGCGAGCATACAGACACCAAAGAGAGCGAAAGAAAGCCCGCCATGCACTGCCTTTGTGGTGAGTACGGGCGTTCGAGAAAAGATAGGGTGCATACGATTTTCCTGCCTTCCAATGTTCTAGGTATTGGATGCACTCGGTCATCCGCGAAGATAGCTGTGGTCTAAGTAGCTGCTAATGAACACCATGCAGATTGCGCACGACTCCGAGAAGAAGAACGCGCTATTGGCCGCGGCAAGATTTGCCCTCAGCAGGGTAGTTTTTCCGCTCGCCATACTGCACTCTCTCCGCAGCTTACCCTTCGCGATGACGGTCTACACTAAAGAGGAACCGCTGCTTTCGTCGCATGGACCTGCTGCAAAAAATCCGCACCATTCCGCCCCTCCCCGGCTGCTACCTGTACAAGAACGCCGAAGGCGAGGTGATCTATGTTGGCAAGGCCAAGAACCTGCGTGCGCGGGTGCGCTCATACTTCCTTGACGCCAGCCGGGCCAATGCCAAGACCGGCTCCTTGATGCGGGAGGCGGTCGATGTGGAGTACATCACCGTCGACAACGAACACGAAGCGCTTGCGCTTGAAAACAACCTGATCAAGCAGCGCAAACCGCGTTTCAACATTCTGCTGCGCGACGACAAGACCTATCCGTACATCAAGCTGACCCTGGGCGATCGCTTTCCCAAGGTGTTCGTGACGCGGCGTCTGCGCAAGGACGGCGGGGCCTATTTCGGGCCGTATTTTCCCGGCAATCTCGCTCACCGGCTGGTCGACTTGATCCATCGCAGCTTTCTCATTCCCAGCTGTAAGGTCGACCTTTCGCGTTACCACCCGCGCGCCTGCCTGCAGTACTACATCAAGCGCTGTCTGGGGCCATGCGTTGAAGGGTTGACGACGCCGGAGGCGTACAAGGAGACCATTCACGACGTCCAGCTTTTCCTCGAAGGACGCACAAGCGAACTCGAACGGCTGCTGACGAAGCGGATGGCGGCGGCGGCCGAGAACGAGCAGTTCGAACTCGCCGCCCGGCTGCGCGACCAGGTGGTGACCGTACACCAGATGCAGGACAAGCAACGCATCGCGACCGCTGACAACGACGATGCCGATGTCTTCGGCTTCCACTTCGAACAGCAGATGCTCGCCGTCAATCTGTTTCATATGCGCGGCGGCAAGATCGTCGACCGGCGTGACTTCTTCTGGGAAGATCTACCGGACCTCGATGCCTTTCTTGGCGAAAGCCTGAACGGCAGCGGCGACGACAACCAGGTAGCAGAGGCTTCCTGCGAGATTGAGGCTGAGACGTTCTTAGAGCCAAATCCGGCCTACGCCGCGCCGGAGATCTGCGAGGCCTCCGCGGTTGTGCAGGAGGCGGCCCTTACGGAGAGTGCGGCGTTGGCGGCTTCGGAGGTCAGGTCTGGCAGCGTCCCGTCGTTCAGCCCCTCGGGGTTCTTCTCCGCCCTGCTGAAGCAGCTTTATCTCGACCAGGGCTACATTCCACGATCTATTCTTCTGCCGGTAGACTTTCCCGACCGCGTGCTCCTGGCTGACCTGTTGTCAGAGCGCACCGGTCACCGGGTAGACATTGCCGTACCTCAACGGGGTGGTAAACGATCGCTCGTGGATCTGGTCTGCCAGAACGCGCGGCAGTCGTATGACCAGCGCTTTCGTGTCCTGCAGCCGAACCAGAAGATGATCCAGGAGGGGCTGCAGGAGGCGCTGACACTGGAAGAGCCGCCGCGCCGCATCGAGTGCTTCGACATTTCGCACATTCAGGGCGCGGAGACAGTCGCTTCCATGGTGGTCTGGGAGAACGGGGCGATGAAGAAGTCGGACTATCGCAAGTTCCAGGTGAAGACGGTTACGGGCGTCGACGACTTCGCTTCCATGCGCGAGATCATTCATCGCCGCTACAAACGCCTGCTCGAAGACAACAAGGAGTTCCCGTCGCTCATCCTGATCGATGGCGGCCTGGGACAGCTGCACGCCGCGGCAGACGCCCTCGCGGAGATCGGGGTAACGCTGCAGCCGCTGGCTTCGATTGCAAAGCGCGAAGAGATCATCTACGTGTACGGGCAGGAGAACGAACCCGTTGTGCTCGATCGACGCTCGCCGGTGCTGCACCTGGTTCAGAAGATTCGCGACGAGTCGCACCGCTTCGCTGTGAGCTACCACCGCAAACGCCGCCAGATGCGCGATCGCGACAGTGAACTGGACACCATCGCCGGCGTTGGGCCGAGGACAAGACAACGGCTGGTGGAGCACTTCGGCAGTGTGCGCGGTATTCGTCAGGCCAGCCATGACGCGCTGACGGCGGTCGTCGCGCCGGCGGTGGCTACGAAGATTCGGTCGCACTTCGCCGGGGAGAAGCCGAGCGAGCAGCCATCCAATCTGGTGCAAATCTCCTAAGCCGCTGCAGCTTTACAGCTTAAACGGAACTACGCGTTGCTGCTGCTCTCCCAGTCCAGCCACACCCAACCGCATTACGTTTCCGGCCCGGAGATATACCGGCGGCTTCTGTCCCAGCCCGACGCCCGGCGGCGTTCCGGTCGAGATGATGTCGCCGGGCTGGAGGCTCATGAAACGACTGACGTAACTCACCAGATGAGCAACCCCAAAGACCATCGTCGCGGTCGAGCCGTTCTGGTAGCGGCGGCCGTCCACTTCAAGCCAGAGTGGCAGGTCCTGCGGATCGGGGACCTCATCTGCCGTGACCAGCCATGGGCCGATGGGACCAAACGTGTCCGCGCTCTTGCCCTTGACCCATTGCCCGGTGCCCTCCAGTTGGAAGGCGCGTTCAGAAAGATCGTTCACCACGCAGTATCCACCCACATAGGAGAGCGCATCGGACTCCTCGACGTAACGTGCTTCGCGACCGATGATCACGCCGAGTTCGACCTCCCAGTCCGTCTTCGTTGCATCGCGTGGAACCATTACGTCGTCGTTGGGGCCGATGATTGCAGATGTCGCCTTCATGAACAGCACGGGCTCTTTCGGGACGGGCATCCCGGACTCGGCTGCATGGTCGGAGTAGTTCAGCCCGATACAGAGGAACTTGCCGACTCCGCTGATGCATGCCCCCAGGCGTGGTTGGCCTTCTACCAGCGGAAGCTCGCTTTGTCTGATCGCCTGCAACTTGGCCTGGACCTCTGGCGCAAAGACACTGCCGGTAATCTCCGGTACGACCTCCGACAGGTCGCGTATGCGACCTTCCTGGTCGAGCAAGCCTGGGCGCTCGGCGCCTGCGTCTCCATAGCGCAACAGCTTCATGGTCTCTCCCTCTGTACTCCGCTTCTAGTATGTGGCCCGACCGCCGCTCAGGTCGAAGACGGCCGCTGTGGTAAACGAATTTTCTTCGGATACGAGCCATGCGACCATGGCGCTCACCTCATCCACCTCGAGAAAACGTCCGCGCGGAATGCGGGACAACATGAAGTCGATGTGCTGCTGGGTCAACTGGTCGAAGATGCGCGTCCGGGCCGCAGCAGGCGTAATGCAGTTGACGGCGATGTTTTTGTCGGCTGTCTCCTTGCCAAGCGACTTTGTCAGCGCGATCACGCCGGCCTTTGAAGCGCTGTAGGCGGGCGCATTTGCATTGCCCTCCTTGCCCGCGATCGAAGCGACGTTTACGATACGGCCATAGTTCTGCTTCAGCATGTACGGAACAACCGCGCGGCAGCATAGAAAGATGCCGGTCAGGTTGATGTCGATGACCTGCTGCCACGCTTCGACCGGGTACTCCCACGTCTTCAGATTAGGTCCGGCGATGCCTGCATTGGCGACCAGAATGTCGATCGTTCCATGCTCCGCGGCGGTTTGTTCCGTTGCCCGCGAGACACTGGCAACGTCGGTCACGTCCATCTCTGCGGTGGTGACTCTTCCCAGACCGGAAAGCTCTACCTGTGCGCCCTTCAGCAGCTCCGCATCACGGTCCCACAGCGCCACGGCTGCGCCAGAGGCGAGCAGCCGCCTGGCGATGGAAAAACCGATACCCTGCGCTCCGCCGGTGACGATGGCATTGCGTCCACTCAGATCGATCTTGTTCATCTTCTGTCCTGTTCTGTGAATACAACCTGTGGAGCGTCAATCCGGGAGAAAAACTCCGGACGCCCTTTGTATGGTGTGTGCAGGCGGAAGAGTGCTCCGGCGAACGGCCCGTCTGTCCCTCGCTCGTCACCGCCTGCGGTTGTGATGTAAAGATCGTTGAGCGCTGCACCGCCAAAGGTGAGGCTTGAAGTCTTCGGCGAGGGGACGGCAATACGATCTTCGATCTGACCCTCTTTCGACAGTCTTGCCACAGAGCCGGCGCCCCATAACGCGCACCAGAGATGTCCGCCCGAGTCGATGGTGATGCCATCCGGAAGGCCGTCTCTCTCCGTGAAGCTGACGAATACGCGCTGATTGGAGATCGACCCTGTCTGCATGTCGTAGTCAAACTCATAGATCTCGCGCGCAAACGAGTCTGTATAGAAGAAGCTTGTGCTGCTTTCGCTAAAAGCCATACCGTTCGAGCAGCCGAT
>CAZZYQ010000021.1:44095-64072 GCA_964658395.1 uncultured Granulicella sp. | reverse complement strand
GGTCTCAAGTCGAGGTGGAAATCGAAGAACCTCGCGTCCGTGCGTTCATTGCGCCGGCTCAGGCTGAACGCGTCCGGTGCCGGCGCCCACTTCGTGGAGAAAAGAAGCGCAGTGTCGTAGGCCCCGGGATCGGCCGCGGCCCTCTCAATCTGCACCAGGGAGAAGTTGTCCAACGCGGCAAACCGGAACCGCCGATTGCTGTAGCCAAGCTCCGGACGCGAGATCTCCGCCGTTGCGGGCCACGCCGTCAGCACCGTCGCCTCAGGGTAGTGCTCTTGCAGGAATGCAATCGCTTGCTGGTGCACGACGATCATGTCGCGGTAGGTCAGGTTGTCCTCGGGCGCAAAGGCGTATGGCGGATTGATCCAAATCGCCAACAGGAAGGCCACTCCGGTAAAGCCAGCCAGCCACTCCCATCTCCGCACATGACTCTGCCAAGCCGCCACGCAGATCAGGATCACCAGGGGATACATGGGTAAGAGATAACGGGTCAACAGCGCGCCGCCCAGCACCGAAAAGGCAACGGTGTTCGCGGCCAGAACGAGACCGAAGGCAAGCAGCACCGGGCGGGACAGCCTGCCGCGGCCCGCGACCGCAGGCATCAGCAAAGCCGCCCCGGCGCACAGCACGGCAACGAACATATTCATGTGCAGCGTCAGATGAACCACACGATGGTAGAGACAGATCAGAACGCGATGAGCATCCAGGTTCGCTGTCGCGTTGTAGCGGAGAAACTCGGGGTTGCCGAAGATGAAGCCAGTCTTGTAGCGATGGTACGCGTACCACGCAGCCAGCGGAAACACGGGCACGATGAGCGCTGCCGCCATCTTCTGTCGCCATCGGCTCTGCGTTGCGCTTCGTCCCGCGCGCACCATCGGAAACAACTCGAGTCCGGCAAGCACAAGCGGCGTCACAATTGCCGTTTCTTTCGCGAGCGCAGCGAGCGAAAACAGTATTCCTACCTTGAGCGGGCGCAATCCCTGGCCCTCAGCACCAGACGCGTTGAAGTAAAACGCGAGTCCCCAAAGAGTAAAAGCCGCCGCGAAGGTGTCCGCGTGGGCAAGTGTGCTCTGCGCAAACCATATCGGATAGATCGCCGTGAGCGCAGTCGTGGCAGTGGCGCCCGCGAGGCTGACTTGAGTTCGCGCCAACCTGAAAACGCCCAGCAACGCAGTCGCGCTCACCAGGCAGACAAACAGCCTCGTCGCCAGCACATGGAAGCCAAAGACCTTCCACCATGCAGCCAGGAGAACAGCCGGCAAAGGTGGATGAGCGTTGGTCAAGGTCGACTGCGGGACCAGCGTTCCAGTGCTGAAGAAGTCGAGTGCCGCCGGAATGTAGTAGCCGCCTTCGTCCCAGAAATAAGGCAGCCGCAGCAACGTGAGGTGCGTTCCGGCGACACCGGCAAAGATCGCCAGCAACAGCAGCCAGGAAGACAGTTTGCTGCTCTTTCCTGGCGTACGATCCAGCCGCGATACCGTTCCCGCCGCCGCTCTAGTTGACAGGACCACCAGCCTGGACCGGAGGCGTGAACTTCGGCTCGAGAGCAAGCGCCCCGAATGTCTGCTCGTACTGCGCAAGATTGTGACCGAGCACGTTCCACAGGGCCTTCGCCTGCTGCGGGCTTAGATACACACCCTGGAAGTTATCGATCTCAACCTGCATCGCTGACTCCTGCCGCATCGTCCCAAACACCAGCAGGAAGTCCCACACGCTCATCCGCACCTGAACGCTGTTGGCATACCCGTCCCGGTACTCAGCGGATTTGTTCAGCTTCACATCCGGTTGGTTCTGCGTTTGTGCTGGATTGGTGTCGCTCATCTCGTGGTCTCGTCTCTTCGGGAGAAGTTCAAAGAAGTATGGTGCGAAAGGGGGGACTTGAACCCCCACGGATTGCTCCGCCAGATCCTAAGTCTGGTGCGTCTGCCAATTTCGCCACTTTCGCAAGGATACTGTCGGCTGACAGATTCTCCTCTATTGTACGGTGCCGCTTGGATTTGACGATAGTTGCGGCCTGTACCCGACTAACACTCACCGGCCATTTCTTACCGGCGATCGATCTGGGTCTGCTTGTTGGTCTTGATCGCGAAGGCCGCGTCATTGATCTTCTGGTTCAAGCGAATGTGATCGAAGTAAGTCGTTCGGTAGTCGCCCGAGGGCGTAAAGAATTGCTGCTTCAGCGACACACCCTGCATAGGATCGACCCAGATCGTGATGTGCGAGAACATGCTCTGCTTCGCTGCATCCTTGGCCGTCAGGTCGAGCTTCGTCACCGTCACATCGCGGCTTCCATCCTTCAGCACCTCAGTTCCTTGGTCAATGATGTTCCAGGTCTTCGCCAGATCGCGACCGCTCCCGCCGAAGCCCAGCGTGAGAAAGCTTTCATACTGTGCCTGATTGTTGCCCGCATGCAGAATGGTAAGGCGGTTCGTGCCCGGCTCGAACATCTGCAACTCGCCCGCCTTATATGCAAGCGTTCGCGTGCCGCTGGCGGTTGCGGCGGCTTCGCCAGAGCAGGACTGCGTCGGGGACGGTGCTACCTTCGCCCCCATCTCAGTGGCTTCGCCATGACGCTCGAAGTAGATCACGCCGCACTGTGAAGTGGTCTCCTTCACCACCTTCTCGTAGACGTCCCAGCGGAAGTCCGCCTGGGCCGATTTGAAGCTGGCGCTGGCCGCATCCAACTGGTGCAGCACTTTGTCAAGGTCTGAACGCTGACTCGAAGGCTGCTGCGCAAGCAAGCTTCCAGCCGCAACCAGCAGAGACGCCGTAATCGTCTTAAGAATCATCGCAAGAACTCCTTGTTGTCTGAACCCTGTCCGCTGTTCTGGGATGCTGCGTGACTGGTATTTTTCGAACGATCACGCCTGCCACAATCAGCGGAGCACCCAGGCGTCGTAGGCGACGGTCCGGCCCTTCGCGTCGAGAATCGGTTCGTAGTGGTCGAGCACCACCTCGCCGGAAATCGGCTCAACAACGCGAAGAATGGCCGCGCGGCGATCGTCTTCAGACTGACCCGGGTTCGGATAGCCCCGTTCCGTTGTGGAGCGTATTTCGTAGATGAACTGGTTCCTCAAGCCATTCGTACCCGCCTCTTTCACCAGGACCTCGCTCGCCCGGAGCGGCACCGTCTGCACCGGCTTGTCACCGTAGTCGATAAATCGCGGGGACAAAAAAAGAAACACGAGGATCAGCGAGACCATCACGTCATAGTGAACGCTTCCCCGTTCGTACGTCCAGAAGAGATAGCTGCGAAGAAGCTTCATGCAGTCGATCCTTGAATCTTACTGAAGGAGGTCCTGTTAAAGGACGCTTTGTTAAACGCGTTCTGAGGGCCAATACGAGTGTCCCCGTTCATGTAAGGGACAAGAGCCTCCGGAACGCGAACGGTGCCATCGGCCTGCTGGTAGTTCTCGAGAACCGCAAGGTAGGTGCGGCCGATCGCCAGGCCGCTGCCGTTTAGGGTGTGGAGAAACTCAGACTTCTTCGAGCCTGCCGGCTTGTACCGGATGTTCGCGCGGCGCGCCTGAAAGCTCTCGAAGTTGGAGCAGGAACTGATCTCGCGGTAAAGCTGCTGGCCGGGGAGCCAAACCTCCAGGTCGTAGGTCTTGGCCGCCGAGAAGCCCATGTCGCCGGTGCACAGCAGCATGCGCCGGTACGGCAAGCCAAGTCTCTCCAGCACCGTCTCCGCATGCCGCGTAAGCACTTCGTGCTCGGCGGCGGAATCTTCCGGACGCGTAAACTTCACCAATTCCACCTTCTGGAACTGGTGCTGCCGGATCATGCCGCGAACGTCTTTTCCGTAGGAACCAGCTTCGGACCGGAAACACGGCGTATAAGCGCAAAATGACAGTGGCAGCTGGGCCTCTTCCAGGGTCTCATCACGAAGAAGGTTGGTGACCGGCACCTCCGCCGTGGGAATGAGCCAATGGTCAGCCTCCTGCAGTTTGCCCGGTTCGAACTGGCCCTTGTCATCGCAATGGAAGAGGTCTTCGGCAAACTTGGGCAGCTGCCCGGTGCCGAACAGCGACTTCGAGTTCACCATGAATGGCGGCAGCACCTCGGTGTATCCATGCTCACGCGTGTGAAGGTCGAGCATGAACGCCGCCAGGGCGCGCTCCAGCCGTGCTCCTTGCCCGAAGTGCACGACAAACCGTGATCCGGATATCTTCGCCGCTCGGTTGAAGTCGAGGATGCCCAGATCTTCCCCAAGCTCCCAATGCGGTTTTGTTGCAAAATCAAATCCGGCCGGCTCGCCCCAAAGCTTCGCGATGACGTTGTCATGCTCAGATCGACCGATCGGGACATCGTCTGCGGGCAGGTTCGGCACAGTCTGCAGCAAACTTTGCAAGCGGCTGTCTCCATCGGCGGCGGTCGATTCAAGCGCCTCAAGCTCAACCTTGAGCAACCGTGTCTCTTCAGTCTGCGCAGTCGCGTCTGCCTTTACCCGGCGGAGCGCGGCAATCTCCTCGGTCAACCTGTTCCTTCGCGCCTTCAACGTCTCCAGGCGGGTGATCGCTTCGCGGCGTCTCAGGTCAATCTCTGCAAAGTCGGCGAGTGCAACGCCCGGATCCACACCTCTTGCCCTCAGCTTTTCTTCTACCAGGGGCAGGTTACCCCGCACATACGCCAGATCGATCATCAACCCTATTCTAAACGGCTCGTTCACGTGAGCTCGACGCAGAAAAGCCTGCACCGATTTTGTGCAGGCTTTCTCGTCGTGCCTCTTGGGAGAGTTGGGAGAGGTTAGTAGCGCGGGCCGCCGCCGCCCATCAGATGCTGGACGCCAACGCTGTAGCCGCGCCGGAAGCCGTCGCGATAGGCGCGCCGTAGATTGCGGGGAACATTCGGATGACGGAACTCGTCGCGGTTGTTGACGTCCGGGCGTCGGTGGTTCTCGTAGTCCTTGCGGGCTCCTTCGATACCATCGCGGAAACCATTTCGATGCGCGTCGTCCTGGTACTCACCGGGAGGCGCATCCCATCCTCCCGGCCCGTTCTGGTAGGCACCAGGAGGAGGCGGAGGCGGCCCTTGCGGCGCAAACTGCGCCGCCGCCATACCGAACGACATACCAAGAGTCAAAGTCCAGACTGTGAGACGGGAAGTATAGGTCACTGTAGATCCTCTTTCTTACGGACACTCACAGTTTAGAGCCTGGAAGAGCCGGCATCGTTGCTTAGCGCACGGAACAGGTCCAGAGCTCCGCGCAAAGGCTGTGATTTCCTGCAATCCCGGAGCGTTATCATGACCGAATGCGCCAGACCCTTGCCCGTGTTGTGTTGTTCCTAGCGGCTATCAGCCCGAAAGCGCTGTTGAGCCAGGTGTACGAAGGGAAGCCGAAGCTGGTGATCATCCTTGTAATCGACCAGTTTCGAGGCGACTATCTGGACCGCTACCGCGACTCCTTCAACACGCCCAACGGCTTCAACCTGTTCTTGAAGAAGGGGGCCTACTTCCCCACCTGCTACTACGACTACGCCAACACCAAGACGGCTCCGGGACACTCTACTATCGGAACGGGCGCTTACACAGACGGCCACGGCATTGGCTCAAACGAATGGTGGGACCTGAGCCGCAGCACCGAGCATCCTGTGTCGTCAGTCGAAGACCAGAGATATCGCATCGTCGGCAGCTTCGACGATCTGCCGGTACCCCCAGCCCCGCGCATCGATCCAAAGCTGCCCCGGGTTGGCTCTTCACCCTTCAACCTCAAAGCAACCACGATCGGCGACGAAATCCGCCTCGCCACCGATGGCGAATCCAAACTGTACGGCGTCTCGCTCAAGGACAGGGCGGCTATTCTGCCTTCCGGACAGACTGCAAACGGCGCCTTCTGGATCGACAGCGCCACCGGCCGCTTCGTCACGTCGACCTACTACATGCCACGGCTGCCGGATTGGGCGGCACAGTTCAACACCGGGCCAAGGGTAGCGCAAGCGGTCAAGGATGCCGGTCTCGACTCCACTACACAGTTTTACGCGATGGTGGGAAGAATGCCCGCGGCAAACAGTTACGAACTGGCCTTTGCAGAGGCCTTGATTGCAGGCGAACAGCTCGGCAGACACAAAGTCACCGATATGCTCACAATAAGTCTCTCTGCAAACGACATCCTTGGCCACCAGCTTGGCCCCGACTCTGACGCGGCAAAGGAGATGGTGCTGACGCTCGATCGCGACATCGACGCGTTCTTCACCGGCCTCGACAAGACCATTGGCATGGAGAACGTTCTAGTCGGCTTTACTGCGGATCACGGGATAGCGCCGATCCCCGCAGAGTCCGCCAAGCTCGGCGTAAGCTCGGCAGCGGTCGATCTTGAGGCCCTGGTCAGCTCTCTGAACGAAAGCCTGGCTAAGAAGTTTGCTCCCAGCCAGCCTGAAGCTGCCGCCAAAGCGAAGTTCTTCCTGCCCTCTCAGGAGCTGCCCTACCTGGCCCTCGACCCGAGAGTCTTCGCAACGCTGGGAATCAAAGAAGCAGACGCTGAAGCTGCCGTAGTTGAAGCAATTCCTGCCGCGATCGCCGCACAAGCGCCCAAACCGGAACCACTTGATGACCGCGAGACCACGCCTGAAGCAGCCCGGAGATACAACGACATCCGGGTCGATGCAAGTCCCCGCGTCGCCTTCCTTAGATCGCGTGTCGATCTGGCCGATGGAAAACTCCCGCCTACAGAGTTCGGCCGGATGATCGCACACAGCTATACCGACCATGGAGGCTGGTACGTCATGGTCGTCCCGACGGCGTACCAGATGGAGGCCCTATCCGGCATCCAGACGACCCACTTCTCACCCTGGAGCTACGACCGCCATGTGCCGCTAGGATTCTTTGGCGCCGGAATCGAACCCGGCATCCATCGCGAGCAGGTCGCACCCGTCGATATGGCTGCTACCTTCGCCGCTCTGCTTGGAGTGAATGCACCGTCAGCCAGCGTGGGCAAGGTGCTGACCCAGATCTTGCGCCCCGGCAACTAGACCGTACCGTCCGGGATGACACTCGAACGCTACAATCGACCCATGCCGACCAAGACCTCCAAAGGTCCCGACATGCGCGTCCGCATCGGCGACGTAGAGCTTTCCTCTCCAGTAATCGCAGCCAGCGGCACCTTCGGGTATGGGGTGGAGTTCGAAGAGATCGTCTCGTTGGACCGTATTGGCGCCTTTGTCACGAAAGGCCTATCAAGGGAGCCGATGAAGGGCAACACCGCACCGCGAATCGTTGAGACGGCGGCCGGGATGATCAATGCCATCGGCCTGCAGAACATGGGCGTTCGCGCCTTCGTTGCAGAGAAGATGCCTCGGCTGCGCAGGCTTCCCGGCGTTGTAGTCATTGCGAACGTCTTCGGCTTCTCGGTCGAAGACTGCCAGGAGGTGATCCGTGTACTGGACGATGCGCCAGGCATAGCAATGTACGAGTTGAATGCAAGCTGCCCCAACACGAGCCATGGCGGCATGGTCTTCGGTACCGATCGCGACTCGCTGCTCGACCTAACCACCCGCTGCAAATACATCGCGCGCCGGCCAGTCATGGTCAAGCTGTCGCCCAATGTGACTGACATCTCAGTCATGGCCCAGGCCGCCGCAAACGGCGGCGCCGATGCGATCTCGCTGGTCAACACGTTTCTTTCGCTCTCGATCAATGTAGAGACCCGGCGCGCCCGCATTGCCAACTTCACCGGCGGTCTCTCGGGGCCTGCGATCAAGCCGATCGCACTGCGTATGGTCTACGAGGCAGCGCGTGCGGTAACGATTCCTGTAGTCGGTCTGGGCGGCATTGCCCGCGCTGAGGACGCAGTCGAGTTCATGCTCGCAGGGGCGACCGCAGTACAGGTCGGCACCGCCAGCTACGCCGACCCGCGAGCAGCCGAGAACATTGCAAACGGGCTGAAAAAGTGGTGTTTGAAAAACAACGTCGTGAATGTCTCCGACCTCACCGGCGGGCTCATCCGATAAGAGCCTCCCTAACAAACCTCCATCACCTCGAAGGCATACAAAGTCCGGGCCGCCCACGCAAACCTAGCGGAGAAAGCTCCGCAAGTCGCGCGCTTGCCTGGTCGCGCTACCTTCGGACTTCCAGCTCCATATCTTCGTTTCAGATCGAAGGAATCTAACGAACCTTATGTCCTCCCCCGCAATCGGCATCGACTTCGGCACCACCAACAGCTCCGTCGCGATCTATAGAGATGGCAACGAGGAACTTCTTGCCTTCCCCTCCCCTCAAGGTCCGACTCAAAGCTACCGCTCCGTGCTCTACCTGGAGCAGGTCAGACAAGCTGGCCGCGTTCAGCTCAAGTCCTTCACTGGACCCCGCGCGATCGAGCACTACCTCTATCCGGAGGCTCCCGGCCGCCTCATCCAGTCGCTCAAGTCGTACCTGTCAAGCCGCAGCCTTACCGGAACCGAGGTCTTCGGCCGCCGGTACGCCATAGAGACGCTGATCGCACGCATTCTTACCGATCTCCGTCTCGCGATTGAAGCGTATCTTGGTCAATCGGTGCGCCATGCCACGGTGGGCCGCCCGGTCCGCTTCGTCTCCGCCGAAACACCGGAGGACGATGCCTTCGCCATGGCACGCCTTGAGGCCGCATTCAAAGAGGCCGGCTTCGCCAGTGTCGATTTCGAATTTGAGCCCCTGGCCGCGGCTTACGCGTACGAGTTTACCCTTGACCGGGATGAACTTATTCTCATCGGCGACTTCGGCGGCGGCACCAGCGACTTCTCGCTCGTCCGTGTCGGGCCTGGAGTCCGAGACCGCGGCCGCCAACCCGGTGACCTGCTCGGCAACGCCGGCCTGGGACTGGCAGGTGACGCGTTCGACGCCCGCATTGTGCGCCGGCTGGTCTCTCCCGTCCTCGGGTCTGATTCCTTCGAACGCACCTTTGCCACGGCCGCAGACCGGCCTGCCTCCATCATTCCCGCCGTACCTGCCTGGATCTACGCCAATCTCGAACGCTGGCACTATCTCTCGTTCCTCAAAACTCGCAACGTCACCGAGATCCTCAAAGCCGCCCGCGCGCGTGCTCAGGAGCCAGAAAAGATCGCAGCTCTGATCACCCTGATTGAAGAAGATCTTGGATATCAGCTCCATCAGTCTGTCCAGCGCTTGAAGATCGATCTCTCCCATGCCGAATCCGCGGACTTCAGCTTTCGTGACGGCACTCTGGACATCACCGCAACCGTCGCTCGCGCAGACTTCGAGGCCTGGATCTCGGACGATCTCCGAGCCATAGAAGGGACCGTCGAGGGCCTCCTCTCCGCTCACGGAGTGAAACCACGTCAGGTCGACCGCGTCTTTCTTACGGGAGGGTCCAGCTTTGTTCCCGCGGTGCGCCGCATCTTCGACGAGCGCTTCGGCAACGACCGGGTTCGCGCGGGAAACGAGTTCACCTCAGTTGCACAGGGACTGGCACTAAGTGGCGCCCAACGAGCCGTTCGCTCCGCCCCGGCAAGATCGTCGTAGCTGTCGACTCAGCTCATATCGAGCATCAACTCATCCACATAGCACCAGCCCCAACTCTCCCCGGGCTCTATGCTGCGCATGATTGCGTGCTTGCTCTTGTGGAAGTGTTTGGTCGCATGGAGTCCGATCGAGGAGTCACAGCATCCCACATGCCCGCACTCAAGGCACAATCGCAGATGGACCCACTTCTGCCCAATCTTCAGGCACTCCTCGCAGCCGCTGGTTTTCGCGTGGACCGGCTTGATCTGATCCAGATGTGTGCACTTCATGCTCTGCCTGGCCTCCTTCGGGCGTCTTGTCCCGTTTTGTGTAGCCCTTTAGCGTCTCTCTGCTGTTTAGATTCGATCACTCTCATCCAGGCGATAGACCTCCGTGGCAGTCCCGCCCAGTAGAGCGTCCTGCTCGGCGGCGCTCAGGCACTGCGCCCATTCCTGTACCGCGTCCCACCATCTGCTGTAAGTGGTCGCCAGCAGGCAGACCGGCCAGTCCGAGCCCACCATCAACCGTTCAGGCCCGAACGCTTCGAGCGCGGCATCGAGGAAGGGCTCAAGTTCATCAGTCGTCCAATTTGCCCAGTCCGCCTCGGTCGTCAGACCGGAAACTTTGCAGAAGACATTCTGGCGAACTGCCAGCGTCTTAAGATTGGATCGCCAGGGTTCCATCCTTCTAGCCGATACCCGCGGCTTTGCAAGATGGTCCAGTACAAAGACCTGTTGCGGGTGGCGACGCACAAACTCTGCGGCGTTCGGCAATTGGCGTTCATGGATAAGAACGTCGTAGACCAGCCCCGTACCCAGCATCGATGCAAGGCCTGCATTGAAGTCGCCGCCGAGAATAAAGTCGTCCGGCTCGTCCTGGATGACGTGGCGAAGCCCCTTCAACTTGTCGAATTGCAGAAGTTCATCGAGGATCGCTGCAAAGTTCACCGTTGCAACGGGTGCCCATCCAACGACGCCTCGTATCCATGCAGTTGAGCGCGCACAATCCAGCAGCCATCTCGTCTCCTCGAGAGTCTGCCGGGCCTGCACGACGACGGCACCGGTCACCCGCGACCGCTGTAACTCGGGAAGGAGGTCCTGCGGCATGAAGTCGCGCTTCAACCCGCCCATGTCGGGCGTTATCCATGGGAACTCCTCGACGCTGTACCGCCATAGGTGGTGGTGCGAATCGATCCGTTCACTCGTGCTGTTCTTCTGCTCTGCGGTCACGATTCAGCCAACCTGGTCGCTTTATCTGCGTCACCAATAGTAGAACGCCGCGGGTCTGCAGCGTGCCGCCGATCAGACCAAAGTGCCAGGCGGCCAGAATGGCCAGCACCAATACGAGTAGAACGACCAGCGCGATCCACGTCCAACTGATACCGCCTCCGAAGGCGAAATCCGTCTCGTCCGGGTTGTCGAAGGGATCCGGCTGAACCTCTTTTGCATGGCTCCCGATTGGGCTTGCAGCCGTGGAGCGGCGTCTTCCAGGCCCCACCCCCTCGTGCTCTCGCGAGATGCCGAAGGGAGCAGCCGCGTCCGTGTTGCCGCCCGCGGGTATCGTCCCAAGCAACCCGTCGGCTCCGAGCGGGGCCTCTGCCGCGCGGTGGGCACCGGAATGACTCGCGTAAGGAGCAATGCCGGGATAGGTGACTCGGGGGCTGGTCGCAATGCTCGTTCGCCCAGACTTCATCACGCCGATCTGCGGTAAAGGAGCTTCCGGAATCGTGCCGTGCTCCGGTGAAGCTTCCCTGTTGTGTTCGGCCTGCCGCTGTTCGGATGAGTCTCTGCGCTTTCTCGCGTTCGCGCGTACCGCTTGAGGGTCGCCCGGACGGGCCGGCAACGCGTACGGAGAAACGCCTGCGGATCGCGGCTTTTCCTCTCTCTCCAGCTTCGCCCTTTCGGCTTCGGCGCGCGGCATAAGCACGGGAGGAGCCTGCTTTGGCCCCGCCGCTGACGAAGTAACGGGCGCTGGGATGGGCGGCGGAGGCGACTTCATCCGCGTCAACCAGCCCGACCGCGCCTCCGACAGGTCGCGCAACTCATCGCAAAGCTCCACCGCGGTCTGATACCTGGCCTTGGGGTTCTTTGCCAGAAGTTTAAAGATCACTCGTTCCAGGTCTTCCGGTATCTCTCCATTCAGCTTGCGTATGGACTCAGGAGCTTTCAGCCCCAGGAGCTCAACAAAAACCAAAGCGCTGGTCGCTCCGGTGAACGGCAGCGTTCCTGTCGCCATCTCATACATGACAATACCCAGCGAAAACAGGTCCGAGCGCGCGTCGAGCCTTTCGCCCCGCGCCTGCTCCGGAGACATGTAGGAGACCGTTCCCACAGTTGCTCCCATCGTTGTCAGGTGCGCTCCGAACTCCCGTTCTTCGCTGGCGAATGGCTCCACCTTCGCCAGCCCGAAATCGAGCACCTTCGCCTGCGTCGATCCTGTCGGCTTCTTCTTCATCAAGAAGATATTCGCCGGCTTTATGTCGCGGTGAACGATGCCGCGGGTATGAGCCGCAGCCAGGGCGTCAGCGATCTCGGCAGCGTAACGGAGGATCTCGTCAGCCGCGACCGGGCCGCTCTCAATTCGCTCCTTCAGGGTCTCTCCTTCCATCAGTTCCATGACCAGGTACGGTGCTCCGTCCTGTTCACCGATGTCGAAGATGGTGCAGATATTCGGGTGGTTCAGGCCGGACGCGGCCCGCGCCTCCCGCAAGAACCGTTCGCCGATGCCGGGCATCGCATACCGGTCATCAATGACCTTGATCGCGACCTCGCGATGCAGGCGGGAGTCCCAGGCCTTGTATACGCGGGCCATACCGCCGCCGCCTAACTCACCCAGAATCTCGTACGGCCCTAATTTGTGTCCTGCGTCTGGAAACATGGAACCCGCTTGCTCCGCCATCCGTGCCTGGCTTCGGATCGTCCTATTCACTGTCGATCAATCATCATACCGCGTCATTTTCAAGCGATCGATGCTCCATTCGAACCACATGGGGCCTCTATAATCCGAGTGTGAGCCAGCCGCCCAAAGCCGCTTCTCGCTTCCCTGCCGGTCAAACGCTTCTCTTCGACGCGGACGACACGCTTTGGGAGAACAACATTTACTTCGAGCAAGCGATTACCAGCTTCATCTCCTATCTCGACCATCGTGTGTACACCGCCGAGGAAGTTCGCGAACAGCTGAATCGAGTTGAGCACGCCACGATCGCCGCCCACGGGTACGGACTGAAAAGCTTTCGCAAGTCACTCGTTGACTGCTTCGAGCAGCTCTCGCATGAACCACTCACTGAAGATCGTCACCGCCGCATCGTCCACTTCGCCGACTCGATCGCCGAACAGGAGATCGAACTTCTGGCCGGCGTCCGCGAAACGCTGCCGGAGCTTGCCACCCGTCAGCGCTGCATCCTCGTCACCAAGGGCGACCTGCACGAGCAGACAGACAAGCTGTCCCGGTCCGGCTTGCGCGATTGCTTCACCGCTGTGGAGGTTCTGCCCGAAAAGCATGAAGCAGCGTACCGCCGCCTGAGCGCGCAGCATGGTTGCGACGCCGCGACCACCTGGATGATCGGCAACAGCCCTAAATCGGACATCAATCCCGCGCTGGCCGCCGGACTGCAGGCAGTCTTCATCCCGCACGACTTCACCTGGGTCCTCGAACACGAGGTCGTCAATCAACCTTCGCCGCACCAGCATCTTGTAGAGCTCGGCAGCTTTGCTGAGCTGCTGCAGTACTTCTGAAATCCGGGTACCAGAGAGTCCTCTCTGCGGAACATTTAGCTCTCGGCGGAACCACCTAAATAGATACTGCCGGTCGATCTTCCTCCCAGCAGTTGGCCTCGAATGCTACACTTGTCTTCGGATTGCTCGCCGCAAATGCGACAGACTTCGATGCGTAACGTTCTCTCGATGCCTGTTGTCTGCACCTGCGGAGGTGGCGAAATTGGCAGACGCACTAGCTTGAGGTGCTAGCGCCGCAAGGCATAGGGGTTCAAGTCCCCTCCTCCGCACCAATCCACTCCTCCTTCGAGACTCCTTCCACGGCATTCGCGCGGCCAATCAAACGCGCATCTGGGCGGGAGCAGCAACATAAGCCCCCTCTTCTCACTTGCTCCGAAGGTCCGGCACCGACTCCGCCGTGTATCCTTCTCGGGTCGCTCTTCTTAGGAGTACCCACCGTTTATGCGCCCTGTAATCATCAAGTTCGTTTCACTTGCATGCTGTGCCGCATGGCTGTCGATCCCAGCTCCTGCGCAGACTCTGCCTAACCCGCCCGCCATCTTCACTCCCGCCACAACCGCGCGCGCCACCAAGCTGCTCGGCCAGATGACCCCCGACGAGAAGATCGGCCAGCTTACCCAACTCTTCGTCTTTGCGCCGAACCCGGCCGTGGATGCCATGATCAGCTCCGGCAAGATGGGTTCCGCGCTGTTCGTCACCGACCCGGTTGAGATCAATCGGCTCCAGCACCTGGCCGTCGACAACACCCGGCTGCACGTTCCGCTCATCTTCGGCTTCGACGTGATCCACGGCTTCCGCACTATCTTCCCTGTGCCGATTGCGAACGCAGCCTCGTGGGACCCCGCGGGAGTGGAACGCGTCGAAGCCATCGCCGCTGCCGAAGCGAACGCGGTCGGAATCAACTGGGCCTTCGCTCCCATGGTCGACATCGCCCGCGACCCACGCTGGGGACGCATCGTCGAAGGTGCCGGGGAAGACCCCTATCTCGGTTCCGCCATGGCCCGCGCCGAAGTCCGCGGTTTTCAGGGGCCAACCATCGGCACTCCCAACCACGTCCTGGCTTGCGTAAAACACTTTGCCGGCTACGGCGCAGCCGAAGGCGGTCGCGACTACGACGCCTCCTATATCTCCGACTCCCAGTTTCAGAACCTTTATCTGCCTCCGTTCCGCGCCGCCGTGGCAGCCGGAGCAGGATCGCTGATGTCCGCGTACATGGACGTGAACGACGTTCCCGCCACCGGCAACAAGTTTCTCCTCTCCGAGACCCTGCGCGAATCCTGGAAGTTCAAGGGCTTCGTCGTCTCCGATGCGAACGCCGTCAAGAGCCTGGTAAACCACGGCTTCGCCAAGGACCCGCAGGACGCCGGCGTCCGCGCTCTTACCGCCGGGGTCAACATGGAGATGGCCATCGGCGATCCTGCCTACGGCCACCTGAAAGACGCCCTCGCCGCAAAGCAGATCACGCAGCAGCAGATCGACGCGGCCGTTCTCCCAATCCTCGAAGCCAAGATCCAGCTTGGCCTCTTCGAGCACCCTTACGCCGATGTTCCCCACTCCGAGACGGTCCTCGCCGACCCGGCCCACCGCGAGGCCGCCCGCAATGCCGCCCAGCGCTCCGCCGTGCTGCTCAAGAATGAAGGCCATCTGCTGCCGCTCTCGAAGACCGCTTACAAGTCCATCGCCGTCATCGGCCCTACGGGGAGCGACCCCTACGATATGACTGGCTCCTGGACCTTCGTCCAGAAGAACGACGAGACCGTGACCATCCCCAAAGGCCTCGCCGCCAAACTTGGCCCTGGGGTCAAGATCGCCTATGCTCCCGGCGTCCAGATTGCTCGGCTCTATCCCTCCTTCTTCAACCAGATCGAACACATCACGGAAGAGACCGTCTGGTCCGCGGATCAGGCCAAAGCTGAGTTCGACAAAGCCGTCGCTCTTGCGAAAGCCTCCGACCTCGTCCTCCTGACCGTGGGCGAGCATCACAACATGAGCGGCGAAGCCGCCTCCACATCGACGCTCTCGCTCCCCGGCAATCAGGAAAAGTTAATTGAGGCAGTCGCCGCCCTCGGCAAGCCGACCGTGCTCATCCTGCAAAGCGGCCGTCCGATCGACCTCCGCTACGCCGCGGAGCATCTACCCGCCATCCTCGACATCTGGTTTCCCGGCAGCGAAGGCGGCAACGCCACCGCCGATCTCCTCTTCGGTGATGTCGCCCCTGGCGGCCATCTGCCCATCAACTGGCCCCGCGACGAAGGCCAGATTCCCGTCCCCTACGCGCACAACCTGACGCAGGAAGCAGCCGCGCAAAGCAAGCGCTACTGGAACGAGCCCAACACGCCGCTCTTTCCCTTCGGCTTCGGCCTGTCGTACTCCACCTTCTCGTTTTCGAACCTGAAGGTAGATAAGCCAACCAGCCGACTCGGCGAATCGATCATCGTCAGCGTAGACGTTGCGAACACTGGCTCCGCAGCCGCCGACGAGGTCGCCCAACTCTACATCCATCAGCAATACGGCCGTAGCTCGCGGCCAGTGCGCGAACTGAAAGGCTTCGAGCGCATTCATCTCGACGCCGGCGCGCACCAGGCGGTCACCTTCACCCTGTCACCCGCCGAGTTGCAGTACTGGAGCGCCTCGGACCACAAGTGGGGCGAAGACGCCTCGACCTTCGATCTCTACACTGGGGCCGACTCCACTGCCACCCTGACCACCACGTTTACGCGTCAGCCGTGACCTTCTCGCGTAAGCGTTTGAACGATGGCGCGGTGATACACTTAAGCGTCGATAGAATCGCCT
Organism: uncultured Granulicella sp.; assembly: GCA_964658395.1. GTDB lineage: Bacteria > Acidobacteriota > Terriglobia > Terriglobales > Acidobacteriaceae > Edaphobacter. The sequence continues at coordinate 48,113 of CAZZYQ010000021.1, read as the reverse complement.
CTAGAAAGAGAACAAACGCTCCAATGGTCTATCTTCTCGTCTTCGTTCACGTTGTCGTCTGCCTCTTCCTTATTGGTGTTGTTCTCCTGCAGCAGGGCAAGTCGGCCGATCTCGCCGGTGCCTTTGGCGGCCAGGGATCGCAGACCGCCTTCGGACCCCGCGGCGCGGCCAACTTGCTCACAAAGCTGACGACCTACGCGGCGGTTCTCTTCATGGTTTTGTCGATCGGCCTGACCATTCTGCTCTCGCGCAGGGCCGGCGACCACTCCGTCCTTCAGGGGACCCCCGTCACGCAGTCCGCGCCGAAGAAGTAGCGGTGAACACGGTCGCCCGGCCGAGCCGCGCTCACCCGGTATTCACCCCCGGTCCTAGCGGAACGCCTACCGTGCCGTCTCCTTCAAACTCCGGTACTTCATCATTGGCTCGACGCTCGGCATCTGTCCTCGCCACGCTACATACAGCTTCGTCAGGTCCTCAGTGTTCCCGCGCGAAAGCACCATGCTTCGGAACCGGTCGCCATTGGCCCGCGTAAGCCCGCCGTGGTCGTCGAACCACTGGTAGGCGTCATCGTCCAGCATCTCCGTCCACAAGTAGGCGTAGTATCCCGCCGCATAGCCGCCGTTCCAGATGTGGCTGAAGTAGCTTGACCGGTATCGCGGCGGCACCGCCCTCACCAGCAATCCCGCCTGCTTCAGGGCCTGGGTCTCGAACGCGTCCGTGTCCTGCGCCGGAGCCGTCGCCGGAAGCATGTGCCACGCCATATCGAGCTGTGCTGCTGCCACCAGCTCGGTCAGCGCGTAGCCCTCGTTGAACGTCGCTGCTCGCTTGATCTTTGCGGCAAGCTCCTCCGGCATCGCCGCGCCCGTCTTGTAGTGCGTCGCATAGTGCTTGAAGACAGACGGATAGATCGCCCAGTGCTCATTGAACTGAGACGGAAACTCGACAAAGTCTCGCGCCGTCGCTGTTCCCGAGAGCAACGGATACTTGCTGTCTGCGAACATGCCGTGCAGCGCATGGCCGAACTCGTGGAACATCGTCGTCACGTCGGTAAACGTGATCAGCGCCGGCTCTCCCGGCGCAGGCTTCGGCAGGTTCGCCACGTTGTAGACCACCGGGAGCGTTCCCTCCAGCTTCGACTGGGTCACAAAGCTCGACATCCACGCCCCGCCGTTCTTGTTGTCTCGCTTGAAGTAATCGCAGTAGAAGAGCGCGAGCGGCTTGCCGCCCACATCGAAGACCTCGAAGACCCGCATCTCCGGCTGGTAGACCGGTATGTCCTTACGCTCTTTGAACGTGATGCCGTAGAGCTGGGTTGCAGCGTAGAAGACACCGTTTTCGAGCACATTGTTGATCTCGAAGTAGGGCTTCACCTCAGCCTCGTTCAGGTCGTACTTCGCCTTCCGCACCTTCTCCGAATAGAACTCCCAGTCCCAAGGCTCGAGCGTGAAACCGCCCTTTTCGGCATCGATGACGTCCTGAATGTCCTTCGCCTCACCGGCGGCCTTCGCCGTCGCTACGGGTGCGAGCGCGTTCAGAAACTTGGTTGCCGCCTCTGGCGTCTTCGCCATCTGGTCCTCAATCTTCCACGCGGCGTAGTTGGGGTAGCCAAGCAGCTGGGCCGTCCGTGCTCGAAGCTGCGCCAGTCGAGTCACGATCTCCCGCGTATCGTTCGCATCACCCCGCTCGGTCCGGTTCCATGCCTTATCGAACAGCGCCTGGCGCGTAGCCCGAACACTCAACTCCGCCAGCGAAGGCTGTTGCGTGGTGTTTTGCAGCGGAAGGACGTAGCCCTCCTGCTTGCGACCCTTGGCCGCCTGCGCCGCCGCTGCAATCTGCGCGTCGGTCAACCCAGCGAGGTCGGCCTTGTTCGTTGTCGCATAAGCCCCCGCTTTCGTCCCCGCCAGCAGCCGGTTGTTGAACGAGTTCGACAGCGACGACGATTCTTCATTCAGCTTCTTCAACTCCGCCTTGTCCGCCTCAGAGAGATTCGCGCCCGAATGCACGAAGCGGTCGTACACCACCTCCACCAGCCGCAGCGACTCCGCATCGAGGCCAAGTGAGCTCCGCTTCTCGTAGACCGTCTTGACCCGGGCAAATAGCTTCTCGTTCAAATAGATCGCATCATGGTGCGCCGCAAGCTTCGGTGCCTCCTCCGTCTGAACCTTCTGCAGCGTGGGATTCGTGTTCGCACCGACTACTGCGCTGAAGGCCGCCAACGCGCGATGCAGCAGCTTGCCGCTCTTCTCCATGGCCACCAGCGTGTTCTCGAAGGTAGGGGGCTCCGGATTTTCAGCGATCGCCATCATCTCGCGCAGGTCTTCCGCCATGCCCGCTTCGATCGCCGGTTGGTAGTCCTCGTCCTTGATCTTGTCGAACGGCGGTGCCTGGAACGGCAGCGTGCTGGCCGCATAGAACGGGTTCTCCGGGCCGAACGCGCTTTGCGCAACCGCGGTCCCGCCAGAAATTGCACTCGCCATCAATGCAGCCGTCGTCATAACTTTCACCATGATCTTCATAAAAACCTCACCAAACGCGGTCCCATGTCCAGGAGAGCGCACTTGCTCGACTCTGTCAGTCTAAGGCAATCCACCTCGGCAATCCTTCTCGACGCTGCCTGCTACCCTACACTCTGTGCCACTGCCCGCCACATTCAACGAGTTCCTCGGCAACGCTAGCGCGGTGGAACATCTCCGCACCGCGATCGCCTCCGGCCGCCTGCCGCAGTCGCTCATACTGTCCGGGCCTTCCGGTGCAGGGAAATACACGCTGGCATTGATGCTCGCCATGGCGGTCGAGTGCGAGCGCCAGCCTCGCGATCTTTGGACCGGCATAGACGGTGCCGGACAATCGCTCGCCAGCTTCTGCGGCGTCTGCTCGAACTGCACCCGCATCGCCTCCGCCGCCAACCTTGAAGAGCAGATCGAGGCTGCCGTCGCCACTCGCGAAGAGCTTCGCGAAACCGACAAGAAAGAGACGCGCGTCCTGATCCAGCCGCACCCGGACGTGCTGATTATTCCGCCCGACCCGCCGCAGCTGCTCATCAAGCTCGGCCAGGTCCGCACCCTCATCCAGCGCGCCCACTACCTGCCCAACGAGGCCTCGCGCAAGATCTTCATCCTCACTGCCGCCAATTTCATGAAAGAGGCGGCGAACTCGCTCCTTAAGGTCCTCGAAGAGCCACCAGCCACCGTTCACATCCTCATCCTGGCCGAAAACCCCGGCGAACTTCTGCCCACTATTCGCTCCCGCTGCGCAACAGTACGGCTTGGTGCGCTGCCGGTAGACGAGATCGACATGCTTCTCTCCGACCGCCGGCCCGAAGTCCCTCCGGCGCAGCGCGCCCTGGTAGCCCGTCTGGCGCAGGGCGCGGTAGGCAAGGCCCTCGGCTTCGATCTCGCCGGCTACAGCGCCGCCCGCGCCGACGCATTGATCTTCTTGCGCAACGCCGCCGCGAGCGTGGCAGGCAGCTCGGAGCCAGACCACACCGCGCTCTTCCGGATGACCGAAACCTACCGCGCCGGCGCCGAGGGCCAGCAGAAGACCACCGCCCTTCTGCGCGCACTTTCGCTCCTGCTCGAAGACCTGCTTTTGCTGAATGCAGGCACTCCGGAGCTGGTTCGCAACACCGACCTGCGCCTCGAACTAGAGCGCCTCGCCGAATCTCTCAACTTCCGCTGGATCGAACAAGCCAGCCGCGGCTTAGACCAAGTCCAGTCCGGCATGCGCCGCAACCTCTTGCGCAGCCTCTCGCTGGACGCCTTCGCGGGTCAGATTGCCTGAGAATGCCTGATAACTGACAAGCTTTGGCAGATGAATCGTCATCTCGACCGAAGCCGCGCGCGAGCGGGGCGCAGCGGAGAGACCCCCCCGCATCTTCTCTCGCCTGCAGATGAATCGTCATCTCGACCGAAGCCACGCGCGAGCGGGGCGCAGCGGAGAGACCCCCGCATCTTCTCTCGCCTCCAGATGAATCGTCATCTCGACCGAAGCCGCGCGCGAGCGGGGCGCAGCGGAGAGA
>CAZZYQ010000021.1:0-43995 GCA_964658395.1 uncultured Granulicella sp. | reverse complement strand
GAATCGTCATCTCGACCGAAGCCGCGCGCGAGCGGGGCGCAGCGGAGAGACCCCCGCATCTTCTCTCGCCTGTTCTTGTCTGCAATCTTCTCTCGCCAGTCCTTGTTTGTAATCCTTCCTTCTTCTCTCCCGTCACCCTTCTCCTCGTCTGCTCCACTGTCGGCGAACACGAAAACCCTACCATCCTGCGGGACGACTCCTCCCTTTCACCTCATGAATCCCAAGTACCGCTTTTCCCGGATTTACCGCGTCAAACAGGAGACGTATCCAATCCCCGCGCGCAGCCGGATATACTCACCTTTTGAGCCGAGACGCGGGCTCGAACAGCACGAAATGAGGTCTTGATTCAATACATGGAAACTTCAACGCCAAAGACCGGCCTGCTCAATCGCCTGCGCAGCCATCGTCTCGCCACGACCTTTGCCCTTCTGGGCACCCTTTCCGCGGGCATCCTCATCGGCTCTGTTGTCACCCATGGTGTCAGCGGCAAGGAGCAGCAGGCCGTAGACTCCTCCGACGCGCGTCCACTCACCATCCCCGATCCCGTCACTCTCTCGAACGGGTTCTCGCAGATCGCGAAGCAGGTTGGGCCCGCCGTCGTGAACATCAACACGGAGGAGCTTTCGAAGCCGGTCACCGGTAAAAAGGGCCAGCGCCGCGGTCTACAGCGCGGTCCCATTCATCCTGACCCGAACGGCGGGGACGGAGGAGACGACAGCGCGCCCCAGACACCCGGCGATATGCAGGACTTCTTCAACCGCTTCTTCGGCGGTCAGGGTGGAGATGACGGCTCCGACGGCCCCGATGGCGGCTCCCGTCGTGCGCTCGGCTCTGGTTTCATCGTCGACCCGCGAGGCTACATCATCACCAACAATCACGTCGTCGACAAGGCCGACAAGATCTACGTAAAACTCTCGACCGATCCCGACGGCGGTCGCGGCGATAACGGCCGTCTTGCGCACGTGGTCGGCGTCGACAAAGACACGGACATCGCGGTCATCAAGATCGACAGCAAAGAGCCTCTTCCCACCATCAAGCTCGGGAACTCCGACGGCGCGCAGGTCGGGGATTGGGTGCTTGCCATCGGCAGCCCCTTTGCTCTCGCCAAGACGGTTACCGCGGGCATCGTCTCGGCGAAAAACCGCGCCATCGAAGGCGGCCAACAAAGCCAGTTTCAGCGCTTCATCCAGACCGACGCAGCCATCAACCCCGGTAACTCCGGCGGCCCGCTCGTTGACATGACCGGCGCTGTGATCGGCATGAACACCGCCATCTACACTCAGTCGGCCGGCAGTGAGGGCGTTGGGTTTGCCATGCCCGCCAACACGATCATCAGCGTCTACAACATGCTCATCGGGCCGGAGCACAAGGTGGTTCGTGGCTCGATCGGAATCAGCTTCCAGCCCAGCATCGCCTCCGCCGTCAGCCGGATGTACGGGTTCACCAACGGTGGTGTCATCATCGCGACCGTCGATCCGAGCGCGTCTGCAGCCAAGGCCGGCCTGCAGCCTGGCGACGTGATCGTCGCAATCGATAACCGGCCCATCAAGGACGGCGACGACCTCGTCGACGACATCTCGCGCCGCAAGATCGGCTCAACCGCTCAGATCGGCTATCTGCGGGCGGGTAAAAAGCAGACGGCGACGGTCACCATCGGCGACCGGGCCAAGATCTTTGCCGCTCAAACTGCGGAGAACGACGATAACGCCTCGCCGTCCGAGTCCGATGCCGGTCAGGGCAAGCTCGGCATCACCGTCTCCGCCATTCCTCCGGCAATTGCCAGCAAGCTCGGCCTCAAGGGCGTGATCATCACCAGCGCTCGCACGGACTCCTTCGCCGACGATATCGGTCTTTCCAAGGGCCTCATCATCACGGAGATCAACAAGAAGCCCGTCACCGACGAAGCAAGTTACCGGGCCATCGTCTCCGGGCTCAAATCAGGCGACGATGTCGTCTTTGTCGTTCGCGACCCGCAGCAGAAGCAGGGCGGAAACAACTACGTTGGCGGCACTCTGCCGTAGCTTGAGCTTGCACTCGACCGCTATGCACACTCGCGCATCCCCGGTCGAGTGTGCGCAGCGGTCGCTCGTGTCAAGGGGCGATTGCGCTGAACGCCAGAGCCGCTCGAAAACGAGCAAAGCAGTTTCGTAGCTTGCGTCGCTAGATCCTCTGAAACGCTTTCTGGATGTCCTTGTGCGTGTACTTCAGCGCAATCGGCCGCCCATGCGGACAGCTTGTTGGGTGCTCCGTCCTGCCTAGTTCCTTGAGCAGCCAGTCGATCTTCGCCGCGTCGAGCGGCATATTCACCTTGATCGCCGCATGGCACGCAATCGAAGCGGCTATTCTCCGTCGACGCGTCTCGGCATTTTCCGTCTGCTGCTCACGCTCCGGCACTGCGAGCACCTCCTCAAGCATCCGCTCAAGCTCCCGTCCCTCGAGGCCAACGGGGGCCGCCTTGATCGCCAGTGTTCTCGGACCGAAAGGCTCTGCCTCAAACCCGTTTCGTTCAAGCTCCGCCGCGATCTCAGCGAACGCGATCATCTGCGCCGGCAGCAGATCGACAAGCATCGGCATCAGTAATCTCTGCCGCTGCACCTGCTCCACCTCGCGGTCCCGCAAGATCTTCTCGAAGAGCACGCGCTCATGCGCCACATGTTGATCGACGATCCACAAACCCTCTTCGTTCACCGCCAGAATGAACGACTCCTTCAACTGTCCCAGGGGCTTCAACGTTGCCAGCGCATTCAGCGTCTGGTTGGCATCGTCCGCCACTCCTGCCCCCGGCTCGTCGTATCCGACGGCGATCGAATCTTCATGGAACGCGAGCCTTCCCGGCGACGGCGCTACCGGCGGTGGAGCAAGTGAAAATGGCTCCGCGTCACCGATCGATGGGTCGCCGTCGGACTGCGGCCCGCCGAAACCGCTCGCCGTCCCAGGCTGGAAGAATGGCGTATCTCCACCTGGCAGCGGACTCACACCGGTCAGCAGCGACGAGGAAGCCCGTGGCCCTGAGGTCAACGCGGACGCGAAACTCATCGCCGGTCGCGCCGCCATCAGAGCCGCCCGCACCGTGTCGCGGATAAAATCGTGCACAAACGCCGGCTGCCGGAAGCGCACCTCAGTCTTGGCCGGATGCACATTCACATCCACCTCATCCGGCGGCATCTCCAGGAACAGCAGTACCACCGGGTAAGAGGTGGGGGGGATAATGTTTCGGTACGCCTCACCCAATGCATGGAGCACCAGTTTGTCGCGAATCAGCCGCTGATTCACAAAGACGTACACCGAATTTCGGTTCAGCTTCTGCAGCTCAGGCTTGGACACAAACCCCGTAATCCGCAGGAAGCCGGGCGCAGATGCTTTGTAGTCCTCTTCACGCTTCCAGGGCGGAGGCTCCGGCAGTCCGGCTTTCGCAAAGTCCATCTCCGCCGCAGTTGCGATCATCATTCCTGCAACTTCATTGCCGAAGATCTGGAACAGGCGCTCCTGATGGTCGCGCACTGCGGGGGTAATCAAGAGCGCCTGCGTCGATGAGTGCAGTTCGAAGTGCTTGTGCGGGTTCGCTAACGCGTAGTGCGTCACCAGCGCGGCGATGTGCGACAACTCCGTTGACTCCGCCTTCATGAACTTGCGCCGGGCAGGAGTATTGAAGAACAGGTCGCGAATCTCGATTGTGGTTCCGGTTGCCAGCCCCGCCTCTTCCACCCGCGAGATTCTTCCCCCGGCGATCTCGACGATCGTTCCCGTGGCGACGATCTCGCCCTCCGCCGCGATGCCGCTTGCCCGTGTCTCCAGCTTCAGCCGCGACACGCTTGCAATCGAAGGCAGCGCCTCTCCGCGGAATCCCAGCGTCGCAATGGACAGGAGATCGTCGCTGGTGCGGAGCTTTGAAGTTGCGTGGCGCTCGAAGGCCAGCAGCGCGTCGTCCTTCACCATGCCGTGCCCGTTATCGACAATCCGGATCAGCTTTCTGCCGCCGCCCTCGATCTCGATCCGCACCCGCGTAGCGCCCGCGTCCAGCGAGTTCTCCAGCAGCTCTTTCACCACCGAAGCCGGACGCTCGACCACCTCGCCGGCAGCAATCTGGTTCGCCACCTGGTCGGAAAGAATGCGGATGCGCCCCATCGGTCGATTGTACGGCGAGTCCTCTTGGCTGCCTTCAATCCCTAGCTTCTCCGCTTAGAGACTTAATTCCGTCATCTTGGCTTAAAGCAGAGGACCTGTTTTGCGCGCCTCGTCTAGAATAGAGGCTTGCCAAGGACTCCCGAGAAACTCGAAGCATCGGTTGTGCCACTGCCTGTGAAGTCTCCCACCATCGGCGTTCTTGCCCTGCAAGGCGCCTACGACGCCCACGCCAAAGTGCTCGTCGCCCTTGGGGCAACGCCGCGCCTGGTTCGCACCCCCGCCGAACTCAAGGGCCTTGACGGCCTGATTATTCCCGGCGGCGAGTCCACCACCATCCTGAAGTTCCTCGAGCGCGACAACTTCTTCGCCGCGATCTCAGATTTCATCCGCGACAAGCCCGCCTTCGGCACCTGCGCCGGAGCGATCCTGCTTGCGCGCGATGTGGCCAACTCAACCCAGAGATCCTTTGGCGCCGTCGACATCACAGTAGAACGGAACGCCTACGGCCGTCAGAACGAGTCCACCATCCTCTTCGAACCCTCTGCGCTGCCCGACGGCAAGCTCGAGATGGTATTTATCCGTGCTCCACGCATCTCCCGCATCGGCCCTGGGGTTGAGGTCCTGGCCACCCGCGAAGGCGACCCCGTCCTGGTCCGCTCAGGTCATCTTCTCGCCGCGACCTTTCATCCCGAACTATCGAGCGACCTCCGCGTCCACCGGCTCTTCCTCGACATGGTGGCTGCAGGTGAGGTTACTTAGGTTTGCCCGGCCCGGCTTTCCCTCTTTTATGCCTGCATATCAGCCGATGAGTCTCTTGTATCGGCTCTGCGTGTCCAGCGGAGGCCACAAGCACCTTTCCGGAGTCTCGAGCTTGAAAATCAATCCGCTTCCAGACCAGGCTGTTGACCCAAACCGCCAAGACCAAGTCAGCGAAGAGAGTACCTCGGAGCGCCGCGATGGAAGGGTTCCGCTCGCTCCAGAGCTGCTCCGCTCCTTCGTCTATAGAGAGCCGACGGGCTTGCCGTCGGAAGACAGTGCGTCCCATCCACGGCGTCGACGAAGCGACCGGGTTCCCCGAAAGTAACCAGGATCATTGGCAGATTACGTAACTTTAGAGTAAAAGGGTTTAGCCTAGTCCCTATGAACCTGAAACACCTCCCCGCGCACTCGGATCACCTCTCGGCCTATTTGGAAAGTCTTGAAGAGTTCCTCTTTGATCCCGTTTCGCGCCGGGACGTGGCTGCCGTTTCGAATCTGCTTGCCGAAGACTTCCGCGAGTTCGGCAGCTCAGGCCGGATCTACTCCAAACTCGACATCCTGGCAGAACTCTCCACCGAACAGCCTGTCGTCATCTCGCTGACGGACTTCCTCTGCGAGCTTGTGGTTCCGGGAGTCGCCCTCGTCACCTACAAGTCTCTTAGCAGTCACGACAACCGCTCTCCCACGCAGGCGCTTCGTAGTTCCCTGTGGGTGCAGCGGCAGATCCAGCCGGTAAACGTCACCGGCACCGGAAGAGAACTGCGCTGGCAGATGCTCTTTCACCAGGGAACTCGCTTCTAACTAACAGGTCGATACTGACCTTATGGTGGGATTGTGTCTGCAGTTCACCTCCCATAGCATCCACTCTCAGGGTTGGGCGGTATCCAGGTCCGCGTTATTTGAGGACGCACGAGGACAAACATGATGAGATCGACACGTTCGACCTGTCTCCGGCTGATCTGCGATGAAACCGGGCAGGACCTCATCGAGTACGCTCTGGTTGCCGCCTTCATCGGCCTGGGAGCAGTGGCCTCTCTCAGGTCGCTTACACGCAGCTTTGCCACTCTGTTCACCGCGATCGGCACAACTCTGGCAGGCGCTGTTTAGCCCGGCTGTCTGCCTTTGTCCGCCTTCGCACCTTCCGCTTCTTCTTGAGGTCCAGCGCCACAGACCAGCTTCCGTGCTCTACATGAGTCAAGCTTCGATTCCGATGCTTTGACTGCCCTGATCTGCCACCACATGATGTTCCCAGATTTCAGATTGAGGAATGCCATGTGATACTTTTGGACGATAACAATCAGAGGTTTGAACGGGTCTGCTGTCATCCGCGCCGATGATTGTAGCCAGCACAAAGCAAGCTCCAACATACATTCCTGATCTTGCCGCTCCTGGCATCCGCCAAGCGTGCAAACCTGCGTTTCGCCGCGCTTAACGGAGACATCACGAGCGTAGCGACTTCCAACCGCCGAATAGCTCACTCATCTCTGAAAACCGGGGCCATCAATGCGAACAAACTTCCTGAAACTCCCCCTGACCATCCTGCTCGTACTTTGTGGATACATCCCCTTGCACGCACAGGAACTCGCAGGCAGCCTTAACGGGACCGTGACCGATTTAACAGGTGCGGTGGTCTCCGGTGCTACTGTGACGATCGAACAGAATGGAACCAAGGGCACCCCGCGGACGCTGCAAACGGACCCGAGCGGTAACTACTCCGCGACGAACCTAACACCCTCGACCTACACCGTTACCGTCACTGCTCCGGGCTTCAAGACCTACACGGCGAAAGATGTGACGATCTTTGTGGCGCAGAAGCGTGCCCTGAACGCTGTTCTTGCGCCAGGATCGCTTGACCAGACGGTGACGGTCGAAGAGAACGCGGTTGCGGTCGATACCTCCAGCAGTGCACAGGCCGGAACCATCAGCGGCACGCAGGTCCGAGAGCTTGAACTGAGCAACCGCAACTTCGAGCAGTTGGTGACGCTCCAGCCCGGAGTGGTAAGTGGTCTCGGCGATGAGACCGGATTCGGTCTCAACAATACGACGACGCTCTCCGTGAACGGTGCTCGTTCGGGCGCAAATAACTGGACGGTAGATGGATCGGACATCAACGACAGCGGTTCGAACGCGACGCTGCTCAACGTTCCTAGCGTCGACGCGATTCAGGAGTTCACACTGGAGCGAGGCACCTACGACGCCGGATACGGACGCAGCGGCGGCGCTCAAGTGCTGGTCGCGACCAAGTCCGGCACAAGCACGTATCACGGCGACCTCTACGAGTTTTTCCGCAACGACGCGCTGAATGCGAACGACTACTTCTCAAAGCAGGCAGGAGATCCCCGCGCGGTTGAACGCTACAACAACTATGGGTTCACGCTCGGAGGTCCGCTCTGGATCCCGAAGGTCTATAACCGTAGTAAAGACAAGACATTCTTCTTCTGGTCGGAAGAGTGGCGCAAGGTCAGCTCCCCTGCAACAAACGTTGTGACGGCGCCCTCTCAAAATCAGCTGAACGGCATCGTGGCCGGGCAGGTAACAGGAGCTCCCGCAGGCTGCGTGACCTACGATGCGGCTGCGGATCAGAGCACAATCAGCCCCTCCTGCTACAGCAAGAACGCACAGGTCTATCTCACCAACGTCTTCGATCCGAATGTCGCAAACGACGGCGGAAACAACGTGCAGAACTACTCTGCAAAGCAAAACTTCCGGCAGGATATCGTCCGCATCGATCACAATTTCACCGACAAGCTCCACTTCTTCGCGCGAGCCATGCAGGACGATAATCCTTCGAACTTCCCCACCGGCCTCTTCGCTGGTCCCAACTATCCGGGCCTGGTCAACACTGCAGTCAACGCGCCCGGCGAGAACGTCGTTGGCAATCTCACGTACACCATCTCTGCAAAGGTCGTAAATGAGGCTGAATTCGCTTATTCGCAGGGAACCATCCAGGCGGCGTTGAGCGGAGTTGCAAACTCAGCTGCGGTCGCAGGGGCGCTGACGCCGACGGCCTATCTTGACCCTTATGGTCGCATTCCCAGCATCTCGTTCACCGGCGGTACCATCACCGGTCTGGCCCAGGGCAGTGCGCCCTACAACGAACGCAACCTGGATCGGACGCTCTTCGACAACCTGTCCTTGAACTTCGGCAAACACTCCGTCAGAATTGGTGGGACCGTCTCGCAGATGCTGAAGACGGAGAACGCTTCGGAAGGAGCGGCGAGCTTCCAATTCAACACCTGGCAGGACTTTCTACTAGGCAACGTTGCGGTCTTCTCGCAACAGAGCACGGACATCGTTCCAGATCTTCACTACTACAACTTCGAAGCGTTTGCGCAGGACGACTGGAAGTTGAACCGTCGCCTCACCTTGAACCTCGGCATTCGGTATAGCTACTTCCCCTCGCCCACCGATGCAAAGAACACGCTGAACAACTTCTCTCCGGACGCCTACCTCGCCTCAGCCGCCCCGGCAATCGACCCCACCACCGGAGACTTTGTTGCTGGCCAGGCCGAGATTCCGGCAACTTATACCAACGGCATCATCTTCCCCTCAGGCACGGCATGCACGGCCGCGAAGAGTATCGCGCCCGGCGTCACCTGCTCGCCGTTCGGAGGCCGCGTCAACCCGAACTCAAACCTCAACTTCGCCCCCCGCGTTGGTTTCGCGTACGACGTCTATGGCGACGGAAAGACCAGCTTCCGAGGCGGCTTTGGAATCTTCTTCGATCGCTCGCTGAACGGAATCTGGGAGCAGAACGCGTTCTCGGATCCACCTTTGCTGCAGACCACGACGGTCAACAATACCAGCTTCGACACGCCGCTCGCTGGAACGTCGGTCACACCGCTTGGGCCAAACGCGATCACCTCTACGGGAACGCCGACGTTCAAGGTGCCGTCCTATGCGTCGTACAACCTCTCACTCCAGCAGGAACTGAGACCGGGAACGACGGTTGAATTCGCCTATGTCGGCTCCACAGGCAGACACCTGCTTGGCGAGATTGACTTGAACCAGCCCACCGTGGCAGCTCGCGTGGCTAACCCCACCGTAAACGTGAATGCGATTCGACCCTACCTTGGCTATTCGTATTTCAAGTCGCGTGTTCCGGCGTTTACAAGCGACTATAACTCGCTGCAGATTTCCGCAAGCCACAGGGTCGCCGCCGGGCTTACATTCGGCATCGCCTACACCTGGTCAAAGAACATGACCAACCAGTCCAACGATCGTGGCACGGCGAGTACGGACACTTACGACAAGAACCTGGACTACGGCGTCTCCAGCCTGAATACACCTCACATCTTCATCGCGAACTATGTCTATCAACTTCCGTTCTTTACCGCTCAAAAAGGGATCGAAGGTAAGCTGCTGGGTGGCTGGGAGGTCTCAGGCATCACCTCGGTTGAGTCTGGTCAGTCAGCGACCGTGACCCAGGCGAACGACCCGTATGAGCTTGCGTACCCAGGCTCCGGAGGTCTCGGAATCTCCAGTCCGAACACGGCCATCGCTCCTCGTCCGGACCAGATCGCTCCCGTCCATCTCACCAAGACGCAAGCGCAGTGGTTTACGACAAGCTCCTTTGCCGAAGCCAGCGGCCACTTTGGATCGGAGCATAACGGAGCGTTCTATGGTCCCGGGCTGCAAGACTGGGACCTGGGCGCGATCAAGAACGTGAATTTCGCCGAGCGCTACAAATTCCAGTTCCGCGCAGAGTTCTTCAATACCTTCAATCACACCAACTTCTCGGGTGTCGATACCGGTCTCGACGATGTCGCCTTTGGGCAAGTGAACGCGACTCACCTTCCGCGCCGGATCCAGTTCGGATCGAAGATCTACTTCTAACTCTCGAATCGCCCTGATCTCCGTCTCACGATTGAGATCAGGGCGAAGCGATCAGCCCCTCCCGTCTTATTCTGATGACGAGCGGCTTTCTTCGGGACCCGCCCCATCCACCTATGCCTCTCCGCGTTGCATTCCGGTTGATCGCATGTCTCCTGGTGCTCGCGTGCTTACGAAACAGCTATGCAACTGCTCAGGCCGCGCCGAACGTAGCTCAGCAGCAGCTCGATCAGAGCTTTGCAGCTGGCTCGCAGGCCCTCCAGCACGGAGAGAATGCCTTAGCCGAAAGCAACTTCCGCAAAGCGCTAAGCTCCGACCCCAACTCGATCGTTGTTCTGAATAATCTCGCGATCGCCGTCGCTCGCCAGCAGCGATTTGATGAAGCCATCGCTCTCTACAAGCGCATCCTCTCCATCGCGCCCGGCGATCAGGTCGCCAGCCGAAACCTGGGAGTGGCTTACTTCAGAGCGCAACGCTACGATCTTGCGCTCCCGCTGCTTAAGGCATTCGCCGACGCAGCCCCAACTTTTCAGTCGCTCGACCTGACCGGGCTCGACCTGTTTGCTCTTGGCCGCTATGAGGACGCGGCAGTGATGTTGAACAAGGCAAGCGCTCTCGAACCACGCGACCTTCCCACGCTGGACACGCTCGGGAAAGCCTATATTCGTACGAAGAACTACAAGGCCCTGAACGACGTCTTCGAGCGCGTTATGGCGATCGATCCCGACTCTGCGGAAGCGCATGCACTGATGGGAGTGGCCGACGATAACCTTTTTAAAGAAGATGACGCTCTGAGAGAGTTTCAAGCCGCGCTTAGGGCCAATCCTCTCTATCCCGGCGCCCACACCGACATGGGGATTGTGTACTGGCGCAATAACAACCTGAAAGCCGCGGAGAGCGAGTTCACCCAGGAGCTGCAGCACTACCCAAAAGACCCCGTAGCAAACTGCACCATGGGCCGCATACGTCAGCGTCAGAATCGATACGCCGAAGCAGTGGCTTATTTGAACGCTGCTTTAGCCGTGAACCCTTCTTACCGAGATGCGCTGCTGGCACTCGGCGAGTCCGAACTCTCCCTGGGTCAACCCGAGAACGCCCTTGGTCCTTTGCGGCGTGCCATCGCGCTCGATGAACAAGACGCTGAAGGGCACTTTCTATTAGGTACCGCTTTGGTCAACCTTGGTCGCAGTACGGAAGGAGCGCGAGAAAGGCAGCGTGCAGGCCGCCTTCGTGAACAATTACGCGATAAGGATTGATTTTCTTCAAGATGATGATCATCCACGCTCCACGTGTTGGCAGGCAGCCCGCGCACGCTGCATCACTCGACCAGAACCGTCCTCCCAGGCTGAAGCGGTTATGGGCCATCTCGCAATCCTCTCCTCGGGAGTGCGCCCAGCTGCAAGCACTACAATAGAAGCACTGTGACACTCGACTTCTTAGGCAAGCTGCAACGCACGAACATGTGCGGCGATCTCCGTGCGACCGATGCTGGCACGAGCGTAGTACTGATGGGCTGGGTTAATCGCCGGCGCGACCACGGCCACCTTATCTTCCTCGACCTGCGCGACCGTTCTGGCATTACTCAGATTGTGCTGGACAAAGAGAAGGCACCTGCGGCACATGCCAAGGCAGAGACGGCGCGGTCGGAGTTCGTTATCGCCGTGAAGGGATCCGTTCGCAAGCGTGAAGCGGGTCTCGACAACCCCAACATGCCTACGGGCGAGATCGAGATCGTTGCCGAGGAGTTACTGCTGCTGAATGAGGCAAAGACGCCTCCCTTCTCGCCTGCGGAGGAAGCGATCGCGAACGAAGAGGTGCGGCTGAAGTACCGCTATCTCGACCTGCGCCGCACCGAGATGCAGCACAACTTCGCGCTGCGCAGCCGGGTCGCTATGGCGATCCGCAACTATCTCGTCGAGCAGGGCTTCCTGGAGATCGAGACGCCATTCATGACGCGGTCTACTCCGGAAGGAGCGCGCGACTACCTTGTGCCCAGCCGCGTGCATGGAGGGCAGTTCTATGCGCTGCCGCAGTCGCCGCAGATCTTCAAGCAGATCCTCATGATCTCCGGGTTCGATAAATACTTTCAGATTGCGCGCTGCTTTCGCGATGAAGACCTGCGCGCCGACCGCCAGCCGGAGTTCACACAGATCGACCTGGAGACGACCTTCCCGCAGCAGGAGCTGATCTTCCGCTTTGTCGAAGGCTTTCTCAAGGCCGCATTTGCGACGGCGGGGATTGAGCTGCCGGTGAACTTCGTTCAGATGACGTACGATGACGCCATCAAGAACTACGGTATCGATAAGCCCGACATGCGGCTGCCGCCTATGGTTTCGCTCAGCGATGAGCTGACGCCGCTGTTGCGAGAGGCGCTGAAGATTGAGCAAGCGCTGCCTGTGTTAGGGTTTTTGATTCCTGCGGCCGGCGAGCTGAGCGGCACTGCTCGCAAGGCGTTGCTTGCAGAGATACGCGGCGGCTTCGGCGATTGCGGTCTGGACCTGCTCGACGTCGCTCGTTTGAAGACGAATGAGACATTTGCTCCGCTTGCCGAACTCGTTGAGAAGAAGGTCGCCGCTTCGTCCCAAGCCGCAGAAGCAAGCCATGGGGCACCCGCAGCGGCGGATTTGTTGATCGTGGTGACACCAAAGCTCGGCACGCCTGCTATGTGGAACTACGATCCCCAGTGGATTTACAAGCGGGTAGGCGCGCTTCGCCTGCAGCTCGCGCAGAAGTTCGCGGACAAGCACAAGCTCTTCGAGAAGACCGGTACCGCAGCGGATTTCAAGTTCCTCTGGGTCACCGACTTCCCTATGTACGAGTGGGACGAGGAGAAGAAGGCCTGGAACGCCGCGCATCATCCCTTTACCTCGCCGCACGAGGACGACATCAAGGCCGGTCGCCTTACCAGCGATAAGGGTGCAGTGCGGGCCTTGGCATACGACATCGTGCTTAATGGCACGGAGCTTGGTTCGGGATCAATCCGTATCCACCGCCAGGACGTGCAGGCGGAGATCTTCCGGTCTTTGGGGATGACCGACGAAGAGGCGAAGGAACGCTTCGGCTTCTTCCTCGACGCCCTCGAATACGGTACGCCCCCGCACGGCGGCATCGCACTTGGTCTCGATCGCATTGTCATGATCCTCGCCGGGGCGACAAGCCTTCGTGAAGTGATCGCTTTTCCGAAGACGGCGAAGGCGATCGACCTGATGGTCGATGCACCAACTCCGGTCAGCGATCAGCAGTTGAAGGAGCTGAGCCTGAAAGTAATGGCAAGAAGTTAGGCGGGAATATACTCGTGAGCAACGGAGATGTTCGATGGCTGCTCAACCACAACCTGAAGTCGCCCAGTGGGTTGGTTCCATCAAGACCATTGGGAAGTATGGCCCCATGTATGAAGTTCTGGGTCCGGCTGGCCGCTCCGCAAAGGGCGACGCGCTGGTGTCAATTCGCGTCGTTCCGACTGGCGAAGTGACCGAGTACGAATTCGAAGACATGATGAACGACCCCGAGGCCGCGTAGTGTTCGCGATTGCCTTCGATCTCACAGTCGCGGACGCTAGACGCCATCACCCGAAGCGGGCCTTGCAGGCCTATACCGACATTTCCAGCGTCCTCGAACGCCATGGGTTTCTTTGGGCTCAGGGCAGCGTGTACATCAACGAGAGTGAAGACCTCGCGAACTTGCTGCTCGCGATGAATGCCTTGAAGGCGCTGCCGTGGTTCCCAAAGGTGGTTCGGGACATACGGGCGTTCCGTGTCGAGCAATGGTCGGACTTCACTGGATTTATGAAGGACTAGGCCGGGTTTTGCTATGCTCGTGGCGTGATGCGAGCATTCGTGCTGTTATCAGCGGTCTGGTTGGCTGCGACAGCTTCGGCTGTGGCGCAAACTCAGCCATGCCCCACCGCACAGCGAGCGACGGCTGAAGCGAAGGCTACGCAGGCGAAGTTGCTTAAGGTGAAAAGTAATTGGATGGGGCTTGATACCGCGCTTCCCGAACACTCAGAAGACATTCTGCGCCTGAAAGATGACCTGACCCGCGTTGTGGATACTCAGGTGGTGTGCAAGTCCTCAGGCGGCTCAGATCTTGACGCACCCGACCTGCAACGAACCCTCGCATCTATGCTCAGCGCAAACAAACCCGAACCTCCGGTTCAACCAATCACGGGAACGAGCCCGAGACGGTTGATGGCGTGCTTGGCGCCTCGCTGAAGCTGACAGCGAGGCATCCCGATGGGATCGCGAACCTGATCGCCGTCGAAGTGCGTTTAGACATTGCATGCGGTTACGACACGGTGCTTCTGGTCTACGAACGGAGCGCCTCAAAGTGGCGAAGGGTACTACGTTGGCAGCGCGGGCGGTATGACACTCCGGGGGACGCTTTTGGGGACTTCTTCACCTACGCGGTCCTGCCTAGTTCCGGCAGAACGGGCGCGTGGCGGATGGTTGTGGCCCATGGCAGGCCATGGTGTACCTCGTGTTTCAGCGCCTTCGATATTGACTTGCTGCAGCCCATCTACGACGGCACCGAACAACGTACCATCTGGCATTACGAGGAAGGCTATTCCCGATTCGACAGCGATCCCAGCATCCAAGCCAAGCGAGATGGATTCGAGCTCCGGCTACCCGTCGTTCCAATTGATTTCAACTTTTACACGCGGCCGGGAGTCTTTCGTTTTCGAGTCGAAGGCGACCGCGTAGAGCGTGTGCAGCCGGTTGCAACGAATGGCCGGGGCTTTGTGGATGCCTGGTTGAAGATCGATTGGAAGGATGCCAAGAAGTGGAGTGATGCGGCAGGTCTGGTCGATCTAAAGACGGTTCACGAAAAGTTCGCGGCACGCTATACGGACACAAAGGACAGCACAACCTTTACCTACGGGCCGGTTCTCGCATGCTCCGACAAGCAGCACTTTCAGGTAGAGATCGATGCTGATACGGGTAAGGCGACGTACTACCAAATTCGGCAGGAACAGTATGGGTTCACGATGCTGTCCGCATCGGCTACGCCCGATGCGCGGTGCGGCGGTCATAACCTGATGGCGAAGCAGTAACTCGGGCGCGGGAACGCAAGGAACAAGCAGATCCTCCGCCTTCGGCGAAGGATGACAAACAAATGCGGAGGACGACCGCTAGCGGAGTACTTGCCTAGGAGCGCAGTGCGCGCCAGCCGATGTCGCGGCGATATTGCATGCCTTCGAAGCTGATTTCTTCAATCCGCGCAAACGCGATCTCCAATGCGCTCCGCAGATCGGCCGCGTAGGCGGTGACGCCGAGCACGCGGCCTCCAGCCGTAAGTAGTGTGCCGGATGAGAGCGCAGTACCGGAGTGGAAGACGGTGACTTCGACGGTGTCGGGCGAGGTGTCGAGGCCCGAAATGGGCTTGCCGCTCGAATACTTACCCGGATACCCCTCGCTGGCGGCGATCACGCAGACGCTCGCTCCAGGCTTCATCGCAATCTCCAGCGAATCGGCAGTGCCGTCGATCGCGGCTTCAAATATCTTGACAATGTCGCTGTCCAGCCGCATCATCAGCGCCTGCGTCTCCGGATCGCCGAAGCGCGTGTTGAACTCGAGCACCATCGGCACAGTCGTTCCATCCGCCTGCGGTACAAGCATCATCCCGCAGAAAAGAACCCCTCTATACGGCGTACCCTGCGCCGCCATGCCGTCCACCACGGGTTGCGCAACCTTTGCCATCAGCCAAGTGCGCAGTTCGGCAGACAGCAGCGTATCTGTGGAGTAAGCGCCCATGCCACCGGTATTTGGACCGGTATCACCTTCGCCGAGCCGTTTGTGGTCCTGTGCCGCGGCCAGTGGGACTGCATGCTTGCCGTCACAGACTGCAAAGAAAGAGAGCTCCTCACCTTGCAGGAACTCTTCGAGCACGATCCGATCTACAGGAGCTCCGAGGAGCGCGCCTGAGAACATCTCGGAAGCTGCCCGCATGGCATCTTCCTTGGTCTCGCAGATCACGACCCCCTTACCGGCAGCGAGGCCGTCCGCCTTCACAACGAGCGGAGTCTTGAAGAAGTGAAGCGCGTTCGCTACTGCATCGGCAGACGCGCACACCTTATAGGCTGCCGTAGGGATGCCGTTCTTGTGCATGAATTGCTTCGCGAACGCTTTGCTTGTTTCGAGCATCGCCGCGGACCGGGTCGGCCCAAAGACCCTGAGGCCGTACTTCTCCAGAGCATCGACAAGGCCAAGCGCAAGCGGCACCTCGGGACCAATGACGGTCAGTTCTGGTCGCTCGTCCAGGGCCACTGCGATCATCGCATCAACGCTGGCCCCATCCACGGAGACGCAGCGGCAAGGCTTGCTCGACCCCACTCCTAACGTTGCTATTCCGCCGTTCCCAGGAGCACACACGACTTCGCTTACGCGGGCAGATCGCAAGATTGCCCAGGTCAGCGCGTGTTCCCGGCCGCCGCCGCCAAATACCAGCACCTTCATTCTGCTCACTCCCAGCTTGGTGACCTAAGCAAGGGTACCGCATGGCCGGTCCTACTGCGGCACGGGCGCAGTCGTTGGAGCAGGCTTCGGCAGCGTCTGTGCCGGGCCAGGAGCGTCTTGTATACGCGGCGGTTCCGAGGGCTGGGTTGGCGGCACCACCGGAGCGCCGGGCAGCGGCTGATCGTTGACGCCGGGAGCATCCTGGATGCGCGGTTCGGCTTGCATCTGCTGTTGCTCGCGAACCACTTGCTTCGTGACTGCGTCGTTCTCTCTTGCAGTGCGGGAAGACTGCGCCTTTTGCTGTTCCAATATCTTCTGATCGCGCGCACGCTGCTCTGCGGTCGGCGCGACCTGGCTCGGCTGTGACGCAGACTGCTGAGAGCTCGATACACCGTCTTGCCCGGTTCCATAGCTGCGACGGTGCCGCCTTCGCCGTGCCGGCTTCGATGACTGGTTCTTAGCCTGGGGCGAAGCGGTTGAGTTTGCGGGTGCTGGGTCCGCTGGAGTTTGGCTCCCGTTGGCGAAGGTTGCCGGTGAGACCTGCTGACCCGCCGCAGCCACGTGCATGATGCACCCAATTAGGAGTAAACGGAGCGTTCCGCAGAGACTAAAAGGTGAAGGGTTCATACGGCGACCTCAGCAGTGCGTAATAAGATGCATTCCGGTTCCTCAAGACCTACAAAGAATGCGGGAACGAAGCAGCGCTTCGTTCCCGCGTGAATTTGGGAGCCTCAAACGACCACATCACGACTCCCGTACAAACCGCAGGGCGTTTCCGGCACCGGGGCTATGCACCACGATGCGGTTCGGGCCTCGCTTCAGGATGCTCCTGGGCAGGTCTCGGCTGGTTCTGTGGCCGCGCCACGTTCTGGGGCCTCGCTTGCGGCTTAGGTTCGGTTTGCGCTCTCGGTTGCGGTTGAGACTGGGTTTTCGGCCTTGCCTGTGTCTCAGGCCTCGGCGATGGCTGTTGCGGACGGCTCTGAGTCTGCGGCTGAGGCCTTGCTTCTGGTTGTGGTCTGGGCTGTGGCTGCGGTCGGCTTTCGACCTGTGGTTGAGGCTTGGTTTGCGGCTGCGGTCTGGTTTGCGGCGTCGGTCGGGGTGCCGGAGTGGCACCCTGCCCCGGACGCGTTACTGCCGGACTGGGCCTTGGTGTCTCCGTCGGACGATTCGGCTGTACGGCCGGATGTGCAGTTGGCTGTCCCGGACGACCATTCGCTTGAGCAGGCTGCCCAGGTCGGGCAGGCTCGCCGGGCCGAACGGGAGGTTGACCGGGACGGCTTTGGTTCACCGTATTTTGTGGCACAGACGGTCTGGTCTGTGCAGGCTGCACGGCCGGGTGGTTCTGCACCGGTGTTGGTGCGACCACCGGCCTTGGCTGCTGCCGAGGAATGCCCGCCGAGGTCCTTTCAAGCTGCGCCGTTGTGCGCGGCGGCGGAGCAATGCCTCGATCCGCAACCAGCACACGTGGTGCCGCCACGACGGCCGGACGGCCCTTGTTCACTGCATAGAACTGCTGCTTGTTCTGCGCTGCCTGCTGCTGATGCTGAATCTGTGCTGTCATAGGCGGAATTCTCTGCTCGTGGAGCACTGCCAGTTCGGCCGGGCGGGGGCGCACCTGTACACCACCGTTTCCTCCGTTGTAGCTGACGTTGTTAATGACCGTGTTATTAACCGTGCGGTTGTTGATGACTGTGTTGTTGATGGTCACATTCCGCTCATACACGTTCCGGACTACGTTCGTGTTGACGCGATTTACGGCGCGGTTGTAGTAGAAGTTGTCGCCGTTCCAGTAGCCGCCCTGGTAGCCGGTGCCTGTGTAGCCGAAACCATAGTTGATGCCGCCGTAGAAGCCAATGTGAGGACCCCAGAAGCCGTGGTGAAACCGGTAACGGTTCCCTACATATCCCCAGTATCCGGGCGTCCACAAGGCGCCGGTGTACGGTGCCTGCACCCACGCGCCGGGCACCCAGTAGTACCCGCCCGAGCCGTAGTTCCAGTATCCCGGCGTCCAGATGTAGTTCGGGTCGGGAGCTTCCGGCTGCTCATACTGCGGTAGCGGCGGCGGAGGTTCGGTGGCTTGCACGTCTGTCAGGGTCGCCTGGTATCCAGCCTCTGCAGCATCGTCGTAATTGTTGTTGTAGTTGGAGTTCGCGTCGTAGTTGTCCTGGCCAGAATAGTTCTGTCCATTGTCCTGCCGCTCCACAGGTGCCTGATTGTTGTAGGTCTGCCCCTCCTGTGTCGGTTCTGCCTGCTGCTGATAACCCTTTACCCGAGTCCGCGCGGGTGCAGGAGCAGCGGACGTACTTGCAGGTGCGGGCGCGGCGGCTGTGGAGTCGTCTGCAGGAGCCATGTTCGCCGCAGCCGGATCAGCATTTGGGTCAGTCGATGCGGTCGTGCTCCCGTCCGCAGGGTTGCCTGCATTGCTCTTGCAGCCTGAAAGGGTCATAGCCGCTAGGCTGGCACCCAGAGCGGCACTCAACATCAGGCGTCCTAAAGACACCGTGGTCGCCGCACACAAACTACCTACGCTTGCCGATTTGAAAGTACGCATATCTTTCTATCTCCAGTGCCACTTTGTCTTGGATGCAACCTACACGGGTGCATGTCTTGTATTCGCGTCTACATACGATCAAACCCATCGGGTGTACGACAGTTTCGGGGAACTTTTACCCTCCCAGTGCGGCAGATTGTTCCGCCGCCGCCTCCATATGGCCGCGGATCGCTCCTTGCCAGACGGTAGACACCTCGGTGTGTCCTTCTCGTCTGAAGATCCCAATCCACAGTAAAATGTAGACCGAGATGAGCCGTTCGAGCTACAGCATGCGCATCAAGCGCTTTCGTCGCGGTCGCCGCGACCGTGGGTGGGTTGGGCCAGTCCTCCTCCCGACCAAGTTCACGCCCGCCCTTATCGCGTAACGAGGCGACCCTTCCAGCGCGTTCGAGTCAAGCCTTTTCGTTCCAGGAGAGATCCTTATGTCTAAGTTTCATCCCGACTCTTTTCAGAGTGCGGCCACCCTCACGTCCGGAAACGCCACCGTCCACTTGTTCAGACTGCGCGCGCTTGAGCAGCATGGTGTCGATCTCTCCCGCCTGCCTTTCTCGCTGCGCATTTTGCTGGAAAATCTGCTGCGCCACGAAGACGGGCGCACGGTTACTGCGGATGACATCAGGTTCCTGGCAGCTTGGGAACCCAAGGCGGAGCCTTCGCGCGAGATCGCCTACATGCCTGCTCGCGTTCTGATGCAGGACTTCACCGGTGTTCCGGCGATCGTGGATCTCGCCGCAATGCGCGACGCAATGAGAGCGCTTGGCGGCGACCCTGAAAAGATTAACCCGCTGCAGCCAGCGGAACTCGTGATCGACCACTCAGTTCAGGTCGATGAGTTCGGGACCGCGCATTCCTACGATTTAAACGCTGCGCTCGAGTTTCAACGCAACCGTGAGCGCTACGCCTTCCTCAAATGGGGTCAGACGGCTTTCAATAATTTTTCAGCAGTCCCGCCAGGAATGGGCATCTGCCATCAGGTCAATCTGGAGTACCTTGCGCGCGTCGTCTTCACGACTTCGCCTGATGCGGACGGTCGAGTCCATGCCTATCCAGACACCCTCGTCGGTACCGACTCCCATACCACCATGGTCAACGGTCTCGGCGTGCTCGGTTGGGGCGTGGGGGGCATTGAGGCAGAAGCGGCCATGCTGGGCCAGCCGGTCTCCATGCTGCTGCCCCAGGTTGTTGGCTTCCGGCTGACTGGCAAGCTGAAAGAGGGCACAACAGCGACTGACCTGGTCTTGACAGTTACCGAGGCGCTGCGCAGATTTGGCGTAGTCGGCAAGTTCGTCGAGTTCTTCGGACCCGGCATCTCCGAGCTTCCCCTTGCCGATCGCGCCACTATTGCGAACATGGCTCCCGAATACGGCGCAACGTGCGGCATCTTTCCCGTGGATGCGGAGACACTACGGTATCTTGCTCTGACGGGGCGCAGTGCCGAACATATCGCCCTCGTTGAAGCCTACTTCCGCGAGCAAGGCCTCTTCCACACCCCGGACGCGATTGAAGCGGAGTACTCTGCGACACTTTCGCTCGATCTCAGTACGGTAGAGCCAAGCGTCGCTGGACCGAAGCGCCCGCAAGACCGCGTCCCGCTCTCTGAGGCCGCAACCAGCTTCCTGCAGCAGCTCCCCGCGCTGCTTGGCCCTAACGCCAACAAGTCCGCCGCTCGCCAGATGGTCCGTTGGGAAGGCGAGGGCGGTACCGCCAGCCTTCGTGGTGACGTGACCAGCGGCATAGGCGCACCGCCGCCGAAGGTAGAGGGCGGGGACAGAGTTGCTGTGGAGACGCTGGACGTGGATGCCCTGACTGTCGCTCCAACGAGCATCAAGTCCCGGTTTGGGGTCGATCCCGATCCGTACCTCGACCACGGCAGCATCGTCATCGCCGCCATCACCTCCTGCACCAACACCTCAAACCCTTACGTGATGATGGCCGCTGGTCTGCTCGCCAAGAAAGCCGTGGAGAAAGGGCTGAGCACGCCGCCCTGGGTCAAGAGTTCCCTTGCCCCCGGCTCGCGCGTGGTTACTGACTACTATAAGAAGGCGGGTCTGATGCCGTATCTCGACCAGCTCCGCTTCCAGGTGGTTGGGTATGGCTGTACCACCTGCATCGGCAACTCCGGGCCGTTGCCTACGGACGTTTCCCAGTCAATTGAGGATCATGGCCTCGTTGCTGTGTCCGTTCTTTCCGGTAATCGCAACTTTGAAGGCCGCATCTCGCCAGAGGTCCGCGCGAACTACTTGATGAGTCCACCGCTGGTCGTCGCCTACGCTCTCGCCGGTCACATCGGCCACAACTTCGAGACAGATCCGCTGGGCAACGACAAGGATGGCTCGCCGGTCTTTCTGAAGGACATCTGGCCAAACCAGGCCGAGGTCTCCGCCGCCGTCGCCTCATCGATCGACTCCGAGATGTTCCGCACGCAATACTCCACCGTCTCTGACGGCGATCAGAACTGGCAGAACCTGAGGTTCCCTTCTGGCGAGACGTACGGCTGGGAGCCCGACTCCACCTACATCCGTAAGGCGCCCTATTTTGATGGAATGCTGCCAACTCCCGAGCCGGTGAAAGACATTCATGCCGCTCGGGTGCTCGCCGTTCTCGGCGACTCAGTCACAACCGACCACATCTCGCCGGCCGGCTCAATCAAGTTGAACGGTCCGGCAGGCAAGTACCTCATCGAGCATGGTGTCAAGCCCGCCGACTTCAACAGCTACGGCAGCCGCCGCGGCAATCACGAGGTCATGGTCCGCGGGACGTTCGCGAACGTCCGTCTTCGCAACAAACTTGCCCCCGGTACCGAGGGCGGTGTCACCCGCCTCTTCCCCGATGACGTTCCCATGTCCATCTACGACGCCAGCGTCGAGTACGCCAAGCGCGGCATTCCCCTTGCAATCATTGCCGGCAAGGAGTACGGCTCTGGCTCTTCGCGCGACTGGGCCGCCAAAGGCCCGCGGCTTCTTGGAATCAGATTCGTCATCGCCGAAAGCTACGAGCGCATCCACCGCTCAAACCTGGTCGGCATGGGCATCCTTCCCCTGCAGTTTGAGCCTGGGGAAACAGCCGAGTCACTCGGGCTTTCAGGTCAAGAGCTTTACTCGGTGGGCGCGGAACCCGGCGAGCTGGCCGCCATGCTCGACGGCAAGTTCCCCAACGGCAAGAACATCACGGTCACGACCGAATCCGACACTGGCCACACCATCGTCTTCCCCGTTACCGTCCGCATTGACACCCCACAGGAGATCCTTTACTACCAGCACGGCGGCATCCTGCAGTACGTCCTGCGACAACTCGCGACCGAAGTATAAAGAGATCGGAAGCGGGCACATTTATTTGACCAACAACTCTGTGGCTGCCTATACACGTAATAGTTTGGCTATCCTAAGTTGATGTGAGGTCTATTCCATGCTTACCTCTGCACCAGTGCCTTTTCTGCGATGGCCATCAGACCGTTTCTACACTTCGTCTGTTTGAACTACAACGTCCGCTAAGTACGCGGTCAAACCACGCGGCACCGCCGTGCCTTAGCACCGACAGTACTATCCCGATTCAAAGAAAGAGGGCGTGCCGAAGTTCCGGTACGCCCTCTTTCATCATCACTGCGCGCATTACTTTTCCCGAGGCGACCAACGGATGCTTCCCCCGAAGGTTGGCTTGTAGTACTCGCGCTGGATCGGGTAGATTGTGCTTCCCTGATAAAAGCCGAAGACTTCATTATTCAGGTTTAAACCATACGCGACCGCGGTGAATCCCTTACCCAGCTTATAGCTTCCCTGCAAGTCGGTCTGAATATGCGAGTACAGGTAGATGTCTCCGTTTGGTCCTTTTATACCGCCGCCGGATCCATCCTGATAATGGAATGGTCCAGCATTTCCGTCGTTGTAGTTGTACTGGAAGATGTTGGCATCGTTATAAGACAACCCGAGACGGACTGACAGCCGCTTCTTGTCATAGGTCGGGCTGATGTTCCAAGTGTGGGGAGCCTGCCGAATCAAATCCGGCTTATCAGTCCTGCCGATACCCGAATCCGATCCGTCAGGGTTCGTGGCGGGTGGAAAGGTCAACTGCGAAGCACTGTAGCCATAGTTAGCCGAGAGCCCTAACCCGCTCGCTAATCCAGGAAGATAGGTAAAGTGCTGCTGGAAGGCGATTTCGAACCCATAGACGTAGGCACTGCCGGCATTGATGCTCTGGATCTGCTGATAGCCTGCGTAGGTCGCCGCTGTGGCCGGAACAATGGTCTGCACCGGGACGATAGGATCAGTCAGGTTCTTGTAGTAGACACCTGCCTGGAGCAGCCCCTGATGGCTTAGGGCGCGCTCATAGAGCAGGTCAAGATTATTGGCGTGTTCCGCTTTCAAGTTTGGGTTGCCGACAGAGATTTGCATGTCCTTATCGGTAAGTTGACGATATGGCACCAGGTCCTGAAAGTTTGGTCGCGAGAGCCCTCGGCCATAAACCAGGCGGACACCGGATTGTGCGTCCAGTGCATACCGAACTGAGGCACTCGGAAGGTAATCCACGTAGGAGCCTGACCCTCTTACCGGTGCGATCGAGTCGTCGTCGGAGTTGAAGATGTAGCCGAGATTATTCTCGTTGGTGCCCTCGATGCGAAGACCCGTAACCAGGCGGAACTTGCCGAAGTTGATCGTGTTCATTACGTAGCCAGCTGAGATCTTTTCGTTAAGGTCGAAGTTGTTCGGTGCGCTGTTCTCGAAAGAACTCGTTGCATCGAACACGGTGATACTGGCTTGCGCCTGGCGGAACTTCGAGTAGTCAACAGTCGGACCAAACTTATAGTCGCCGTTATAGTAGCCGGGATCAGTGAAACTGCCTTGAAAGTTTGAGGCTGCCAGCGTAGCGTCTTCAGGATTGGAGGACAGTGGCACGTAGTCGCGCTCGTTGGTGTTCTGGAACTTGTGCGCGTTGCGGAAGCGGCCGCCAAACTCGAAGGTGCCCGAGTGCCCTGCCACGGTATAGCTGGTGGCTGCCGACGCACCAAAGCCGAGGTCCACCTCTGGACTGTAGGTGTACTCGTCATACCCCTTATAAAGAAACTCGTGCGTCAGATCGTAGATGTTGATCCCGTTCTGCACGTTGAACTTCGGCTTCAGCGGGTCCGTTACATCGAGTCCGTACTGGATGTTGTTCAAGGGGTTGGAGGCGTCCTTCGAGTATGGCCTGAAGCTCGCCTGTGCGTAGTCGCTGTCGCGCGTGCGGCCAACTGAAGCATCGATGTCACCAGTCAACAACGTATTCTTCAGCAGCGTGTGACCGCTCAACTGAAGGTTGCCAACATCCTGCACGGGACGCCGGATCGAGGCGTTGAACGCGATCGATCCGTCCGTATCGCCCTGGTACTGCGACACAAGCGTATTGATCTGGGGACTGTAAACCCAGCGATCGCCAAAATTGTTAAAGTGCGAGTAGAGGCCTTTTAGCGCCACACTCGATACGTCGCTGATACGGTAGTCGGCGGTACCTGCAAAACCAAGACGTTCGCGATAGTAGCGGTAGTCTCGCAGGTCTTCTCCGAGTCCCACGACGGCTGGCCCAGGTTCCACATCGTTGATGCCTCTCCCATTCCAGTCATAGGACCCGCTGAAGATCGCGCCCAGCTTCTTGCCGTCGAGAAAGCGCTTGCCGATCGTCCCGTCAAACTGTGAGACGCCCCGGCCGCCAATGATGGGGGTATACCCTCCGCCACCCTCCAGCGCCACCGTTGTCTGGTCGGATGCGCTTCTGGTGCGCAGGTCGACCGAGCCGCCGATACCGTCCGCAGGCATGTTCGCTTCGAGCGTCTTGTTGATCTGTACAGACTCAACCAGGTCGGCCGGAATCAGATCGAGCTTCACCTGACGCACGCCGGCCTCTGGAGCGGCAACATTGACTCCGTCGATCGTGGTGTTGGTCAAACGAGGCTCCGTCCCACGAATCTGAACGTACTTCCCTTCGCCTTCATCGCGCTCCAGTGTGACGCTCGGCAGCCGGCCAAGCGCATCGGCGATGTTGGCGTTCGGCAGGCTCGTGATCACGTCAGCGGGAAGCACGTTGATGATGTTGTCCGCGTTGAAGGTACGATTGATCGCTTCCAACTCGCCCCCTTGGCGGTCGGCGTACACTTGCACATCTAGCGTATTGGCTGCCACAACCATGGAAGCAGCGATCCGGATCGACTGTCCTGATGCAATCGTTACCTTCTGTACGAACGGCGAGAACCCGGAGTAATCGATCTTAAGCGTATAGTCCCCCACGGCGAGACCGGTGAAGGCGAACTGGCCCGTTGGATCGGAGGTCATGGTCGCTCCGCTCGGATCGAGTGTGACTCTTGCACCCTGGAGCACTCCGCCTTGTAGATCAAGGACCGAACCTGTAAGGGTGCCGCGTCCATTCTGGCCGACAGCGGCATGAGTCACGGCGAGGGCGAGCAGCGTCGTCCCAAACAAACGAGGGTAGGGCATTAAGACTCCTTGTCCACAAATGGAAGCGCTCTGGAGTTCCACATTCCAGTTCGGCACTCGCAGGAACGAAATGCATGGAACACTGTTGAACCTAGGAGGTTAGGATTACGCCGACGTTGCACAACGATGAATGCCGCGTAAATCTGAGGCAACTTGATGGATTGTTACCGCACGTTCATGGCAGCATGACTTAAATACATTTATTCTTCACAGTTTCTTCAGGATGGCTTAAGGTTCAATTTAGACGACAGATCCTACAGCCTAATTCCCCAAAGCCAATCGATGCCTCACAGACATGACGCGGCAGAATCTAATACGTGTCTTCTCTGTGGATAGAAACGCCAGCTTTTCTTAAGCACCGTTTAAGCACGGGTGAATAACACTACGGACACGAAATCTTCGTATAACTCTTTGGAGCTTACTTATGACCTATGCAAAGCCTCTCTTAGCTCTTGTTCTTGCGGTATTATCGGCTCCTTTGGCAAGTCGGTCCGCGCAGGCTCAGTCTTTGTGGCATGTTGACAAGACCCTGCAGATTGGTGGAGAGGGCGGCATGGATTACCTGACCGCGGATCCATCGACGCACCTGCTGTACGTCCCGCGCACCACCCATACTTTAGTGATCGATGCCGTCTCTGGAAAGACGGTCGGTGATATCCCCGGCCAGACGAAGGCCCACGGCGTAGCTCTTGTTCCAAAGCTGGGCCGCGGCTTCATCACCGACGGCGGAAAGGGTAGCATCACCATCTTTGACTTGAAGACGAATAATGTTCTAGGTGTTATTGCTGCCGTTCCAGATGCAGATGGCATCATCTATGACGAAGGGACTGATCTGATCCTTGTAAGTGCCGGGGACAGTGGAAGTCTGGTCACACTAAAACCCGATGTCGATCCAAAGTCAGGCATGATCGATACGCCGATCCCTCTTGGCGGAGCTCCGGAGTTCCTGGCCGCGGATGGCGAGGGAAAGGTCTATGTCAATCTTGAAGACAAAGACTCCGTGGCAGTTGTTGATTTAAGAGCACGCAAGGTCATCGATCACTGGCCCGTCGCCCCCGGGGGCTCGCCTGTCGGCCTGTCACTCGACAAGAAACACCATAGATTGTTCATCGGCTGCCGTAAGCCGCAGAAGATGATCGTCATGAGCGCCACCGATGGCAAGGTACTCGCCGATCTTCCAATCGGCGCTGGTGTGGATGCCACCAAGGTCAACGGCTCTGAAGCATTCGCTAGTTGTGGCGACGGGACGCTCGCAGTGATCAGCGAGTTCGCAGACGGAAAATTTCAAGTCGCCCAGACCGTCAATACCGCTCGCGGCGCGAAGACCCTCGGGCTGGACTCCGCTTCCGGCAAGATATACCTGCCTACATTTGATTTCGAAGACGCTAAGCCAGCAACGGCGGCCCGTCCGAAGGCAAAACCCGGAACCTTTAAGATACTCGTGCTCTCCCGCTGAAACGTTCACGTCCGCATTCTTGGGCGAACATAAGGGCAGCCACGTCAGCAGGCATGGCTGCCTCTTGCTTGCTCTGCCTTACTGCTCGCTCACAAACACCGCCGTCGTTATGGCTGGAACGGTGACCGTGCCCGCTTTGGCATCGGACCTCGATGTACGCACCACCGGATCAGCCGATGTCTGCTCAGTCGGGTGCAGCTTCAACGGAAGGCCCTTGAGCTTCAGCGAGGTGAACGTCTGTTCCTGGCTGGTCCCATTGAAGACAACGACGATGTGCTTGTACGGTCCCTGGTCTCCATGGTCCGGAGCGTTCAGGTACATCACGATCATTCCCGGCACCTGCGACGGCCCTTGGTCCAGGAAGCGCAGATGCCCCTGGATCTCAGACGCAGCTCCGATCCTGAAGAGCGGCGAGCTGTTGCGAATCTTCAGGAACTCCTGAAAGGTGTCGGTCGTGCTCAGGATGTCGGTCTGCGTCGGTTTATAGGCTCCATTCGCGAGCAGCGGCTGCTCGATGAACCAGTTCGCGCTGTTCTGGCTGGCGATCGGAAGCCCGATGCCCCAGTTGTTCCCGGTGCCGGTCCAGTCGATTTTATTGAACCAGTCGCCGGAGTCGTAGCTGTTTGCGTCCATGTCCTTGGAGCGCAGCAGGTCGTCTCCCGCCGTGAAGAACGGAATGCCCTGGCCAAGTTCGATGATGCTGTTGGCCAGCACCTGCCGGCGCGCGCGGACGGTAGAGGAGTCCTGCTCTGCGGCCTTCACCTGGATTGCGTCGAAGAGGATCTGGTTGTCGTGCGCCGAGGCATAGTTCACTGCCTCAACCGGAGAGGCGGTGTATCCGGTCGGCTGGCCCTGGTAGTCGAGCTGACCGCCGGTTATGGTCGCACCGGTCGCGTCGGTGAACGAAAAATCGCGCAGGTTGCCGGTCAGCCCAATGCGCACCCAATCCGTGCGGTGCAGCAGGTCAGCCTTCTGGTCTGAGGAAGAAACGTTCGCCGAGGTGTACGCGTTGGGGTCGTTGAACTCGCCGGTAGCGAAGCCCTGCGGTCGAATGTCGCCAAAAGGCCCGCCGCCGCGCACGCCATCGCGGATGCGATCGTTGAACGTGCCAAAGCCATAACCGTAGAGATTCAGCTGCGACGCGTTCAGCCCCAGCGCGCTGTTCGCCGTCTCGCCAAAGTTGAAGCCTTCCCCGTAGATGTAGATCTTGCGACCGTCGATCCCATCCTTGTCCAGCGTCAGCTTCTGCAACGAATTGCGGATCGATTGCAGGTTGCTGATGAACGTGAAGCTCATGATGTCGAAGCGGAAGCCGTCAATCTTGTACTCCTTCGCGTTCCACAGGATTGCGTCCTTCTGCAGCTTGCCCATCATGACGTGCTCGGTGGCCGTATCAGCGCAGCAGGACGCATTCTCGAGATTGCCATCCATGTCCAGCCGGTTGTAGTAGTTCGGCACCACCTCATCCAGGATCGAGTTCGATGCCTCGCCGAATCCGCTGGTGTGGTTGAACACGACATCCTGGATGACGCGCAGCCCGGCACGGTGCAGCCCCATCACCATGCGCCGGTACTCACGGACCCGATCGTCCGGATTGGTGGCATTGCTTCCTTCCGGAGCAAGATAGTGGTCCGGATCGTAGCCCCAGTTGTACGCGTCCTTGCTCTGGACCGCGGTGACCGCCGCCTGCTGCTGTTGACCATCTGGTGCAAAGCCGCTCAGGTCTGGCGTTGTCGCCCAAGTCGACTTGTCTTCGTTGACGCTGTTGAAGTGGAAGGTTGGAAGCAGATGCACCGCCTTCAGACCGGCTGCAGAAAGCGTCCGCAAGTGCTTCATGCCGTCTGAGTTCGCATCAGTAAACGCCAGGTAGCTGCCCCGGTGAGCGGCCGGCACGGTTGCGTCGCCAATACTGAAGTCGCGTACGTGCAGCTCGTAGATGCTGAGATCGTTGATGCGATCGAGCGCAGGCGAACGGTCTGCGTCCCAGCCGTCCGGTTTCATCGCTCCCTGGTCGAGATCGCTCAGGCGGCTCTTGCCGCCGTTGATCGCGAGATCGACAGAGTAGGGATCGGTCACGATGTTCTCGACAATGGCGCGGGCGCTCGGCGCGTAGACTTTTTCATCAAGCAGATAGTACTTGCGCGCCCATCTATCGGGAATGGTTGCGACCCAGACGCCGTTGTACTCGTTCATCGGGACTACCAGGTCGGGAGTCGTAGCTGTCGATTCCTTGAAGAGCTGCAGCTTCATCGATTGAGCGGTGGGTGCCCAGACCTTGATGCGTATGTCGCCCTGCGGCTCCTTTGCGAACTCCCTGCGCTCCTGCTCGTTGTCGAAGACGTGGAAGGTGGAACCCAGCTTGCCGCTGTAGGCATACAGATCGTCGAGAACACCCGCCTGCTGCACCCCGGTCGCATAGTGCAGCGTTCCATCACTGCCAATCACCGAAACGGCAAGCTGCCCCTGCACCAGACCGAGGTACGTCGCCGGCTGCAGGTCTGGCGGGAGTGTCAGCACGGCATATCCCGTTGCAAGTTGCGGGAAGCGGGCAATCTGAGCCGCGGTCAAGCTGCCGCCTGCAGTCAGCGGCACCTGGATACCACCGGTAACACCCTTGGCCGTAAGCTGCAGGTTCGCTCCGCCGTCGCTTATCAGAGCATAGTTCGCTGAGGACTGCGCGAAACCTTCCTGGATCAGTACCGTCGAGCGGTCGATCCAGAACGCCTGCGACTTCAGGAAGTTCCCATTCAACAACTGCTGTGGCGTAGGCGGCGTGAGATACACCATCGGATCGGCGGAGACGATCCACGCCTCGTTGTAGATCGCAATGTTCAAATGCAGGTCGGCGGGCGTGTTCTTCATGCCCGTACTGATGTTGTGAACGATGAATCCAAGATCGACGCCGTCTTGCTTGAGCGGCACGTCGAAGTATGCGCCGAAGCTGTCGGTGCCCGTCACCTGGATCGGACCGCCGTTGTAGTTGCCCGTATCAGCTGTCGTGTCGTTGAACGCGTACACAGTCCAGTTCGTGTACACGCCGTCTGGGCGGAAGAAGTGAATGCGGGCCGTGTTTGCCGGAAGATTCGGGTTCTTCTGTGAACCAGTCGGCGGCTGCGAGGTGAACAGTCCTGTAACTCCGGAGAGCTGCCAGTACTCATCGCCCTGAGTGGAGGGATTTACATGCTCGTCCGGACCGGGATCCTTGGTGTTGCCCATGTGCACGATGATGCCTACGTCGGTCGCGCCCGCCGTGATGCCAACGTCAAAATACGCTCCAAAACTGTCGGTCCCGGACACCTGAACAGGGCCGCCGCCGAAGTTGTTCGTGTCCTCGGTGGTGTTGCCAAAGGCATAGACCGTCCATCCCGTGTACATCCCGTCGGGCCGATGGTAGTGAATCCGGATATGGTTCGCCGGGATTGCGGCGCGGGAAGCGGGGACATAACCGAACAGCCCGGCAAACAGGACGACAAGGGTAGGAAGCAGACGAAGGCGAAGCACTGAACGCATTGAACCTCTCAAATGAATGACCGGAGCAGTAAGCCAGAGCGCAGGCGCGGTCGTCAAGAACTTTGGTGATGAATTTCGCGTACATGCAGCCGGGGCGACCGAACTTCTTTGGATTGGCCCTTCGGGTATGCTTGGAATGCACGTACGAGGTCTCGCAATGCGGCTCACGAAGTTTTGTGCAGTTGCTCTCTTCTCGGCCGTACTGTGTGCGTTGGGATGCAAACGGGCCGTTGCACCGCCGTCACCCTCTTCAGCAAGACCAGCGGCCTCCGACGAGATACGTCTGCTTTTTAGCTATGGCTCGGAGAAGCAGAAGTGGGTCGACGATGTCGTCGCCGCATTCAACGCCAGCCAGGCAAAGCTGCCGGGCGGCAAACACATCACGGTCCAGGCGGTACCGAAGGGGTCTGGAGAACTTGTCGAAGACCTGCTCAGCGGCACCGACCACGCCGACCTGACCAGCCCGGCCTCCGGCGTCTTCGTGAAGCTTGGCAACGCGCGGTCCCGCGCCGCGACCGGGCAGGACTTGATCGGCTCTACCCAGAACCTGTTGCTCTCACCCGTCGTGATCGCCATGTGGAAGCCCATGGCGGAAGCGGTTGGCTGGGGCAAGAAGCCGATCGGCTGGGCGGACATCCTGGCCCTCGCGCGCGAGAAGCAGGGCTGGGCGGCATATGGCTATCCGCAATGGGGCAGCTTCAAGTTCGGCCATACCCATCCCGCCTACAGCAACAGCGGAATCATCTCCCTTATCGCGGAAAATTACGCGGCGACCGGTAAAGTGCATAACCTTACGCTTGCGGACGTGCAAAGCGCGAAGACCCTCCAGTTCGTCCAGGGCATCGAGAACTCCATCGTCCACTACGGCAGTTCGACCGGATTCTTTGGCCGAAAGCTCTTCGAAACCGGCCCTGAGTTCCTCTCCGCCGCCGTGCTCTACGAGAGCATGGTCGTCGAGTCCGCCAGGCAGGCCAACACGATGCCCTTCCCGGTGGTCGCCATCTATCCGAAGGAAGGCACCTTCTGGAGCGATCATCCGGTGGGCATCGTCAACCGCGAGTGGGTCACTCCGGAGCGCAAGGCCGCCGCACAAATCTTCATCGATTATCTGCTCGCACGCCCCCAGCAGGAAAAAGCCCTTGGCTACGGCTTCCGTCCAGGCACCGCCGATGTCTCTGTCGGGGCGCCGATCGACGCGGAGCATGGAGTGGACCCGAAGCAGCCGCTGACTACCCTCGAAGTGCCGCCGCCTGACGTGATCGCCGCCATCCAGCAGCAGTGGGACGACCATGAAAAGAAGGCAGCCGACATCGCCCTTGTTCTCGATACCTCGGGCAGTATGCAGAACGATGGCAAATTCACGAACGCTAAAGTTGGCGCACGGCAGCTGGTCGCGCTCCTCGGCGATAAGGACGATTTCTCCCTTCTCCAGTTCAGCGATTCCGCAAGCTGGGCCACGAAAGATCAGGCCCTTGGCGTATCGCGCAAGGAGTCAAACAGTGGCATCGACTCGCTCTTCCCTGCCGGACAGACGGCGCTCTACGACGCCGTCGGGCAGGCCTACTCCCACTTGCAGGAGCGGCCAGGCGACCACATCCGTGCTCTGATCGTGCTGACGGACGGCGATGACAACCTCAGCAAGACTTCGCTCAGCGATCTCCTCGCGAAGATCAAGGTTGACGGTGAATCGCATACGATCCGCATCTTCACCATCGCCTATGGCAGCGACGCAAAGCGCAGCGTCCTCGAACAGATCGCCAACGCAACCCAGGGCAAGGCCTACGACGGAACTCCGTCCAATA
Organism: uncultured Granulicella sp.; assembly: GCA_964658395.1. Lineage (GTDB taxonomy): Bacteria > Acidobacteriota > Terriglobia > Terriglobales > Acidobacteriaceae > Edaphobacter. The sequence goes on along the minus strand of CAZZYQ010000021.1, from coordinate 12,046 downwards.
TCGTCGAAGTCTTTCGCGACATCTCCACGTTCTTCTAGAACTTCAAAAGCATGGCTCAGACTCCAGGAACACCCACACTCACCGGACTCGGCAAACTGTTTCTCGCACTGTTCGTTGTCGGCTGCCTTGCGGGCGCCTACTTGCTCGCCAACAAGCGCCACGTTCTTCCCGACGCGATTTCGACCTCTGCCGTGACGAGTCTGGGCGGCGGCAAGGATGTTGAGTTCGGCATCGCTTACGGCACAGAGAAGCAGCGCTGGCTGGAGTGGGCGGTCGAGCAGTACAAGGCCACGCCCGAGGGCAAGCACACCCAGATCGACCTCATCCCCATGGGTTCCATGGAGGGCGCACATGCCGTCCTGCGCGGCGACCCGCATATCCAGGTCTGGTCTCCCGCCAGCTCCGTCTACAAGGACACCTTTGTCGAAGACTGGCAGGCTAAGTACAGCTCCAACCCCATCGTTCGCGAAGACGCCCTGGCGCTTACGCCCATGGTCTTCGTCATGTGGGACGAGCGCTACCAGGCCTTCCAGAAGCACTACGGCACGGTCGACTTCGACACGGTGAACCGCGCGCTGCATGAACCAGCCGGGTGGCAGACCATCGGCAGCCATGCGGACTGGGGGTTGTTCAAGTTCGCCCACACCAACCCCGGCGAGTCAAACTCCGGCATACAGGCGTTACTCCTTGCAGGACACACTTATTTCAAGAAGAGCACCGACCTAACCGTCAGCGACGTGACCGATGCCGGCTTCCGCACCTGGCTCAACCGTCTCGAGGCCGCCACCAGCAGCGACTCCAACAGCACCGGCAACCTGATGAAGGAGATGGTGCTGAAAGGGCCGTCTTCCTACGACGCGGTGCTCGTCTATGAGAGCGTTGCGATCGACTATCTGAAGAACGCGGAAGGCCGCTGGGGCGCGCTCCACGTCATCTACCCTGAGTACAACACCTGGAACGACAGCCCGTACTACATCCTGAACGCCACCTGGAGTACGCCCGACCAGCGCAAAGCCGCCGCGGCCTTTCTCGATTTTCTTCTGAGCGAGCCGGTCCAGCGGCAATCGATCGTGCATGGCTTTCGCCCCGCAAATCCGAGCGTTCCGACCCGGACCTCCGACAGTCCCTGGACGCTGCTCGCGAACAATGGCATTAAGATTGATCTAGGCAAGATATGTGCTCCGCCCAAAGCAGAAGTTGCCGCCAACCTGCTCGCAAGCTGGCAGCGCCGCGAACAGCGCTGACGTGCCCGCCGATATGGATGAAAATCTTTGCAGAATCAACGTAGGATGTCCGACAGGGGTGTCACATGCACGACGTACTGATCGTAGGTGTTCCGCGGTTGACCATCCTGGCTGGCTTCTTCTTCAACAATGGCGTCATCGCCGGCCCTGGGGTCGGAGCTCAAGGACCTCAGGGGCGAGATCAAAGGCTTGCGGGGGAAATTCAAGGGTATGAGAGGCGAGTTCAAAGACATTCGCGTGCGACAAAAGATCTTCGCCTGCAGATGAATAGCCGGTTCAAACGGGTTGACGACCGCCTCAGCGGCATCGACCACATCGCCGGCGAACACGAAGGTCGCCTTCAGGCAATCGAACGCCAGCAGCAGTAAGTTCGTACAAACGATCAGCGGGAGCGCATCCATGTTCAGTCGCATCGGCAATCTCTTCAAAGGCTTTCTCGGTCTCTTTGTCTCCGGGCTCGAGCGCCAGAACCCCGAAGCGCTGCTCGAAGTGGAGCAGGAAAACCTTCGCAAGCAGGTCGGCAAGTTCAACACTGGTCTCGCCTCGCACGCCGGTCTGGTCGAGCGGCTGATCGGTCAGGTCCGCAAGCTCGAAAGCGATGAAGCGGATCTCCGCGCGAAGACCGCCGCCAACCTGAAGCTCGGCAACCGCGACGCCGCCGGGCAGTATGCGCTGCGCCTGCAGACGGTGGAGCGCGAACTGGCAGAGAACCGCAAGCAGATGGAGCAGGCGGAGACCACGTACAAGGAACTCGTCCGCGCCCGCGATGTCGCGTTCTCCATCGCAAAACAGAAGATCGAGTCGCTCAAGTCCGGCATCAGCGACCTGAAGATGAAGCGCGCCATGGCCGAGATTACGGAGATGGCTTCGGGCATGGTCACCGAACTCGGCGGCTCCGGCGACACCCTGAACCGCCTCGAAGGCATGGTGCAGGAAGAGCGGTACAAGGCCGCAGGCCGCGTCCGCGTGGCCGTCGACAGCCTCGACCTGCACGACGTCCACATCAAGGAAGCCGAGCAGCATGCGCTCGCTGAACAGGCGCTCGCGCAGTTTGAGGCGAAGCAGCATCCAGCATCGCAGCCAGCACAGCCGGCGCATGAGATCGGCAGCGGCATCGTCTCCGTCCCCTTCGGCAGCACCACCAACGCGATGACGGACAGCCAGAAACGGAGTTCCTAGGCCCGTCGTTCGAGCGTTCAGGCCAACCTATGTGGCGATATCTCAAAGCAGCCTTCCTGGTGGGAGTTCCCGTGCCGGGCCTCGGCCAGCTGCCGGTGAACGCAATGGCCGCGTTTGCTGTTGCCGCCCTGGGCTTTGTCGAACCCAGTATCTGGATTGCAGGGTTCGGCCTGGAGGTCGCCGTCGTCGGCTCGCTTGCGTTCAATCAGCGTTTTCAGAAAGTGATTGAGGCTCGCACCATTCCCCTCGCGATCAAGGCAGAAGCGGACAAGCGCAACGCCCTTATCGCCGCTCTGCCCGCTGACCTAAACGCTCGTCTCGTGGCTCTCAATTCCACGTCAAGCCGGGTGCTCGCGATCAGCCGCAAGCTGGCCGCCGATACCGAGACCATCGCTGGCACCGAGGCCAGCCTGGACAAGCTGCAATGGATCTACCTGAAGCTCCTCATCGCCCGTGACCACCTCGCCAACGATCTCGGCTCTGAGTCTGAAGCCAGCCTGAGGCAACGCATTGAAGCCCTCGAACGAGAGATGGCTGCCGACACCGTGCCGCCACGCAATCCCGCGCTGCAGCGCTCGCAACAGGCGACACTCGACATCCTCACCCAGCGCCTGCGCAACCTGAGTAACCGCGACCTGCTCCTCAAGGAGAACGCCAGCGACCTAAGCCGCATCGAGGCCCAGGTCGCTCTGATGCGCGAGAACGCGGCGATAGAAGGCAAGCCCGCTGCCGTAGACACTGAGATCGAGTTCGCGAGCGACCTCCGCTCGCCGGGCCTTTTCGGCTCGCACACCGCCCTTGTCCGCGACCTGGACGAGGCCAGATCCAGCTAGTCGATTAACGGAACAGATTGTGCCGCAGCTGTAAATCTCTTTGTCATTCCCGAGGGAATCTGCTTTTTCGCTTCATTCCCCCCGCGTCAGACTCGCCGTAGGCGGCTGGTAACTCAAATAGGCCGTGCGGAGATTCGTGCGCCTATTTTGCCGCGCATCCGCTCCCTCCGCTATAGCTCCAGGTCAGAATGTTCTGCGCCGCGGTCAGCCTTCCGGTCGCTCCCGTGAAGCCGAAGTAGGCGGTGTCGCTCCCCAGTATGGCCGCAACGTTGCCCATTGACTTAGCCGTCACGACCGCCTTCGTCACCGTATCCGTAAGGCTGATGCTCGTGTCGGTGCCGTCATATACAAGGTGCAGGGCAAACACGTGGACGCTGTGCAGGTCGATGCCCGAACCAGCGAGGGATATCGACGGCACCGTCGGATTCGCTCCGTTGATGTAGCTTCCCGTCGAGTCTGCCCCTTCGCCCGCGTTGTTATGCAGGTCGAACTTCAACGCCACGCTGTTCGGCATCCCGGCATAGCCGAGGCCCTGTCCGCCGATGCCGAGCGCCTTCGCGGACCCGCCCTGGATGACGAACGTGAACCCGTCAGCCTGCGCATTGTTCAACTGGAAGGTGAAATCGGTTGTGAAGCTGGTGGTCGGCACGCGTGTCGAATAGAAGGCGCTCCCTCGCTGCCCCTGCTTCTCTGCGGTCAGCTGCAGTAGACCTCCAGCGATCTTTGCACTGCCGTTCACCGCCATCCCGGAGCCAGTAAAGCCCTTGCTGTAATCGATCACGGTGCAGGCAGTGCCAGTGCTCGTCACCGTCAGTACTCCTGAGACGTAGACGAAGCTGTAATTCGCCGCGATCAGCGCTTCCGTTGAGAAGGTGATGGGGTACATGCCTACAGGAGACGTCGCTGTGGCCGTCGTCGTAAGCGTCGCTATTCCGCTTACCACGGCGGCGGTGTCCTGGTTCACGAATCCCGTGACGGCATAGGTAAGGGTCGGGACCGCGGAGCCGAAGCTCTTCGAGATACTGTTGGCCGTAGCCGTAAGCGTTGCCTTTGCAACATTGAAGCTGCGCGTCACGGGTGCAGCCGCCGAAAAACTCGAGTTTCCAGCCTGGGATGCCGTGACTGATATGAGTCCCGCCCCAGTTATGGTGAGGGAATTCCCGGAGAGCGTGGCCGGTCCCGTAGTCGTGTAGGAGACAGGCAGCCCTGAACTGGCCGTCGCGGTAAGAACAATCGGTGCCGCTCCGTAGACCTGATTGGCAAGCGCACCGAAGGTGATCGTTTGGGTCTGTGGTCCCCCGGTGACTGTGAGGGTGCCTGGAACATAAACGAACGTGTAATTCGCAGCCGCCAGACCTTCGGTTGCGAAAGTGATCGGATAGGTGCCAGCTCCGGATGTCGCCGTTGCGGTTGTCGCAAGGGTCGCGGTCCCGGTCACGACCGATTTTCCTTCGCCATTCACAAAGCCGCTTAGGGTGTAGGTCAATTTGGGATTAGCGGCGCCGAAGGCTCTGGTTTTATTGTCTGCCGTGGCCTTGAGAGAGGCCTGCATTACGGTGAAGCTCTGCGCGACTGGCGCGGCGGGAGCAAAGTTCGAATTTCCCGGCTGAGAAGCGGTCACCGTAACCAGACCAACTCCAGTGATGGTCAACTGGGAACCGGAAAGCGTAGCCGGGCCCGCAACCGTGTAACTTACCGGCAATCCTGACGATGCCGTCGCCTTCAGCGTGAACGGAGCAGTTCCATAGACCTTGTTCGCGATGGTGCCAAACGTGATGCTCTGCGATTCACCCTGGCACGCCGACTGCACGAGGAAAGAAGCGTCCTGCGCATTCGATTGACGCGAAAGATCGTACGCGCGCGCGACGACGTGAACGAACCCACTGCCCGGAACGATAAACGCGTAAGGCAGCTTGTTGAGCGGGATCGTTGTATACGTCGCTCCGCCATCCACGCTGTACTGCACCGTTGCCAGACCCGCGCCGCCGTTTGCGCCCGGCGTCGCTCCTACGGTCGCACTCTCGCAGGTGGTGGGCACGGTGTTCAGCGGCTGCACGGTCAGGCTCACCACAGGTGGCGCACCGCCGATCAGCACCGTTGTCTTGGCCGTGACCGCGTTGCCGTCCGAGTCCGTCGCGGTGAGGGTGATGGTGTGTGTGCCCGGCTTCAACTTCACGCTGAGGTGCGAACCGGATCCCAGCGTTCCCTGGATGCTGGAAGTCCATTGCAGGGCGGAGCCGGTGAGAACCCCATCATCGGCATCGTAGGCCGTGCCGGTCAGCACAATCGGATCGGCAGCCGCCTGCGAATAGTTCGCCGTCGGGGATGTGATGTAGATGGCGTGCGGGCTCTTCTTCGGCACCGTAAACGGAACCGTCGTCGCTGTACCGGTATTTGCCCCATCGGACACCAGGAACTGAATCAATGCAGTCGTAGAACCCGCCAGTTTGCTGAAATCGACAGAGAGCGACGCAGCGTCCGCAACTTCGCCGATCTCAATCCATGTTGATCCGCCGTTCGACGAGTAGAGCACCTTCGTTGTGAAGGTGGAAGCGCCCTGCACTGTCCAGGACACGGTCTGCAGGCCGGTGCCCACGAAGCCTGCCGCGGGTGTAATCACGGTAACGACTGGCGCTTTTCCACTGAGCGTAATGCGGCCGAGCTCGATCCCGCCGGTGTCTTTTAGTACGATCGCCGCGGCACCCGAGGTAACAGGGAGCAACTGCGAGAACCCGGGCTTGCTGGTCGAATCCTTGCCCGTCGTCTCTGTGGTCGATGTAGACGGAGTGAAGTGACGGGTGAAGAGAGCGTTGCCCTTGGCATCTTCCACGACCAGCGAGTAGGTGCCTGTTCCCGTAGAGGTATCGCCCTTCACGTCGACCTGGAAGAGCGGCAAAAACTTTGCCGTAGAGCCGTCGATACTACCCTTTACCTGCCAGAAAGGCATTACGGTCGATGAAGGCGTGACCATAGGAAGCGTGGCCGGGGACGCTTCTCTCACCGAGGGCGAAGCGACCGGTCCGCCGCCGAGAGTCGCGATCATCGTCTTGTACCTTTGCGGTGATATCCATCGCGGCGAACAGTAACTCATTACCTCGTACGTTGTACTCGGATTGACGATCGCCTGCAGCGCAACGTCGTACCCCACCTCGGGTCCGGCCGTGCTCTGGATGCCGTTCGTGTTCGATTCACTGCCCGGAGTGCCTGTTGGGTAGCTCCAGTCTGTCGAAGAATCGCTTGCGAAGTTGTAACAGCCGGGAGGAGCTGCGGGCGTACTGGGATTGTCGGTATTCGTGTGCTTCAAGCCGAGGGTGTGCCCGGTCTCGTGGGCAACCACTCCTACCGTCGTCTCCGTGTTGTTGGCAAATCGCAGCGCGCTCGTGCGTCCAGCGGCACCATAGGAAGGAATGTTCTGCGCTTGACCACCTTGGCCGCCGAGCGGGTCCACCGCAGGGCTGGCAGGTGCCGGCCGCACCATGCCGAAGTAAGTGGTCCGTCGGCCCGAGAGAGCGTCGCCTATGGCGTCTGTGAAACCCCACAGCGAAGCAACCTGGTTCGTCACCGAATCCCACCAGACATTCGCCGCAGCCTCGGTGCCGACAGCCGCTGTCGCGGCAATATCCTTGCGCACGACGGACCCGCTTACATCCGCATTGACGCTTGGAGCGGGGGCGATCTTCTCGATCAAGCTGGTGCGCGCAAGCAGGTCCGACGCATCCGAACACAGCCAGTTGCCGGAACCGTCTTTCGCGTCGCACACGGATACACCGCTCAGCCGGAGAGTATTCGTGTCCCTGCTGGTAACCGGCAGCTTCTCTTCTTCCAGCACATTGCCGGAACCGTCGACTACATCCAGTTGTGCGGTCCAGCTTCCGCTTGGCGGCGTGAAATAGAAGTCGAGTGACTGGCATCCATCAAGTTGAGCGCGCTGTTTCTGGACGGTACATCCGGGCTGCACGCTGAGCGACTTAGTCTGCGTGTCTACTCCACTCAGGTTGACGGTCACGCCGGTCACATCTTGCACGGGGTTGAAGTAAGTGCGCAACACAGCTGGCTTGTTGGAGATGATCGGCACGGGCGGCTCGCCGTTGGCTGCAAGGCTCGCCTTAAGGTCGTCCAAAGTCTGGTACTGCTGAATTGCCTGGGTCATCTCCACGCTGGCGATCGCAGGAGACTGGCACACATTCAGATTGTCCATGCCAGTGTAGTTTGCAAAACCCGTGATATTGATCGTAGTGATCGTCTTACCCGTCGGTGCTGTAATCGAGATCGGCTGCCAGATGTCGTACACGCCTGTAGCTGAATCGAAATTCGCCCCACCCGTCGCGGTAGCTACTTGATTTCCGCCTGAGTCATAGCCCGTTACTGTTATCGAATAAGCTGACGAGTAATAAAACGAGATGGAAGAGGCGCCGTTCGGCACTTCTACATTTTGCGAGGTCGGATTTCCGTAGAGCCAGAATGCGATCGTCACCGGGGAAGGCTCGCCGGAGAAGTTACCATCGCCGCCGGCTTCATACTCACTCACGATGCTGAGCCAGTCGGGCAGGCTTACACCTTGGATCGTAGGAATAGAAGCCAGGTCCGCCAGGCCCTCAAAGTCGATCAGCGTGCACGAAGTTCCAGTGCCAGCATCCGCGGGACGAGGTCTGGGTCCCTGCGGCAGCCGGGCGTTAGACTTCTTCTTCGCGCGATCGTATATCGGCACCGGCGCAGGCGCCGACGAAGCTCCAGGTGCGTTCGATTGAAGCACGCTCTGAGACTGGAGGGGAGACGCGACGCCGATGCTCAAGCACAGCAGAATCAAACTTGCCGCTCTGCCGCGGGTGATGCTTTGGAACAAGCGGGGAACGGCAGTCGCAAAACTTGTGGGCAGAGAGGTATTTCCGTTGTTTTTCACAATGCGTCTCCAGACAGACAGGGCCCGGGTGCAGTTATTACCTGCCTGACAGAAGCTGCATCGAGAAAATCGGAGCTTTATCGGCGATCAACATAATGGCATCGAAGTGCGAATCATGCAACACTATATTTTGTAGAGAGGTAGTTACTCTGAGTCACTGCGCTCTTTGCTATAACAGCTCGAATCACACTTCAAGTCATCGAGCAATTTGCAATGTTGAGCAGCACCGACCGCGACGAGCAACATCCGCAGTCAGAAAGCCGGAACCATGCCCACCTCCTCCAGCAAGCCTCATCACGAAAGCCCCGACAGCCCCAAGGGCGACCGCCTACAGAAGATTCTCGCCCAGGCCGGCATTGCCTCCCGCCGCAAGGCCGAGGAGATCATCCTCGAAGGCCGCGTTCAGGTAAACGGCACCACCATTACTGAGCTCGGCACGCGGGCTGACGCGACGCGCGACCACATCCGCGTCGACGGCAAGCTCCTCAAAGGGCCCGAAGACCAGCGCTACTACATGCTCAACAAGCCGCGCGGCTACGTTACCACCCTCACCGATCCGCAGAAGCGCCCCACCGTCATGGACTTGATGGCCGCCCCGAAATCGGGTCCGCATGGAGACAACGTCCGCCTCTACCCTGTCGGTCGCCTCGACTACCTCTCAGAAGGTCTGTTGCTGATGACCAACGATGGCGAGCTGGCCAACTCGCTCTCGAAGGCTGCCGCCGGGGTCGAAAAGACCTACCTCGTCAAGGTCTCCGGCAACCCGCCCGCCTCTGGCATCGAGCAGATCCGTCGCGGCATCATGATCGACCGCGGCCGGCTCGACGAGGTCCGCGCCGGACGCCGCGACCGCATCATTACCGCTCCTGCTCAGATCGAGCTGGTTCGCGGCGGCGACAATCCCTGGTATCAGCTCACCCTCACCGAGGGCCGCAATCGCCAGCTCCGCAAGATGTTCGAAGAGATTGGCCACCACGTCGAAAAGATCCGCCGCATCGGCTACGGCGCGCTCCGTCTGGACGTTCCGCCGGGCGAGTTTCGCGAACTCACGCCCGGCGAAGTGCAGGCGCTCGACCGCGCCGCTAAAGGCAAGAAGGTCGTGCCCAAGCAGAAGCTGCCGGAGTTCGCACAGCTCAAAGCCCCCGTAAAGAAGCGCAGTGTCGCAGCCCGCCGCACCTTCGCCTCAAAGTCCAGACCCTCGCGGTAGGCTTCGTCGCACCGCGGTTTATCTTCGCCACTGCCCGAGCCCGTCTCTCTTCTTTGTTCTTGCTTGGGCATCCTTGAGACCGGGCCTGCTTCGCCCTTCCCCTTCCCCTGCCCGGTGAACCGATCAGAAGAGCTTTTGACGTCCCGTCAGGCGGATCTTGGATGCCTGCAGCCATTTGACATTCGTCTAACGGCGGGCCGAAACTACTCCCGTTTTTCACGAAAGATTTCACGCACCGCCAGATGACAAACGACCTTCGCTGGCATCCAATCAGAGTCCGACAGCAAACCCGAAGGAGCACTACGTGGCAATGGAAAAGGCAGTATTTGGAGCAGGTTGTTTCTGGGGCGTTGAGGCCCGTTTTGCCGAACTTCCCGGCGTTCTAGACACAGCAGTGGGTTACGCAGGCGGCTCACTGGAGCACCCGACGTACAAGGAAGTCTGTACCGACCGCACCGGGCACGCTGAGGTTGTTGAAGTCACCTTCGATCCGTCCAGGATCCCCTACGATTCTCTTTTGGACATCTTCTTCGCCCTCCATGACCCTACCCAGATAAACCGCCAGGGACCGGATTGGGGCTCACAGTATCGCAGCGTCATCTTCACCAGCTCCGAAGACCAGGCACGCGCCGCCAACGCAAAGATCGCGGAGCTGAATGCCTCAGGTGCCTACCATAAGCCCATAGCCACCCAGGTCGTGCCTGCCACTATCTTCTGGAAGGCCGAGGAGTACCATCAACGCTACCTTGAGAAACGCGGTATGGTCAGCTGCCACATCTAGCGCTCGCGACTTGCGCGCTTGACCACGTGCAGGTTTTGTTTGAAAACCGCCCTCTATCTAAGTTCGCAAAGGCCGATGGAGTCTAGAGTTCAGAACCCTTGTCAGGACAGGGTTCTGCCGCGAAAGTGCGAACGCGCGCCGTGGAAAACCTGTACCATCTGACGCATGAGCGTCGCCGAAGCTCCAGGTAAGTCCGCATCGGAACCCCCGTTCGCAGTTGAAAACGGGAGTTCCGAAAAGCGCTCGGCCGCTCTCGCCTCCGTCTTTGCCGCGCTGGGCATCACTGTTCTGAAGCTCGTCACGGGCGTCTTTACCGGATCGCTCGGCATGCTGTCTGAGGCCGCGCACTCCGGTATCGATTTCGTTGCCGCCCTGCTCACCTTCTTTTCTGTGCGCGTCTCCGATCGTCCAGCAGACGCTGAACACAACTACGGCCACGGCAAAGTCGAAAGTCTCTCCGCCTTCGTCGAAACCGGCCTTATGCTCGCCTCCTGCATCTGGATCATCGTTGAGGCCCTGCGCCGCATGATCTTCGAGCAGCACCTCGCGGTCGCTACGTCGGTCTGGCCTTTCCTGGTCCTAACCTTATCCATGGTGGTGGACCTTACCCGTTCCAGAAATCTGCGGCGAATCGCCCGGCTTCATCAGAGTGACGCACTGGAAGCCGATGCCGCACACTTTGGCACCGACATCTGGTCTTCCTTCGCGGTCCTGCTCGGTCTTACTGCCACCGCTCTCGGCGAGCACTTTCGTCTCCAATGGCTCGAGTTTGCCGATCCCATTGCGGCGCTCATCGTCTCGGCCATCATCCTGCGGGTTTGCTGGCGCATGGCCCGCCAAACCATCGACACTCTTCTCGATGCCTTCCCGAACAGTCTACCTGGAGAAGATGGTTCACAATCCCGCTCTGAACTGCGTGATTCCCTCATCCGCGATCTCGCCGCGATTGATGGCGTTCTTACTGTCGACCGCGTCCGCACCCGCCGTTCAGGTCCGAACTACTTCGCCGATCTCACCCTGGGGATGCCCCGCAATCTGACCTTTCAGCGGTCCGAGCAGATCACCACCGCCGCGACGGCTGCCGTCCAGCGCGTGCTTCCTGGAGCCGACGTGGTCGTTCACTCGGTGCCCACTGCCTCTATCGCGGAAAGTGTTCACGACCGCATCCGCGCCGTCGCCGCCCGCTCAAACCTCGCTATCCACGATGTCAGCATCCAGCAATACGACGGAGCACTCCACGTTGAGCAGCATCTGGAAGTCGACGAGACCCTTACCCTTGCGAAGGCGCATGCCCTGGTCACCCAGCTCGAGTCTGAGATCCGCCGTGAAGTTCCCACGATCTCCACCATCCTCACCCATATTGAGAGTGAGCCGGCGACGATCGAGCGTCCGGCCTCACTCGACCGCGATCGCAACCTCGAAACCCGGCTGCGTCAGACCGCTCGCAACTTCCCCGAGATCCTCGATATCCACGAAGTCGTTGTCACCCGGCTTGGGAGTTCGGAGAGATACGGGACCAGCGATCGGATCCATGATCCCGACAAGACTGAAGACCGAATGCAGGTGACCTGCCACTGCACCCTCCCGGACGACCTTCCCATGTCCCGCGTTCATGCAGTAATCACTGCATTTGAAGACGCTTTCAAGCTGGACTCTCCCGAAGTAAGCCGTTTGCTGATTCACCCTGAGCCGGCTACCGACAACCGCCGCTAATTCTGAGAAGCAGGCGCATTTTGCCAGGCACTCTCTGCCTCAGAGTGCAAGGCTGATCGTCACCCTGGCTTTGGCAACAGGCTCTCTCCGCCGCGCATCGAACCCGCCAAAGGAGTGACCGATGAGTCAATCACATGCGAACCCGGCGGCAGAATCGGCCAAGAAGCACGGCGAGGTCCTGGAGTCGGC
>CAZZYQ010000020.1:0-67603 GCA_964658395.1 uncultured Granulicella sp. | reverse complement strand
TGCAGCCGCCGGTCTGGACAGGCCACGCAGACTACAACAATCCGTTTGAAACCATTACCTGGCTGCGCTCGGTCGCGCACCTGGAGATGGATATCATGTTGGAATCGAAGGCCAAAGATCTGTCACTCATCCGGCTGCGGCACGATCTGGCAAAGTTCGCCCCTGATCTTGCTGTCAGGTATGGCATCGATGCCAAGGCCGCAGAAGAAGATGTTGGCGAAATTGTGGAGGAGGAGCAGGACGCAGGAGAGCCCGAATAAGTCATACAACATTGTTGTGGAAGTTCATCTGCATCCGCTAAAGTAGATTGATGGGACGCTCCGTTTTCATAGACTTTCCGATACCGACACTTGAGGAATACGGCAAGAGCCTCGGCATGAGCAAGAAGCGCCAACAGGCACTCATCGAGATTGTTCGTCAGCATCGCCGCAGTGGCAGAACCTCTGGATCACGCCCGTCGGAGTTTGTGGCTCGCACGGGCGAAGACGCGTCAAAGAGAAGAGCCACTCTACGGGCCAAATAGAACGTGAGAGGTCCAGTGGAATTTGGCTGCCTTCGCAGATCGAGACAAGTCCGTTTTTCTGAACATCCCATACGACCAGCGGTTTCGTAAGCTTTATATCGCTTACATCGTGGGCCTGATCGAGCTTGGTTTCGATCCCAAAGCCACACTTATCATCCCAGGCGGTGAGCGGCGGTTGGACCGGATCTTTGCCCTAATCCAGAGCTGCCGGTACTCCGTCCATGATCTTTCGCGTGTCGAGATCGACCGCACCCATCCGCCAACGCCCCGGTTCAACATGCCTTTCGAGCTTGGTCTTGCAGTGGCGTGGGAGAAGCTGAATCCAGGATTGCATACGTGGTTCGTGTGTGAGTCCCGAACGCGCCGGGTACAGAAATCGCTGAGTGACCTTGATGGTACCGACGCGAATGTTCATGGCGGCACAATTGAAGGCCTCATGCGAGAACTCTGCAACGCCTTCGTGAGGAGGCATGGCATGCGTCCGAGTGTCCCAGGACTGATGCGCAGCTATCGGTTCGTCGCAGCTCAAGCGCAAGACATTGTCGCCAATGCCGGAGCGCAGAGCGTGTTTGAGGCTCGAGTGTTCGAAGATCTGTGCTTTGTGGCTCGAGCTAATGCGGAGGGGGTCTGAGCTACTTTACTTCGCCTCCGCCGTCATCTTGAAGATCGCCTGTGCATTCGAGCTATCGAAGCTGAGATCAAGCGCCTGCTTGCCGTCCTTCTCTTCCGGCAGCGGGAGGCGGGTAATGAACTCATAGAATGACCCATTGACTTCTCGCTCGATCTGGTCACCCTGCGCGGTCCGAAACCAGCGCTTTACCCTTGCAGCCAGGAACGCGGTCTGCCGAACCCGGCCAGATTGCGATGTCTCCACTGTCGGCTTCATGGGCTGGCCGAGCGCTTTCTGTTCAGCAGCCAAGGCGTCTACATCCGGCACGCGGTCGGTTGCGTGGTTGAAGGCATTCCCCTCGGTCGAAATCCATGCCATCTCCGGTGATTCCGCGAGAAGAGTCTCGTAGTCGGCAACCGTCGGCACCTCATGCTGGCGGGTGAAGCAGCGGGTAAGCAGCGGGAGCAGCCGGGCAGCGTCCACAAGCGAAATGGATCGCTCCTTGTCCAATTCTGCAAGCAAGGTCACAGCGTCCGATGTAAGCGGATCGATTGAAGTGGCGGTCACCCTGCGGACAGCCTGCTGAAATTCAAGGGAGAAGCGCTCCGGGTGGAGTTCGCTGATGAAGAACTGCGCAATCTTTTCAGGGAACTCGACTTGTGCATGCGAGCGACCGGTCATCTTCAGCCGTTCAAGCGGATAGACTCCATTCAGCGCATAGCCGAGTGGGCGAAGAATTCGCGTGATGGCCTCTTCGCCTGCCGGCAGGCCGCCCATGCCTTGGAGCAGCACCGTCCGAACGGCTCCGTGATCGTGCATAATCTTACGGCCAGCGAGGCTGCAGTCCGAGGCATAGGTCTTTGCAGCGGGAACGCGCTCCAAGAGGTCTTCAAAGAGCAGCATATTCAGCGCCTGGGCGATTGCGGCTCGCGAGGCCCTCGCTTCGTTCTCACGCAGCAGTGCGGCCGGTACTTCGAGGATGCGAAGGAGGCGCTCGGTACGGGCGAGGCCGATCACGGGTTCCAGGATGGCATCGAGTGTGGACATTCAATTCTCCTTACTTTGTCTCTGACTGAGACGATGTTCTGGGTAGAAACAGTCGGACAACATTGATTCTCATCGCCGGGTCGGTTCTTCGCGGCGCTCAAGGATGACGGCAGTGACGAGCAGCGGCAGGAGCAAGATTTCCTCATCGAACGATAAAGACGGTCTGATCGTTAGTGGCCCGCAGCGATCGCGATGCACTCTTCCAGGATGTCGAGGGCCACTTCCGTCTCTTCCTGTTTGACGATCAGCGGCGGGCAGAGCCGAATGGTAGTCTCGCCGCAGCCGAGCAGCAAGAGGCCTCGCTCGAACGCCAGGTCGACGATCTTGTTGCGAATCTCCGGTACTGGCGTTCGCGATTGCTGGTCCCTGACAATCTCGACGCCGATCATCAGTCCGCGCCCACGCACGTCTCCGACGATCGAGTGCCTGCCAATCCAGCTTCGAAGCCGAGTTATAGCCGCGGCGCCGACATCAGCCGCGTTCTGCATGGCTTCCCGCTCGATGATGTCCATCGTCGCCAGGCAAGCCGCTAGTGCAACTGGATTGCCGCCGTAGGTGCTGGCATGCGATCCCGGTACCCAGTCCATAATCTCCGCCTTTGCCATGCAGACGCTGAGCGGCATGCCCGAGGCGATCCCCTTGGCCATGGTGACGATGTCGGGCTGCACACCGGTATGTTCAATCGCCGTCCACTTGCCGGTGCGGCCCGCACCAGATTGCACCTCGTCGGCGATCATCAGGATCCCGTGGCGGTCGCAGATCCGCCGAATCTCTTCGAGGAAGATGTTCGGCGGAACGATGTAACCGCCTTCGCCCTGGACCGGCTCTACGATGATTGCCGCAACCTCTTCGGCAGGAAGAACGGTCTTGAACAGCTTGTCCTCAATGTAGCGGGCACAGCCCAGACCAAACGCTTCTTCCGCCTGCGGACCGCCGCTACAGCCGCGGTAGGCATATGGGTAGCGGACATGCGTCACTCCCGGCATAAAAGGCCCGAACCTGCGCTTCTGCTGAGGCTTCGACGCCGTAAGCGACAGCGCACCCATGGTGCGTCCGTGAAAGCTGCCCAGAAAGCTGATGATGTGCTGGCGGCCGGTATGGTAGCGCGCAAGCTTCAACGCGCATTCGACCGCTTCCGCGCCAGAATTACCGAAATAAAACCTGTGCGGTCCCGCCATTGGCGCGAGCGCGGAGAGCCGCTCCGCCACCTGTGGCATCAGGTCGTAGTAAAAGTCCGTCCCGGACATGTGAAGGAACCGGGCAGCCTGCGCCTGGACCGCGGCCACAACCTCAGGATGCGAGTGGCCCGTAGAGGTGACTGCTATGCCGGCCGTGAAATCGAGGAACTCATTCCCGTCGACGTCCGTAATACGACATCCGCGCCCGCTCTTTACCACGAGAGGATAGTCTCGCGTGTAACTGGGAGACATCAGCTTCTCATCGCGTGCGATAACAGCGGCGGCATTCGGGCCCGGCAGCCTGGTATGCAGCTTAGGGCCAAAGACGGCGTAGGCATCAGTCTGCTGTTCTTCGTGCTCCTGCAATAGGGTGTTCATGTGGTCTCCTGTCCAGTTGGCGGGTCGATCGCTTCCGTTGCTTCCCGCTCGGCGCGAGAAGGGCGGGCGCTGGAGTGGAGGAGGAGCTAGTCGCCGGAGAACAGGTTCGGACGGGAGATGCTCGGGACAAGCGTGATGAGCGGGAGCAGGCTGCTCAACCGTGGAGGGCTCATCTTTGCAAATACCTTGCTTGTCTGCATTGCGTCTGTCCTGCGAAAGTATAGCGCGTGAAGATGCAATCCGGTGTTGCACGATGGTAAACTTCCCAGCTTTGATGCTTCGGCCATCACTTCCCTGCTGCCTTCTGCGACTCTGCCCATGCCAGGTTGTTCTGCGCCAGCGGGAAGTCACGCTTCAGCTCGATCGCACGATGGGCGGCTTCGATCGCACGGTCCCACCGCTTCATCGCGGCATAGTCGGCGGCGATGTTGTTCCACGATTCCGCCGACCGGGCATCGAGCCTTAAAGCGGCCCGCGCAGCCACAATGCTCTCCGCGAACTTACCAGACTGATGGAGTGACATCGAGCGATTTACTAGGTCGGCTGCACTTGGTCGCCTCACCGATTGCCGCCTAAGCCGGTCTGCCGTAAAGAGGGCAAGATTGTTCTTGGCAAGCTCAAGCGAAGGATCAAGTTGCAGCGCCTGTTTTGCACTTTCAATGGCTTTATCCAACTCGTTGAGCGCTCCATATGCCGCTCCCGCATTGTTGTACGCCAGTGCCGAATGCGGATCGATCACAAGCGCACGTCGCGCAGAAGCAAGGGACGCGGCATATTCGCCGCGACGGTACTGCTCAAACGAGAGATTGATCATCGCGGTCAGATCCGACGACTTATCGCCGGCCAGAATGCCCTGCGCAACGGCATCTCCGGGCATCACAGCGGCTGTCTGCGCGGCAGCTTCGCGCAACGCTTCCCCATCGCCCGTCCGCTGCAACGCCAACAACAACAGGTCTCTCTGCATCGGGCGCAGCGGGTTCAGCGACACGGCAGCCCGTTCTTCCGAAACGGCCTCGCCAATGCGGTTCTGCTCCAGCAGCCATCGCCCATAAAAGGCGTGGCCCAGATCGTCCGCCGATGCCAGTGCGACCGCGCGCCTGAAGTGCGCCTCTGCTTCCGCGTTGCGTGCCATCGCTCCGTTTACTACCCCAAGATTGATCTCCAGGGTGGGGTAGTCCGGGGTAAACTCGAGCGCCCGCATGAAATAGGCGAGCGCCTCCGGATACAGGCCTTTGCTCATCTGCGTGAGACCGTAGATCATAAGCCCACGGCCATTGCGCGGCGACTTGTGGACGTCGTCGAGCCAGAGCGACTCTTCCGTGCGCCAGACGCGGTTGCGGACATGAGTTCCCCAGGCGTAGCCGCTCAGCAGCACTACCATGCACCCCACCAAAGCCGGCTGCAGCCGCCGCAGCCGATACTCGGAGAGACTGCTGTGGAGAAGCCGCCAGACGGTCCAGACCACTGCTGGCGCCAGGCCGGCGAACGAAAAAAACATCCGGTGGTCGTTCTCAACTTCGGCAAGCGGGTAAACAGAGGTCGGCAACTGGGTCAGGAGGAACCAGATCAATCCATAAGCCAGAAGGAAGAACCGGCGCTGCCGCGAAGCGAACCAGATTGCGGCTGCAATCGCCAGCGCAAAAGCGATGCCGGCAAGTGCCCGCCAGTCGACAGTGGTAAGTGGCTGCAGGTCGGAATCTACATTGAGGTGCAGGGGCGCAAAGAGTTCCGCGAAGTAGCGCAGCCAGACATAGGGCTGGGTGAGGCGATAGCTCCATGCCGGAATAGCGGTCGGCGTAAAGCTCTTCGGCGTCATCGATGCCTGCAGCCACATTAAACCGCCAGTCATTGCAAGGGATGGAGCTGCCGCGCTCACGGCAGCCCTCCACCTTTGGTCGCTGCCTGCCACGTGGAAAAACAGGACGTAAAACATGAGCAGCAAAGGGAACACCGCACCCGGCGGCTTGGAAAGAAGCGCCCCTGCAAGAGGCAATAGGTAGCAACCGTATCGCCGCTGCGCCGGAAAGCGCTCATACCAGACCAGCGCCGCCACACAACCAAGCGTGCAATACAGATCGCCGCGCTGGATGATGTAGTTCACCGTCTCCGCTGTAGCGGGATGGAGGCCAAACCATGCGGCAGAAACGAGCGCCAGATATCTGCTTGCCGACCCTGCTCCTGCCCGTCGCAACATGGCTTCGTAGAACAGGTACAGGCATCCCAGCAAGACGACGAACCAGGCAAACGTGCTTACGTGAAACCAGAAAGGGACATAGCCGTGCCCGATGGCGTAGTCCAGCGCCAGCGAGGTGGAGACCAGGGGCCGGTATGTACGGTTTGCCGGAAGAACGCTGAACGTGTTCGCATCCACAAAGAACCGCGGCACATTCTGGAGACTGCGCACTGCTGGATTGTCGGTGATGGTGTGAAAGTCGTCAAAATGGAACTCGTTGTGGAACGAGTTAGAGTAAACGATCACCAGCGCAGCGAAGAGTGTCCCGGCCCCGAGCCAAAAACGAACTACCTCACTGCTGGCGCAATCTTGAACTCCTTCTTTTCTCATCGCAGGGCACGCTCACGATGAACCATTCTGCCAGAACACCATGTCCTGCGCGGCAAGCGTCTTCGTCACTCGAAAACGACTTTCCCATTTCGGCACCCACCCGTGGGGCCACGACACAATTTTTATTGCGGCTGTGGAGAAGGCGGCTGGCCGCTCGTTCCCGTGCTGCCAGTAGTGCCGGTCGCGCCCGTTGCACCACTGCTCCCAGCGTCGTTGCTGGAGCCCGGCGTCTCCGTTCCTGTGCCCGTTGTGCCCGCACCGTTGCCGCCGTTCGGGCTCGCTAGTCCACTGGCCGAACCTAGGCTGCCCGAACTGGTTGAAGCTGGACCGCCTCCGAACAGACTGACCTTGGAGTAGAGCTGCTCGATGCGCGGATCGTACAGAAACTCCCACTTGGAGTAGTCCGTCTGCTCGTTCAATTCAATGATGGAAGGGCCCTCTTTGGGCAATCCGATTCCAACGAACGGCCCGGAGCTTCCCGAGAATCCACTTGGAGACGAAGAGCTACCGCTACCCGAACCGAAACTGCTGGAACCGAACGCGGATCCTCCGGAGCCGCCCGGACCAGCGTCGCTCGAACCTGGATCGGAGGTGCCACCGGTTGTCGATCCCGCTGTTGCGCCCCCGCCTGTGACCGGTAATGCGCCCGACTGGCCACCCGATTGGCCACCGAAGGTGCTGCCAGCTTGGCCTCCGGACGCGCTTCCGAATGAGCCAGACGATGCGCTGCCTGGGGATCCGAAGGCCGATCCGCCCGGCTGACCGGTCGTCCCGCTCTGGCCCGGAGACTGCAAGCCGGATGCGCTGCCCAGACCGCCGCCACCACCAAGCCCCGCAAGCGGCTGCCCGAAGAATCCCTTTACCGTGGTCTTCGCCTGACCAAATCCAATCAGCCGCCAGTCATCTTTGCCGGTCATCGGGTCAAGGTAATGCTGGCGCAGATAGCGAACATTGTTCGTCTTCTCAAGCTGCTTCACCGAAGCTGGGTAGGAGTTGAACTTTTGATAATAGAGCCGGATCGCCCGAGTGTACTGCTGGGCGCGATGCACTGCTTCAAGCTCGCGCTCGCGTCGCAGGTCCTTGGCCACGATCGGCGCTGCGACACTCAGCACCAGCAGGACCAGCGCAACCATCAGGATCACGCCCACCAGCAGGAAGCCCTCCTCCCCTGCGCGCCCCATAGAAGCCGGGCCGGAGACAGTTTCCCGATCAACGTGATGATGAGTCATTGGCAAACATCTCTGCACGAAAACATGCCTGCCCGAACTAGGCACCACAAACGCCGCTTCCATGCAAATCTCCGCGGTTCTTAGACTGATCGAAAGGTCGCACGGTCAGTTCCTTTGCAGTTGTAGCGTCTGCTTATTGTTGTTCGTCAGGTCTTCTATTTCAACCGAGTTGGCCTGGACTGCGCCGACCTTATATCGCCGCTGCACGATGCTTCCCGGAGACGCCAGGAAGACGTCCTCGCCGTGCAGAAGGAAGGCCTGACGCGTCCCGTCCGCGCGCGTGGCTGTCCCGAAGAACTTCAAGTCGATCGGCGGAGGTGGAGCAGGGCCGGGTGGTGGTTGATAGACGGGCAGCACCACGCCCGTACGAACTGAAGCCTTCGGCACGGGAATAGGTACGTTGATCGGCGCGGAACTGGTGGAAAAGATGTTCCTTCCAGAACCCGAATAAACCAGTGACTCCGTTACCAACATCGACTCCATCTTCAACGTTGGATCATACTGCGAAGCCGTGGTGCCAACCTTGTTTGCCGCACCCGTAGTGTTTGCGTCAGCGCCAGCACGTACGGCCCTGCTGACTGGCCCCGTCGTGGGCCCGGTGCCTGCCGAAGTCCTCGACGGCGCATTGATAATCACGGGCGGTGCCGTCGCGGGCGGTACGTCAGGGGTGCGGAGTTCGTAGTAGCCATAGCCTACGACTGCAAGAACAGCCGCAGAGATCACGCCAACGCGCAGAATCTGGTCTTTGTCCTTCGGCCCGAGACTAATGCTCATTGTTCCGGTCCTCCGGCATCGCCGGCGTCGCTCTTCTCTGCCGATGGCAGTGGTTCAGCCTTCTCGTCGCCCCGCGCGGGCCGCAGGTAGGTCGTAAGCTTCATGCGCAAGCTTACTGTCCCGCTTTGCTGTCCAGTAAGCGTAACGCCAGTGATCAGGAAAAACGTCTTGTCCCGCTCCAGATTGTTGATGAACTGCACCAGCGGCCGATAGTCTCCGGTAAGACTTGCATCCATCCGCACCTCTGTCAGCGAGGGCTCCGGCGAGGCGTCCAGATAGAGCGGCGTGTAACCGTATTGCACACGGGTGAGCTTAGCGTTTTGTTTCTTGGCTTGGCTGCCCAATTCGCTGAGCACCTGGGAGTACGCATACGGCAGCCGGCTGGAGTAGAAGCGGTCGGCATCTTCCGTAGATCGCGTTAGTTTGCTGTCAAGTCCTTCGAGCGGTGCGGCCGCTATCTGCGCTGTCTTCAGTTGCACCCGCTCCTGTGCCAGCGCGTCTGCGTTCTGGCTGTGCGCCGTCTGCCAAAGGTAGCCCATGTGGATCAAAAGGTAGATGTTCATCAGCACCAGGAACGCGACGCCTGCGAAGTGCAGATTAAGCGTGGTCAAAGCCCGCCGCGCTCTCTGCGCAGCAATCGCCACGCCAGCGCGGTTCGCCGCACTTCCGCTGAAGCCAGCCCGCTTCACCTGCACTGCGTCCGCACGCGCGCTCATCGAGCACCTCCCGTCGGGGTCCGTGCGGGTTTCGGAACATGCGCTCCGACCGCCGGGTTCGTTCCGCGGAGGTCAGGTGCCCCGGCTCTGGCCGTCTCCGCGGCGAGCAGCGGGTTGTACCCGCTGAGAATGTCGAACTGCACGCCCCCAGGGGCGCCACCTTGTTCCGGCGCAGAGGTCCCGCTCTGCTGGTTGGTTTGCAGCGATTCGTTCGACAACCGCGGCGCCAGGAACCGCTTCGACTTTTCGAGGTTCTTTACCAGCAATACAGCCCGCTCCCGGTCGCCGCTGACGCGCAACCGGATGTTAACGTCGCCTTCCTTGGTGATCGCGGGATCGATGCTGGTTACTTGTACGCCAGCGGGAAGCACGGTCTCCAGGTCCATCATTACCGCCGTCCAACTGAAGCTCTTCTTGGCAAAGAGTTCGTTCAGAAACTGCGCCCGCTCCAGGACCGCGCGGTTCTGTGGCAGCTTCATCCGATTCTCATTGGCAATCATCCGGTTCTGATATCCCGCCGTCTCCGCTTTGAGCGCGTCCATCTGCGCCGTCGCCGCGCTCGCTTTCTCTTTCAGCGTGTTCAGGGAGACGACCAGCACGATTCCAAGAACTGCCAGGCCGATCATGGCCAGCCGCAGCCGCGCTAAAAGCGGCCGGATCTCAACAAAGGGGCGGGTGGCGAGGTTGACAGAGATGCGCATCAGCTTCTAAGTGCCCCCCGCACTCCGGCCATCCATCCTCTCGGTATCGGCGACGAAACCGCCTGCGCTACGAGCATGTCCGTATCCACCATCTCTCTGACCCGCGTACGGCCAAAGCCGTCTGCGATCTCGGCAAAGCTGGCCTCTGTCAGCATAGCCTGTAGGGCCTCTGCGCTCGTGCTTCCGGCCGACAGCACGCTTTCCGGAGGTGTCGCCATCGTGTCTTCAAAGTAAGCCGCCGCCACGCTGACTGCCTGCGTAACTTCGCGGACATAGGCGTTCATGGCACCCTGGGCTGAGGTCGGAATGCTTGCTTCGGCCGCTATCTCCGCCGCCCGCAGGGCTTCGGCCGCGACCTCGGCCTCGATCGCGGCAACCAGTGCCGCAGCCATCGGATCGTAATCCAACTCCTCGCGGGCATACGGGTCAACCGGCTCCTGCATCGCCCACTCCTGTCGTGTTTCGTCGGCGCTCACCAGCGGCAAGATGGAAGCCATCGTCGATAAGGGCAGCGTCCCTGAAGAATTTGCCTCCGCCAGGATCCCGACCTGAACATTGCCGGACATGTCCACGGACCGATGCAGCATCAACACTCCATCGCCAACGATCGCGGTGGTCACTGACTGCGGTCCCGCATTGACGACCAAAGCCGCTGCCGTGTTCTCTTCAAGCCCAGCCAGGGCTGCAAGGGTGCTTGGCAGCACAGCTCCCGGTTCGAAGCCAGCCTCGCGCACCACACCTTCATACTCGGCCAGAACCTCTTGCGGGATCGCGACCGCCAGCACGCGAACAGCTTCCCTTGCCGCGCTGCGTGTGCCCGTACCGGACATAACCTGGTAGCTGATCACAGCGCCGTCGGCGTCGAACGGAAGCAGCTTCTTCAGCCGGAAGCGTATCAGCGGCAGCGCCTCCGCCGCCTTCGTGGGGATTGCATCGAAGTCAAGAAACAGGACCCGAACGGTGGAGTCCGGAACTACGAGCGTGACCTCTCTGCCCAGGCCCTTTTCGGTCACAGCCTCAAGCGTCTTTCGTACGGCGGAGACTACCGCGCTGCGGTCCCTGAAGTTTCCCGCTTTCAGTCCCGGCTCCAGCGCGTTCTCGTCCACGTCGATCCGTGAGACCTGCGAGAGAGTTCCAATGGACGCGTCTTCGGCCCGCGCAGCAATCACTCCGCCCCAGCGAATCTCCACCGCAAGCCGGGGCCGCGCTCCCATTGTCTTAGGCAAAATCTCCATTACGTCCTAGCTTACCTTCTTGGCGACAGAGGGGTACGGTGGAGTGTCAAGGGAGTGAAGGGAACATCGGTGGTATTCCCTTTTCTACCCGCTTGCAGTAAGCGACGGCGATGCGTGATCTTCCGCAGACGTTGACCTGATGCGTCTTATCGGCCCGCCTCGATGAACGTCACCTTGTTGATCTCCTTCAGCGTTGTCACCCCTTCGCGCACCCGGTCGATCGCCGAGTCGCGGAGGAACGCCATGCCTTTGTCCTTCGCCTTCTTGCGGATCTCGCTTCCCGGCTTCTTCGCCAGCAGCATCTCGCGAATTTCATCGTCGAGTTCGAGCAGTTCGTGGATCGCTGAACGGCCGCGGAATCCGGTTCCACCGCACTCGATACATCCCGGTCCTTCGCGGAAGGCGAAGTTCTGCCACTCCGCCGGATCGAGCCCGTTCAGGTCGAGTTCAGCATCCGTATAGCGCACCTCACGGGCGCAGAAGTCACAGACCGTACGGACGAGCCGCTGCGCCAGAATGCAGTTCAAAGCGGAGACAAAGTTGTAGGGTTCGACACCCATATTCAGAAAGCGGCCGAGCACATCGACCACGTTGTTCGCGTGGACCGTCGTAAATACCAGGTGCCCCGTCAGGGCGGAGTTGATGGCAATCTGCGCCGTCTCCGCGTCGCGAATCTCTCCCACAAGTATTTTGTCCGGGTCGTGACGAAGAATTGAGCGCAGGCCCCGCGCAAAGGTCAGGCCTTTCTTCTCATTCACCGGAATCTGCGTGATGCCCCGAATCTGGTACTCGACCGGGTCTTCGATGGTGATGATCTTGTCTTCTTCGCTCTTGATCTCGTTCAGCGCCGCGTAAAGGGTGGTGGTTTTGCCTGATCCCGTTGGGCCGGTCACGAGCACCATGCCATATGGCTCCTTGATGTAGCGCCGGAACCGCGTCAGGTCTTTCTCGGCAAAGCCGACGACATCGAGCGACAGCTTCTTGAACTTCTCGCTCATGGATTCTTTGTCGAGCACGCGAAGCACGGCATTTTCGCCATGCACCGTCGGCATGATCGAGACGCGGAAGTCAATCAGCCGGCCCTTGTAGCGCACCCGGAAGCGGCCGTCCTGCGGCACCCGTCGCTCGGCAATGTCCAATTCGCTCATGACCTTGATGCGGGAAAGAATAGTCTGATGGTGTTCCCGCGCGATCGGAGCCATGGCCTGCTGCAACACGCCATCGATGCGGTACTTCACCAGGAGCGAATCATCAAACGTCTCCAGGTGAATATCGGACGCACGCCGTTCGAGTGCGGTAAAGATTGTCGTGTCCACCAGGCGGATGATCGGCGAGATGTCGTCTTCGCTGGTCAGCCGGTTGATTGAGATGTCAGAGTCGGCATTCTCTTCGTTCGAAAGCACATCGAACGCTAGCCCCTCGCTTGCCTCATCGAGAACACGCTGCGACTGCTCCGACTTCTTGAGCAAATCCGTGATCTGCGACAGAGTTGCAACGCGCGTTACCAGCCGCTGACCGAGCAGACCGGAGATCTCATCGAGCACCATCAGCTTCGACGGGTCGGAGACAGCAATTGCCAGCCGCCCGTTATGCTGTTCGAGCGGCACGAAGTTGTACCGGAACATCATGTCGACCGGTACGCTCTTGAAGAGCTCATGTTGAATCTTGAAGTTCTTCAGGTCGACAAACTCAGCGTGGTAGCGCCGCGCCATCATCTGCGCGCGTGCCGTTTCGTCCACACCCATCTCCGCGAGCGGCATAGCAACTGGAACATTTCCCATACTTAGAGAACTCCTGACACTGAGACTGCCTCACACGCCAACTGTTAGTGAACGCGTTGTTAAAACTGCCGGTTACCTTGGTGGGACGCGAACGCTTATTGACTCACCCCGCCCGCGCTCAAGCTGAAGATAGGCAGATAAAGCGCAATCAGGATCGTCACCACCACAAGCCCCATCACAATCAGGATCATCGGTTCAATCAGGCTCATGGCTGCCGTAAGATTTGTCTGAACATCCTCTTCAAAGAACTCTGCCACAGAGTTGAGCATCTGCGGCAACGCGCCGGTAGACTCACCCACTTCGATCATCTCGATGGCCAGTTCCGGAAACACCTTCGTAGCCTGCAGGCTGACTGAGAGTCCCTTGCCCTCACGGACTGTCTCAACCGAGCGCATCACCGCAATCGCGATCTGCCTTGAATCGATGGACTTGGCCGCCGTTTCAAGCGATGGCACCAGCGGCAGGCCTCCGGTAAGCAGCGTGGAAAGCGTCCGCGAAAATAATCCCACCTGGTACTTCAGCCAAACGCCGCCGAACAGAGGCAGCCGGATGCGGATTTTGTCCACCATGGTCGCGCCCGCGTCCGTCTGTATCCAGCGGTAGAGCAGGAAACCCACGATGGCTACGACGAGAGCAATATAGATGCCATAGCTCTGCGCTCCCTTTCCCATGTCGAGGAGGAAGACCGTCAGCGCGGGCAGCTTGGTCCCCAGCTGGTCATACAGCTGTGCGAAACGCGGCACCACGAAGGTTATCAGGAAGATGAAAAGCCCAAGCACCATCAGGATCAGCAGCGCAGGATAGATCAGGCTGGCTTTCAGCTTCTTGCGAAATGTCAGGGAGACGCGCTGGAAATCGAGAAAGCGCTGCAGGACTTCTTCAAGGTTGCCCGAGCGCTCGCCAGCGAGCAGTGTCGTCGTATAAACCAGCGAAAACCCGCCTTGCGCCTCGAACGACTCAGAGATCGACTGACCCGTCTTCACGCGGGCACCGACATCCTCGAGCTGCTGACGAAAGTGCGCGAGCTTCTGCCGCCGCGCCAACAGTTCAAGCGACCCCAGAATTGGAAGACCGGCCTTGATCAGTGTGAGGAACTGTTGATTGAAGATAAGAAAGGTGTCAAGCTTTACCTTTTTCTTCGAGCTGCCGCCAAGCGCGTTTTTCGACTTTACCGAGTAGACGAAGTAGCCGGCCTGGGTAAACCGCGTCTGCAGCTCTTCCGCCGTCGCGGCAGTGTGCGTCTGCTCCTGGACTCGCCCGCGCTCGTCCGCCAATTTGATAACAAACTCAGTCAACGTTCCCGCCTAAGCACCCGACACCAATGCCTTCCTATCTTAGACGGAGGCGCAGACACTTTGCAGGCAAGCAGTCGTTGTTGGCGTTGCGCATTCACCGAAAGCGAACTTCAAAGCAGATTCCCCTCGGGAATGACAAAGGTGGACTAGCACTGAGCGTGAAGTCCATTCTCGTTGTCATTCCCGAAGGGAATCTGCATTTCTTGATCTTCGCCTTCCTGTATTACGCCGGTGATGGCTGGCTGTCACCGAACCCCGGCTTGCGGCCGCCTTCCGGCTTCAGCACCTTCTGTACGTCGCCGCCCGGTCCTGGATCGACCGCGGAAAGCGGCGACCGCACCTCGGGAAGCGCCTTACCTTCGATGATCAGCTTGATCTCGGCAGCATCGAGCGTCTCTCTTTCCAGCAAAGCCGCCGACATGCGGTGCATGATGTCGTGGTTGCTGTCGAGGATCGAATAGGCCGATTGATAGCCCGCGTCGACGAGCAGCTTTACTTCTTCGTCAATCTGCTTGGCTGTGTCGTCGGAGAAGTCGCGGGCCTGTCCGATATCGCGACCAAGAAAGACCTCCTGCTCCTTCTTGCCAAAGGTCAGCGGACCAAGCCGCGACATGCCGTACTCGCACACCATCGCTCGGGCCATGGCAGTGGAACGCTGAATGTCATTGCCGGCACCCGTCGTCATCTGCTTCAGAAAGATCTCTTCCGCGCAACGTCCGCCCATAAAAACGGCAAGCTGCGTTTCGAGATAGTCCTTCGTCACGGTGTGCTTGTCCTCGGTTGGTAGATGCATGGTCACGCCCAGCGCCATTCCGCGCGGGATGATCGTGACCTTATGCAGCGGATCGGAGTGGTCGCGCATTGCGGCAACCAGAACGTGCCCAGCTTCGTGGTACGCCGTCACCTTCTTCTCCTCATCGGTCAGCAGCATCGACTTCCGCTCTGCGCCCATCAGGACCTTGTCCTTTGCGGTCTCGAAGTCAAACATGTGGACAGCCTTGCGGTTGAAACGCGCTGCCGTAAGAGCAGCCTCATTCACCATGTTCGCGAGGTCCGCACCGGAGAAGCCCGGTGTCCCGCGAGCGAGGACGTTCAGGTTCACGTCTTCCGCCATCGGCACTTTCTTCGAGTGCACGCGAAGCACTTCTTCACGGCCCTTGATGTCCGGGCGGTCGACGATAACGCGACGGTCGAAACGGCCTGGACGAAGCAGTGCTGGATCGAGCACGTCGGGCCGATTGGTCGCGGCGATCAGGATCACGCCATCGTTCGACTCAAAGCCGTCCATCTCCACCAGCAACTGATTCAGGGTTTGCTCGCGCTCGTCGTGTCCGCCGCCGAGACCGGCGCCGCGATGGCGACCGACCGCGTCGATCTCGTCGATGAAGATAATGCACGGGGCGTTCTTCTTACCCTGCTCAAAGAGGTCGCGAACCCGGCTCGCGCCCACTCCGACAAACATCTCGACGAAGTCCGACCCCGAGATCGAGAAGAACGGGACGTTCGCCTCACCGGCAACCGCGCGGGCCAGCAAGGTCTTGCCGGTTCCGGGGGGGCCAACGAGCAGCACACCCTTTGGGATGCGGCCGCCGAGACGCTGGAACTTCTGCGCCTCGCGAAGGAACTCGATGATCTCCTTCAGCTCTTCCTTGGCCTCGTCAACACCCGCCACGTCCTTGAAGGTGATCTTCTTCTGCTGCATGGAGAGCAGGCGGGCGCGGCTCTTGCCGAAGCTCATCGCCTTATTGCCGCCCGACTGCATCTGGCGCAGGAGGAAGAACCAGAGACCCAGCAACAGCGCGAACGGCGCGATTGAGATCAGCAGGCTGACCCACTGATTCGAGTTCTGGTCCTTGATCGTGACCGAGACGCCGTGCTCGCGCAGCGTCTTGTACATGTCCGGGTAGTTGGCCGGGATGGTGGTGCGGAACTGGTTCTTGTCGTCGCGATAGTGACCCGTGACCTCTGCGCCATTTACGGCGATGTCACTGACTTTGCCTTGGTCCGCGTCGTTCAGAAACTGCGACAAGCTTACAGGATGGTCCTGCCCGATGCCCGTGCCCTTGACGACGAACTGCCAGAGGCAAATCAGGCACGTGATCATAAAGACCCAGATCAGTATTTGTTTGACTGTCGAGTTCAATTGCATTTCCTCGTTTCCACGTTCATCTTCAATCCTGCGGCGTCAGCGCCACAAATCTGCTCGCGCGAGAACTATCCGTTGATCTAAACGATTAGACGATGTTCCCGGCACTTCGATTCCGGCTGAGGACACCCTGCTTCCAACCCGTTACAAGCGCACCACAATTATTGGTAATTCTACTCTTCGGAACGCTCGGCCGGAGCGCCCAGTTTTGTATCGCTCGAACCGTCAGGTGCCGTGTCTGCCCCCTTCGTAACATCGTGAGCCCGCTGCGGTACCGCGAACACTCGGCAGATCTCGCCTAAATCCAGAAAGGGACGATAATTCTCCCGCTAATGCCCCTTCCGCACAGCCGGTTCGGCTAGGAAGAGCCGCACTTCGCGCATGGACCGTTCCGCACGCAGCTGGCTCGAAAGTTGCAGCGTTTTGCCGGTCGACGCGCTTTGGGAGGAGTGCGTCTCGAAGCCGCAAAGCGCAAGAAGGCGGGCGGTCTCTTCAAAATCAAGGCGAGCTCCGAGCTGCCGGGCCGCCGCCCGGAGCACTCGCCTGCGTAGTGCCGGATGCAGTTCGCGCAGCCGGTCGAGTTCGATCGCCGCGCCGCTGTGCCCCGGCGCAGTCCCGACCGCCCGGCCGCCGCCGCGTACCGGCTTTCCCGGCAGCAGCAGCTGCGGCAGTATTCGTTCAACCTCGGCCTGCCACCGTGCCTCTTCCTCGCGCGCGAGTTCGGCCATGTTGGCCAATGCCTGGTCGATCTTCGGGTTGTAGCTTCGAAGCGTCGGCATCAGCTCGTGCCGCACCCGGTTGCGCGTGAAAGCTGCATCCCTGTTCGACGAGTCCTCCCTCCACGGCTGCCCTGCCTCGCGCAGATACTCTTCGATCTCCCGTCTCCGATTCCGCAGAAAGGGTCGAACAACGCTGCCCCGGCCCATCGGCACGCTTGGAGAGATCGCGCCCAGGCCATCGGTCCACGCCCCGCGCAACAGCTTCATCATGACTGTCTCCGCCTGGTCGTCGAGCGTATGCCCGGTCAGCACCGAATCTGTCTCCTGGGCCGCAATCAGTTCCTGGTAACACTGCGAGCGAAGGTTCCTGGCAGCCTCTTCCACCGTCTGACCGGTCTCAGCAACATGCGCTCGAACATCCACACGCCGTTGACTGAGCGGAACAGCCAACCGCGCACAAAGCTCCGTTACGAACGCTTCGTCCGCGTCCGCCTCATCTCCGCGCAGGTTGTGGTGGACGTGAACTGCGGAGAGGACGACACCCAAAGCTTCGCGAGGCTGCCGGTTGGCCGCGACAAGCGTCAGCAGCAGCGCGACCGAGTCCGCTCCACCCGACACTGCCGCGCAGACGCGGTCACCGGGGCGAATGTGCTCGCGGGAAAGATTCAGCCGCAATGGAATGGAAGCCTCCACAGAATCATCGTACCTGCGGGAAACCGCGAGTGTACTGCATTGATCTTCCGGGCTGGCCTCGCTTTGCCACAGTTGCGCCTACGCTGGCTTGCCTTCAAGTTGCTAGCCCGCTCGAGAACGAGAAGGTACACCCTCAAGACCCCCAAACGCGATGCTCCTCTCTCATGTTGCGGACGGAAAGCACGAGACACAGACGCCCCCTTGGACGCGCCGATCCGGCGGATTGGTATAGTTACAGCGATGCATGTGTATGTGATTGTTCCCGCAGCAGGTCTAGGTACGAGGATGGCTACCAGCCATCCAACCAGGGATTCCCTGCCTCCCACAGGCAGTAGTACCGGTGCGCTCGCTCCGAAACAGTTTCTTGCAATCGCCGGCGTTCCGGTCTTGATCCATTCGCTTCGGGCCTTCTTGGCTGTCGGCCGCGTGAA
The DNA here is from genome assembly GCA_964658395.1 of uncultured Granulicella sp. Classification (GTDB taxonomy): domain Bacteria; phylum Acidobacteriota; class Terriglobia; order Terriglobales; family Acidobacteriaceae; genus Edaphobacter. Next base: position 49,584 of record CAZZYQ010000020.1, on the reverse strand, counting down.
CGCCGTATATGTTGCAGTCCGGGCGAGCGAGATGGAGCGCATGAAGACGCAGATCGCGGAGTTCGCTCTTGGCGAAAAAGTTCATGTGGTCGAAGGTGGCGATAACCGGCAGCAATCGGTGGCCAAAGCACTCTCCGCGCTCGACGGCGACGCCGACGATGTCGTGTTGGTTCACGATGCGGTGAGGCCATTGATCGAACCAGCCACCATAGAGCGCACAATCGACGCCGTCGTCAAACACGGTGCCGCCATCGTCGGGCTGCCCGCCATCGACACCATCAAGCAGGTCGAGCGGACGGCAGAAGGAGCGCTCATAACCTCCACCATCCCTCGAGAAAGAGTCGTGTACGCTCAAACTCCGCAGGGCGCCCGCTACGGAACCCTGAAGCGGGCCTTCGACGACGCTGCGGCCGACGAGTTTCTGGGTACCGACGAGGCCGGCCTGCTGGAACGGGCGGGCGTGCCGGTGGTCGTCGTCGCTGGATCGGCTCGTAACTTCAAGATAACCAGCCCAGGCGACCTCGAACTGGCGGAGTTTTACCTGAAGAGGTCTGCATGAGCCTCAGGATCGGCTGCGGCTTCGATTCGCATGCCTTCAAACCCGGGGTTCCGCTCGTTATCGGCGGCCTCAAAATCGACCACCCGCAAGGCCTGGCAGGCCACTCTGACGGCGACGTGCTGCTGCACGCCATCACCGACGCGCTGCTCGGGGCTGTCGCAGCCGGCGACATCGGCAGCTTCTTTCCGCCCAGCGACCCGCAGTGGAAGGACGCCGATTCGTCGATCTTTCTCGAGACCGCGCTGGAAGAGATCGCCCTCGCGGGCTACCGGATCGTAAACGTCGACACCGTGCTGGTTCTTGCCGCACCAAAGATCGGACCCATCGCGGCCGAACTTCGCGAGCGTGTTGCAGACCTGCTACACCTCAGTCCACGCGACGTTGGCATCAAGGCCAAGACACCGGAGGGCCTGAACCAGGACCACGTCGCGGTGGCCCACGCCACTGTGTTGCTCGAGAGCATTGACGTGTCTATCGGACCGGATCACCTGGCCGCGGTCGCCGACACCGACGTGGACCCGACGGAGATCGACGGCGTCGTAGAGAGCATCGTAGGCGGGCGTCGGGATGTCTCCGCACTGGGCCGCAAAGTCCCCGGCTTCAACCCTGACGACTTGACGTAACTGTCGCGGTTGTTCGTTCTCCCGATGGGAATCTGCTGTTGCTGGTGCGCCGCCTACTTCGCCGCGGTCGTACTCACCTTTGCCAGCTTCACCCGAGCCGCCTCCAACTTACGCTCCACCTTGGCCACGTCATCCGGATCAGCGTCGGCGGGCAAGGAGTGCGCATACTCCGTCATGGAGCGCTCCCACTGAACGACTGCCAACTTCAGCTTGCCAGTCTTCTCATACGCCTGCCCGAGATGGTCGTGCACGGTGGGATCGCTGCTGCTGCGCTCCACTGCCTTCAGCAGGTTCTCAAGCGCCTCGGAGTAGCGGCCCAGTTTGAAGTAAACCCAACCTAGCGAATCGAGAAATGCGTAGTTCTGCGGATCGAGGTCGACCGCTTTGCGAATCTGCGCGAGTGACTCGGAAAGCTTCACGCCGCGGTCTGTGTTCATGTAGCCGAGGTAGTTCAGAACGGTCGCATTTTGGCCGTCAATGGCTAAAGCTTTTTCAAACTGCTCCTCAGCAAGGTCATACTTCTTCTCGCGGTCCGCCAGGGTGCCGCGCAGGAAGTAGACATACAGCCGCTCCTCGGGCCGCGTCGCACTTTCTTCTGCCTTGTCAATCTGCGCGGAGGCGTCGCTCCAGCGCTTCAAGCGGATAAAGATTTGTGCCAGTGCAAGCCGGACATCACGATCGCCAGCGTTACCTTTCAACTGCGCGTTTGCCAGCGCAAGGCCCTCGTCGACCTTGCCCGTGTCCACGAGTTGGCCGGCATACATCAACTGCACCTGCTTGTCTGCCGGAAGTGCCTTCGCCGCTTCCGCGGCAACCGCCGTCGCCTGCTGCCACTGGTGTTCGTCGCGGTACGCGTCAACCTGCCCTTGATAGCCGCGCGATACATAGTCTCCGCCAAGCTGTGCCAACTGCTTGTACGCTGCCACCGCTTCAAGTGTCTTATTCTGCTCGCGGTAGATGATGCCGAGACGGTCCAGAAAGATCGCGCGGTTGGACTTCTCGCCTTCCGCATACTTGCCATCAGCGTGTTCTGAAGACGCAATCAACGACTTCAACACGGCCACGGCGTCGTCGTACCGGCCGAGCGAGTCGTCGATCAGCGCCTCGTTATAGCTCAGTTCGTCGTTGTCCTTGGTCTGGGCCTTTGCCTTCTTCAGAGAAGCCAGCGCCTCCTCATAGTGCCCTTGGCGGCGAAGTATGTCAGCAATTCGGATCTGCGACTGCACATCGTTCGGTTCGGTCGCAAGGATCGCAGAAAACTGCTTCATGGCCTCGTCGAGTTTGCCCTGCACAAGCAGTGCGTTGGCCAGCCCGCGCTCGCTGTCGAGATTTCCCGGCTCCAGATCGAGTGCTCGCTGGTAAGCCTCCGCAGCCTCCTTCGGCTTCTTGATCTGGTCATAGCTTCCACCCAAAGCTAACTCGATCCGTGCGGTGCGATCGTCTTCCGGAACTGCCAAGAGCGTGTCGACCGTTCTCTGGTACTCACCCTGCACGCTGTAGAGTCGGGCCAGGTTCAGCACGCTCTCCTCTGAGTTCGGGTCGAGGTCTTTCGCCTGCTTGAACTGCGCCTCGGCCTTGGCAGAATCATGGTTCAGCCCGTAGAGCTGCCCCAGCACCAGGTGGTTCTCGATCTCTTTCGGCTGCAGCTTTACCAGCGTCTCGTATTCGCTGAGAGCCAGTTGGAGCATCTCTCCGGACTGGGTGCCCTGCATGTCCCCAAGCGATCGCAGGTATACCTTACCCAGCAGCTTGTGCGCCTCAAGGTCATCCGGATTCCGGGCCACCTGGTCCTTCGCCGCCGTAATCGCCTCACGAACACGGCCGATCTTGAAGTAAAGGTCAGCCAGTCCGTTTTGTAGCAGCGCGGAGTCTGGATCGGCATTCAGCGCCAGCTTGTACTCCTCGACTGCCTGGGTCGCATAGTCGGGGCGACCAGCGTTCACCGCCAGGTCCTCGTAGAGATGAGCCAGCCCATAGTGGTAGTACGAAAGACTATGGTCGGGTACCGCCGACGAGGAAGCCGCAGGCGAGGGCTCCGCAGGGTGGTGCTTCAAACCCTGCGCAGTAACGGCCCGGCTGAAGCCGGCGAACATCAGCGCAGGAAGAAGGGTGAAGCAGGACCGGCGTACTACGTTGCGGCGAAACAAGATCATCGAGTTCATTCCTGAGAGCGTCATCCCCAAGCCTGGCGAACTGCATGCCGGAGCCATAATCAATTCTTAGACGTACAGGCTCTTCGCTTAGATTCAGCAGGTAGTCAGTGGCTCGGAGCGAGACTCCGGCACCCACTACCCGATTATATCGACATACCCCTACGACGGGCTGTTCAGAGTCTCTGCCGCTGCGCCTGGAAGCTGCCGTCTAAAGGCGTTTAGAAGCTACCCGCGAAGATTGCTTTCAGCTTGGAGCGAAGTCCATGCTCCTCGCTTGCTCTTCGCACCTGAGTGCGATGGGTGTAAAGCAGCATGCCGACGGCAGCAGAAAACTCTGGCCGGACAAGCTCGCCCGGCATCTTCGAAAGCGGAACCGGGCTTCCGATGCGAGCGGAGACGCGCAGTAGGCTTTCGGCGTTGTCCAGCAGGCCCAGCAGGTTTGCACCGCCGCCGGTGAGAACACAGCCCGCACCAAGAGCCTCCAGAACGCCGCCGTCTCTCAGGTTATCGCGCAGCATGGTAAACAATTCGCGCGCGCGAGGCTCGAGGATTTCGGCCAGAAAGCGCTGCCGCACCATCCGCGCGGGGTGGCCGCCGGAGTAGGCCAAATTACCGCCCACCTCGATCTCGTTCAACTGCGGAACCGATGTGACCACGCAGTTGCCATAGGTCTTCTTGAGCTGCTCGGCTTCTTCAACCGATATATGCAGCCCGACCGCAAGGTCATTGGTGAAATGATCCCCGCCGATCGGGAGCACCGCAGTGTGGGCGATTGACCCTTCAAAGAACACCACCACCTCGGTCGTGCTCGCGCCAAGATCGGCAATACAGACACCGAGTTCGCGCTCATCAGCAGAAAGGACTGCCTCTGCTGAGGCGATCCCTTCAAAGACCGTGTCCTCGACCTCCAGCCCTGCCCGGTTGGCACAGGTAACGACCGACTGCGCGACTCCGCCGGAGCAGGTAGAAAGGTGAAGGTTCACTTCAAGCTTGTTGCCGACCATCCCGATCGGATCGTGGATGCCCGCCTGGTCGTCCAGGATGAACTCCTGGGGCAGCAGATGAAGCACTTCGCGGTCGGGCGGCAAGGCAATCTGGCGGGCGCGGTCCACTGCGGCGCGGACCTCTTCGCGTGTAATCTCCCGCATGCGGCTGCCCATGCTGATCCCGCCCCGGCTGTTGATGCCGCGAACGTGGGTACCGCCGATTCCGACCACACACGTCTCGATGCCCGCCTTGGTGACCCGCTCAGCCGTCAATGCAGCTTTGTTGATGGCTTCGGCAGCGGGGCCCAGTTCGGAGATGAGACCTTTCCTCATCCCGCGCGAAGCCTCAATGCCGTGGCCACGGTAGCGCAGAACACCATCGCGGATCTCGGCCACAAGGACGATGCTCTTCGCGCTTCCTGCGTCCAGAACAGTGATCAGGTTGTCATGGCTCTGGTTCACTGCGGCGCCGCCTGGGAAGAATGTTGCGGCTTGAGTGATTTCGCAGACAGCGCAGCCGCAGCCTTAGTATGCGGTTTCACCACGACCATGTGCCACTCCTCCGATGCGTCAGCGGAGGGGGCGGCCGTGCGGGTCGCTGCAATGGCGGGTGGCTTCACCTTCGCAGACGAAGGTGGCGGAGGCTTGCCGACGCTCCTCGCCAGCAAAGCTGGCTTGGGGGCAGCCTTGGTGATGGCCTTTGCAGGCGCGGCCGCAGTCCCTGCGCCGCCCGGGTTCGTAAGTGTCGGCGGCGGGCCAACGGCAGAGACGGTCGTCCCCGGCTGCATCTCCAGCACTACCTGCCGCTCGTAGCGCAGGTCCACAGATGCGAGCTTTGGATATTGCGTGCGCCACTCCGCCAGATGCTGCTGAAACTTCTGGTAGCGGGCGAGAAAGTCAGTGTCGCCGAAGTGGACCAGAACATCGTTGGCCCCATCAGGAATCAGGGCCTTCACGTCCTCTGGATTCGACAGATCTACTTCACTCAGCTTTTCTGATATGCGGGCAGAAGTGCTGTCGAGATCGCCAGTGAACTCGCCGTAGATCTTCATCCGTGCGGCTCGCGTTGAGGCTGGGTCATTGGCTGAGATTCCAGTGACAACAGGAAAGGAGTAGTGGGGGTCGCCGGGAGCATCGCTTGGCATGTCGAGCAAAACGCCCGACGCATCCACCATTCCAATCTGGCTTCCCTGCCGCACAAAAGCTACAGGCGTCCGCTCCGTGATCGACACGCGAAGGTGGTTCGGCAGCAGACGCATCACCGTCGCGTGCTGCACCCAAGGCAGACTCTCAAGCTCTTTACGCCGGGCGGCAAGCGGGACCATAAAGATGTTGCGGTCTACATCTTCGCCGAAGATGCTCAGCAGCTGTGCACGGCTGACGTGGGCGTTGCCGGTACTTTGGATGAACGACGACGACGCAACCGTAAAGCGGCCGTCGCGCAGAAAGAAACTACGCAGCGCAAGTAGGGCGGCTACGAGGACCCCAGCTAGGACCAGCAGTCCGGCAGCACCGAAGACCCGGCCCCAGAGCGTCGAGGGAAGCTCGAGATCCCGGCCGCCGAAGCGAAGGTGATAACCGTTCCGCCTCCGGCGATAGTCGAAGTCGCTGTGCTCCTCTGCATCCGGCAGGCTCCCGGCGAAGTCTTCACCGAAGTCACGGCGCGAACCAGGCGGCGCCACGCGCGAACGGCGGGCCGCTGGGGCATACTCTTCCTCCGGCGCTTCCAGCACCTCGCTGCCTCCATTCATTGTTGAAACGGCTGATCGCACAACCCGAGCAGGGCTGCGGAGAATCGCTGCCGTCAGAATACCCCGCAGCCTGCGGTTTGTACGACAGGATCGTCAAGGGGTATCTCGCGAGGAACTTGCACGCCGGATCAAGGAATAAGGCGAGACTGACGCAGTCTGTTGAACAGATCAATGAAGCTGTCTTCCGTCGACCGGTACTCAAGAAAGCCAAGCTTTCGGCTCTTCGTCATGTCGGTAAGCACTTCAATGGGCCGTCCAAGATCGGCATCGGTGTGCCAGGCAGAGACCAGGTTCGGCAGCTCTCGAACCTTCAGGTCGTGTCGGGCAGCAATCTCCGCCCACAGCGGTTCTAACCCGGCAAGTTGCTGCTCGAGCGGTGCAGGCTGCTTAGGATACGGTGCTGCTTCGATGCCGAACCAGCTCGCCAGCCGTGGCCACATCCAGCTCCACCGGAAGACGTCGCCATTCACCACGTTGAACGCCTGGTTCGCGGCGCAAGGCGTGGTCGCGGCCCACTCCTGGTGGCGGGCGAGAAGGCGTGCGTCTGTCATGTCCGTCAAGCCGTTCCACTGAACCAAAGATCCCGGAAATACGAAGGGACGGCCCGTCTCCCGGCAGATGCTCGCATACACAGCAAGTGTCACCCCCATATTCATGGCGTTTCCCACTGCGTATCCAATAATGGTGTGCGGCCGCTGCACACTCCAGGTGAAGCCATAGCGGTTCGCTGCGGCAAAGAGCTCGTCTTCCTGAGCATAGTAGAAGTTTTGGACGTTGAGACGACCCTGCTCTTCCCTGAAGGGCGTGGGCGGAAGGACGCCCTTGCCATAGCTGTCGAACGGACCGAGATAATGCTTTAGACCAGTGACGAGGCTGACATGCTCTACGCTCTTCGAGCGTGACACCGCCTCCAGAAGGTTGCGCACCATGGCACCGTTGACCCGGATGTTCTCGGCCTCCGTGGACTGTCGCATCCACGTATTGAGGAAGACATGGCTCGGTGCGATACCCTCGAGAGCCCCTGCAAGACTGCCAGGATTAGACAGATCAGCGGCAACAGGGGTAACGCCCGCTACCCCGGCCGCAGGCTTTCTGGCCAGACCATAAACCTGCCAGCCCCGGGCGGCGAGATGCGTCGCCAGACTGTAGCCTGTGATTCCGGTAGCGCCGGCGATAAGAGCGGTTCGACCATCCTTCTTCAAAGAGGTATTGTTTGCCATCTCCGATCAGATGCGTGGAACAGTACAAAGTTTTGAAGCGAAGGACGGCCTGCGACCGCAAGGGGCCTTGAACTCTATCCTTTGCTGAATTTGCCTGCGGTGCGCTTTTACTGAACGCTGCCCGCGCTGCTCTATCGGTGGTACTTGCTCCCGCAACCGGCTTCAGCCGGCCCGGCGGGCCAGCGCCTCCAGCAGCAGCGGGGCGGCCTTCGAGACGTTTCCAGCTCCAAGGGTCACGATCGCCTCACCGGGCTTGGCCTCGGCAGCGAGCAAGTCGACAGCGGCAGACATTTGCGGCGCGTAAGCCACCCGCCCCGCGTGCGCACCTTGTATCGTGCCGGCCAGAGTACTTCCCGTGATGCCTGCAAGCGGCTCCTCACTGGCCGCATAGATGTCCAGGACCTGCACAGTATCGGCATCGCCGAAGGCGGTGGAAAACTCGGCCAGGAGATCGCGAGTGCGCGTATAGCGATGCGGTTGAAAGAGAACATGGACACGATCGTAGCCACAGTCGCGCGCCGCCCGCAGCGTTGCTGCGATCTCGGTAGGGTGATGGCCATAGTCGTCCACGACCGTCACCCCGGAGGCGACGCCCTTGATTTGGAAACGCCGGTCAACCCCACGAAACGTCTCCAGTCCCGCAGCGATCTGTTCCCAGGCGACGCCGAGCTGGACTCCGATGGCCACGGCTGCCGTCGCATTCAAGACATTATGGCGTCCGGGAACGTGCAGGCTGAAGGGTCCCATGAGAAGTCCGCGGAAGTTGACTTCAAACGCCGAGTGGCAGTGCGCCACCTTGGGAAGCAGTCGCAGCTGAAAATCTGCGGCCTCATGCTCCCCATAGGTATAGACCTTGCGCCGGACGCGGGAGAGCAGAGGCGCGAGGAGCGGGTCGTCCATGCACGCGGTGGTCGCGCCGTAGAAGGGAACGCCATCCATGAACTGCAAGAACGCGGCTTCGACGTCGGCCATGTCGCGGTAACAGTCCATATGTTCCCGGTCGAGGTTGGTGACGACGGCGAGAATGGGCGACAGCTTCAGAAAAGACCGGTCGCTCTCATCCGCCTCGGCGACCAGATACTGCGAGTTACCGAGCCGCGCATTTGAACCGAGCGCGTCGACTCTGCCCCCAACCACAATCGTCGGATCCAGTCCGCCTCCCCCAAGCACCGCGGCGATCATGGAGGTCGTGGTCGTCTTGCCGTGCATGCCTGCGACGGCGATGCCGTACTTCAGCCGCATCAGCTCCGCCAGCATCTCCGCCCGCGGTATTACCGGCACCTTGCGCGACCGCGCTTCCAGCACCTCTGGATTGGCCGGCGACACCGCGCTGCTTACGACCACGACATCGCAGGCCAGAACGTTGGAGGCCGCATGGCCCTCAAAGATACGAGCACCCATTCCGCTTAGCCGATCGGTAATGGGCGAGCGGCGCAGATCCGAACCGGATACAGCGTACCCCATCGTGAGCAGGATCTCGGCGATCCCGCTCATACCGATCCCGCCCACCCCTATGAAGTGAATCCGCTGTGTCGATGCAAATAGAAAGTGGCCTGGAAGAAACATGTTTCAACCAGTATCGCCGGTTGTGGCTTCCACGTCTCAACCGCAATGGATCGAAGTCCACACCGCCTGAAGGGCCAACATCGGGACCCATCGCGCACATGCCAGTTTCGAAATGGGAACTCCAATGAGGTTGTTCTTCCCATGGACACGGCCCGTCCGTTTTAACTCTCTACCCTGTTACAAAGCGTCTCCGCTCCCTGGTGACACTTTCGAGCCAGTCAGCCCGACTTTTGTGGGGTTCTAAATCGTTACTTTGGTTTGTAGCCTCCACCTTAGCCTATCGCCATCGTGTTGAACCACAGGGCTTCTTTTGCCCTTCAACTGACGTTCGTCTTGATGCTGTCGCAGCAGGCCTGAAGGAGACTTACCGCAATGCACCTTGGAACCCCGCACCACGTTCCCTCTTTTCAGCGTCCCTTCAGCAGCATCCTGCAGCATGTTCGGAGAGAGGCCAGGCAGGCCGGATGGTGGGTTCTGTCCTTGATCTCGCTCGCTTTGGGGCTCGGGCAGCCGGCGCATGCACAGGGCACCTACGTCTTTCCTTCGGTAATCAACGTAGGTTCGTCCTCCACGGCGCAGACGGTGTCGATCACAATCAAGACCGCGGGAGTTCTAGGCACTGTCCGGGTGCTGACTCAGGGCTCGCCGAACCTCGACTTCGCCCTATCGGGCGGCACCTGCGCGACCGGAACCAGCTACTCTCCGGGGCAGACCTGCACCGTATCCGTTGTTTTGTCTCCCAGAGTTCCCGGCGTTCGGTCTGGTGCCGTGACGCTGGCTGATAGCGGCGGCAATCCCCTAGGAAACAGTTTGCTCTACGGCATGGGGGCCGGGCCGCTCAGTGTCATGACCGCTGGCGAAATAAACACCGTGGCAGGGAACGGACATCTCTCATCAGGCGCGGCCACCGGCACCAGCGCAACCGACGCTTCGATCCATGAACCGCTCGGCGTGGCCGTGGACGGCGCGGGCAACTTCTACTACACCGACAGCGGCAATGACCTTATCGATAAAGTCGATGGCAATGGGAATCTGACCATTGTTGCGGGAACCGGTTCGCCCGGGTTCAGCCCCAACGGCACCCCTGCCACCAGCGCCTTGATCAGTGAACCTTCGGCCATCCTGGTGGATGGCGCAGGCAACATCTTTTTCACTGAGATCGGCAACAGCACCGTGCGCGAGGTCGTGCAATCCACCGGCTTGATCCAGACTGTGGCAGGAACCGGCGCACAAGGATACGCTGGCGATGGCGCCGCAGCCAGCTCCGCCGTACTTAATCAGCCCGAGGGCCTGGCCATCGACGCGAGCGGCAATCTCTACGTCGCCGACACCCAGAACAACGTCATCCGTAAAATCGATGCAACTACGGGCATCATCAACACCATTGCTGGAAACCTGAACGCCGGGTTCGCAGGAGACGGCCAACTCGCGACCGCCGGACAATTCAACGAACCCTGGGGGCTCTTCGCAGCAGCCGACGGCAGCCTCTACATCGCGGATTACATGAACAATCGCGTCCGGCGCATCGACCCCGCGGGGAGGCTCTCGACTGTAGCCGGCAACGGAACGCCGGAATACACGGGGGACAACATGCCCGCATCTGCTGCCGGGCTGAATCACCCTGTTGGCGTAGTCCTCGATGCAGCCTCCGACGTCTTTATCTCCGACTCCGAAAACAACGTCATCCGAAAGATCAACGGCGCAACGCAGATCATCACCACACTGGCAGGGAACAGCGCAGCCGCCTCTGCTGGCGATGGTACCAACGCCGATGCGGCCATCGCGGGGTTGAACAAGCCGTATGGGTTGACCGTGGACGGAGGCGGCAACATCTTCATCGCGGACCGGCTCGGCCTCGCTATCCGCGAGATCTACGGCACGGTCGCCCGGATCATGTTCCGCGATCAGAAAGTCACGAACCTTTCGGCCACCACGGTGCAACGCGTCGCCAACGATGGCAACGCGCCTTTACACATCTCCGCGATCAACCCGGTCTCGAACGCTGTGGTCAACACCGGTACCACTACCTGTAGCACTACCACCGCAATGAACCCCGGTGCCGTCTGTGTGATCGGTGTGCAGTTCAAGCCGGCTACGGTCGGTTCGCCCGTAAACGGACTTATCGACGTTTCTTCAGACTCGGCTGTCACTCCCGGGCAGCTTCTGCTCTTCGGCAACTCGCTGAGCATCGAACCGACAACCACGACCTTGGTGTCGAGCGTGAACCCCTCAGCGGTTGGCAGCCCCGTCACCTTCACTGCCACCGTAGCCAGTAACAGCACCACGCTTACCGGCAGCGTTCAGTTCTTCGACGGCACAACCCTTCTGGGAGGTGCGGCACAACTGCTCAATTCAACAACCAGAAAGGCGACGCTGACGACGACCGCGCTAACGCTCGGGACCCATTCGATTACCGCCGTCTACTCCGGCGATAACGCCAACCAGACCAGCACGTCCGCCGCGCTGCTTCAGGTCGTCAAGCAGACGAGCGCCTTGCAGCTCGTCTCCAATCTGAACCCCGCAGAGGTCTACCAGACCATTACCTTCACCGTCACAGCCAGTGAGACGCCCGCAGGAGGAGTAACACCCACAGGCTCCGTCGTCTTTTCGGCCGACGGCTCCCTCTTGCCCAACGGCACCATCGCTCTCTCCAACGGGAGCGCCAGCTACAACGCGGCTCTTCTAGCCGCGGGAACCCACACCATCACGGCAAGCTACTCCGGCGACGACAACAACCTTCCGGCGAATTCGACCGCGCTCTCTCAGGTTGTCAATCTTGCCAGTACAACGACAACCCTGAGTACCTCGAACAGCTCCGTTCCTCTCACCACGCCGGTGACCTTTACCGCCACGGTGGCAGGCAGCGTCTCCACCACTGCCGTTCCCTCCGGAAACGTCGTCTTCAAGGACGGCACCACTATGCTCGCCACGGCGGCGTTGAATACTGCGGGCGCAGCCAGCTTTACGACCTCGACGCTCGCGACTGGAAGTCACTCCATCACCGCCGCATACCAGTCGGATTCCAACTTCGCCGCCAGCGTCTCTGCCGCACTTACTGAGACGATCCAGAAGATCGCCACGACGGCTTCCGTCTCAGCAAGCGCCAATCCGGCCAACGCCGGTGCTGCTGTACAGTTCACCGTCTTTGTCACCGCCGCAAACAACACCTCGCCGAACGTTCCGATTACAGGCAGCGTGACGCTGATGGAAGGTGCCGCGGTTCTTGGCACCGGCGTCCTCACCGCCTCTGGCAGTGGACCGGCGACGGCGAGTGCGACCATTTCGATCTCCAGCCTGGCGACAGGTTCCCACGCCATCAGCGCTGTGTATGCAGGCGACACCAACTACGTTGGCAGTACATCCAGCGCGATGCTGGAGAACATCGTTCTCGCTTCGACGACAACTGTGCTCAAGGCGAGCACCGCCGCCGCCATCGCCAACCGGCCTGTAGTTCTCACGGCAACCGTCTCTGGAACGGGCGGAACGCCTACGGGCACGGTCAACTTCACCGAGAACGGAGCGGTCCTTGGTGCCTCCACCCTCGTAAATGGTGTCGGCAGCTTCACTACCTCTACACTTGCTGTCGGTACCCACGTCCTTACAGCACTCTATCTGGGTGATCCGAAGGACAGCGGAAGCACATCGAACACTGTCACGATCGTCATCTCTTCCGCGACCACCACCGTAGCACTTACGCCGTCGCAGAATCCAACGAACTTCGGACAGAACCTGGTTCTTGCCGCAAAGGTCTCGGGCAATGGCGGTGTGCCGACCGGCACCATCACCTTCAGCGAAGGTTCCAACGTATTGCAGAGCGGCCCAGTCAATGCAAACGGCGTCGCGACCTACTCCACTTCGACACTTACCGATGGAGCGCATACCTTTACCGCCAGCTATGGCGGCGACGCCAACGATCTCGCCAGTCAGTCCTCGCCATTGACGATCACGGTGCTCCAGACAATCAGCCTTACCCTGAGCAGCACCAGTCCCAATCCATCCATCGCCCGCTCGAACGTACACTTCGTCGCAACCATCACCCCGCTTCAGGGCATCCAGCCGACTGGCAACATCACCTTCAAGGAAGGCGCCACCGTCCTGGGCTCAGGCGTAATCACCGGGACCACTGCGACCTTCGACACTGCGGCATTGTCTGTGGGGACCCACGCCATCGTCGCTGCCTACGCCGGCGACAGCACCACTGAGCCGCTCAGCTCCGCTGCCTACTCGCAGACCGTGAATGCCGCCGGCGCTGCCGTTACCCTGACCTCGAACGCCAACCCTGCCACCTTCGGTGCTCTGCTCACCTTCACGGCGGTCGCCAGCAGCACCGCCGGCCCGCTTACCGGGACGGTGAAGTTCCAGGATGGCAGCGTCACCATCGGTTCGGGGACGCTTAGCTCCACCGGCGTGGCGACCTTCGCCACCTCGTCCCTTACGCCGGGCGTCCACAGTATCGTCGCCGCCTACCAGGGCGACGCGAACGACCAGCCTGCAAGCTCTTCCGTGCTGCAGCAGTTAGTGGAGCGGGCCACCACCGTTGCTCTTACCTCCAGCCAGAACCCCCAACTCACGCTCGCTCCCGTCACCATCACGGCCGCCGTGAAGAATGGCGGAACCGTACCCGCTACCGGCACGATCATCTTCTCGCAGGACGCCACCGCTGTCGCTACAGTCACCTTGGACAAGACTGGCACTGCTAGCTATACGGCCTCGTCTCTGCTCGTCGGTACTCACGCCTTCACTGCCAGCTACTCCGGCGATGCAGTCGACCTGCCGAGCAGTTCGGCCTCACTCAACCAGGTGATTCAGCTTCGTCCGACATCGGACACGTTGACCACTTCAGCGACATCGCTCACCGGTGGTCAGCAGATCACGCTCATCTCAGTGCTGCGTTGGGACGGTCCCACTACGCCAACTGGCACCGTCACCTTCCTCTCCGGCGCACTGACCCTGGCCACCGTGCCGGTTGATGCGAGCGGCGTCGCCACCGTCACGGTCCTGCTCTCAGGGACTTCAGCAAACGTCTCGTCGATGTACAGCGGGGACGCAAACTACGCGCCATCCGTTTCTGCGAGCGATCTGGTCACGATCGGTCCCGCGCCGGACTTTACCCTGGCTGCCACCCCGCTCAGCTTTACGCTTGCGAGCAAGGAGCACAAGAGCCTGACCATCACAGTGGCTTCGGTGAGAAACTTTACAGACACCTTGTCCTTCGGCTGCCTCGGACTGCCGCACGCCGCAACCTGCAGCTTTTCGAAAGACCAGATGCTCCTCCCGGCAGGTGCCACCCAGTCCGTTCTTCTCACCGTCGACACGGGCAATCCCCTCCTTGCAGGCGCGCAGGCCCGCAGCTACGCTCCAATCGCGCCCGGCGCGAACGGCATGAAGCTGGCACTCGGCTCCCTGCTGCCGGGTGGCGTTCTGCTGGCTCTGATCGGCTTCCGCTTCAAACGCCTGCCTAACACCCGCGGCTTTCTGATGCTCCTCTGCCTGGCCGCCCTCTCAGCTACCCTGATCGGGTGCGGAACAGTGAACATGGTTGGAACTCCGGCGGGCACCTACAACTTCAACGTAAGCGTGGTCGGCGCGACCGGCGTAAGCGAGAGCATCCCCATCACGATGGTCGTAACTCAGTAGCCTTCCACGCCCGACAGATGAGACGCCAGAACAGATGAGAGAAGATAACCAGATGAGGAAGTCTGCCATGGCCGAGCGCTTCAGAACTGCTTTCATCGTAAGGATGTGTTTCGGCCTGCTGCTTTGCCTCGTTGGCGGGTTAGACGTTCATGGCGCTCACGCCCAGGCACTCCCGACGGCGACCGCTCCCGGTTCGTACATCGCCGTTGGGGGAAGCTACGCGTATTTCAAGCCGCAGTATCCACAAGCGTCGCTCGGCGGTGCAGGTGTTTACGTCGACATACAGGCCCGGCGCTGGCTCGGCATCGAGGCGGAAGGGCGCTGGCTCAGGGAGGGCCAAGTCGCAGGATCGCACCAGAACACCTACCTCGCCGGTCCACGCATCGAGCTTCGCCGTGGCCCATTGTCACCCTATATCAAGGGTCTGGTTGGAGACGGGCGTCTCGTCTTTCCTTATGGCTTTGGATATGGCGACTATCTGGTGGTGGCCCCGGGAGGCGGCCTGGACGTAAACCTAAGCCGCAACATCAAACTGCGCCTGATCGACTTCGAGTACCAGTACTGGCCCCAGTTCACGCTGGGCGCCATCTCGCCCTATGGGTTCAGTGCCGGTGTAAGTTACAAAGTCTTCAATCCCGGCGGCTGGCATCATCACCGCTATCGTTAGTGCGTGTTTGTTCCCCACCTTCTTCGTCCTTCCCATTGATGTCTTGTCATTCCCGCAGGGAATCTGCTTTATCCTTCCAAGTGCCACCGCGCGAACCCTTAGCGCAAAGATGATAGCGTTAGACCCGAATGGCTTACTCGCACACGATCGGGGACGTTCGCTACACCTTTCCCACGCTCGGTCGGCTCCTCGCTAAAGCAAGTCCGGCGCGCTCAGGCGATGAACTCGCAGGCATCGCAGCAGAAAGCGCGAAAGAGCGCATCGCAGCGCAGTTGGCCTTGTCCGATCTTCCGTTGAAACAGTTCCTTGTTGAGCCGATTGTCGCGTATGCATCCGACGAAATCACCCGACTGATCTTCGACAGCCATGATCTGCTCGCCTTCGCACCGATCGCGCATCTCTCCGTTGGCGAGTTCCGCGATTTCCTGCTGTCCGACCAGGCGACTTCCGACGTCCTCGCTTCGCTGAAGATGGGTCTCACGCCCGAGATGGCTGCCGCGGTCTCGAAGATCATGCGCGTCCAGGACCTCGTCCTGGTTGCACGCAAGATTCACGTGACGACACGGTTCCGGACCACTCTGGGCCTTCCCGGCAGGCTTTCTACACGGTTGCAGCCGAATCACCCCACCGACGATGCGCACGGAATCGCCGCCTCCATGATCGACGGCCTGAGGCTTGGCTCGGGCGATGCCGTCGTCGGGATCAACCCCGCCTCGGACAACGTCCACACCGTCCGTTCCCTGCTCGAACTGCTGGACCGCGCCCGGCAGCGCTACGCCATCCCCATGCAGTCCTGCGTTCTGGCCCATGTAACGACGCAGATGGCAGCGATGGACCGGGGCGCACCATTGGACCTCCTCTTCCAGTCCGTCGGCGGTACTGAAGCGACGAACAAGAGCTTCGGCGTGTCGCTGGCGCTGCTTGAAGAGGCGCACCAACAAGCCCGCTCGTTGAAGCGAGGAGGAATCGGTTCGGAGACCGGCGGCGAGAACATCTTCTACTTCGAGACCGGTCAAGGCTCCGCCCTGTCTGCAGACGCGCATATCGGCGCAGATGGCCTGGGCATCGATCAGCAGACCCTTGAAACGCGCGCCTACGCAGTCGCTCGCCACTTCAATCCCATGCTGGTCAACACTGTCGTGGGCTTTATCGGGCCGGAGTACCTCTATGACGGCAAGCAGATCCAACGGGCCGGGCTCGAAGACCATCTCTGCGGCAAGCTTCTCGGACTTCCCATGGGCTGCGACATCTGCTACACCAACCACGCCGAAGCCGATCAGGACGACATGGACACGCTGCTGACCCTGCTCGGCGCTGCTGGCGTGAACTTCATTATGGGTGTTCCAGGAGCTGACGACATCATGCTGAACTACCAGTCGACCAGCTTCCACGATGCGTTGTACATCCGGAGGGTACTCGGATTGAGGCCGGCGCCAGAGTTCGAACAGTGGCTGGAATCGGGGAGCGTGAAGGCGCTGGCGGTACAAGGCCTTCTCGGCAGGTGAGAGTTGTACTTGGCTCACCAACGCGACGCACCGTCTTCTGTTCTCGCGTCAGCTCTTGAAGAAGTTTTTTGCCAGGAACAGCACGTTCGCAGGCCGCTCTGCCAGCCTCCGCATGAAGTACGGGTACCACTCCGTCCCAAACGGGATGTAGACCCTCACGCCAAAGCCTTGTTTCACCAGTTGCCGTTGAAGATCGCGGCGGATGCCATATAGCATCTGGAACTCGAAGGAACTCTTCAGGATTCCCTGCTGCTGCACCAGCCGGACCATCTTGTCGACGATCCGTTCGTCGTGCGTTGCAATCCCGCAGAAGACGGGTCGGCCCAGTTGTGGATGCAGGAACGTAACCATGCGCGTCATCAGCTTGACGTAATTGGCGTCAACCTCCGCCTTCGAGGGAAACGCGTGCTCCGGCCCCTCCTTGTAGGCGCCCTTGCAGAGCCGGATGCGGATACCCTGGCTCAACAGGCGTTCGGTGTCGGCCTCGCTTCGGTACAGGTACGCCTGCAATACGGCCCCTACCCGTCCAAAGTAATCCGGCTTCGCATGAAGCCGTTCTACAAGTTGCAGCGTCGCCTCGGTCAGCGGCGTGCCTTCCATGTCAACACGGACGAAGGAGTCGGCGCGCACCGCGTGATCGACTAACTCGGCAACGATCGCCTCGGCAAGAGAAGGATCAAAGTCCATCCCCATCTGGGTCAGCTTCACGCTCACGTTGGCATTAAGCCGACGCTTCTGGATGGCATCGAGAAGCTGATGGTATATCTCCGCTGATCTTCTCGCCTCGGCCTCTTTGTTGACGCTCTCCCCGAGAGAATCAAGCGATACGGCAATGCCTTCCTGGTTGAGCGCGGCGGCGGCAGCCAGTGCCTCCTCTACGCTCATGCCGGCAACGAAGCGGCTGGACAGTTTGCGACCGAGGGTGGACTTCTCTGAGAAAGAACGCAGCCCCTTGTTCTGGGACAAGGCAATAAAAAAGGAGCGCAGCACTACGGGAGACCTCGTTTCGACATCTTGCGAAGATTTCTCGATAGAACAGGGAACATGCCGGAGCGAAGAGCTGCATCAGGGTCCACTGACCTAGATCATAGTCGATAACATCCGTGGTCGCCTCCCGCTGTCCGGCACGTTAGGCTTGCATCTGCCTGCTAAACTTCGGTCATGACCGAAGATTCCAGCAATCAGGCGCCTCCTCCCCTTCCCCCGCGCCCGCCGCAGCCCTATGCGCCGCCGTACGGATCTGCCTACGCACCTCTTCCGGGACAGTACGCCATGCCCTACGGACTTCCGCCCCGCCCCCGCCGCTCAGCATGGTTCTATATCGGTATCGTCGCCGCATGTGCCGTCGTGCTGGGGCTTGTCCTTTGGGGGGTGGGTTGGAGCATCAGACGCAGTCTTGGCGGCGAGACGACCGTGACCGGGCTGGGCGCGGACGAGATCGGCGTGATTGACGTATCCGGCGTGATCATGGATGCTGACAAGCTGGACACGCAACTGCGAAACTTTGGCAATGACGACTCGGTGAAAGCCATCATCCTCCACATCAACTCGCCCGGCGGGGGCGCTGCCGCTTCCCAGGAGATTTACCACGAAGTCCTGAAAGTCCGCGAAGAAAAACACAAGAAGATCATCGCCTCCGTCGAGAGCGTTGGGGCCTCAGGGGCGTACTATATCGCGAGCGCCTGCGACAAAATCTACGCCAACGATGCATCGGTAGTGGGGTCCATCGGCGTCATCATGGAATGGACCAACTACGGCGAACTGTATCGCTGGGCAAAGCTCAAGAGCGTCGTGATCCATGCGGGCGAGTTGAAGGACGCCGGCGACCCCACCCACGAGGTTACGCCGCAGGAGCAGGCCTACTTTCAATCACTGGTCGACAACATGTATGCCCAGTTCATCCACGATGTAGCAGCCGGCCGTCATACGACCGACGACCGGATCAAGCCGCTTGCCACGGGTCAGGTCTGGACCGGTCAGCAGTCGCTTCCGCTGGGGCTGATCGACAAGGTTGGGGGCTTCCGCCTGGCGCTCATGGACACGGCGAAAAGTGTCGGTATCTCAGGCGAACCAACCATCGTTCGCCCAGCCGGACAGAAGAAGGGCCTCATCGCCCTGCTTACCTCGGACGGCGAGGATCTGTTCCCGAATCCTGGCCAGCTCCTGAACCACTCACCCGGCTTTTACTTTATGTGGAAGTAGGGTGTTCCTAAGGCGGCGGGCCACTGACGAAATCATGTATCCCGTCTACAATCAGCGTGTACGACAGATTCGGGCATCCGGCCAAACCGCAGGGAGTACATTCGATGACCAAAGCCGACCTTGTCGACAAAGTGACCGCATTGGGGGATCTCACCCGCCGCGATGGAGAGATCATCGTCGAGACACTCTTTGAATCAGTGATTGGGGCCCTGAAATCTGGAGACAAGATCGAGATTCGCGGCTTTGGGAGCTTTCGTACGCGGCAGCGTAAGGCGCGGGTGGGGCGGAACCCGAAGACCGGCGACAAAGTCGATGTTCCGGCCAAACGAGTTCCCTTTTTCAAGCCATCGAAGGAGCTGCGCGACTCGGTGAATGCCAGGTCGGTGGCGCCCGGCGAGGTCGACCCGCATCATCCACCCGCAATGTAGCTTCTTTGTGTATAAGAACTGCCCGCAGCGATTACGGCTGCAGCGGAATCTTCCAGATCTCCTCGCAATATTGCCGGATGGCGCGATCGGAGGAGAACGTTCCTGATCGCGCCGTATTCAGGATGGACATCCTGCTCCATCGCTTTACGTCCTGAAAAGCGGCTCCGGCATCCGACTGCGCCTTGATGTACGGCTGAAAGTCTGCCAGCACCAGGTACTGGTCCTGACTCCTCAGCTCATTCAAGAGAGGCTGAAACAACTCTCTGTCGCCCCTGCTGAAGCTCCCGTTGCTCAGTCCATCGATGACCTCGCGCAGCAGCGGGTCGCGATCGTAGTAGTCCATCGAGCGATACCCCGTCTGCTTCATCTGCGTGATCTCCGGGGCGGTCAGACCGAAGAGGAAGAAGTTCTCTTCTCCGACCGCTTCCCTGATCTCGATGTTCGCGCCATCCAGCGTGCCGATCGCGACCGCACCGTTCATCATGAACTTCATGCAGCCGGTCCCCGAAGCCTCTTTCCCGGCGGTGGATATTTGTTCGGAGAGGTCAGCCGCTGGATAGATCCGTTGGCCCACGGAGACGCTGTAGTCAGGCACAAAGACCACGTGCAGCAGCTTTCGTACCTGGGGGTCGCTGTTGACCAGGTCGCCCACCGTGCAGACCAGCTTGATCATCAGCTTGGCCATCTTGTATCCCGGCGCAGCCTTCCCTCCAAACAGAAAGGTCCGCGGCGTGGCGTCCTTTATCATCCCGTTCTTGATCTGACAGTAGAGTGCCAGGATATGCATGGCATTCAAGTGTTGCCGCTTGTACTCATGAATGCGCTTAACCTGCGCGTCGAACATGCTGGCTGGATCGAGCGCGATCTTCATTGTCTTCATGATGTAGTCCGAGAGTCGCCCTTTGGCCTGCACCTGACGCTTGCGCCACTGCTCCTGAAAGCTCGCATCGTTGGCGTACTTCTCCAGGCCCTTCAGCTCGTTCAAGTCGGTATGCCAGCCTTGTCCCAGCGTCTCGTCGATCAACTCCGCCAAGGGAGGATTGCTCAGCATCAACCATCGCCTTGGGGTCACGCCATTGGTCTTGTTGCTGAACCGCTCCGGAAACGCCTCATAGAAATCGTGCAGCGTGTCTTCTTCCAGCAGCTCGCTGTGCAGCTTGGCCACGCCGTTGATGGCCTTGCTTCCCACCACGGCAAGGTTGGCCATGCGGATGGTCTTTTCAGCGCCTTCGCCAATGATCGACATGCGTGCCAGCCTTGCCCGATCTTTGGGGAAACGCGTCTTCATGTCTTCTAGGAAGTGCGCGTTGATCTCGTAGATGATCTCCAGCAGACGCGGCAGCAGTGCTCCAAAGATGTGCAGCGGCCATCGTTCTAAAGCCTCCGGCAGCAGGGTGTGGTTGGTATAGCCAAAGGTCTTTTCAGTGATGCTCCAGGCTTCGTTCCACTCCAGTTGGTACACATCGATCAGCAGACGCATCAGTTCCGCGATTCCAACGGATGGATGCGTGTCATTCAACTGAACGCTCCACTTGGTATCGAAGTCCTTCACGCTCGGCCGCTGCAGCAGATGCAGGCGGAGCATGTCCTGGAGCGAGCAGGACGTAAAGAAATACTGCTGCATCAGGCGCAGCCGCTTGCCAGCGTCCGTCTCATCGTTCGGATAAAGCACCTTCGAGATGGTCTCCGACTCCATCTTGCTTCTAACCGCGCCCATGTAGTCGCCCGTGTTGAACGTGGCGAAATCGAAGGAATCGACTGCCTCCGCTTTCCAAAGTCTCAGGCGGTTGACTGTTCCGTTCCGATAGCCCGGGATTGGCGTGTCGTAGGGCACCCCCATAACGCTCTGGTCAGGGACCCAGCGCGTCCGGACGGCTTTGTTCTCGTCCTCGTACATCTCCGTTCGGCCGCCGAACGGCACCTGGCACGACGCATCCGATACGGGGATCTCCCAGGGATTGCCGAACTGCAGCCACTTGTCCGAATGCTCCACCTGCCAGCCATTCTGTATCTCTTGACGAAAGATGCCGAACTCATACCGCAGCCCGTATCCGATCGCGGGAACGCCTAGTGTAGACATGGAGTCCATGTAGCAGGCGGCAAGCCGGCCCAGACCACCGTTGCCGAGTCCTGGTTCGGGCTCCTGCTCAGCAATCGCGTCCAGGCTTACTCCGACTGAGTCAAGCGCCTCGCGCAGCTTCTCGGTCACATCCAGGTTCAGAAGGTCGTTCATCAGGTGCGGTCCCAGCAGGAACTCGGCAGAGAGATAACATACGACCCGGACGTCGCGCTCCCGATACGACTGAATGGTAGTGATCCAATCATCCATCACCAGATCGCGCACCACATGCGCCACCGCGTGATAGCGTTCCGTGTCTGTCGAAACATCAAGCAAGCGACCCACCGTGCGTGTCAGGTGGTTGAGGAAAAGCGATCGCAAGGAATCGACCGAGATTTCAGCCGTTTCTAGCTGGGCAATGCTTTGCTGCGTCTGGCTCAAGGAACACCCACTGCTGGAGATTTTGTCTGAAGTTTCCATTAGACGCGAGATCGCATTGAAAGACCAGATTCAATCATGAAAATTGGATTTCAGATTGCCTGGTCTTCCCTGCTGATCCTGCCTAACGCGGGATCAGTATCCCGTCATCCCATAAAGCTCAGGTAGGGGCTGCTGCCAAAGTTGCCGAAGTTCGGGAACACCTGGCGCACCTGCCCATCCGAGAGGCCGAACCAGCGCGCCAGGGTGCCGGCATACTGCTCCACCGAAGTGGTTGGAATCAGCCGGCCCGCGCCCATGTCATTTGCCTGGTTTGAGCCAATGGCTGGGTACTGGCCGTACATGTCCCTTCCTGCCACCGCCCCGCCGGTAACGATGTGATGGCTTCCCCAGCCGTGGTCCGTCCCATCGCTGTTTGCTGTCAGCGTGCGCCCAAAGTCAGAAGCGGTAAAGGTGGTGACACTGTCGTTCAGTCCTGCTGAAGTCATCACCGCGTCGAAGTATTCGAGCGCGCTGCCGAGCTGCGTCAGCAGCCGGGCGTGCTGCGGCGCCTGGTTGTCATGCGTGTCAAAGCCGCCCAGCGTCACGTAGAAGATCTGCCGCGTGACGCCCAGGCTCGTCCGCCCACCCATAATCCTCGCCACAGTTTGCAGCGAACTCGCAAGCGGATTGTCCGCGAGCTTTTTCGTGATTGGGTCGAGATACTGTGGCGGATTTGCTATTCCCTCGACACCTGCGGGAAGCATCGCTCCGGCAAGACTCGCCTGCGCTGCAATCGAGCGCTTGATCACCACCTCATACTCTTTCGCGAACAGATTCGTCTCGTCCGCACTCAAGATCGATTGCAGTGCGTCCGTACCGGACTGCCGCCCGAACAAGGGCTGCGACAACCCGTAGATCGGAATGGGGCCGGCCGCAGTCACATTCAGTTGAAAGGAGCTCTGCCCGGACAGAAACAGGGCTATTCCTGAAGTAGAGATACACGTAAAGGCCGCATTTGAATTCAATGGCGAGATCAGGTCGGCCATGGCTCCGCCCCAGCCTTCATGCACCGCACTGCCGCCGCTCGCCGTAATGGCCTGCCAGGCCGCCGTCTGGTCGAAGTGCGAGTACAGCGACGCCGGCAGCGGTACCGAGCCTGCCCTGATCTGCGCCTTGGTGGTCGGCGCGCTCAACGTACCTGTGTTCGAAACGATCGCTGCGCGACCTGCATTGAACAGGTTCTGAACTCCCGTCAGGTAGGGATTCAGCGCAAAGGTGCGTCCGCTCTGCGGCGTCTTCGGGGTAATGGGCAATAGATCACCCTGGCTGTAAGCCAGGCCGGGCGCTCCCGATCGCGCTGTCGTATACGCACCGAACGATTCGGGGTCGGTTGCGATTACTGTGCCGTGGCCATCGTTGCCGCCCTGCAAAAAGATGCATACCAGCGCGCGATAGTCGGAGGCGCCCGCACTCTGCTGTGCTAGCGCTGCAACCGAGTTCATCTCGAGAAGAAAAGGAGTGACCGACATTCCCGCCATCGACGCCATCGATGCTGTACGGAGAAACTGCCGCCGCGATAGTTCATGCTTGTTCATGTATGGCTCCCGCTAAAATTGTGCGCTGAAGGACGGCGAGGCCATCGTGAGGTAAACGGCCGTCTGAACCCGGTAGGAGAGTGCGTTGTAGATCGCGTTCCGATTTCCGGCAGGAATGGTGATGGCATTGACCGCGGCGAGTATCTGCCCGCGCAGCGAACCATCCATGCGCCCCGCCATCAGCAGCAGGTTGATGCGGTCCATCAGCTTGTCTGGATCGGTCGCAAGGCCTATCTCGGTCGAATAGGCGGAATAAACGTCGGGTCCGGTGCGCGACGTACCTCCAATCGAGTACTGCATGAAGTTCAGGTAGCCAACCACGGTTGAAACATCGGTCATCTCCATCTCAGGAGCCAGTAGACCGGCCCGCTCAATACTCGTGCCAGGCGGAACATATCCAGGCGCGAACCAGTTGAAGACGCTTGGGCTGCGGAACGGCATTTCGCCTAGCCCGTAGATCGGGTCTTCCGTGCTGCCGATAGTGAAGCTTCCATTCCGTGACTGTGCCGTAAACGCGCGGGCCCATTGGGTGTATCGAATCAGCGCCTCGCGCTCCTTGCCGTACTGTGGATTGGTGGCCGCGGCGGCAGAATCGCGGGCTTCGTCATCGAGCAAAATCGCCTGAATGACTGCCTTCATGTCGCCTCGCACACCGCTGCCATTGTCTGCAAATGCGGCCGCCACCCGGCCCACGTACGCCGGGCTGGGATTACTCGTTACCAGGTGCTGGATCATCTGCTTTGCAAAAAACGGCGGAAGGTTTGGATGGTTGAACAGCGTATCGAGTGCAATCTTCAGATCACCTACCGGATCGGGATTTGCAGAGGCGGCGATGGTCACGCCCAGAAAGGTCTTCTCCGCAGTCGAGTGGTGTTCGGGGTAGCTCTGCATGGGGAGAAGATCTTCTCCGTACCCCGTGCCAGCATAGATGCAGCAATTGGACCAGGCCCTGGAGCTCTGGTCGCCGGGGACATTCCAGGCAAAGCCGGTGAATACCTTCGCCAGCCCTTGTACATCGGTGTTCGAGTACGTCGGGATTGGCTGGGCAAACGCATCCAGCTTCTGCGTACCGTCTGGGTTCAACTGATACAGGCCGATAGTAAAAAGCTGCATCACCTCGCGGGCGTAGTTCTCGTCCGGATCGCGGGTCGCGTCGCCCTTGTCGTTGCCTTCCATCGACAGAAACTTGCCCATGATCGGGCTGAGCGTCACATCTTCCAGAAGCTGCCGGAAGTTGCCGAAGGCATCTCTGCCGAGCATGTCGTAATAGTTCGCCAGGCCACGCGACATGTTGTTGACTCCGGCGTTGGTGCTCGAGACGACCATCATCTCCAACAGCGCGTACTTCATTCTTTGCCGCAGCTGGTCGTTGCCCGTGATCGCCTGACGCCAAAAGTCCTGGTGCACATAGATCTGCGCCGCAGAGTCCGTGAGAAACAGACTGGCATTGCACGTCAGGTCGCCCGGCGCGCAAGGCTGGTTGTTCACCAGGATGTTCTGTTCGACAACAGGTTCGTGCAGTGTCGCCGGCATGTTGAACTGTTCCTCAAGCCACGCGTTAAAGCCTATCTTCGAGAGATGATGAATGTCGCCATCGGTGGGGCCAAAGGTGGCCTGAGCAAGAAACCGCGCGGCGTCCTCCGGCGTCACCGGCAGAACCGGCGGCGTGCCGTTCACCTGCGCGATCAAGTCCGTTGAAGTAGCCGGGCCCGGCCCCGGATTGATCACCTGCAGGTCGATGTTGCCCGGATCTCCAGCCGTAAAGTTCGCCGTAAGTCGCGTGCCGCTTACAAAAGTCGTTGGCACGGCTGCGCCATTTACGAGTACCTGTGCCCCGTTGATGAAGCTGTTGCCGTTCAGCGTCACCGCAGCGGGTCCCGGATCGAACGCCAGCGGCCATCCTGAAGCGAGGACCGGGATCGGGTTCATCACTTCAAGGTTCTGGCTGACCGACACCTTCGGATCGTCAACGCTGGTCGCGACAAGCTTAACAATGTTGCTGGGAGACGGCACCACGGCGGGCGCGGTGTAGGTCACCGTCTGGTTCGCGTTCGGCCGGATCGTGCCGATGATCGCATCTCCCTGCGGGCGGCCATTGATCGTCCACACTACGCCGGTGTTGCTCGTTCCGCTCACGTTGATGCTGAGGCTGATCGAGTTGGTCACGCGTACCGTCGTTCCGCCGCTTGCCTGCAGTGTCAACACCACTTGTCCGGGCTTTACCAGCTCAGACACCGTCGCCGCGCTCGCGGCCCCCGGATCGGGGTTCCGCACGGTGAGCGGGTACGTTCCCGGCTTTGGGGCTGCAATCGAGGCCGCCAGTTCCGTATTCGACACGAAGGTGGTCGGCACCGCCACGCCGTTCCAGTAGATCTGCGCGCCATAGACAAACTTTGATCCACTTACCGTCACCAGCGTCGTGCCTTCGGGAAATCCAGCAGGCGTGACTGCTTGTATTACCGGAATCGGATTCAAGATGCTCAAGGTGACGGAACCCGGCGTCGCCTGGGGATACTTCGTCGCCCCGCTCGTGATCACCACGGTGTTGCTGGTCGCGGGGACGATGGCAGGAGCGGTGTAGAGCCCGTTGCTGTCGATCGTTCCCCACTCTGCGTTGCCGCCAGGCACCCCGTTCACAGCGAACTTAACAGGCGATCCCGAGTACCTTGCTTCTGAGTTGATCTGAAGTGTGTCCCCTGCGCGAACTGTGCTCGCAGACGTAGAGATGAACGCAGGAAACCCTGGATTTACTCCAGATCCGCAGCCGGCAAGTCCTGTCATCAGCAGCGCCAGGGCAGGAAGTCTGAAGGCCCTGGACAGGAAGTCGAACCACGCCCGGCGCGATCGTGCGACCGAACAGTTGCGATTGAAAGAAGTCATACGCCTCGCTATGGACGGAGGTACGGTCAAGTTTCCCTTGATCTGTCCTCAGCCTATCGGCGATGCTTCGCACGACCTATCCGCCCTTTGGCTCTTGCCCTTGCACCGAAAGTTGCAAGGCTCCGCCAGCACTAAACCCGGCGCAGAAGATTGAAGTGCATGCGCCGGCGCGTGACAAAGCCAAGCCGTCGGTACAGTTCAAGCGCACGATGGTTGGCCGCCGAGACATGCAGCAGGCTCCGCAGACCGGTCGCTTTGTGGTCGTGGAGCAGATGGCCGATCAGGGCCGCGGCGTGGCCCTTGCCCGTATGGTGCGGGTGCGTACAGACAGCGCTAATCTCTCGCCAGCCTGGCAGTGCAATCCGCTCACCCGCCATGGCAACCAGTTCGCCGCCAGAGTAAACGCCGTAGTAGCGTCCCAGCACAAACGTGCGCAGCCGAAAGAATCCCGGAAACGCTACCTCGGTGAGTGCCAGCATGGCAGCCGCGTCGTCTCCGTCCAACGCTTCTATCTGTCCGCCGTTGTTTCGTTGCCGTTCACCAGGGAGATCGCCCTCCGGAAACAGCATCTGCCATCCCGGAAGCTCGCCAACAACTGCCAGCGTTTCGATCTTTGGAAGCCGTTCGCCGGTCACGTAGATCGCTTCGTCGCGTTCCAGCAGCCACGCAAGCGAAGCCATCGCTTCTGTAGTTGGAGCAACGAGGCCCGCGAAGGGAATGACATCACGCGGATAACGCCGGGCAATGTCTGTGCCCAGCGCGAAGCTCTCCTGCTCTGTTTTCAGGGCATGCCAATACGGATTGGAGAGCAAGTCATCGTGCATCATGCTGGGTTCTGCGCACGGCTACAGCATCCGCACCGCAACTACGGTCATGTCGTCGTACTGTTCTGCACCCGCCGCGAACGCATCCACGGCCCGGCAGAGTTTACTCGGCAGCTCGTGCACATCGCTCGCATGTTCGTCGAGGATGATCCGGTCGACCTCACACTCCTCCCAGAACTCCTTCTGCGCATTGCAGGCCTCGACAATGCCATCGGAGACGATCACCAGAAGATCGCCCGGTCGCAGCGCAACGCTGCTCTGCTCGTACTCGGCCTCTGGCAGAATGGCGACCGGAACGTTGCGCCCGGGCAGCCGCTCAAACTCGCCGTTCGCATGCACCAGCAACGGCGGCACCTGTCCGGCGTTGACGTAGGTCAGCGTGGACCGGTCCGGAGAGATAACTCCGCAGAACAGGGTCGAGTACCGCTCAGCCGTCGAGCTGAGATAGAGCGTCCGGTTCAGGTCGCTCATCACGCCTGTCAGATTTTGTGGATCACGCTGGAGCAGGCTCCGCAGCAGCATCTGGATGCCCGACATCATGACCGCTGCCGGTATCCCTTTTCCGGCTACGTCACCCAGGGTCAAAGCGAAGCTGCCATCCAGCAGCGGCAGCAGGTCGTAGTAGTCGCCGCCGATGGATCGCGCCGGACGGCAAAACCCGACGCACTTCAATCCGGGAACTCCCTCCACGTTCGTCGGAAGCAATCGCGCCTGCACATCGCCGGCCAGATCAAGCTCATGGCGCAGCAACGTTGAGCCCAGTGCCTGTCGCCGCAAGCGTTCGTTGTCGATCGCGCTCGCCGCGAAGTGTGCGAGCAGTCCAAGCAGTCCGGCATCGTTGTCGGTAAAGCCGCTCGGCTTGTTGAGCAGTTGAAGCGCTCCAATTACCCGGTTCTCCACACGCAGTGGAACGCAGAGGACCTGCTCCGTCTTGTACCCGCTCTTCTGGTCGATCGTTCGCAGCAGCCGCGGTTCGCGCGCCGCATCGTTTACCAGCAGCACCTGATCTTCCCGGATACAGGTGCCGACCAGCCCCTCGCCGACGGGTATCCGGATTGGCTCGACGCCATGCGCGACCTTTGTCCATAGCTCCTTCGCCGCTTCGTCGATCAACCACAGGCTGCAGCGATCGGCGCCGGTCAAGTCGCGCGCGAAATCCGCGTTCAGCCGCACCAACTCGTCCATCCGCTGCTCGCGGCCAATGCGCGTGGCATGTTCGAAGATTGCTCGCGTGATCTGGTCCGGGCTGCTGACAGTCGCTACCATGCTTACCCATCCCCTCATGTCCCACGACGTCATAGAGGAATGACGGCATGTCGGCTTCGATCGCGTTTGTCGAAACGGCTAGACGCGCCTAAGCAACAATCGCGCAGCGCGATGACTAAACCCAACAGTAACTCGCTGACACACCGTTCAGCGGGTATAAGCTGGGCCAAGTGAAATACCGCCGAGTCCGACCGGTTAGCCTGAATCTTATACTCTAGCTGCGGAAGAGGTATGTCACGCTCGAAAAAGTAATGACGCGGTAACCGCCCGCGAACGGCTACCGGCGAACGATGCGGCGGTACGTATACTCAA
Organism: uncultured Granulicella sp.; assembly: GCA_964658395.1. Taxonomy (GTDB): domain Bacteria; phylum Acidobacteriota; class Terriglobia; order Terriglobales; family Acidobacteriaceae; genus Edaphobacter. The sequence goes on along the minus strand of CAZZYQ010000020.1, from coordinate 20,931 downwards.
CCTACTGCCGCTTGTGAACATCGCTTCCAACACAGTCGAGGTCCGACAGGATCCAGATCTTCTGCGCCAGGGTCGTTCTCTGCGCCGCAGTTTGCGTGGGGCCATCCTCCTGGTCCTGGTGCTGTGTGTCGTCGCGTTCGTGGCATTTACGCTCAACTGGAACCTGGTCAATGATCCAGCGCAGATCGATTATGCCTGCTTCCTGATGGACCATGGCATGTCACCCTACAGAGATCTTATTGAGATGAACATGCCGGGCATCTACATGGTGAACTGGAGCGTGATGCATACGCTCGGCAGCGGCGCGCTGGCGTGGCGCCTCTTCGATCTTGCGGTGACCAGCACGGCCGGACTCGCAATGGTTTGGATCGCACTTCCGTACGACTGGCTCGCCGGAGTCTTCGGCGGCGTTCTCTTCGCCCTGTTCCATGGCCGTGACGGGCCTGCACAGGCAGGGCAGCGCGATTTGATTATCGCGACGCTGCTTCTTTACGCGGTTGTCTTCCTCTTCGAATCCTTCCGCAGGAGAAAAACAGAGCTCCTCTTCTTTTGCGGACTCTTCGGTGCCGCCGCCGTGACCATAAAGCCGCTCGCTTTACCGTTTCTTGCTTTCATAATTGCGGCCGCCTCTATCCGGCTTCGACAACTCGGACAGCCATACGGCAAGGCCATCGCCTGGAGCACCGCGGGTATGGCTTTGCCTGCAGCCATCACCTGGCGTTTTCTATCCAGTGAAGGCTCGCTTGAGGCCTTTCGTTATGTCGTCAGCCATATGCTGCCCTTCTACGCGCGGCTGGGAAGGGCCAGTACCTCGTACCCGCTGGCCCATGCATTCACCTCGTCGATTGCTACGCTCTTCCTCTTTGGGGTTTTGACAGCATGGTTCAGCCGGATTGCTTTGAACTGGGAGCAGGGTATGCTGCTTGCGGGCCTCGCCTCCGGGTTCTTTTCGTACTGCGCCCAAGGCACAGGCTTCGCGTACCATCGCTATCCGATGCTCGCCTTCATCTTGGTCTGGACAGCTATCCAGTTTGCGCAAGGCATGCGTCAGCGAGGACTGGTTCGGATCATGGCATCTGCCGGTCTTCTCTTCGGTGTGGCGCTCGCGCCTCTCTACACCATTCGGGCGTCGCAGCGGACCTGGGACGAGGCGTACAACACGTCGCTTGCTCGCGACCTCACCGCGATAGGAGGCAGCAGATTGTCTGGCCGAGTTCTCTGTCTGTCCACGCTGGGGGACTGCGACACCACCCTCTACCGGATGAGACTGGTTCAGGATACTGGCCTCTTTTATGACTATTTCATCTTTGGCAACGGGAATGATCCGGTCGTTGCACGGACCCGCCAACGCATCCTTCCCGAGCTTGTGAGGAACCCGCCCGAAGCCATCATCCTGAGTCGAGGACTGTACCCGAAGGTCGCAGACGGCTACGCTAAGCTGCAAACTTGGCCCGATCTCGATCGCTACATCGCAGCACACTACACGCTCTACCAGGATCGTGAGTTCAAGCCGGCCGAATGCGGGGAGCGCGGTTACAGGCTGTTTGTTCTGGCCCATCGCGGCACACCACCCGGCTCACTCCAGCGTGCGCAACTTGGCGCGTCGCCACGCGCTTTACCGGCAAACAGCAGCCGCGGAACCTTGATGCACCAGCACCCATGCTGAACGGGCAAAGAGTTGCGGTGGTTCTTCCCGCCTACAACGCCAGCAGGACCCTTGCCCGGACCATTGACGAGATCCCACGAGAGATCGTGGACGACATCATCCTGACCGACGATGCCAGCAAAGACGGTACCGCAGAACTCGCGGCGTCCCTGGGTCTGCATACGCTGCGCCACGTCAGCAATCGCGGTTACGGTGGCAACCAGAAGACGTGCTACCAGGCCGCACTGGATCGCAGCGCCGACATCGTGGTCATGTTGCACCCGGACTATCAATACTCCCCCCGGCTGATCCCGGCCATGGCCAGTATGATCGCGTACGGCGAGTTTGACGCCGCCCTCGGCTCGCGCATTCTTGGCAACGGAGCGCTGCGCGGCGGCATGCCGCTGTACAAATACATCGCAAACAGGTTCCTCACCCTGGCGGAGAACCTTCTTTTGGACCAGAAATTCTCTGAGTACCACACGGGCTATCGCGCCTGGAGCAGGAGGCTGCTGCAGACGCTGCCCCTGCTCTCCTGTTCCGACGACTTCATCTTCGACAACCAGATGCTTGTGCAATGCGTTCACTTTGGCTTTCGAATCGGTGAGGTCTCCTGTCCCGCCCGATACTTCCCTGAGGCCTCTTCGATCAATCTACGGCGGAGCACCACCTACGGTATCGGCGTTCTCCGAACAGCGGCGGCGTTCCGTCTGCACCGCTGGCATCTGGCGAGGCCGGCCATTCTTCAAGACTCACCGACCCTGAGACTCAGGTCCGACGATGCTCAGGACGTCCAGTCTTCCGTTCCGCCTGGCGCAAGGCCAACACGATAGGATCAAGCGGTGAGCACAAACAGCACAGCTCCGGGCGCGGACGGCTCTAGGCTCTGGGACCCTCCGCAGCATTCCTCGACAGCTCCGGGAGTCCGCTGGCTCGTCTGCGGCTTGCTCTTCGCAGCCACGACGATCAACTACATGGATCGAGCCGTCCTCGCCCTCGTAGAGCCGGTCCTGCACACGATTCCCTTCATGGGCTGGAACTCGGCCACGGACGCCGCCCACCAGTACACGTTCAACAACAACTACGGCAACATCATCATCTGCTTCCAGGTAGCATATGGGCTTGGCCTGCTGTTCGCAGGCCGCTTGATCGACCAGCTTGGTACCCGTCGAGGCTACGCGCTCGCGATTGCCGTCTGGTCATTCGCCGCCATGGGCCACGCCTTCGTCTTCTCTGTCGTTGGGTTCTGTGTTGCACGATTCTTGTTGGGGATCGGAGAAGCTGGCAACTTCCCTGCAGCCATCAAATCCACCACGGAATGGTTCCCCAGCGAAGAACGTGCGCTTGCAACCGGGCTGTTCAACTCCGGCTCCAACGCTTCCGCCTTCATTGCGCCGCCGCTGGTTGCATTCGTCACCCTTCGCTACGGCTGGCACGCGGCGTTCCTTACCACGGGATCGATGGGCCTCGCGTGGCTCGTCCTTTGGCTTCTGTTCCCCTACAATCGGCTCCGCCGAGGAGCCACAATCACGCAGGCGAACCTCGCCCTCGTCACTCCGGATGGCCCAAAGTACGGTTTACTTTTTCGGAGACGTGGACTGTACGCCTTCTCCATTGCAAAAGCGCTCACTGATCCGATCTGGTGGTTCTACCTCTTCTACCTGCCAAAGTTCCTGAACGAAAACTACGGTCTGGACTTGAATGGGGCGAGAGTTCCAATCATCGTGGTCTACGCCTTCTCCAGCGTAGGCTCGATCGCCGGCGGCTGGCTCTCCGGATTCTGGATGAATCGCGGGAATAGTGTGAACAGCGGCCGCAAAGTTGCAATGCTCCTGTGCGCCATGTGTGTCTTGCCCATCATGCTCGTTCCGCGTCTTGGTCAAGTCTTTCCCGCCAATGCGTGGCCCGCGGTCGCCGTCTTCGCGCTCGCGGCTGCCGCACACCAGGGTTGGTCGTGCAACCTGTTTTCTACTGCTACCGACATGTTTCCTTCCACCTCCGTCAGCTCCGTCGTCGGCATAGGAGGCGCAGCAGGGGCAGCCGGCGGCGCGGCTTTTACCTGGCTGGTGAAGCGCTTCTTCTCTCTCCACGCTTTGCCGATCTTCATTCTTGCGGGCATGGCCTACCTGGTCTCGCTCGCGATCTTTCAGACCTTGGTTCCCCGCTTAGGAGAACCGCCAAGGACCGAAGCCTCGACCTGATCGCCCAGGTCAATCTTCTGCATCGCTTCAGTAGAGCTGTTGCCACACAGGATGGGTCCGGTCCAAAGTTCCTCGATCAGAATGTACGGCAAAGCACCTGCGGTACTCGTGCCCCCCGCCGACATGCAACAGGATCGGCCTCTAGCGAAACAAATGTGCTGCTGGAAGAAGCTTACAAGCCTTCCGCAAGCATTCACTTGCACAAACATCTTCGCTCGTATTTGATGGATCGATGCCGCCATTCCCTCGATTTTGCCTGATCGTTGCGCTTCCGCTCATGGCCTGCAGTGCGGCCCGCGCACTCGCTCAAACAGCCGAAAGAGCACTCCAGAACGAGACCGTCCAGCTCAACAACGGCATACAGGTCGTTCGCGGCGAACAGACCCTGCGGGTTGTCGCGCTGCGCGATGATGTGCTGCGCGTCACCGCGAGCCACAGCAAAGAGATGCCCGAAGATGCGTCCTGGGCCGTTCTTCCATCGGCCCGCGCGGCCGCAGTGCCGGTAAAGGCCAGCGGCGCATCGACCGACGGAGCGGTAGGATTCAGCACCAAGGCTCTCGAAGTCAGCATCTCTCCGGACCTGCGCCTGACCATCCGTGACCACACCGGCGCAATCCTTCAACAAGATATCGCCCCGATTGAGTGGCGTGATCATGGCTTCACCGTGGCCAAGCAGAAGCAGCCAGACGATCACTTCTTCGGCTTTGGCGACAAGCCCGGCCCGCTCGACCGCGCAGGTCTCTCGTTCACCAACTGGAACACGGACTCCTTTGGTTGGCAGGAGTCGACCGATCCCATCTACAAGAGCATTCCCTTCTTTATCGAGTTCCGTGCAGGACACGCCACAGGCGTTCTCCTGGATAACACGTGGCGCACCAACTTCGACTTTGGCCGGCAGTCTCCTGACCGTTTCACCTTCGGTGCTGCGGATGGGCCGCTGACCTACTACTTCCTTGCCGGGCCAACTCCGCGCGACGTCGTCCAGACCTATGCGTGGCTCACCGGGCCAACACCACTGCCGCCGCTCTGGGCGCTTGGTTTCCAGCAGTCGCGCTACAGCTACGAGACCGAATCGCGGCTCAGAGAAGTAGCCCGGCATCTGCGTGCCGACAAAATCCCAGCGGACGCGCTCTACCTCGACATCGACTACCAGGAGAAGAACCGGCCCTTCACCGTCGATACACAAGCCTTTCCCCACTTCAAAGACATGGTGAGCGATCTTGCGAAGCAGAGCTTCCACCTCGTCGTGATCACCGACCTCCACATCGCGAACCTTCCGAACAGCGGCTATAAACCCTACGACAGCGGGACCGCTGGTGATCATTTCGTGAAGAAGCCGGATGGCAGCGTCTACTCCGGCCCGGTCTGGCCTGGACCCTCGGTGTTTCCCGACTTCACCCGGCAGCTCTCGCGCCAATGGTGGGGCACCCTGTACAAGGACTTCACTGCTGAAGGTGTGGCCGGCTTCTGGAACGATATGAATGAGCCGGCGGTGTTTACTTATCCCGACAAGACCATGCCCGGGGACATTCAGCATCGCATCGCCGAACCTGGATTCAAGCCACGCACCGCCAACCAGCTTGAAATCCACAACGTCTATGGGATGGAAAACTCCCGCGGCACCTATGAGGGCCTTCTGACGTTGCAGCCCAACGTTCGCCCCTTTGTGCTGACCCGTGCCTCCTACGCCGGCGGCCAGCGTTACGCCGCAACCTGGACGGGCGACAACAGCGCCACGTGGAACCATTTCCATCTCACGATCCCACAGATCGAGAACCTCGGCCTCAGCGGCTTTGCCATGACCGGCGCTGACGTGGGCGGCTTCGCCGGCTCGCCTCCTGCCGACTTGCTTACCCGCTGGACCGAGATCGCCACCTTCCAGCCCATCGATCGCAACCACTCCGCGAAAGGAACGCGCGAGCATGAGGTCTGGGTCGATGGCCCGGAACACGAGGCGATTCGCCGGCGCTACATCGAAGAGCGCTATCGGCTCATGCCCTACCTCTATACCGCCGCGGAAGAGACATCCCGCACCGGCCTCCCTATCATGCGGCCCCTGTTTCTTGAGTTTCCCGACGCTGCGCCCGACGGACATCCTCTCGACAACGATGCCACCGGCGAGTTTCTCTTTGGTGACCGCATCCTGGTTGCAACGGCCCGCAACCCTGAGGAGATCGCAGCCTTCGAGGTGCACCTGCCGCCTGGGCAGTGGTACGACTACTGGACCGGCGAGCGTCTCACCGAGATCAAACCACAGGCAAGCCGCGATCTGGAAGTCCGCGACGCTCCACCGCTCAACAAACCCATCCTGGTGCAGCCAAGACTGGACGAACTGCCGGTGTACGTTCGCGGCGGCTCGATTCTGCCCATCGCTCCGCTCACCCAAAGCACGGTGGAGAGGCCCGAAGGCCCGCTGACGCTTCGGGTCTACCCAGGGGGTAGCTGCGAAGGCACAATCTACCAGGATGATGGCATCAGCTTCGCCTTTCGCGAGGGCAGGTTCTTCCGCCAGCACTTCATGTGCAACGAAGGGGTTGACGGGTCGCTGACCGTGCGTCTTGATGCTCCAACCGGGAACTTCAAGCCGTGGTGGACTGAGGTACGTGTTGAAGCATATGGTCTCTCGGCAACGCCGCACACGGCGGAATCTGCGGGGCGGAAGTTAAAGGTTGAGTCCTCAAAATTTTCGTCGGCTGTCGTTGTGCCTGCGTCGGCGTTGGCTTGCGAGATCAACTTCCACTAGGAAGGACAGAGTTCGGTTCGCAAGCAGCGGGTCGCGAAGAAAAGCAGATTCCCTTCGGGAAGGACAAAGCGAGGGAGAAGCGAGAATGCGGGAAGGAACAACAGAGCTGGAAAGGAACAACAAAACGGAAGAGGAATGACAAAGCGGGAAGGATGACAAACGGGAGAGGTGCAGCCCCTTGCTTCTTGTCTGCTCCCTGTTCCCCGTCTCTCGATCCCTGTACCCTTCACCTATGCAAGTGAACTTCGCCGAACGTGCGCATAACCACAACTGGAAGCTTGACCCGATTGTGCGTTCCCTGCTCGACACGGATTTCTACAAGCTGCTAATGCTGCAGTTTATCTGGAAGAACTTCCCAACTGTTCACGTCACGTCCGAGGTCGTCAACCGCACTTCCTCAGTCAGGCTGGCGGACCAGATCTCCATCGAAGCGTTGCGGCAGCAGATGGAGTACGTGCGCGATCTTCGCGTTCGGAAGTCCGAACTCATCTGGCTCGCCGGCAACACCTTCTATGGGACCCGAAGCATCTTCGAGCCAGCCTTCCTGGACTGGCTTGAGCATGGCCTCAAGCTCTCGGAGTACCAGATCGCAGAGCAAAACGGTCAGCTTACGGTAAGCTTCAACGGTCTTTGGACTGAAGTCACGATGTGGGAGGTCTATGCACTCGCGCTGGTAAGCGAACTGAGAACGCGATCGGCCCTCAGTGTTCTGTCTGAACTCGAGTTGGACGTCTTGTACGCCCGTGCGAAGACCAAGCTCTGGGACAAGATCGAGCGGCTTCGCGCCGTGCCGGAGGTAAGGCTGTCGGAGTTCGGAACGCGCCGCCGTCACTCCTTCCTCTGGCAGGAATACGTCGTCAGCGCTCTTGTGTCCTCGCTTGGCGCGAGCTTCACCGGCTCCTCGAACACTTACCTCGCCTACAAACACGATCTCGAAGCCATCGGCACCAACGCGCATGAACTTCCCATGGCACTCGCCGCGCTTGCGAATAGCGACGCGGAACTGCACCAGGCGCAGTACCGCGTGCTTGAGTTATGGCAGAAGAGTTACGGCGGCGAGCTGCTGGTCATGCTCCCGGATACCTTTGGCACCACGCAGTTTTTGGAAGGCGCGCCCAGCTGGGTCGCAGACTGGACCGGCCAGCGCTGCGACAGCAAAGATCCCTTCGCCGCCGGCGACGAGTACATCGCGTGGCTGGAGGCGCACGGCAAAGATCCGCGCAGAAAGCGCTTCATCGCCTCCGACGGTCTCGACGTCGACGCCATCCTCAATCTTCACGCCTACCTTCATCAGCGCATCCGCTTCAGCGCCGGTTGGGGCACCCTTCTCACCAACGACTTCCGCGACTGCGACCCGCGCGGTGGCGACTCTCTTGGTCCAGTCAGCCTGGTTTGCAAGCTCAACTCGGTAGAAGGCCGCCCCACCGTAAAACTCTCAGACAATCTCCGCAAAGCGACCGGCCCGCCGAAAGAGATAGCACGGTACCGCCGAGTCTTCGGAAGCGAGGCCCAGGATGGATCCGCAGTCATCGTCTGAACTCCAGGGCGGCTGCAGCCGCGTAGATGCGCCCACGGAAGGACCGGATACGAACTCGCTCGCGCCCCTCGATCTTCATCTGAAGTCGCTCACCTCGGCCCGCGTCTCGCTCGCCCGCACCGGGGTCAGCCTTACTACTCGCGACACCCTTTCCTTCGCCGTGGACCACGCCCAGGCGCGCGACGCGGTTTATGCGACGCTAAGCGTGCCAACACTGCGCGCCGAGTTGAACGCCCGCGCGCTGCCTGCCGTCTTCGTCAGAAGCGCTGCCAAGGACAGGAGAACATATCTTCGCCGTCCCGACCTCGGACGAACTCTTTCTACCGCTTCGGAAGCCGCTCTGGCGCAGGCCATCGGCAGCCATCTCGAACCTGAAGCCTGTCGGCTGCCGAGGTTGGTCATCGTTCTTTCGGACGGACTCTCCGCTCTTGCCGTCGACCGCCATGCCATTTCTGTTCTCGACGCCCTGCTTCCGCTGATCGAGCCGGAATGGACTCTCGTCCGGGTCGTGGTTGCAGAGCAGGCCCGGGTTGCGCTTGGCGACCAGATCGGAGCGGCGCTGAAAGCCGATCTGGCTCTGGTGCTTATCGGCGAGCGGCCCGGGCTGGCCGCCGCGGACTCACTCGGTGCTTACATCACCTGGGCACCGCGGAGCGGCCGCAGCAACGCGGAACGAAACTGTATCTCGAACATCCGAGGCGGCGGTCTCAGCGCGCACGACGCGGCCCGGCGCGTCGCGTTCTACCTGCGAGAAGCCCAAAGACTGCAGGGCACGGGCACCGCACTGAAAGACCCTGAAGCGCTTCCTGAACTACAATCTGATCCCGCTCTGGATTAGTAGAAAGCGGCTTGACGGTTCCGTTCGCTAAGTCGGCGTCCGCAGCAGAAGATACGCGCCGGTAATCCCAAACAGTATGTCCGGCGACCACGCGGCCAGCATCGGCGGCAGCGTATTCACATTTCCCATCGCCTCGAAGACGCCTGCCACGACCCAGTACGCGATGGCCAGGCCAATCGCCGTCGCTATACCTGCAAGCGAGCCGCGCTTCCCCATGGACAGTGCGAAAGGCACCGCGAGGATTGCCATCGCGAGCGTGATGAGCGGATAGGCAAGCTTGCGCATAAGCTGTACACGCAGGCGCATCGTGTCGAAACCACTCTGCCTCAGGTCCGAGATATAGTGCGACAGCTCATTGAACGACATCTCCTGCGACTGCAGGTCTTCCTTCTTGAAGTAGGAGGGCTGCTCGCGAATCTCCGGGAATGTGGCAGTGCTGAATGGTTGATAGATCCCGACCGTCTCGCCGGAGAACGTCCTCTGCCAGCCATCGCTAAGCAGCCAGTTCTGCCCGTCCCAAGTCGCAGAGGCTGCGAAGATGCGGCGCCGCAGAACAAACGTGTCCGGCTCCAGCTCGAAGACGGTCAGATTCGCAAACACGTCCTTATTGCTGTCAAAAAACTGGTAGTAGAAGATTCGCGCAGGGCCGCCCGCCCCGCCGCTCTGTCCGGAGATCCATTTCCGGTCTGGGCGCAAAAACGTCTGTGCCGGCTTGTTCTTGATCATGGCGCGCAACGCCTCCTGCCTCCGGTTCGCGTTTGGAAGATACACCTCGTCAAAGGCAAACAGCGCAACCGCGATGATGGCTGCAAGCACCAGCACCGGGGTGACGACGCGATAGAGGCTGATGCCGGTCGCCTTCATCGCGGTCAGCTCAGACGTCCGATTCAACGAGCCGAAGGTGATCAGCACCGCCACCAGCGCACACAGCGGCGTGACGGAATAGACGATGTACGGTACAAGGTTGATCAGGTACTCGCCCACCGTGATCAGCGGCGTGCGGTAGCGGATAATGTCGCCGATAAGCTCGAAGAAGGTGAAGACCAGAAAGAGGATGCAGAAGCTCGAAAGCACAAGCGCAAAGTTTGTGACGAACTCCCGCATCACGTAGTCGTCGAGCAGCAGCGGAAACCGCGAATGCAGCGCCGACCGCAGGCGCGCAAGCCGCTGCGCCGTGGACAGCGAAGTGGCACCCGGGTTTAGACGTTCCCTGTCCTCGCTCTCATGACGGAATGGCTGCAACAGACCTCTTGAAAGCGACTGCACGAGCGTCGTAAACCCGCCGACTAGGATGCTGCCGCGTGATAGCTGCTGGAGCAGCAGCACTCCAGCCATGCTGAAGATGATGTTCGCCGACCATACGCCGAGAAACGGCGAAAGCTTTCCAGATTTCGCCAGCGCCACCCCAATCGACGAGATGAAGTAGTAGAGAAACACAAGCACAATCGCCAGGATGATGCCTGTGCTTCGTCCGCTCCGCTTCGAGGAAAGTCCAAGCGGCACACCCACCAACATCAGCACGAAACAGGCAAACGGATACGACAGGCGCGCATTCAACTCAATCCGGAAGAGCCTTGCATTCGGGTCGGGCGCTTTGCCGGGAGACCCGCGGGTGAGAGCATAAAGTTCCCGCACACTCATCGCGTGAATGGGCGTGTCTGAACGGCTCACATGCGTCTCGTCTTGTGTCCCGGCCTGGATGGGGATGTCTGTCGTCGAGAAGGTCGAGATGTTGTACTGATCCGGATTGCTGCCGGAAAGCTGGTGTTGTGTACCATCGGCAAGATGCAACCGGATGGTTGCGCCTTCATTACCGCCCGCGGCTGCACTCTGCGGCGGTTCCGTCAAGACCAGGGCGCTGGACGCTGTTGTGATGTGCGGCGAGGCCGGTACGGTCAGATCTGCAAGAAAGACGTGCTTCCAGATTGCTGCGCCATTCGAGGCTGGCTTCACCTCCTGCACATACAGCACATAGTCTTTGAAGTCTTCGTAAAAGACCCGCGGCTGCACCTCGAACGAGGCTTGCGTGGACTTCATCGAGTTTTCGAGCTTCAACAGGGCGGCAGCCGATGTGGGCGCCAGGAAGACCGAGTTGGCCAGTCCCACTGCCAGCCCCACCAGCGAGACGATCGACGTGACCCGCACGAAGTCCAGTGCGCCCATGCCGCTTGCCCGCATTGCGGTGATCTCGCTGTCCGCCGCCAGCCGCCCCAACCCCAGCAGAATGCCCACCAGGATCGCCATCGGAATGGTTACCGTCAGCGCATTGGGCAGCGTGTAGGCGATGATGCGCAACACATCGGCAAGCCCCGCCGAACTCCGCACGACCAGGTCGATGATCTTCGACAGATCACGCATGAACAGCACGAACGTGAAAAGGATGCCGCCGAGCAGGGCATGCGAGGAGACCTCGCGAAGAATGTAGCGGGTGAGCAGGCGCATCGTTTGGTCTGCACTCCAGTGTAGCGCCTGTCCGTCGCAGCCCTTTTACTTCTGCCTCACCGCGATGACCTCAATCTCCACCAGCGCCCACGGAGCGGCAAGCGCCGCCACCTGCATTGCAGACCGGGCAGGCTTGTTCGGCTGGTCCTTGGTTCCGAAGAACTGTGTATAAGACGCCTGCAGACCCGCAAAGTCCAGCTTGTTGTCCTTGGCCGGATCACCTGCCAGGAACACCGTCATCTTCACCACGTCTTTCATGTCCAGACCCTGCTCCTTCAATAAGGTCTGAATTTTGGTGAGCGCGGAGAACGCCTGTGCCTTCGTGTCGCCATACTCAGGCGCTGCCGACTTCGCCGGATCGGCAGGCGTGATCGGACTCGCCAGTTGGCCGCTCAGATACAGCGTATCGCCAGCCCACACACCATTGGCGATAGGAGACTTTTCGTTTGGCTGCAAATGCTTGACCACAGTCTGGGCCTGCAACGCACACGCACCGGCAGACAGCACCGCCGCCATCGCCATCGATCGCATCTTGAACATGAATTTTCTCCTGTAACTGCAACGATACCGTGGAACACTTCCTGCGCCCAAGAAATTTGTCATTCCCGCAGTGTCCGGCTTCTCCTCACCCGGAAGCCGGAAACCTTAGACAAACCGCCCGCGTACCGCATCCCAGGTCTGCGCGATCCCCTGTTTCAGCGAAGTGGAATGCCTCCAGCCCAGCCGGTGCAGTCGCGACACGTCCATCAACTTCCGCGGCGTACCGTCGGGCTTCGTCGTATCGAACACGATTTGACCCGAGAAGCCAAGCACCTCCGCCACTGTCGCGGCCAGCTCGCGTATGGTCACGTCCTCACCCGTCCCGATGTTGATCAAAGGCGGCGCATCATCGACGAGCAGCGACCCGTAACTTGCCTCGTCGAGATTCATCAGGAACAGACAAGCCTCCGCCATGTCGTCGGAGTACAGCAGTTCGCGTCGCGGCCTTCCCGTTCCCCACACCGTGATCGACTCAGCTCCCGACGCAATCGCCTCCGCCGTCTTCCGCATCAGCGCGGGCAGAACGTGGGATGTCGCCAGGTCGAAGTTGTCGCCCGGACCATAAAGGTTCGTCGGCATGGCAGCCAGATAACGCGTACCAAACTGCCGGTTGTACGCCCAGCACATCTCGATGCCCGCGATCTTTGCAATGGCATAGGGCCGGTTCGTCGGCTCCAGCGGCCCGGTCAGCAGGCAGGCCTCAGGCATGGGCTGCGGGGCCAGCTTTGGATAGATGCACGAGGACCCAAGGAACAAGAGCCTCGTAACCCCAACCGTCCGGCTCGATTCGATGATGTTCGTCTGCAATATTAAATTGTTGCGGATAAAATCCGCGGGGTAATCGTTGTTTGCAAGAATGCCGCCGACCTTCGCCGCCGCCATGAACACATACTCCGGCCGTGCCGCCAAGAAAAAGTCCTGTACTGCTCTCGTATCCAGCAGGTCGAGTTGCTGCCGCGTCTGAACGATCACTTCCGAATAGCCGCGGTTGATCAGCGCCCGCACAATCGCCGAGCCCACAAGTCCCCGGTGCCCCGCAACAAAGATGCGGCTGTCCTGTTGCATAAACGGGCTCTGGGTCACGGTTTACTCCTCACGCGCGCCATAGGCGTCGAACCCATGCTCTCGCACCAAAGCATCGCGCTCTGCGGACCGGAGGTCGGCCTCGACCATCTCACGCACCAGATCGTCGAACGATGTCTTCGGCGTCCAGCCAAGTTCAACCTTCGCCTTGGTTGCGTCGCCCAACAGCGTCTCCACCTCGGCGGGACGGAAGTAGCGTGGATCGATGCCGATAACGACGTTCCCATGGCCGTCGATTGCCTTCTCCTCCACACCTGTGCCTTGCCAGGTCAGTTCGAGTCCCAAGAGGCCCGCACAGCGCGTCACAAACTCCCTGACGCTGTGCTGCACTCCAGTCGCAATCACGTAATCCTGCGGCTTTTCCTGCTGCAACATCAGCCACTGCATCTCCACGTAGTCCCGCGCATGGCCCCAATCGCGCTTCGCGTCCAGGTTGCCGAGAAAGAGCTGCTTCTGGAGGCCCACCTTGATCCGCGCCAGGCCGCGCGTAATCTTGCGCGTAACAAACGTTTCGCCCCGCGTCGGCGACTCGTGGTTGAACAGTATGCCGTTGCACGCATACATTCCGTACGCCTCGCGGAAGTTCACTACGATCCAGTAGCCATAAAGCTTGGCCACCGCGTAGGGGGAACGCGGATGGAAGGGCGTCGTCTCAGTCTGCGGAATCTGCTGCACCAGGCCGTACAACTCCGACGTGCTGGCCTGATAGAACCTCGTCTTCTTTTCTAGACCAAGGATGCGTATAGCCTCCAGGAGTCGCAACACGCCGAGCCCGTCCGCATTCGCCGTGTACTCCGGCTGCTCGAACGAAACCTGCACATGCGATTGCGCTGCCAGGTTATAAACCTCGTCCGGCTGCACCTTCTGCACTACATGGATCAGCGACGTGGAGTCGGTCATGTCGCCGTAGTGCAGGATCAGGTGCGGATGAGGCTGGTGCGGATCTTCATAGATGTGGTCGATACGCGCCGTGTTGAACAGGGACGACCGCCGCTTGATCCCATGTACCTCGTAGCCCTTTGCCAGAAGAAACTCGGCAAGGTAGGCACCGTCCTGCCCGGTGACTCCTGTAATCAGAGCTTTCTTCAAACCACATCCTCTACGCCGTAAGCGTCCGTCTAACCGCGTGAGATTCAGTCTACTTGATACAGCATCGGACCAAAAACCGGCTGTTCCTGCAAAAACGCAATCGGCCACAGCTTCGGCTGGAGGCTTAGGGGACAGGATCATCCCTTTCTTCATACTTCAGATTTTCAGGCCCGCCAGATTTTCAGGACCGCCGTCTGCGTGCAACACGATTGCTTTCGTCCGCAACTCCTTGCGAGAAAGGATTGCGCTTACAGCGCGAACGTTCTACCTGGATCTGTCAAGATTCTGTGAACAGAGATGGCCAGACCCGCATGGCTCAGCCTGCCCGCGCAGATTGAGACCTGAATCAGGCTCAGCGCAGCGCGGCGTCCACTTCACTGATCCAGCTCGGCGACTTGAGGATCTCCCGCGGCTTCGAGCCGTCAGCCGGTCCCACCAGCCCGTCCCGCTCCATCATGTCGATCAGGTGCGCGGCGCGCCCATACCCGATCCGCAGCCTGCGCTGCAACAGAGACGTACTCGCCTTGCCGAACTCGAAGACCAATCGAACAGCGTCATCGAAGAGCTCATCGTTATCTTCGGCGCTGCTCTCGTCTTCGATCTCCTTGCCTTTCTCGTCCTTCGGCCCTTCCAGGAAGCCATGGACGTACTCCGCCTCGCCCTGCGCCTTCCAGAACTCGGTCACCGCGGCGATCTCCTTCTCGGTCACGAACGGCGCGTGCACGCGCTGCACGCGGCTCGTTCCGGGCGGCAGGTAGAGCATGTCGCCTCTCCCCAGCAGACTCTCCGCCCCGTTGCTGTCGATGATCGTTCGCGAGTCCACCTTGGTCGCCAGGCGGAAGCTCATTCGCGTCGGCACATTTGCCTTGATCAACCCCGTAATCACATCGACACTGGGCCGCTGCGTCGCAAGAATCAAGTGGATCCCTACCGCACGCGCCATCTGCGCAAGCCGGGTGATCGACTCTTCGACGTTCGCCCGGTCGAGCATCATCAGGTCGGCCAGTTCATCGATGATGATGATGATGTACGGCAGCGGCTCCTGGTTCACGTCTTCAAACAGATACTCGCTGCCATGATCGAAGAGCTTGTTGAACTGGTCGATGTTGCGCACATGGTTCGCCGCAAGCAGCTTCAGCCGGCGCTCCATCTCCCGGACCGCATTGCGCAGCGCATTCGCCGCAAGCTTCGCCTCGGTGATGATCGGCGTGAACAGGTGCGGAATGCCCTCGTACATGCCAAGCTCGACCCGCTTCGGATCGACCAGGATCATCCGGACCTGCTCGGGCGTCGATTTGAACAGCACGCTCATGATCATCGCGTTGATCGCCACCGATTTGCCCGACCCGGTCGATCCGGCGATGAGCACATGCGGCATCGCGGCTAGGTCAGCCGTGACGATGCGTCCGTTGATGTCCTTACCCAGCGCAATCGCCAGCTTGCTCTTCGACTGTGCGAACGACTCGCACTCTACAACATCGCGCAGCCAGATCGTCTCGCGGTCATGGTTCGGCACCTGTATCCCGACCGTCGACTTGCCCGCCATGCGTTCGATCAGGATGGACTCCGCCGCCATGGCCAGGCACAGATCGTCAGCAAGTCCCGTGACGCGCGCATACTTTACACCGGCGTCGGGGCGAAACTCGAACGTCGTTACGACTGGCCCCGGATTGATCTGGGTCACCTGGCCGTCAACGCCGAACTCGGCGCACTTCTCCACCAGCACGCGCGCCTCGTCGCGCAGCGCCTCCTCACGCACCACCGCCTGGTCGGGCGAGTGGTACAGCAGCGACGATGGCGGCAGCTTATAGCCGCGCACCGACTTTGGCGAGATGACCACCGCGACCTGGTCCGCGTCCGCGCGGCGACCAAACGCGATGCTGCCCGGCACCTGCTCCGGCGGAGGGTCCGGCAGTGGAGCTGGGGGGGCATCCTGCGGCGGCGCGCCTTTTCGCCCTGCGGCCCGCGGCATCTCCACCAGGTTCGCAGGCCGCGCCGGTCCAGGCGCAAGTACCTCCTCCAGCGCCCATGGAGCCGGAATATCGTCCGGCAGATCGAACGCCTCCTCCGGGAACAGCGGTGCCGAGGCAGCGGCCAACGCCTCCGCGTAGGGCGCGGCTGCGGCTTCTGCCGCGGCAAGCGGCGTCAGCGGGGCGGCGTCCACGTTGGTGCGCGGCATCTTCTCCCACATCGAAGGGGAAGCGGACGCTCCGGTCGCAGCTTCATCGTGAGGTGTGATCGAAAGATCGTTCCTGCGCTTCCTGCGCTCCCACCACGCGAAGACGCCTTCCAGCAAGCTCGTGCTCGCCCTTCCATCCTCTGCAACTACGTCCCCGCGTACCCGCCGAGACTTCTCATGCGCCCGTTGCTCCGCTTCGAAGGCCCGCTCCCGCTTGCTCTCGTACTCCAGTTCCGCCTTTACGCCCTCAGCGCTACGCTTCGCCGCGCGCCGTTCGGCCCAGCGATGACGCAGCCGCTGCACAAATCCAAACCGTGCCGTCGCCCACTCCTGCGCCCTGTTGAACGTAAACGTCGTAGCCAGGTACAGCGACAGCGCGACCATCAGGGCCAGCACAATCGACGTGCCCGGAAGATTCAGATACTGCACCATGCTGTCGCCCAGAATCCGGCCCGTAACTCCTTCGACCGGCAGCGCATGGCGCCACAACAGATGTCCCGGCAGCAGCGCGATCGCCGCCGGCGCAAAGATGATCCAGAGCGAGAGGCCGAGGGTCTTTGCCACGGGCGATCCAGCGGGCGTGGAACGCATCCAGTTGATTCCCAGCCGGGCGAGAACTAGCGGCAACAAAAAGACGGCCACGCCAAACACCTGCAGAGCGGCGTCCGCTATCCACGCACCCACGATCCCCGCCCAGTTTTTCGCCGGCCCGCCGCTCGCATACCCTCCCACAGTGTCGAAGGATGGGTCCGTTGGCGCATAGCTGATTAAGGCAAGCATCATCAGAGCGGCGCCAACGATCACCATCAGCCCGAGAACCTCATTCAGGCGGCGGTTGCGGGTTGGAGCGAGCACAAAGCGAAGCGTCTTCAAGGTCGGCCCTGTACGAACGGGTTCATCAGCAAGAGAGTGGACGGACACATCGAAGCGGTGCCCAAGTACCGTGATTATTCCAGAGTCCACGACGAAAACCACTCGCTGGCTGGATCGAGGTATCCGAGTACATACCCTTGCCATCCTTCCGCGCAGCATGAATCGTTCGGTCCTCAGTAAACCCGTGAGAGGACAGCGCCATCTACCTGACTACGACCGGTTGCGTGCATCATGGTGGCGGAACCTATACGGTTAGCAGAGGCGCGGGGTTTTCGCCATTTCTCCCGCTTGCCGAGGCGAAGGAGAATGGCCGGCAGCCAAGGACTCTGTTCTAACCGCAAACGTACGATAGCCAGTTCTGAAAGGATTCAGCATGAGCGAATCAATCAACAACCAGGAAGTGATACGAGTTCTCAAGTCAGTCATCAACAGCCTCGAAGACAGTCACAAAGGTTTCGCCGACATCGGTGAGCACCTCAAAGATCCGCAGTTGAAGCAGTTCTTCCTTACGGAATCTCTCAAGCGCGAAAGCTTTAAAGGCGACCTCGAGAGCGAGCTGCACCGCGCCGGGGTGCATGACGTTGAAGAGGCTGGCACCACGGCCGGCGCTCTGCACCGCTGGTGGGGAGATCTCAAAGCCAAGGTGGTCAGCGGTGACCATGAGCTGCTTGCGACCGCCGAGCAGGGCGAAGACGTTGCCAAGAAGGCGTATCAGGACGCTTTGGCGCAGCCGCTGCCGCTTCCGATCAAGGAGATTCTGACGACGCAGCAGGCGCACGTCGTTACCTCGCACAACTTCGTTCGCGATCAGCGGGACGCGTTGGCAGCCGCAACGAAGTAGAGCTTAATCACGCAGCATCAGGGCAGCGGCCGACCCGCTGCCCTTTTCCATGTACGAAGATCATCTCTTGGATTTCATCTGCATCAGGATCTCCAGTTCATCGAGAGATCGCGGCCAATCGGACTTCAGCAGACGCGACAGGCTCCGGTCGGCGAGCAGGTGTCCGTCCGTCTGGCACTCCACACAGTAGTTCGTCTCATTATCCGCATACCGAACCCGCTGTATGGCCTGGTTGCACACCGGGCACGGCTTCCCAAACCGCCCGTGCACCGCCATCTCCGGACGAAACGCTGTGACTTTCTCGGGGAAACTCGTCTCTGCCTCAGCGATCAAGCGCGACCGCCACATCCCGAGCGTCGACTTTGTGGACGAATACAAGGCGTTCCATTGCGCGTCCGTTAGCCTGCGCGTCTGCAGGATTGGCGACAGCCGAGCTGCATGAAGTATTTCGTCGGAGTACGCGTTTCCAACTCCGCTCACCACACGCGGGTCAGTCAACGCCCGCTTCAAGGTCCGGTTCTCCTGCGTCAACGCCGCGCGGAACTCTTCGATCGTGCAGAGTGTCGTGTCTATCCCTCCTGGATCGAGCGCCCGCAGTTCTTCTTCCCCGCAGACCAGCGTCAGCGAAGCTCGCCGCTTCGATCCCGCTTCTGTCACCACCAGCGATCCATTCTCAAAATCAAATGCCGCCAAGGACCTTCGCTTCGCTAGCTTGGCCTTCGGTTCACGCCAGTGCAGGCGACCCGCAATCATCAGATGAATCACGAGCCATACATCTCCTTCCACACCGACCGCGATCCGCTTACCAATCCTGCGCAGTTCGCGCACCACCCTGCCTTCTGCTTCGCTTAGCGCAGGCTTCACGCTGCGCAGGAAGAATGCGCTCTCCAATCGCACACCTTCCAGCCTTCGACCCAGAACGCGGGACCGCAGCGCACTCAGATAGGCCTCAATGTCGGGGAGTTCCGGCACATCACTCTCCTCATACCGCCGCAAACCGATTGCGGGTTAATATAACAAGGAGTCAACTAGAAGTTGGCTCAACGGGAGTGCAACGGAGTAGACGCGCAGCAAACGCTCTCGTCCTTCGTGTCCTTTAAGCCGAGGCAGAAATCTGCTCCCCTTTTGCCACGTTGCCCTGTCGATTCAAGCGTGGTCACGAAACTTGCCCAACCTGCCCTCAAACTGGTAACAAGTACGGAGCAATGAATACCTGGTTCATCGCACTTCCGCTCGCCTACCTCATGGGTTCGGTCCCATTCGGCTATCTGCTGGTAAGAGTCTTCCGGCACGAGGACATACGTTCCATCGGCAGCGGTAATATCGGCGCAACGAATGTACTCCGCTCGGGTGCCAAGGGCCTCGGCTTGGCAACGCTTCTGCTCGACCTCGGGAAAGCCTTCCTCGCCGTCTGGATCACACGCCGTCTCGCGCCCGGCGATTACGATCTGGCAGTCGCAGCTGCAGTCGCTGCAATTCTTGGCCACTGCTACCCCATTTGGCTCGGCTTCAAGGGCGGCAAAGGCGTAGCAAGCGCCCTCGGTGTCTTCCTTGCGCTTACCTGGCCTTCCGCCCTCTGCATCCTCACCGTCTTCATCGTGATCGTCACGCTCACGCGCTTCGTCTCGCTCGCGTCCATCATCGCTGCGGCCTCGCTTCCATTCTTCGCCTTCTACTTCGTTGCCTCTCGAACGCCAGTCGTCGTCACCGGTTTTCTTTTCATCACCTTGCTCATCATCGCGAAGCACCACCAGAACATTCGCCGCCTGCTTGCGGGCACAGAGAACCGCTTCGGTGCTGAGAAACAAGGCAGAAAGGCAGTCGCTTGAGCCGCATCGCCATCCTCGGCGCGGGGGCCTGGGGCACCGCCCTCGCCATCTCACTCGCGCGTCGCGGCGGCCACGAACTTGTGCTTTGGGTCCACTCCCCTGCGCTGGCTGAAACCATGACGGAGACAGGCAGGAACTCCTCTTATCTGCCCAACGCCATGGTCCCAATGGACGTTCAGATCACCTCGGACCTTCCCGGTGCCATCTTCGAAGCCGACATTCTGGTGTGCGTCACGCCGTCGCAGCACATGCGAGAGATTGTCAGCAACATCGCGCCCCTGCTTACCCGCAACCAGGTCCTGCTCAGCGCCAGCAAAGGTCTCGAGAACACCTCCTTCTTGCGCATGTCGCAGGTGATCGCGTCGGTGACCAACAATCCCATCGCCGTACTCAGCGGCCCGTCCTTTGCGCAGGAGGTGGCTAACGGTCACCCAACCGCAGTTGTAGCGGCGTCGAATGACGGCATCCTCGCGCAGATGATCCAGCATGAGTTCACCAGCGCCTCGCTTCGCGTCTACACCAACGACGATGTTCCCGGTGTAGAGCTTGGCGGCTCGCTGAAGAACGTGATCGCACTTGCTGCCGGCGTGGTTTGCGGCCTCGACCTTGGCGCGAACTCCGCCGCCGCCCTCATCACGCGCGGCATAGCCGAGATCACACGCCTATCCGTCGCGTGCGGAGGCAGGCGCCAGACCCTTGCCGGCCTTTCCGGGGTTGGCGACCTCGTCCTGACCTGCACCGGCGCCATGTCGCGAAATCGCTCTGTGGGAATTGAACTGGGCAAAGGCGGTCAGCTGGACAAAATCGTCGCCAGTCTAAATGGCAAGATCGCGGAAGGCATACGCAGCACCACCGCTGCCCTTGGCCTCGCCGCACGCTACGGCGTTGAGATGCCCATCACCGAGCAGATGAACGCCGTCCTCCACCACAACAAGAGCCCAAAAGAAGCCATCCGCGAACTCATGACCCGCCCCGGCCGAGACGAATAGTCAGCTCCCCTCCACTTCCGCGAACGCTCAGGATGCGTATCTCGACGGTAGAGAGCGCTTCGTCTCGATGCTGTAGGAGAATGCGTCATCTCGACGCTGTAG
>CAZZYQ010000019.1:43454-69892 GCA_964658395.1 uncultured Granulicella sp. | reverse complement strand
CCGACGCATAAAGGTTTTGCAGACCTCTCCCTTACCACTTGGGTACCGCGCCTCATCTAGATTCGGCAAATCGATAGAGCACCGACTGTCCCAATCCGACTGCTGCAAAGTCTAGCGCAGAAAGGCGCTGATTGGAGCGGGAGACCGGGGTCGAACCGGCGACATCTTCCTTGGCAAGGAAGCACTCTACCACTGAGCTACTCCCGCTCGTTACTTTCACGAGTATAGCGACTGCCACATAGGAGGTCAACGCAACGAAGTTCCTGCGAGGCTGTCCCGTCGCGTGCATTAGAAACGGAAGGCTCACCGGACGGATGAAGCTCCAGCGAGCATCTTCACCACTCTCGTTTGTACTCGATCGCGACCCGGTGCGCGACCGGCTGGGAGCCATCAGGGCGCCGTTTGGGGACCCTCCATCAACCATGTTCTAGGCGTTCCTTCATGTCCGCGTAGGCTGCCCTGATCAGACCGCGCAGGTAAGCAGCGTCAACCGTGGTTTCAGGCCGAAGTTTCACATGCCGCATGAACTTGCCTTCGCCTTCGAAGAGTCCGGCCGGGTCCGGGAGGCCCGCACCAAGGTAGAAGCCTACATTCACGTGGGACTTGAATGCGTTCACGTACGCGAAGGGAGCGTCGCCCAGGCACGCCACCGGGCAGCCGTCGTGCAGTAGTTCGCGGACCTCGTCGCCGCACCCTCGCATGACCCCGAACCACTCCTTCGCGATCTCTCCCAAAGCGCCTCGATGGGCATCCATCCAGGCATCGATGGCTGCATCGTGCTCAACGGCACCATCAAATCGCAGGAGTTTAGGTTGCATGGCCGCTCTATTCGGAAGAGTTCGCCGGAAGCGAAATCGGAATTGCCGGTCCGGAGGCGGTGTTCAGCCGGCGCTTGGTCAGATGTGGCGTCAGCAGCATCAGCAATTGCCCGGTGTCGGTTGTCTTCTGCAACTCTGGCGCACTCTGAAACCCCGGCAACTCGCTCAGGCCGGGAATCCCCGTCACCGCTGCTGCCTGGCTTTTCGTCATGTTGCTGACCAGGAAAGCCGTGCCCCCATCGGTGACCGTTACATCCGACGTGAACTGGTTGCTGTTCAAGATGGGAATGTTGTCGATCAAGCCGCCGGCCAGCGATTCGATCTTAAGTTCAAGATGGAGACTGATCAGCCCGGACTTCTGGATTCGCGGCGTCGCTTTTAGCGTCACACCGAGATCTTCGTACTGGACCTGCGGCGTCGTCGAGGTCTGCAGTGAGCCCAGCAAGCTGGCCACGCTCACCCCGTTTACCGTAGCGCCGGCAAGCGCCGAAGTAGCCGGACTAGCCGCCGTGGTGGAGTAGGTGGACTGCGTAATCGGGTACTTCGACCCCGCCCGGAAGGTCGCGCTCTGCCGGTCGCCAACCCGAAGCTGGATCTCGTCCAACGCTCGCGTGTCGCTCGAATTCAGCGCAAGGTTCAGGGTGCCGGTACCGCTCGAGTAGATTCCCGTCGCGGTCAGTCCGCCGCCGATGAACGTCAGGCTGTCGGTCAGCAGGGCACTGGTGGCAAGTCCGGATTGCAGCAGGGCGATGGCGATCTCGATGTTGCTCGCGCCCGCCGGAATCACGCCTTGTGCAATCGCCTGGTCCACAATCGACTGGTTCGCTTGCACCAGCTGGTTCGCCGCCGAAAGCACATTGTAGGCACCCGCCTGGTTCGGTACTGTCGCTCCAATGTTGCGGGTCAGTGTCTTGTCTACGCTGTAAATCTTCAAATCGAGCAGGATCTGGCTGTCGCCGTCCAGGAGATCGGCAAGGGTCAGGTTGAGCGCCTCCATGGTGCTTTCAGGCGCACGCACGACAACTGTCCCGAAGCTGTTCTGCACGCTGACCTGCTTGATCCCGAACACGCTCTTGATCATGTTGCCGAGTTCCGCCAACTGCTCGTTGGTCTTGCCGGCGGCGAAGATCGTCTCTTGGAACTGGTGCTCAAACCTCTGGCGGTTCTCCGCAGTGTCCTTCACGACCAGCACGCTGTCTGCGGCGAGCGGGACCACAAACAACTGGCCCATGTCCATCAGCAGGTGGATCGCCTGCGCGTAGGAAACGTTCTCCAGGTCGAACTTGATCTGCTTTGTGCCCAGGGAGCTGTCAAGCGACGCCTTCAAGCCGTAGGCCGCCGTCACCTGTCGCGCCACCTCCGGTATCGTCGCGTGGACATGCAGGGTCTGCACGCTGGCAGATGGCTTGACCTCGACTGGCGGCGCGATACCGGGCCCGTCCACAATCCAGGAGTGGGGCTTCAACTGTGCCGCTGCCGTGGTCGCATCCGGGTGCTGGGCCAGGATTGTGTTGTTCGGGTCGATCGCGCGGGCTTGCGCCAGCAGTGCCTCCGCCTCAGTCGTCTTGCCGAGCAGCCGGGCCTTGCCCGCACTGTGTACAAGCTCGGTAATGCGGCTGTCGCGAACAGAAGAAAGGGCAAGCTTGTAGTCGCGGTTATCGGGCGCAAGCGCGACCGCACGAGCAAACTCCCGTTCCGCTGCTGCGGAGTCATGACGCTCCAGCAGGCGGGCACCGGCAATGTATGCCGCCTCGGCCTTTCCCGCTTCTTTCGGCGAACTCCTTACCGGCTGCTGCGGCCTTGCCGACCCTGTAATCGCCGCCGCCACGTCGCCAGCACCGGCTTGAGGCGCGGACTGCCCGTGGAGCATGCCGCTCCAGCAGGCGGCTGCGACCAGCGAAACGATGCTCACAGTCTGCATGCTCACGCCATGCGCGTTGACACCGTGACTGGCCTGCTGCCTTCCAGAAGGGCCTGCCTGTGACCGAACGTTGAGAGGACGGATCATTGTCTACAGCTTAGACGGAATCGAGGGCTATCGGGAGTTGGCAAGGCCGCTAACTCGCAGCCGGTTCCCAAGTAGTTCACCGCGCCGTTCGCTGCTGGGCGGCCGTCTCATCCCGCTGCGTATCTGCGCGCTGTCCATGTCAAGCTCGGTAAGCGTTCGGCTCAGCGTATTTCGGTGCATGCCAAGCTCTTCCGCCGCCTTGCACTGGTTGCCCTTGTGGTGCGAGAGCACCTCGAGAATGTAGCGCTTCTTGAATTGCCGCACGGCCTCCGAGTATCCCATTCCAGAGCTGTGCATCTGTGTGACTAACGTATCCAGTTCGCGCTTCAAGGGCTTTCCTCACTGCTGCGTCGCCTTCGTATGCGATCCAGCCTCTACCATTGTGCCTCTACCGCGACCGCTTGACCCACTCCGGTGTGTTGTGTTTCAACTCAAGCACGCCCAGGCGGATGTGTTGCTGAAGGTTGGTTGGCACCACGAAGGATACCGCATGCGCACCATCAAGGAAATACTTACTTAGCTGTGACCTGCGGATCAGCGCCTCATGCGGTAGAAAGGCCGCTGCAGCCATCAGAATCGTCACCCCAAGCAGAGATCCCCGGACAAATCCAAAGACCGCACCAAGCAGCCGGTCGACGAAACCAAGGCCGATTGTACGTACTGTCTTGCTCACCAGCGTGCCCGCTATTCCGCACAGAACCATCACTAAGATGGCAATCAACAGGAAGGAGACGATCTGTGCAGCCGCCCAGGGCATCAACGCAATTAGCCGCGATCCAAGGATCGAGTAGTTCCAACTGGCCAGCAATATGCCCGCGAAGAGTCCAACGAGTGAGAAGAGCTCGCGGAAGAAGCCTGTGACAAATGCAGCGATCGTCGAGTAGAGGAGGATGGCAATCAGCAGCCAGTCGAACGGGTTCAGTGTGCGGACTTCGCTGAGTAGATCGCTGATAAGAGAATGAGGATCAGTCATGGATGTTGATCGTGCCTCGGTGTGGTGGGCCGAAGCACTCTTTCAGATCGTGCAAGGCCTTCGCTTGCGCTGAAGCACCCGCCCCTACGCTTGGACTATCCCCGGCAGGGTGGCACCCACACGACTCAAGCGTAATGCCCCGCATAGATTTATATGAAGCTTCTTTACCCACGTATCATGCTAGGCACTCTGATACGGACGATTAGATACCTTGCAGGCCCTCGTGCCCTGTGATTAGACGAAACGCCTCAAGGTACTTTTCGCGGGTCTTCTCAATCACCTCTTCGGGCAGCGAGGGTGCCGGCGCCTGTTTATTCCAATGGATCGATTCCAGGTAGTCGCGCACGTACTGCTTGTCGAAGCTGGCCTGCGCCCCGCCTGGCAAATAGCTTGCAGCGGGCCAGTAGCGCGAAGAATCGGGAGTGAGGACCTCATCTGCGAGTACGATCTGGCGGTTGCTCCCATTGCCGACTAATCCGAACTCAAACTTGGTGTCTGCGAGAATGAGCCCCTTCGAGGCTGCGTGAGCGGAAGCTTTCTCGTAGATGGCGAAGGTAAGCCGCTTCAACTCCGCGGCATATTCTTCGCCGATGCTCCGCTCCACCGACTCATAGGAGATGTTTTCGTCATGGCCGCCCGTATTGATCTTTGCCGCCGGGGTGAAGATAGGCTCAGGCAGCTTGTCTGACTCCTGCAGACCCGTTGGCAAGATGATGCCGCACACTGCACCGGTCGCGACGTAGTCCTTCCACCCTGAACCTGAGAGATAGCCGCGCACGACGCACTCCACCGGAAACATCTCCGCTCTCCTGACCAGCATGGACCGCCCTTCAACCTGCTGCTGGTAGGGTGCAAGCAGCGTCAGCAACTCCTGTGAAGGCTGGGATAGAAGGTGGTTCGGTACCGTGTCCGCCAGGAAGTCGAACCAGAAGTGAGAGAGCTGGGTCAGGATCTTCCCTTTGTCCGGAATGCCCGATCCTAGAACGTGGTCGAACGCCGAGATGCGATCTGTCGCGATGAAGACAAGCTCATCGCCAATAGCGTAGAGATCGCGTACTTTGCCCCGCGCAGTGAGTGGTATGTCGCCAAGCTCGGTTGCAAGTAGAGCAGAAGACATTTTCAACGCTCCATCAACCTCATCTCTAGCGGATCACGCGGGCGAAGCGTGATCTTTGCCTGCACTTCAGGCGGTTGGGTCCCGGCATAGCTCAGGTGCCAGTGCCGCGCCAGTGTGGCGATGGAGAACACGCCTTCCATCCAGGCAAAGGACTCGCCGATGCATTGTCGACTTCCTCCGCCGAACGGAAAATAGGTGAACTTCGGTCGCTTGGTTTTGTTCTCGGATGAGAAGCGGTCGGGATCGAACTTCATCGGATCGGGAAAGTATTCTTCGGTGCGGCCCATCATGTACTGGCTGAAAAAGAAGTGTGCCCCCGGAGGAATGAGGTAGTCACCCAGCTTGACGGCCCTGGTAGACATGCGTCCCATCGCCCAGGCGGGTGGATAGAGTCGCATCGACTCGGCAAATACCTGCTCGGTGTACTTGAGGTTGGGGTAGTCGGCAAGCGTGGGCAGACGCTGGCTGTCCCCTGTCCCAAGCACAGCGTCCAGCTCGGCATGAAGTCTCTCCTCCACTTCGGGGTTCTGGCTGAGGAGGTACCAGGTCCACGTCAGTCCGTTGGCGACCGTCTCGTAGCCGGCGAGAAAGATGGTCAAGACCTCATCGCGGACCTGCTCGTCGGACATGCCGGTGTGGTTGCCTTCTGCATCTGCCTGCTCGTCGCGGGAGGAGAGCAGCATGGAGAGGAGATCGCCCGGATCGGGCCGGCCAGCCGCAGTGGCCTCTTTATGTTCGCGGACAAGCCGGTCGACGACGGCATCGAGGCGCGCCTTTGATCTCCGAAACTTCATAATGCCGGGAATCGGCAACTTAAGGAACAGCTCGATCCGCGGAAACGCGACGATGAAGTTATAAAGCTCCATGATGGTGTTCACTTCGTCGTTGATGCGGCGGATGTCTTCGGTCACCTCAGTGTTGAAGAGAGTTCGCGCAACAATCTCCAGCGACAACTCCATGCTGGCCGCTGCAATGTCGATGGGTGCGCCAGGATCGGGCCGGCGTCTCCACCGTTCCGACTGGGCAGCGGCGCAGGCTACGATCTGGTCGCCATAAGCAGCGATACGCTGGCGATGAAACGCGGGCGCGGCAATGCGGCGCTGGCGGATATGGATGGGGTCGTCTGACGTGATCAGACCTTCGCCGAGCAGAATCTTCATGCGTCGAACCGTGCGTTCCTTGACGAACGCAGAGGCCTGGTTCACCAGGATCTCACGGATGTACTCCGGATCGTTGACGAAGATGATGGGCGTGCCAAAGAGCTTGTAGCACGCGATGTTGCCGAAGGTGCTGTGGAGGTACTCAAACAGCAGGATAGGATGACCAAGCTTGACCCAGGGCTTGAAGGCGTACCAGGGAAGAGAGCGCTTTAAACCCGGAGGAAGATTGTACGTGTCGGCTGGCGGGTTCTGCCGCGACTTCGATGGGTTATTCGGTCCAGAGCTTGAAGTCCCTGAGACTCGACGCACGACCGCTTCCGGAGCAATCTCTGCAGGCAAACGCACGGGCTCTGCAGGTGCACCCATGGGTGGCCCAATGCCTGAGGGCGCAGGTTCCGTCGGCGAAGTCTCGGGTTCGATAGCGGGAGGAATCATCTGGTGAGAGCAGGTTGTTGGATGCGCTGACCCACAACAGCGGCGATCTTCGCTTCGATGACGGGGATGGATGCCTCGTCGGCAATGAGGCAGACGCGGTGCGGTTCACGAGCGGCAATCTGACGGTAACCATCATGTACGCGTCGATAGAACTCTTCCGGCTCGCGCTCGAAACGGTTCTCGTCTAAGCCTTCTTTGCGCAGGCGGCGAAGGTTCCGGTTGCGGGCGCGCTGAAGCGATGGCTCAAGCGGCGGCAGCAGGAGCAGGGTCAGTCCAGGTTGGAGATCGCCACAGACCGCGGCGTGAAGGTTTAAGACACGCTGACTTCCGGCACCGCGGCCAAACCCCTGGTAGGCCTCCGACGAATCGGTAAACCGGTCGCACAGGACGATCGAGCCGGATGCGAGTGCGGGCTGAATGACCTCCGCAATCGCCTGGGCGCGGTCAGCAAACATCAATGCAAGCTCGGCGAGTGGAGCAATCGGCCCGAGCGCGTCCTCGGCGCGTGAATCCAGGAGCACAGCGCGGAGGCGGTCGCCAAGCGCAGTGCCACCCGGCTGACGCAAAGTGACCACATTGTGGCCCTGCGCGGTAAGGGAGGCGGCGAGAAGGCGGAGTTGCGTGGTCTTGCCTGACCCATCCAAGCCTTCGAAGGTGATGAAGAAGCCTCCCATGGGCTGAGTCTATCTCAGTGGGACAGGCCGGAACGGCACGATTGCGACTGGATCAAAGACAGCACCGGAAAGGACAGCCTCCAGCGGAACGAAGATCGAAGTTTGTCGGCCCCTTATCTTTCTACGATGTTGGGCTGCCAGTCTACGCCCGAATCGGTCACAACGACTTTCAGCGTACCCTCGTTTCCTTCTTTCAGGACTGGACCTGTGGCCTTGTGTTCTTTCTCGGCTGCATCGGTGTACGTTATCTTCATAGGCCCGACGCCCAGGATCTTGAAGCGATAGTGGAAATCCCGTCCGGGAGGGAGCGCTTGTGTGCCGAAGGCAGCCGTTGGGTACTCAACCTGGATCAGCGTTATGGAAGCCGCGGTACGGTTGGTAACTGTGGTCTCGATGTAAGCGGAGTGGCAACCTGCGAGATGTGCAGATGCGATTGCTAGAACGATCAGCAGGGCCAGACGTCGGAAGGTAACACGTTCAGGACTCGCGTGATGATTGCCGCTGCAAAACCAATGCATGCTTAGAAGGTATCAGCCGATTCTGCGGCCTGGGCCTTCACCGATCCTCCCAGCCTTCACTGCTCGGGCCGGAACGTAGCCTCTTCATCAAATCCGGCAGCCGGTTGATCAGGGCGATCGAACGCAGCCACTGCCGGTTGTCCACCGCAGGATAGCCGCTCACCGTCTTCCCGGCAGGAACATCGTTCGGGATTCCGCTTTGAGCAGTGGCCACAACGCCGTCTCCGATGGTGCAGTGACCGGCAACACCGACCTGCCCGGCCAGGATGACATTCGTGCCCACCTTTGTCGAACCAGCTAGGCCGACCTGGGCGCAGAGTAAGGTGTCCTGACCCACAGTTGAGCCGTGACCCACCTGGACCAGGTTGTCGATCTTTGAGCCTGCGCCGACGCGGGTCTCGCCGATGGATGCGCGGTCCACGCAAGCGTTGGCCTGAACCTCAACAGCGTCTTCGAGGACAGCCGGGCCGGACTGCGGGATCTTGTGCCATCGTTGGCCCACCTGACTCGCGTCAGAGCGCCGCGCGAATCCGAACCCGTCCGCGCCGACAATCGCCCCATTTTGCAGAGTTACATCGTTGCCCAGCCGGCAATGCTCACGAACAATGGCATGGGCGTGCGCGAAGAACCGGTCTCCTATTCTGGCGTACGGATACAGAACGACGTGCGCGAGTACTACAGCATCATCGCCTAAGACGACGTGATCAGAGACCACGCTATAGGGACCGATATGCGCGTTCGCCCCCAGAGTTGCAGTCGAGGAGACGACTGCAGTCGGGTGAATGCCCGGTGCGTACGCAGGCGGCTGATAGAAGAGCGCCACAGTGTGCGCGAATGCCAGATACGGGTTGGCGAGACGGAGTGTGACGCACGGGACCTCAGGAAAGTCCGGTTCGACCAGTACCGCCGTGGCCCCGGTCGTCCAGGCCAATGCGGCGTACCGTGGGTTGGCAACGAAGGTGACCTGGCCAGGCGCGGCGTCTTCAATGCTTGCAACTCCTGTGACGATCGCGGCGGAGTCGCCGGCCACGCCCAGCCGGAGCTCGGCACCAAGGTGTTCTGCGAGCGCCGCCAGCGAGATCGCGGGCAGGGGCTCTGAGTCAAACGGCATGGAGGAGATTGTAGCGCCTTCAGTTTGGCCGCGTGTTCGGCGGCGTAGGCGAATCGAAGAGGCTCTCCTGCAGCGCTTTCCGGATCTCTTCCTGACTACGCTTTGGGACTTTTGGCCGCGATGGGTTGGAGATGACGGCGAGCACCTGGAGCTCCTCGATTGCCGATCGCGGGATGAAGATGCGCTGAGTATTGGAGCGGATGTCCGGTGGCGTCACATGCAAACCAGAGTCCTCAAGAATCGAGTCGACAAAGGAAAGATCTGGTGCGGCCAACCCCTCAAGCAGATCGCTCGAACGAAAGGTGATCCTCACCCAAAGTCCCTCGCTCCGCGGACGAGCGAGAAAAGCTCGCCTGCTCAGGCGCTCGGGATTGACGTTGTCACCGAGATTGAAATCGCGAACGTAGCTGACCGTCTTTATCTCTTTAAGGGATAGCTCGAGGATCCGTCCGGACAGGTCGAGCAGATCGAGCATCTGCGCTCCGCCGCTGCCGCGAACGAACGCGGCAGAAGGGAGGTATCCGCACATCAGGTCGCCAACAAAGCGGCGGACAATGACTTTCTTGCGGGAGCTGGACATAAATACCTACACAGCTTTGGAAGCTTGAGCAACTCGCGGGATTGTCGCACATGCACCGTCCGCGCCAACCAGTTTCGTTGCAAAAGAGGTGCACTTTCGCTGGCAAACAGCTTGAGTCTATGCTAGAGTTGGACTTTGCGTCCGGTCCTTGCCGACCTGCAAGAGACTGATTCGCAGAGATTTAGTTCCCGCTGGCAGCTCTGATGCATTAGTTAAAGTTTCGCACATCCCGGGCGAAGCGGTTGCAACAAAATGGAGTGTTCGCGGAAGATATGGCCGACTACATCTACCTGCTCGAAAACAGACTTTCCAAACCTCAACAAAACGCATTGCTGGCAATCCGCGAGATAGCCCGCGAGCGAGGGCTTACTGTTTTCCTGGTGGGCGGTGCCGTCAGAGACCTGACCAGTGGCTCACCCGTACGCGACCTTGATGTAGCGGTGCAGGGAAACGCGCTCAAGTTGAAGAAAGACATCGAGAAAGCTGGAGGCGTGATCACCGGGGAACACGACGCCGGCCAGGCAATTTTTGCTACCTTCCCAGGCGGCGCGAAGGCCGAGATCGGCAGTACGCTCAGCGTCAACTATCCGAAGCCCGGCAAGCCGGTCGTCAAGCCCTCCAACATCCTCGACGACCTCCGTCGGCGCGACTTTACTGCGAACGCTATGGCCCTGTCGTTGAATACCGGATCATACGGGCTGCTGATGGATCCGCTGAATGGGGTGGCGGACATTGAAAATCGCGAGTTGCGGCTGGTGAGCAACTATGGATTTATCGAAGACCCCATTCGGATGGTACGCGCGATCCGCTTGATGGCCCGGCTGGGCTGGCAGATGGACGAAAAGACCCGCGCACGCTACGAAACCGGGAAGCAGGAAGGGTATATCTCTGCCGCTTCTGCATTTCAGCGCGGCTACGAGGCAGAAGAGGTCGTTCACGAAGAAGATCCACTGCGCGTGATGCGACAGCTTGAGACAGAAGGCTGGATGGAGGTCTTAGCTCCCTACTGGAGTTCAGCAAAAGCGAATGTCTCCGAACTGGAGCGCCTGCGCGAAAGCCAGACGCAGCTGCAACTGCAGGGCATTCAGCCAAATGCGGCAGCGGCTAACTTCGGGCTGCTGACGGCGAAGCTTTCAGCGAAGGAGATTGCCGAACTGAAGCAAAGTTTTCCGCGGCAGGGCTTCGTCCGAGAGATCGAGGCCCTCGAGGACGAGACCAAGGAGTTTGTCGCACAGCTCTCTTCAAAGGCGGCGGCATTGCCCTCGCAAGCCTGGAAGCTGATCCATTCGGCCAAGCCCGAGGCTGTTCTGATGGCGGCGCATACCTCGAAGAGTCCAGCCGTTCAAGCAAAGTTCAAGAGCTTCTACACAGAGTGGCCGCAGGCGCGTCAAAAGGTGCCGTACGCCCTGCTTCAGGAGATGCGGATTGTTCCTGAACTTCCAGGATATGACGAGTTCATTGACTCTCTGGTCTTCGAACTGATGGACGGCAAGCTGGGAACCGTAGAAGAGATGAAGGCATTCCTGGAGCCGTTTTCTCCGCCTGCACCCCCGCCTCCCGTACATCTGCGCCGGCCACGCGCTGCGAAAAAAGAAGCGAAAGCCGGAAAGGCGCGGGCGAAGAAGGCCGCACCGGATGCAGAATCACTCAGCGAAGCTCCTGCCGCTGGAGCGCCAGAGAAGGTCGAGTTGCCAGTGGATTCGGCACCTGCTGTTCAGCCGGTTGAGTCGAGCGCTCCGCCAACCTCTGTCGAGAAGCCGGCCGTCAAGAGTGAAGCGGCAACATCGAAATCTCCCGCAAAACTGCCCACTGCTGTAGCTGCTCCGAAGCCACTTCAGACGAAGAAGTCTGGCACCGCAGCGGCAACAAAATCCACCCCGGTTAAGAGCGTACCGGCGAAAAAACCAGTCGCAGCAAAGGCGGGAATCGCAGCAAAGACAGCTCAAAAGTCAGCAGCAAAGAAGTCGGCGAAGCCGATTGCCCAGAACCAGAAGATGACTGCAAAAAAGTCGATCAAGCCGGTTCTAAAAAAGGCCGCAACTAAGGCTGCAACTAAGGTGGTCGCGAAGGCTCCCGCGAAGAAGAGTGTAGCCAAGAAGCTGCCCGCCAAAGTGTCTGCGGTTAAGAAGACGGCAAAGAAGGTGCCATCGAAACCTGCGAAACCTGTCGCTAAAAAGAGACGCGGCTAAGAGCGGTCGAGTAAATCTCAGTGCCGCGCCGACGGCATTGTGCAACGAGCAGCTGATCCGAAGTATAGAGAGAACAAAGTCTTGGCCCCAGTCCGTCCGATTTTGGATGGACTTGCTGATCTCTCTGCGGGCAGCAGTTCTTAACGGCTGCCTAAGATATACAGCAAACGTTCCTGCAAACTCATCGAGTATCCCCGATTCGACTAAGAACGCACTGCCCTGAGAATTGTGCACGTTGACTTTGCACAGGGGGGATGCGCTATGCTTTGCCATGCAGGCGAAGAAAAAGCGAATTAGGCGCATGAGCACTCAAACACAAACCGCCGTTTTGAAGCGCGAGATTGAGACGAAGCTCTCTACTCGTATTCCCGGAGCGTTGTCGCCGCAGATGCATCAGGCCCCGCGCTTGATCGGCTGCGGCGTTGCCGCGATTGATTCTCTCTTAGGTGGTGGTCTGCCGCTGGGCGGAATCACGGAGCTAACAGGTCTGGCGAGCTCTGGCCGAACCTCGCTGGCGATCTCGCTGCTGCGAGGAGCAACCTGGGATTCAGCCTGCGCTTACATCGATGTGTCCGACAATTTCGATCCCAGAAGCGCGATTGCGGCAGGCGTAAACCAGAAGAACCTGCTTTGGGTCCGGATTGCGCAGCCCCATCTTGACGTAAGACGAGCGCCTGCTTTTCGTGCTCCGGCCACGACAATCAGCCGGGAGGAGGCCCAAAGAGCGGTGGGTGGACATTGCGGCAGCCGGCATCCACGAACAGAGACCAAAGGACTCCATACTGCGTTGGGGCAAATGCTCTCGCATAAGGCAACAGTGCGACTGAAGAAGATGGAGGGAACACCCGGCTACCCGAACCGCAGGCTGGGTCTGGCTGCGGTTCCCAAAGAGCAGGTGGATTACGAACACTTCAATACACGCCGCCCGGACGCATCCGACCCCATCCGGCAGGCAAACGATCGCGCAGCGATTGAAGCTCGTGAGCGCATCGCAGCGCCGCGACCTACAAAACCGTCTCTCCAGCGTGCCGAGAACCCATGGAATCGATTAGATCGGGCCATGCGCGTGACGGATCAGGTTCTGCAGTCAGGCGGTTTTCGCGTCGTAGTGCTCGACCTTGGGTCGACGCCGCCGGAGCAGGCGCTTCGTATTCCATCCGCAACATGGTTTCGTTTTCGCCGCGTCGCTCAGGAAGGCGACGCAATCCTCCTCTTGTTGACGCAGGCTCCTTGCGCACAATCGAGTGCTCTCTGTGTGCTTGACTGTGCGGCACATGCCGCCACGTTCTCAGGTAACTTGCTGAGCGGCTTATCGAGCACCGTCGAGACAGCACGCCAGCGACTAAGCGGCCCATTCACAAAGAAGGCCCCGGGACGTGCCGCCAGCTGGCAAGCGGGTTCTACATGGATGCGAGCGGCGGGGAAATAAATCATGGGGTACGCAGCCATCTATATCCCGGAGTTTCCTACTGTGGCCTTGCTGCGGCTTGAAAAACAAGCCACAAACCAGGCTGTGGCAGTGATCGAGGGAAAACCTCCATTGGAACGGGTCATCTCGTTTAATCAAGCAGCAAACGATCTCGGACTATGTCATGGCATCAGTAAGGTGCAGGCAGAGACATATGATCAGGTCGTCTTTCGTCCCCGTTCTGTTGCAGAAGAAAAGGCGGCGTTCGAGCAGGCATTTGAGGTTGCTGAACGGTTCTCTCCACGGGTGCAGTGTATTGCCTCTCCTGTAAACAACTACGCAAATGCAACGCCGCTGGCTGCTGTTCTCCTGCTCGACCAATCCGGCACAGGAACCTTGTTTGGTGATGCGCAAAGCTACGGCAATGCACTCTGCAAGGCGCTACAGAAGCTCAACTTCTTGGCTCATGTCGCCGTCGCACCCAACGCTGAAGCAAGTCTTCTGCTGGCCCGCAGCTATACCGGCGTGACCTGCGTCATGGAAGGAGAGGTAGAGCCGAAGCTCGCTCCGTTGCCTCTGCCGGTCTTGAGTGTAGAAGCTCATATCCTTGCGCTCCTTAACCGATGGGGTATTCGAAACCTCGGTGAACTCGCTCGCCTGCCTGAAGAAGCGCTGATCAGCCGCATCGGGCAGCAAGGCAGGCGCTTACAGCGGCTTGCGCGCGGCCGTGAAGACCACCTGCTCGTACCTCACGACCTGCCTTTCACGCTCTCTGAGCATGTGGAACTCGATGGCCCGCTTGAGTCTCTGGAATCGTTGCTGTTCATTCTTTCTCCCATGCTGGAGAGATTGCTGCGGCAGGCGATCAACCATGCTTTGGCCATAAGAAGCGTGACAATCACGTTGAAGCTGGAGAGAGTAGCGCCTCTTGATCTGCAAATTCAACCGGCCATTCCTGTGCAGAGTAAAGAGTTGCTGCTGAAGCTGATCAATCTAAAGCTACAGGCTGATTCGCCGCGGGCCGGGGTGATTGGTGTGACACTCTCAGCGAAACCTGCAGTTCCGCAGGTCGCACAACATGGCTTGTTCCAGTCGCAGTTCCCGCATCCGGACAAGCTGGGATCTGCTGATCGCACGATTGAAAGCGATAGCCGGCGAAGACAACGTCGGGTCTCCCGAACTGTTGAACAGCTTTTGCGACGACGAGTTTGTCATGGCTCCGTTTCGTCCGGGTGCAGACCGAGCGGACATAGCGAAGCCGAGTGTTCTGCGCCTGGTTCTGCGCCGGTTTCGGCCTGCCCAACAGGCTCGAGTCGTCTATCACAATGCAGCTCCATCCGTTCTCTTGTGGAACGGCGAGCGGCTCGAACTCGAAGCCGTAAGTGGCCCTTGGCAGGCGAGTGGTTACTGGTGGGATGGGCGGCGGTGGGAGACCGAGGATTGGGACGCATTAGTTCGCCAGCCGTCGCAGGCACTCCGGCTTCGACACGATCCCGGGCAGGAAACGTGGTTTGTGGCTGGCCAATATGACTGACCAGTATGTCGAACTCCATGGCCGTTCCGCCTTCTCCTTTCTTGAAGGTGCTTCCATGCCGGAAGCGATGGCCCAGCAGGCCGCAAATCTTGGCATGACGGCGCTTGGTGTTCTTGATCGCGACGGGTTGTATGGGGCGCCGCGGCTCTACATGGCTGCCAAACGTCTTGGGCTCCGTTCACACATCGGCGCAGAGATCTCGGTTGCGGAGTTAGGGAGCCAGGTACTTCCTGAGAGCTGGCAGCCCCATTCGGTTCCGGAACGCCCGGTCAGACTATCGCTGCTTTGCGAGTCTCAGACGGGCTACAAAAATTTGTCCCAGCTTATTAGCGGCTACAAGCTCCAGCAGAAGACAAAAGGGGAGGGCATTGCTTGCTACCAGGCGATTGAGGAGCGTGCCGCAGGCCTGGTCTGCCTTACCGGAGGAGACGAAGGCCCGCTGGCAGCGGCCCTGGTGCGTGGCGGTATAGAGGAAGGCCGCCGTACGCTAAGCGCGTTAGTTCACGCTTTCGGACAGCGAAATGTTTACGTCGAACTGCAGCGGCACCGCATTCGCGAACAGGAAGCGCGCAACCAGGCTGCGGTTGCGCTGGCCCGTGAGTTTCATCTTCCGCTTCTTGCAACCAACGGGCCAATCATGGCAACTGCAATGGAACGAGAGGTCGTGGACCTGATGACCGCGATCCGGCATGGCTGCACCTTGGACGATGCCGGGTTGTTGCTGCAGCAGAACGCAAATCGCCGGCTGCTGAGCGCAGCGGAGATGTCGGCACTTTTTCGCGATCTGCCAGCAGCGGTCGCAGAAACAGGGGAGCTCTCGTCGCGTCTGCAGTTCGTCATGAAGGACATGGGCTACCAGTTTCCCATGTACCCGATTCCAGAAGGCGAGACCATGGACACGTTCCTTTGCAAGCGCACCATGGAAGGAGTCGCCAAGCGCTATGGATGCAAGGCGAGCATGAAGCTGCGGAAACAGGCCGAAAAGCAGGTTGAGCGGGAGCTCGCGCTGATAAAAAAACTTGGCCTTGCCGGGTATTTCCTTATCGTGTGGGACATTGTGGAGTTCTGCCGGAGTAACGGCATCCTGGTGCAGGGAAGAGGGTCGGCTGCGAACTCGGCCGTCTGTTATTCGCTTGGGATCACGGCAGTCGACCCGATTGGGATGGAACTGCTGTTTGAGCGCTTTCTTTCGGAGGTCCGCGGTGAGTGGCCAGACATTGACCTCGATCTTCCGTCTGGCGACGACCGGGAGCGGGCAATCCAATACGTGTATCAGCGTTATGGCCAACTCGGTGCGGCCATGTGCGCGAACGTCATCACGTATCGCAGTAAGTCGGCTGCAGGCGAGACCGGCAAGGCGCTTGGCTTCGATGTCGATACAACAAAGCGTTTGACCCAGATTGTCGGCTCGTGGGAGTGGAAGGGGCCAAGCGACACGATAGAAGCACAGTTCAGAAGCGCGGGCTTTGATCTGCATCATCCGAGAATAGCCAAGTACCTTGAACTTACCGTCCGCATGTTCGACCTTCCACGTCATCTGGGTCAGCACTCAGGAGGCATGATCATCGCCCAGGGACAGCTTGCTTCAGTCGTCCCCATCGAGCCTGCCAGCATGCCCGGCCGCACGGTTATCCAGTGGGACAAGGAAGACGTGACCGACATGGGCCTGATCAAGGTCGACCTGCTGGGACTCGGCATGATGGCTGTCCTGAAAGACTGTATGGAGTTGATCTCGAGCCACTATGGCGAAGAGGTAGACATTGCTCAAATCCCGCATGACGATCCTGAAGTTTATGAATCGCTGCGAAGGGCCGACACGGTGGGCCTCTTCCAGGTGGAGTCCAGGGCCCAGATGGCTTCGCTGCCTCGCAACAATCCCGACCGGTTCTACGATCTGGTCGTCCAGGTCGCCATCATTCGCCCCGGACCGATTGTCGGCAAGATGATGAACCCGTACATGGAGCGGCGTCAGGGAAGACAGGAGGTCCGCTATCCTCATCCTCTTCTGGAGCCAGTGCTTCGCCGCACGCTTGGCGTCCCCCTGTTTCAGGAACAGCTGCTGCGCATCGCCATGACGATTGCGAACTTTACGGGCGGCGAGGCGGAGGAGTTGCGCCGCGCCCTCGGCAGCCGACGGTCGGCTGACAAAATGAAGGTTCTGGAGATGAAGTTGAGGTCCGGCATGGATGCAAACGGTGTTGGTGCGCACGCCCAGGAAGAGATCGTGCAGTCGATCAGCTCATTCGCGCTCTATGGCTTCCCAGAGTCGCACGCCGCCAGCTTTGCGCTGATCGCATATGCGAGTGCGTGGTTGAAATTTCATTACCTTGGCGCCTTTACTGCGGCGATCCTGAACAATCAGCCCATGGGCTTCTACTCGCCCGCAGTGCTCGTGAAGGATGCCCAGCGGCACGGATTGCGGATCAAACCCGTCGATGTACTTCGGTCTGAATGGGCCTGCACGCTGGAGCAAGAGGACAATGGCACGTTGTCCCTGCGGCTCGGTCTTCGATATGTACGCGGACTGCGTGAGGAGAATGCCAGGCAGCTTGAGGCCGCGCGAGCGATGCGGGCCTTCACCTCGATAGAAGAACTTGCCCGGCGGGTTCCGTCGCTTTCGCGTGCTGAACTGACGACGCTTGCGGAAGTGGGCGCGCTCAATTCGATCGAACAAGGAATGCATCGGCGCGAGGCGCTCTGGCAAGTTGAGCGCGCTGGCCGCAAACCAGGACCGCTCCTGGAGATACTGGACCGGGATGAGCAGCTTGAGTCGCCCCTCCGCGCCATGGAACCGCACGAGAGGATGGTTGCCGATTATGCCTCGACAGGGGTCACCGTGGGCCGCCATCCCATGGCACACTGCCGCGCGCAGCTTCGGGCGATGGCAATCGTTCCAGCAAAAGACCTGTGTCTGCTGCGTCATGGCGTGCGTACACGAATCGCCGGCTGTGTGATTGCACGGCAACGGCCTGGCACCGCGCATGGTTTTATCTTTCTTTCGATTGAGGACGAGACAGGAATCTCGAACGCAATCATCGATCCAGAACTTTATGAGAGAAATCGTCCGCTGGTCAGCTATGCAAAATTTCTGCTGATCACAGGCACTCTCCAGAACGTCGACACCGTCATCCACATCCGTGCAAAGCACATCGAGCAGCTGGATGTGACGGCGGCTCCCATTCAGTCGCATGACTGGCATTGAGCAGCATGCATTCGAGCTGCGCGCCCCGCTCCGCACACAGGACCGGCTTTACTCGACCGGCGACAGAATGGCTACCATTCCTCCTGAAGCCGCCAGCTTAAGGGCCAGCGTCTCGGCGGAATCGACTGTCTTCTCTGAACGGATGGCGGACTTCGATCAGCACCGGCAAAGCTGCGTGCAGAGGGAAGGGAGATTGTGGATCAACGAATACCGCAGCCACGCTCGCCGTGGGGAAAGCTGTATGGCGGAGAGGGGGGGATTCGAACCCCCGATAGACTTGCGCCTATGTCTGATTTCGAGTCAGGTGCATTCAACCGGGCTCTGCCACCTCTCCTGCATGGTGATTCTTGAGCGGCAGGCTTAAGTCTACTGGCAAAGACGAGTGGTTGCAACGCGAGGGGGCGCGTAGACCGGGCCGCTGCAGAACAGACCACGACGATACAGCGGCATTTTCTTGCTTGGAAGATCAGAGACGTCGCACACGGAGATAAAACGGAGACAAAACAAAGCAGTCGATCACCGGAGGCCGGGAACGGAGCCACCTGTACCCAATAAGATAGGAGCTGAAGAGGGTCTACCCAGTGCAAGAGAGTTGGAGCGCCGAGCTTGAGGCTAGCGTGAGGACGGCTTCCCTTGAATCGGGTTTTGGTCTGATCGGCATCGCCTCGGCCGAACAAGACAGGGAAGACCGCTTCGCGGCATGGGTAGACTCCGGCTACGCGGGTGAGATGGAGTACCTGAAGCGTCGCGACGAAGAAGGCAGGTTCCTGCGAAGTGCCGTCTCGGTGGCGCTGCCTTGGGCGCGCTCCGTCATCGTATGCGCACTGGACTACAGCTCTCAGCTGCCAAGCTCGCTCGACCCTGCGCCACCCGGCTCAGGCTGGATAGGCCGGTATGCCTGGAGCGGCAAAAGAGATGAGTCGGACCCGGCTCGTTTGCTTGCAACGGACTACCACGGTGAACTGCTGACGCGGCTGAAGGCGGTCGAAGCAAAGCTGCTTGAAAGTGCAACCTGCCAGACTCGCTGCTATGTCGATACCGGCCCGATTGTCGAGCGCGAGTACGCGGCAAAAGCCGGCATCGGGTGGATAGCCAAGAACACCTGTGTGCTGAGCGAAGAACGAGGGTCGTGGCTGCTGCTGGGCGTAATCGTCACCTCGCTGCCCTTCGAGAGCAGCATCACCAACGCTCTTGCGGCGGACCGATGCGGAAGCTGTACACGCTGCATCGACGCGTGCCCGACAAACGCACTGATCGCTCCGCGTGAGATGGACGCGTCCCGATGCATTGCCTACCTGACCATTGAGAAGAAGGGAACTATCGACGCGGTTTTGCGGGAGGGAATGGGGCGACAGATCTTCGGCTGCGACATCTGCCAGGATGTGTGTCCGTGGAACGAGCGAATGCAGAGGCGGCGGAACCTCCGCGACCGAAGCGACGTAACTGCGGTCATGGAGCCGAGGCCCGACCTTGTCAACCCTTCGCTTGCATGGCTGGCAGGAATGGACAACAAAGACTTCAAGCGTTACTTCAGGGGTTCGCCGCTGGAAAGAACCGGACTAAAGAGGCTGCGGAGGAATATCGCCATCGCTATGGGCAACAGCGGCGACTTCGCGTTCATGCCGCGCCTGCAGGATTGGGCTGCGAGCGAGGATGCGGTACTCGCAGACACAGCCGCATGGGCGATCGAACGGTTAAGAAGGATGAACGCGGTCTGCTAGCATCGGGAGTACACAAGCCTCGAACTCTCTCCTCCGACGAATGGATCATGAACATTCTGCCCAGCGAAACTGATCCAACAAAGCAAGATCTTCCAGTCGGTCACACAGAGGATGCTGTCGCTGACGCCCCGCTCGAGACGCTGCACTCTTCCGTGCCGCGGAGCTTTTGGGGGCAGATCGTGGCCCTGGCCAAATACCTCAGCGGGACCGAGGTCCACACATACGCCTTCAGTGTCGCCGCCAACGTCATTCTCTCGCTCTTTCCGTTCATTGTGCTTTTACTCACGCTTACGCGCAACGTCTTTCATTCACGCGCAATGGAGTCGGTCGTGGGCGATATGATGCGGAGCTTCCTTCCGGTGGGGCAGGACTTTATCATGCGGAACATGCAAATGCTCGCCCACCCGAGAAAAGGAACGCAGGTTTTTTCTCTCGTGATGCTGCTGGTCACTTCGACGGGCGTCTTTTTGCCGCTGGAAGTTGCGCTGAACAGCGTATGGGGGGTGAAGCGCAATCGCTCCTATGTGCATAATCAAGCGATATCGCTGGGGCTGGCCTTTGGCGTTGGCATACTCTCCATGATCTCTGTCGCGGTAACGGCAGGCCAGCATTCTGTCGTCACCTGGATCTTTTTTGGCCGCACCGACAATATCGCCTACAGGCTGCTGGCCGGTTCGTTTCTCCATCTGGTTGGAGGACTCACCAGCATTCTCCTGTTCTTCCTCATCTACTGGGTGCTGCCGTACCGGGCTGTTCCGGCGCGCGCCGTTCTGCCGACGGCCATCGCAGTGGGCCTTCTCTGGGAGGCCGCGAAGCTGCTCTACGTCCGCGCACTTCCATGGTTAGACTTCCAATCGGTGTACGGGCCGTTCTACATCTCCGTAGGATTGATGATGTGGGCTTTTCTCTCTGGATTGCTTCTGCTGGCAGGGGCACGGTTCTCTGCGACCCGGTACACGTTGCGCCTGGCCCGCGAAGCAGAGCAGGAGGCCTAGAGCGCAGATGTCGCTGCAAGCAAAGATCGCGGAGCGGCTAAGATCTCGCAGCTTCCCGCCCCGCGGGTTGCCGGGCGCCGCGTTCTGGCTAGCTCTCCAGTTCTTCATCTTCTGGCCCCTCAGCCTTATCTCGGGTGAATGGGGAACGCTGTTTCGCGTCCTGCAGGTAATCGACGCGATCGCGCTCTTCTGCGTCTTGGTTCCACTCACCGTCAGATACATTCGCCGCAATCTGCTCTGGAGTCTACGCAGCCGGCTGTTTCTCACGTATCTCCTGTTTGGGCTCGCTCCAGTAGTTCTTGGCTTGACGTTAGTCGCGGCCTTCGCTTACCTCGCAGCGGGGCAGTTCGCGATCCACCTGGCGGATACTCGTCTGCTTGCTGAGCGCGACCGGATGCGTGGACAGAATGGCAATCGCTTCGCTCGAATGGTAGCGGCGAACTACGTCGCAAGCGGCAACCGGGGGGTGCGCGCGGAGGACCTGGCCGCGGCCCTTCCACCCGAGCAGGAAGGCAATCCCCTCGATATGCCCCGGCAGACACTTCATGCCCAGACCAAGGTGTTCCTAGACAGCACATCCGTTGAAGTATTCGGGCTGCAGTCGTCAAGCAAGAATGGAGCAGCCGCGGTCAGAACCCCATTGGGGCTGCCGTCCTGGATTGCTTCCGCTCGTGGCGGGCATTTCAGCGGCCTTGTGCTCGATGGCGACGAGCTTTATCTGGTCGCAATCAACCAGCAAAAGCTGGCGAATGGCCAGACGCTCAGCCTGCTCAGCAGCCTGCCGGTCGACGAGCACCTCATGAATCTGGTTGGCGAAGGACTGGGCCGAACCGGATTATTTGCCATCCCTACCGTGGGTTCTCCCGACGAACGCGGAACGCAAAAGGCTCTCAAGAATCGCAAGAACCGCCCGGACTCGGTTTTTGGCGGAATTTCGCCGCCCGCCGCCAACCTTGCGGACGTGCAGGTGCGTTTCTTGTCCACCCTCCCTGCATGGAACTGGGACAGCGGCGCGATCGACAACATTCCCATCGAGGTCGACTCCCGACCCTCCTTGCTCTACCGGCAGCTGTTTGGCGGCTCCTTGGCGGGTGCCATCACCAGCTTCTACCGAACAGCGTTGATCGTGCTGATCGTGGTCTTTGCCTTGATCGAGGCGTTGGCGTTCTACCTTGCGGTGCGCCTGGGGAGAACCATCACCAAGTCGGTTGCCGATCTGTACGCGGCGACGCAGAGTATCGATCGCGGAGACTTCAATCATCGAATCGCGGTGACAGGCGTCGACCAGTTGTCTGAACTGGGCCGATCGTTCAACAACATGACCGGATCGCTGCAGCGGCTGTTGATCGAGCAGCAGGAGAAGGAGCGCCTGCAGAACGAGATCTCGATTGCGCAGGAGGTGCAGGCCAACCTCTTCCCGCATGCTGATTGCGATCTGGCCAAACTGCAGCTTCACGGCGTCTGCCGTCCGGCCAGATCAGTGAGCGGCGACTATTACGACTTCCTCGTCTTTCACAAGGAGGCCAGCGAAGGTCATCCCAGCCGCATCGAGACGGGCGT
This sequence comes from uncultured Granulicella sp., assembly GCA_964658395.1. Classification (GTDB taxonomy): domain Bacteria; phylum Acidobacteriota; class Terriglobia; order Terriglobales; family Acidobacteriaceae; genus Edaphobacter. Next base: position 47,889 of record CAZZYQ010000019.1, on the reverse strand, counting down.
GGGCATCGCGCTGGGGGATATAAGCGGGAAGGGAATCTCCGCCGCACTGCTGATGGCGACACTCCATTCGGCTGTACGCGCCTACCGGTTCGCCAGCGAGGAACTCGTCTACGCCGAGTCCTCCGTCGACGGTCTTCTGGCAAGCAGGGACAGCTTTGGGGACGATTGTGGCGAGCTGTTCCAGTCGCCGGGACGTATTCTTTCTCTACTAAATCGGCATCTCTACCGGAGTACACAGCCGGAGAAGTATGCGACGCTTTTCCTCGCGCACTACGACGCCGCTTCATCGTGGCTGACGTACTCCAATGCAGGTCAGCTGCCGCCGCTTGTCCTTAGCCGGAACGGAAGCATCCGCCGGCTCGAGGCGGGAGGCACCGTAGTGGGCCTGATGGACGGCATGCACTACCAGGAGGACGGGTTCCAGATGCTCTCCGGCGACATCCTCGTCGCTTACTCAGACGGCGTCACCGAGCCGGAGAATGACTTTGGTGACTTCGGCGAAGAGCGTCTGATGGAGGTGGTGGCGCGGTACCGCGATGAGCCTCTGCACGTGATCTCCGCCCAGGTCATGCAGGCTCTGGATGCCTGGATCGGTGCGGATGAACAGCCGGACGATATCACGCTGGTATTGGCGAGGCAGGCCTAGGTCCGGAGTGCTGACCGGAGATCCGGAGGCGCAAACACAAATAGCTACATGGTTCGCGTCTTCTGACCGCGCAATTCACGAATGTAGCGTACGGTTCGGCGTGCCGGTATGTAGGTTGCGCTCATCACAGCGTTCTTTACCGCGTCCTTTACCGGCGACTGGAAGGGAGGCTGCGGATTCATGCCGAACCGGCGAAGCAGATGGTTCGCGCGGTAGACGTTGGCCCGCTCGGAATCCTTCATGGTGAAGTTGACGCTGAGTGATACGGAGATGTTGTCATCGTTCTGCAGCCAGTGGGGGTCGTTGATAGGTATGTGGATCCCGTTGCCCGGCACCAGGCGATACTCCTTCGCCCGGTCCTGCAGCTCCGGCTTGTAGACCGGCGCGTTGTTATCGACAGTCCAGAAGCGTTCGATCTCCTGCTCCGGCAGGACCGTGCGGTCGTCGCGGTCGAAGATGTAGATCGATTTTGAGCCGCTGATCTGCATGAGGAAGTTACACTCGCGATCGATATGGTAGGTCGTCGTGCGCTTGGGTGAGGTGATGAAGAGCAGCGCGTCCTCGACCCGCATCAGCTTCTTGAAGTCCGCCCCACTTTGCTTTTCGAACTCGCGCATACATCCGAAGAAGAGGTCGGCATACTCCGGGTCTTCCTGCACCTGGTGGATCGAGATCCAGGCACCCGCGTCCTCGATGTGGTCGAATGCTTCTTCGAGCGGCGGAGCGATACCCATCTGGCTCCACTTCTGGCCAATGTTTACCTGCTTTCCGGCGTCGTGGTAAAGCTCCTGCGGGCGGTTCTTGCGCGTCTCAAGCGCCAATTGGCGGAGCCGCGGCATGGAGAACAAGGGATGATTCGCAAGATTGTGCTCAAACAGGAAAGGCAGACGATTGAAGTTCTCCTTGAACGCCGCGGAAGGGCGGATGTACTCGGTAGAACTGGCGGTGGCGCTCTGCGCGGCCGAAGACACAGCCTGGGTCATCGTCGACATGGATCTCTCCTCAGGCGATCGACTCTGCAATCCGATGAATCCAGACGTCGTCGCCGCTTTCCCTGAAACACTTCAGAAGTATCATGGCCGATGGCACGGCGCAAGAAAAACTGGCGTCAAAAGCCGTCCTTGGTTACTTACGGATGGTATCTTGGTCGCCTCGCAGTTACTCAAGTATTCTGCGGCACTACGGCGTGGAAGCCGTACGTTTCGTAGCGCGTGGTCAACCTTCCATCGTGCACCTGCACCACAGTAAAGCCCTCGGGCGTTCCCATGCGCGTCCCGCGCCACCAGTTGCCGGACACTGCACCGCTCGTGATGTAGGGAACTCCGCGCCAGTTCACGGTTTCGTTGATGTGGGTGTGCCCCTGCAGTACGCCCAGTACATTGTGGCCTTCGAAGAGGGGAACCACTTCGTAAGCGTTTGCGACGCTCAAACCATGATGCGGGGCCGGTTTTTCCGGCGGTGGCTGGTAGGAGTCGAACGCAGTCACCAACGGGATGTGGATCGAAACGATGATCGGCGTTCTGTCCGGAAGCGCCTGGAGGTCGGCCTTCAGCCAAGCCAACTGCGCAGCGTCGACGCGGCCTTCGTAGGCCCGGTCGTCGGTGATCCCGATGGAGTCGAGCACGACGAAGTGGACGCCCTTGTGATCGAAGGAGTAAAAGAGCTTGCCAAAGCGCTCTTCGAAGTACTTCTTGCCGTAAAGTGGATCGCCCGGTGCCGCGCCGCTGGCCGGATAAACGCCAAAGCAGTCGTGGTTCCCGAGGGTGTGATAGACCTTCAAGCCAAGGTCTTGCTCGGTCTTCGTATAAAGATCCATCAGGCTGCTGGCGCGTTCGCGAGGTACACCTAGCGCATCGAAGACGTGATCGCCGCCTTGGATGGCAAAGTCCGCCTTTATCGTCCGCGCTTTTGCAAACGCCTGATGACATCCGTGCGCTGCATTCAGTTCCGGCTGAAGATGGCAGTCGGTGATAAAGAGGAAGGTGAAGTCCTGGTGTCTTGCAGAGACGGGCGCTGCAAGCACATCCGGCGGCAAGGCGGCGGCGGCAGCGGCAGCGCTGGCGGAGAGGGCGAGGAAGTCTCTGCGGTTCCATGTCTTCATCAGACAAGGGTAATACTTACCGCCTGGTTCTTAAAGGATTGCCGTTGTGTCTTCACTTCTGATCAACAATGTCCGATAACACATATTATGTATAGTAGCTTTGTAGTTGCTAGGTAGAACTGTTACCGCTCTGCCAAGTCACTCGTCGCGCAGAAGCGGCATCTCCCAGGCTCCCTGCCGTTCATCGAGAGGCCCGCTAACCGCAAGTCAAATTGACTCACCGCTGCCCCGAGCGGGTGCGCCCGGCGTGGCGGGTTGCACCTCAAAGTCCGTGCAGTTGCTGTCTTTATCGAGACCGTCGGAGACTCTGCCGGTGCTCGTATTGGCACTCGCAGAGGACACGGGTGCTGGGCAGCCTCTCTCCTCTGGTCCTGCAGTGGACTGGTAACCCTCCGATGCCCAGGGATCAACCAGAAGACCATAGTTGACGCTGTCGACCACAAGACCGGCACCGTCGCGCAGCACGATGCTTCCTGCAGTTACAGGTCTGGGATGGTCGCCAAACATCACGCCCTCGGCGAACAGCGTGGGGCCGCCAAACCACTGATCGGGCATGGCGGAATCCTGATACCCAGCGGTTTTGACCCGAGCATCGCGCACTGCGGCTTCCATCGCGTGATCTTTGCCGAGCGGCCGATCAAGGGTAAGGCCCGTGCCGAGCGCCTGTACCGGTTCGTTGCTGGAATGCACAAACGCCGTCGCCGGCTCGAAGGTGATTCCTGTCCCTCGGTCGCTGAATGGAAGATTGAACGCATGATTGAACTTGAGCGGTGCAACGAGGTCGAGGCCTGTTCCGGCCTTCACAACATCTTCTCCTTCGGCATGCGCTTCAGCGAAGGCAGGCTTGACGTCCATGCCGGTCCCGTCGCGGCGCGCTGTGCCGATGGCGGTGATGGTGTACGTCTTTTGGCTGGTCGGGCTACCGAGAAGCACTTCGTCGCCAAGCGCAAAGCCCTTCACGGAATGGACCCTGATATTCGTTGCGCCCGCGGCAGCCTGCGCCGCCAGCGTCGTCCGCTTGGACTCTGTTCCCACCTTCGCCACCGTGACCGTTTCAACTCCGTGACCGGCGCTCTCGATGTCCAGCCTTATCGTGTCACCAACCGAGATGTTGGCAGCGGACGTGACCTGGATGTTGGTGGAACCAGCCTTCGCGTCTGCCGCCAGGTACGCCTGAGTACCCGGCTTGCCGACTGCCGTCACCGTGGCCACTTCAAACCGTTCCAGCGTCCGGGCAACGGGCGGATAGCTGGCACCGTAGCCGAGGGCGATCTTCTCGCCGACTACAAAGCCATCTGTGCTCGCGACCGGGACGTTTGTCGAGCCTGCGGTGACCTTGATCACAGGACCATCCGGCACCGGCTGCCACACCGTTGTACTCTCGCTGGCCGCGCTTCCGAGCTTCGCGATCGTTCGTGTCTCCAGATCCGAACCAGTACCCACCTCGATCGCATCTCCGACCGCCATGCCCGTCTTGTTCCGCAGGTGGAGCGTGTTGTCTCCGGTTCGCCCTGCCACTGCCAGGCCGGAGTTTGAAAGACCGAGCAGATAGAAGCCGCCGGCTGCAAGCTTCTTCCCTGCCGGAATGGTTATCACCGAGAAGACTGCCTGCTGCGTCGGGTGCTCCGTCAAGGTCCAGTTGGAGAGGTCGATCTCACCTTTGCCTGCGTTATAGAGCTCAATGAACG
>CAZZYQ010000019.1:33842-43354 GCA_964658395.1 uncultured Granulicella sp. | reverse complement strand
GTCCAGTTGGAGAGGTCGATCTCACCTTTGCCTGCGTTATAGAGCTCAATGAACGAGTTAGTTGAGTCTTCCGGAGAGGTCGTGCCAGCACGGAACTCGTTGATCTTTACGGGGCTGACGTTTCGCAGCTTCTCGACCGCGTTTTCAGAGTGACTGCCGCTCTTTGCATCGATCCAGGACGCTCCTCCCGTGAGATCGCCATTGAGAGTCTTTGGTCCCGAGGTGACCGTAAAATTCGCGCTCACACTCGCTCCCGGAGCAAGCGGACCTGAAAATTGCTTCGCGGTGTCGCCGGTGCCGGCAACCACGGCTTTCCATGATGGGTCCGGCAAAGTGAGCTCAAGCTTGATGGCGGACACCGGAGTTGCGGCCGTGTTGGTGAAGGTCACGGTCGTCTCCTGCGATGAGCCTGGTGAGAACGTCTGTAGTCCTGGTGGTGTGGCGGCTGCGGAAGCCGGTGCGATGCGTACTGCGGGCAGACCATAGCCTGCCGCAACGACGTTGGCTTGGACCGCCTGGTCCGTCGCATCCGCCGGAAACGTGCCTGCGGCGGTCATCGCGCCTTCGTAGAAGGTTCCCTGCGAACTGTTGCTATTGTCGCCGCCGTTGCCAAGGAGGATCGCTCCCTGCTTGCGCATCGGATCATAACTGGCATCGACGCGCGGGCCGTCAAACATCACGGACAATGTCCCTCGCTGTGCGTCGCCGCCCAGGGACGTCCAATGGTGCGGCTCGCCTTTCGCCATGGCTGTCACAAAGCGCCAGGTGATGTTCGGCAGGTTCGCGCAGAGCTTTGACCCGTCGGGATTGACGCAGCCGACCAGGTTGTTCTCCTGGTCTGTCATCACCCACGGGCCGGGAGGGTTCCCGTGATACCACGGGGTGCTGTCTCCGTAATAGGTCGTTTCCATGGTGCCGTTGTTGTCGTCGCGGCTGTCGATCTCGGAGTTGCCGTAATCGAAGCAGCACCCGGCGTTATAGTGCAGGCCGTTGATGACCCAATAGGTGCCTTCTGCCTGGTCGTCGACTGCTGTGCCTTTTGCGTCATTCTGGCGCAGCCCCATACCTGGCGCTATGAAGACGCCATATGCCTTGTGGCCCATGATTGTGATGGGCGCCATGTCCGCGATAGGCAGGTTGTTGAAGCCGCCCATAGCTGGGCCGCTGAATCCGCCGCGCGGCGCCTGGGAAAGGTCATTGTGCTTCGGCGCTTGATCGTAGACCACCGTGATCCAGCACTGGGTCTGCGCGCAAAATACGTCCTGGGCCGCCGCATCGGCATAGCCGCCCGGATCGATGGCCGCTGGCGCCACAACGCCGATGTCGAGGGTCTTGCCATCGGACTGCCGCATCACCTGGTAGAGCGGCCCGTTATACGCTGCGTACAGCGCGCGCGTTGTGCTGTGCGCAGCCACGCAGGCGTCGCCAGCCGCGGTGTAGATGTCGCAAGGGCCTTTCGGCCGGCCTGCACTGGAGCCGCTTTGCGCTCCCGCTAAAGTCAGCGTCGCGCTATTGACTGCGATCATCGTCGCGAGCAGCCATCTGCTGATTCTCATCTGACCTTCTTCCTTGTTTTACGTGGACGGTTTCCTGCTCGCGACGTGGGGTTCCCAAACAAAAGCGAGTAAACCTTTACCGGGCAACGATAGGTTCGCCAGTTCAAGCTGTCAACAGCAGCCGCGAGGACGCCGTGACGTAGCGACCCGCAGGTCCAAAGAGCTCGGAGTTTATCGTGACGAGTACCCCGGATCGCTGATCTTCCGGACGGTAACGTTAGTGGCGTACTTCGACATTAGCGGCTGGATCTCGGACGCCTTGCCCACGACGACGATGACGAGATCGTCGGCTGAAGGAAAGCTCTTCGCCAGCAGAGCCTTCTCGCTCGCGACAGAGGTCTTCTGAAGCGCGATCAGATTCGTGTTGAACTGGTCGCGGGTTATGCCGTACAGTTCGTTGCGCGCAAGCGTACTGGCGAGCTGCTGCGAGGTCTCGAGCGATGGCGGAAGCTCGCCTGCGATCGAGTTCTTGGCCGAGGCGAGTTGGGCTTCCGTAAACCCAAGCGTGTGCGCCGTGTTGACGACCTCGATGGTCTTGTCCATCGCCGGACCCGTTGTGGCGTTCTTTGTGAACGTCGTCATGGTGAACGGCCCCGGTGCCCGCAGTAGTGAGAAGCGTGAGGAAGCGCCGTAGCTGTAGCCGCTCTTGATCCGCAGTTCAGTGTTGAAGAGCGACGTGAAGCGGCCGCCAAACAGCGTATTGATCACCTCGATAGGGCCGCGGCTTACGTCGGTAGCGTCGATGCCGATGTTCCCCATCGCAAAATAGGTCTGCGTGGCGTCGGGCTTGTCCACAAGCAGGAGCCGACGGCCGGCCAGCTTCTTGACTGGCGGCAGCGATACCTGCGGGGGCGCTTTGCCCTGCCACGCTCCGAAGGCCTGTTCGATCGCAGACTTCATCACGGCCCTGTCGAAGTCGCCAGAGATGGCAAGGATCGCGTTTGCGGGCGTGTAGTTCGCCGCGTAGAAGCTGGTCACATCGTTTCGCGTAATGCCCTGCAACGAGATCTCATCGCCAGCAGGCGGCCGGCCGTATGGGTTCTCAGGCCCGTAGAGAAATGCCCGGAAGTACAGGCCAAGCACCTGCTGCGGCTCGTCCTTGGTGGCGCGAACCTGGTCCTGCATCTGGCCAAGAGTCTTGGCGAATTCGGCCTGCGGGAATGTAGGGTGAAGGACGGCGTCGGTCAGCAGGGACAGCCCCGCCGCCTGATCTTTCTTCAGAAAATTCGCAGAGATGTTTGTTGCATCAAGATCGGCGGAGATCCGGAGCTGCATCCCGATGAAATCGAGGTCGTTCGAGAACACATCGGCTGAACGCGTAGTGCTGCCGCGACGGAGCAGTTCGGAGGTGAGAGTGGCCAGACCCTCCTTCCCCTTCGGATCGGCGACTGTGCCTGACCGAAGAAGAAGCGTCGCGCTGACCAGCGGGACTTCGTGCTTTTCGAGCAGAAGAAGCGTAAGGCCGTTCGGCAGAACGTCGCGTGTGTACGCAGGCAGCACGAACGGCTCGGGCGGTGGCGGCGTGATGTGCTTGGTAGCGTTTTGAGCGACAGCAGCGACTGGGAGGCACCAGACGGCGGCGCTGGCGAGGACAGAAGACATATGTGCCCGAAGTCGATCTCGCATCACCGCTTCTCCTTGGGTGCGGTCGCAGCGGCGGGCGTAGCATCCGGGATCAGCGTGGCCACCGTGCGATTGGAGGGCGCGAAGTACTTCTGCACAACACGCTGCACATCCGCCGCTGTGACTGCATTCACCAACTGCTCCTCCTGGTTGACGTGTTGCCAATCGCCAAAGAAGACCTCTGCCGCACCGATCTCCTGCGCGCGCCCGGCTATGGTTTGCAACCGCCGGAAATGCTGCGCGATGATCTGGTTTTTTGCCTTCGTCAGTTCATGTTCAGACACGGAGGTGGACTTGAGCTTGTCGAGTTCGGCGTAGAGGGCAGCCTCTACCGCCTCAGGCTTCACACCTTCGCGAGGCTGGGCCACGAAGGTGAACAGGCTGGGATCCATGGTCGGGCGAAGGTAGGATCCCACCCCGAGCGCAAGTTGGGTGTCGACTGCTGCATGGTACATCCGCGAGCTTTCACCCGTAGTGAGCAGCGAGTCCACCACCATAAGCGGATAAAGGTCCGGGTCTTTCGCCGCCACCGTGTGGTACCCGATCATCAACAGGGGAAGCTGCGCGAACTTGCTCACCACCACCCGGCGTTCGCCAATCTGCGCCATCTCCTTGGTACGAACCGGTGGCGGCGGGTCGTGTCGCGGAATCGGCGCGAAGTACTGGTCCGCGAGCCGGAAGACGTCTTCTGCCTTCACGTTGCCGACAACCACCACGGTAGCGTTTGTAGGCGAGTAGGCCATGGCGTGATAGGTCTTCAGGTCGTCGATTGTCCACGACTCGATATCTGTCGGCCATCCAACGACCGGCCAGTGGTACGGAGAGCTTTGGAAGGCGGCGGCGCTCAGTGCCTCATCCAGCAGGCCATCGTTGTTGTTGTCGACCGAGAGCCTGCGCTCGGAGTAGACCACCTGGCGCTCGGACTTGACGACATCGGGAAGGAACGCGAGGTTCTGAATGCGGTCCGCTTCGAGGTCGAAGACAAGTTCAAGCGCTGAGGCCGGAGTCCAGTCCTGATACACAGTATCGTCGGTGCTGGTATAGGCGTTATTGTTGCCGCCAGCGTCATCAAGTGCCGAGTCGAACTCGCCTTTGCCATACTTCTGCGCCCCGTTAAACATCATGTGCTCAAAGAAGTGTGACAACCCGGTGATACCCTCATGCTCGTTGCGTGAACCAACTTTATAGAAGGTGTAGAAGGCGATGTTGGGGATAGATGCATCTTCCTGCACCAGCAGAGTCATTCCGTTCTGCAATGTGTGGGTGCGGACAGTGATTGGCGCAGCGCTTGCGTAGCCAGCCAGCAGGGTAACTGCACACGCAAGAACGGCAACGCACACAGCAGGCTTCAGACGGCGACAGAAAAGAAGGTTCATGGTGAGAGCTGATTATAGGTCATCAAGAATTAGCATCCTGAGTAGGAGCTGGCGAGCCTGCTTTTGCTCTGTCTTGACGGCGCACGGATCGACGCTGAAATTTCCAATGGTACGAACCGTGGACCCACCAGAAATCGCAGGAACTCTTATGATTTCTCTGGTCACCGCAGAATGAGTGCCCGCTCATCACCTGTCCATTAAGAAAGAACATTTTCTAGCCGCCGAACGCGACCTACAAATAGAAGACCTTCCTATAGCTGCGGCAACGGTTTGCTTAGTTTGATCGCCGGGCCCGCCTGGTCGCGGTTAGGCATTCGAAGCAAGCAGGCAGATCGTCCAGCAACCTGGCTGCAGGCAGCTTCAGGTCGAGCAAAGTCGCTCCGCAACCTCGCTCTCGAACGAGTGCAGCTTCATGTCCTCGATTACTTCATACAACAGTGTCTCTGAAAGCTGTCCAAAGGAGTTTAGCTCGATCCCGGCGATCGCCCGCACAACCTCCGCCTTCAGCATGACTGTTTCCGGCTGCTCAGGACATTGCTCCGTAAAGCGGCCGATTCCCGATCCAGCGGTTCGCTCCATCAGGAAGTAAAAGCCCAGGACACGAGCACAGACGGAGTGTCTCAGCAGGCTTCCTTCGTATTGTTGCCACAACGAGAGGAATGCCACCTCGAGTGACGTAGCACCACGATCGATCGACCCGGCCACTTGAGCGGCGGGAACAGGTTCGAGCATCGACAGGCTTGCAAACAATCCCCTGCACTCTTCCAGCGAAGCCGCGGAAAGATGCACGAGCTGGCTTTCGTCTGACACCAGTCGTCGGGTGGCTGCCGCCACAAAGATGGTGAGCGCAAAGGCAATCTCTTCGGGCTCTACGGGCTCCATGTTCGACGCACCGTCAGGCCGAGCTGGACAGACGCCCGGAGAGCCGAGGGCCGTGTAGGGGGAGGAAGTGAACGGCATGAGAACCAGTCCTTCGGTTGGGTCCGACACTGGTAAGGACGCTTATGAAGACGTCGCCGCTTGGGGGGAAGCGCCCCCACAGGCCAGTAAGAGCTTCAACTTGTGAGGCGATATTCCCTCACAATGTGTCCCGAGTAACATAGCACCTCCGGCAAGATAAGGTAAGTGCTTTGTTCGGAGCGCAGCAGGAGCAGCAATTTTGCAGGTTCTTGTTGCGTGCATCTTCTGCGCAGCCTTCCTGCTTCCGTTATCATCCGGTCTGAGTATGGCCAACAACGGAGCAAACGCAGAAAGGCGCAGGGGACGAGCGATCCTCTCTCTTGCCGCGCTCTTAATTGTGGCTTCCGCTTCTGGTCCAATAACGTGTCTCTCCGAGGTTGCCACCGTGCAACCGGAGATGTATTCCTTGCGTCAACTCGCGCCCTTAGGCAAATCAGTGGTTGTCTTCCTCTTCTTCGCCACGGACTGCCCCATCTCCGACCGGTACCAGCCAGAGGCCGTTCGGCTGAACCATCAGTTCGAGCATCGTGGCGTTCAGTTCTGGATCGTCTACCCGAACCCCGCTGAAACCCGCGCCGGCACCATCGCGCATCAGAAGCAGTTTTCGCAGGAGATTGCGCCGCTGCTTGATCCAGGGCAATCGCTCGTTAAGATGGCCGGTGCGCGGGTGACGCCGGAGGCTGCCGTCTTTCGCGTGACTCGCCAGAAGCTTGAAAGAATCTACCTGGGGCGCATCGACGATCGATACCTGAGCCTGGGTCAGCAGCGACCCCACCCCTTACATGCGGAGCTCGCGGACGCGATCGATGCGGCACTTGCCGGGAAGCCTGTGCCTCCATCTGGCGGAAAGGCGGTGGGATGCTCCATCATTCCCCTTCCTTGAACCGCATTGCTGCGGTCGTGCTGTTCAGTGCGTGCTTCGCCTTGCTGCTGTCGAGATCGCCTGTCAAAGCGTTTCCCGTTCAAGCTGCTGAGGCGCCTGTCACCTTTAGTCATCAGATCGCTCCCATTCTCTACGCCCATTGCACCACCTGCCATCACAGCGGCGGTGCGGGTCCGTTCAGCCTTCTTACGTACGCAGAGGCGCAGCGCCGCGGCGAACAAATTCTGGCAGTGACACAGTCGCGGTACATGCCGCCCTGGCTGCCGGAGCCCGGACACGGCGACTTCGCCGATAATCGCCGGCTCGGCGATCGAGACCGTGACCTGCTTCGCCTTTGGGTAGAGGCTGGAATGCCGCAGGGAGATCTCGCCAGCGCACCCGTTCCGCCCAACTACAGCAGCGATTGGGAGTTGGGCAAGCCCGACCTGGTGCTCGAGATGCCGAAGCCCTTCACCACGCCCGCTTCCGGCACTGATGTCTTCGAGAACTTCGTGCTTCCCTTTCCGCTGGAAAAGACCAGGTACATCCGTGCCATGGAGATCAAGCCGGGCGTTGGAGCCGATACCGCAGCAGTCGTTCACCACGCGAACGTAGTTCTCGACCGGACCGGATCGTACCGGAAACAGCACCCCGATTCCTGGCAGAGCGGAGTTCCGGGAATGGAGTTGATCGTAGACGCCGGCAGCAGCTTCGACCCGGACAGCCACTTCCTCTTCTGGAAGCCTGACTCGCCCGCCATCGAAGAACCCAAAGGACTGGAATGGCATCTCGATCCCGGCGACGATCTGATCCTTAACATGCACATGAAGCCTACCGGGAAGCCCGAGACGGTGCGCGCTCAGATCGCTCTTTACTTTCGCGATGCGCCTCCGGAGCGCTACCCGATGCTGCTCCAACTGGAAGACGACCGCGCTCTGGACATCCCGCCCGGCGCATCTGCTTTCTCGATCAGCGACGAACTGAAACTTCCGATCGCGGTGACGGCTCTGGGTGTCTATCCGCACGCGCACTATCTTGGCAAACAGATGGAAGCCTGGGCCACGCTGCCCGACGGCTCACGCAAGTGGCTGGTGCTAATTCGCGACTGGGACATTGACCGGCAGTCGGTCTACCGCTACCAATCGCCGGTGGAACTTCCAGCCGGAACTGTTCTTCATATGCACTACGTTTACGACAACTCAAGTGCCAACATTCGCAACCCGCATCAACCACCGGTTCGGGTCAAAGCAGGCAATCGGTCGGAAGATGAGATGGGTCATCTATGGCTTGAAGTCTTGCCTGTAAATGCAATCACCAACGGCAAAGATTCCCGCCTGATTCTAGAGCAGGCATGGATGGAAAACCGCCTGCGCAAGAATGCCGAAGACCTTGTGGCTTTGTACAATCTTGCCGCTGCAACGAATGAATTGGGACAGGTTGAGTCCGCGCAGAAGCTCTTCCGGAAGATACTGGCGCACGAACCGAACGATGCGCGCACGCTGACCGCGCTGGGCACCGCGCTGAACCAGGTGGGCAAGTGGCAGGAGGCCGAGGAAACATTTCAGCACGCGCTTGCCGTCAATCCGTCCCAGGCAGATGCACAGTTCGACTTAGCTTCCCTGCAACTGGCCCATGAACAGTACGATCAGGCTGGCCAGAACTTCCAGATCCTGGCAGAACGTGACCCGAAGGATGCCGCCGCCAGGGCAGGACTCGGAGCTTCTTTGATGGGTGCCGGACATGCTGATACCGCCCGGACTGCGCTCGAGGCCGCCCTCGCCATTGATCGGAAGAATAGGACCGCTCTCGAAGATCTTGGCCTGCTTGATATGCAGGAAGACAAGCTCTCAGATGCTGTCGCCAGGCTTCAGTCTGCCGTCGCTTTAGAAGACCATGCCGAGACCCGCAGCGAACTCGCGCTCGCCCTTGCACGCTCCGGCAAGTTACCGGAAGCTGAGGCGCAGGCACGGGCGGCAGTGTCACTCGATCCGAAAGATGCCGCGGCGCACTCTCTGCTGTCGCAGATTGAAGGTTCGCTCGGAAGGTCTGCCGCAGCCGTCGACGAGCAGAAAAAAGCCTTGGACATTGCACCGGATGACCCCGACGGCTGGAACAACCTTGGCGTTCTGTATGCGCGGGCGAAGGACGTGTCAAAGGCGAGAGACGCCTTTCAACACGCTTTAAGGATCGATCCGCACCATTCACAGGCGCTGGCAAATCTTCGTCGCGTCGACCAGCCATAGCCAGAACCAGCTGCAGCTCCTGAGTTGAAGCTCTGCTCAACCACCGCCAACGAAGTGGACCATCTCTATTCTGTCCCCGTCGGCAATCGCGACATCCTTCCAGCGAGATCGAGCGACGATGACCCCATTGTGCTCGAAGGCGACGCGGTCAGCCTTCAAACCTAGCTCTGCAGCCAGATCGGCAATCGTGGCTTCAGCCGCCAGCGCCTCAAAGGAGCGCTCTCTTCCATTGAGGATGACTGTTAGAGGCATACAGGAACAGCGTACCAGCCTCGCCGCGCCCGCCCGCTATGCCGCTTTGCGAGTTTCTCCGTAAAGCCAATCCTTGAAGCGTTCGCTCAGCGGGACGACCACTGCGCAGCCATCGAAGATTTCGCGGCTCGAACGGCTCAGAAGCTCTACCGCGTCGCGGTTGTACTCAATTCGGTTCCCGCTGGCGTTCACCATGCGGGAGTCGACCAGGTACTCGATCGCATGGCCGAGGATCTCAAGGGCTTGTCCCTGCAGCTGGTTCGGCCTGCGGCGCACCGCAACCGGGCCGCGCGCGACTTCTGGCGAGGAGTAGGACATTGATGAAGCGAAAGGGGATAGGGGCGCTGTTGCCATCGTGGTGTTCTCCGTCGATCCAATCATCGGCCATTCCCAAAAGAACATTAGCCTGTTCCAATGCGCCCATCGCGCTGCCTAATCCGTCGACCATCGTGGTGACCGGGTCTGCGGGAATTCAAAACGCCTTCGGAACTGTGTCGACAATGCCGTGTCTGCACGTATGCAGGCCGCGGACTGCAGAGGGAGAGAGGCCATGTTCTTCTCGAGACGATTGGCAACACTACAGGTCGCGATGGCGGCCTTGATCGTCTGCCAAGCTGTGTGGGTGCAAGGTCAGTCAGCG
>CAZZYQ010000019.1:24711-33742 GCA_964658395.1 uncultured Granulicella sp. | reverse complement strand
CAGGTGCTCCGGAAGGTCATGGATGGCAAGCAGGCAGAGCCAGCGGGAGAGACCGAGCACGCCATCTACGCTGATTCCATCGCCCGCTACAAGGCGAAGCTTGACAAGAAAGCCGGAACGGCCGCAGACGGTAAAGACGCCCAGGAAGAAGTGCCGCCTTTCAGCGCGGCGACGCTGATTGCGATGCCCGCCGATCGCCGCTTCTCCGCGCTGTGCACGTTCACACCCGCAGAGCTAAAGACGCTGCGACGCACTTTGCTACCGGACGAGCGGCAGAAGATCGTTACCGGCTTCACGCCGCAACAATTTGAGGCCCTCGTTGCATTTGAGACGCCGTCCGGTCTGGTTGAAGCGGAAGACGTACAAACCAAGCTCCTTCGCGATATGTACACGGAACGCCAAGTGAACGAGGTAATGGTCGACTTCTGGCTGAACCATTTCAACGTCTACATGAAGAAATCGCAGGAAGAGCCCTACTACATTGCCAGTTATGTGCGGGATGCTATACGGCCATATGCGCTCGGCCGCTTCGAGAATCTCCTCGTCGCCACCGCGAGTAGTCCCGCGATGCTCCAGTACCTCGACAACTCCGCGAGTGTCGGGCCAAACTCGCCGTTCGCCCAAAAAAGTGCAGCCCGCGCCGACAAGGTCGGACAGAAGAAAACCGGCCTGAACGAGAACTATGCGCGCGAGCTGATGGAACTGCATACCTTGGGGGTAAATGGCGGCTATACCCAGAAGGACGTCTCCGAAGTTGCCAAGGTATTTACCGGCTGGACGGTGGGCTCACCGGAACGAGGCGGCACTCCGGTAGAAGCGCAATACGACGAGAAGAAGCATGAGCCGGGCTCCAAGACTGTTCTCGGCGTGACTATCAAGGAGAATGGTGAGCGCGAAGGACTCGAGGTGCTGCACTTGCTTGCGAACAGCCCGCAGACGGCGCGGTTCATCTCCACCAAGCTGGCCATCCGTTTCGTCTCTGATGATCCTCCCAGCGCGATGATCGACCGCATGGCGAAGACGTTTCTGTCCTCCCATGGTGACATCCGCAAGGTGCTGCTCGCCATGGTGAACTCGCCTGAGTTCTTCTCCCGCGCCACCTATCGGGCAAAGATCAAGACGCCGCAGGACTTCGTTGTCTCGGTGGTGCGGGCTTCGGGTGCGGACGTCCAGAGCGCTGGTGCGCTGGCCAACGTCATCGAAGAGCTAGGTATGCCTGTCTACGGTATGCAGACACCCAACGGCTACTCCATGAGGTCCGAGGAGTGGAACAGTACCTCCGCGTTGATTGGGCGCCTCAACTTCGCGCTGGCGCTTTCAACCAACCGCGTGGGGGGTGTCAAGATCCACTGGAATGCGCTCCTTTCCCCCACCGAAGAGGACTCCGGCTCTCCCTCTAATACACAGGCGAGGGAAGCGGCCTTGGAAAAGGTCCTGCTGAATATGCCAGCAAGCGATCGCACCCGGGAGACGATCGCACAGCAGGTCTCCTCTGACCCGGCACAGCAGCAAGCCAGCCTCCGTCAGATCGCAATCAAGGACAGGAAGCGCGACCTCTTTGCCGTCCGTCCGACTGAAGACAAGGTGCAGGTTGATGACCCGTCGCTGGCCCTTGCTGCCGGCCTTCTGTTCGGATCACCTGAGTTCCAGAGGCGATAGCTACGCTTAACGCAGCGGCCATAGATGGTTCATCGGGCCATGGCCTCGGCCGAGCGGCACCGCTTGGCGGAGCGCGTTTGTGACATAGAGTTTCGCGTTCTCGGCCGCTGGAACGGTCAGGTCACCAAGCAAAATTCGACTGAGGAGCGCGCTGGAAAGCGCGCATCCTGTCCCATGAGTAGAGCGCGTGACGATCCGCTCGCCCTTCAGCCAATTTTGCTCCCCGTCCGCAGTCAGCACGAGATCGTCAGGGGAGACCAGATGTCCACCCTTGGCAAGGACGTTGATGCGCCTGCCACTGACCGATGTAATTCTGCTCTGCAGATCGCTTGCCGCCGCTGCCATATCGTTCGCTCCCGCGACGGCTTTGCCGGTCAGAAGAGAAAGCTCGTCGAGGTTCGGCGTGACCCAGTCTGCGAGTGGAAGCAGTCGCGACAGAAGCGCCTGGACGCCAGATGCATCGAGCAGTTCCCTTCCCGAGCTTGACCGCAGTACCGGATCGACAACGATCGGCACCAGCGAACCCTCGTGCCTAAGCCGTGCAACGAAGGCGGACACGGCGTCAACGACCGCCGCCGTGCCAAGCATGCCAATCTTGATTCCGGACGCTGGGAGGTCCTCATGCAAGCAGGCGAGGGTGTCCGCGACGATCCCTGCATCAACCGGATGCGAGCTGAAGACGCCCATGGTCGATTGCACGGTCAAACTGCTGACGCATGAGGTTCCGAAGTGCCCATGCGCCGCAAAGACAAGCAGGTCGGCCGTCACTCCGGCCCCCGACGACGGGTCAAAGCCCGCAATGGTCAGAGCTGTCTGCATACCTTCCAAATGGTACGCGGGTTGAAGAAACTCGCCTATTTCAACTTTTTTCTGAAATCTGCGAATTTAGGTGTTACCACTCGATCTCTACCCATAAGGGGCCAGATCGTGCTCGAATTCCGCCGATTACCTAGCCGTTTGCCACTCTCGCCAACGGAAATTACTATCACAATCAAGTGAGGCCTGCAAGCGCGGGTCTGCTAAGAACATGCTTGGAATGTTTGACTTAGGGCATTCCCGCAAAGACAATGGTGTGAGGAGAGTGTGAATGAACGTTACTTTGCCAAACACGCAACCTCTGAGTCTCGAATCCAAAGGTCTCCCAAGGCTCACCTCGGGAGTTTCGCGCCGCGGTGCCAAGAGCATCGTGCGCAACGTGAGCCGTCTTGCGGTTGGCATGGCCGTGCTCGTGCTCGGCTTGCCGGCATCTGCAACCGGGAACGCAAAGGCATCTGATCTGCAGCCTGTGAGGGCATTCAAGCGCTGGATCCAGGTCGGCCAGGCCTCATGGTACGGTCTCAAGTTCCAGGGCCGGAAGACAGCCACAGGTGAAAGCTACGACATGAACCTGATGACCTGTGCGCACCGCAGTCTGCCGCTCGGCAGCTGGGTGAAGGTCACCAATCTCAGCAATCGAAAGTCCGTCTTTGTTCGCGTCAACGACCGCGGGCCCGCTCTTGACGACCGCATTGTTGATCTTTCCTACGCGGCAGCACAGGCTGTCGGGCTTCGTGGTCTCAGCAAGGTGCGCCTCGATCGCATGCGGGCAGGCGATCCCGAACTTGCCAAGTCTCTGATGGCGCAGGTGCAAATTCCCCTTATACCCGGCGTCCTGCCGCGGTGAAGGGTCACATGCCGGTCAGCCATTTCTAGCCGCCTCGGATCGAGCATCCCTGGCGGCTCCCTTCGTCGGAATCGATGCTCATTGGCCGGAAAACTGGACATCCGCCTTGTAAAGTGTCCTCGCCGCGGAAGCTGGTGGCTACTCGCTTCCATCACCCCGAAGCTATAATCAGCGGATGAGCTTCCATGTCGCTGAAAGCTTAGAGGCGGAAGTCGTGGCGGCGGGGCGAACCGGACGGGACAGGGCTGATCCGCGAGATCGCCTCATCGTTGCCCTCGATTTTCCCTCCGGCCAGTCTGCCCTTACCTTCGTTGATCGACTGGAGGGGACTTGCCGGTGGTTCAAGGTGGGCCTGGAACTGTTTTGCGCAGCTGGCCCTTCCATCGTACAAACACTGCGGGACCGAGGCTTCGAGGTCTTTCTCGACCTGAAACTTCACGACATACCAAACACGGTCGCGGGCGCAGTGCGCTCAGTAAACGGGACCGGCGCTTCCCTGCTGACACTCCATGCTGCGGGTGGAGAACGCATGATGATGGCGGCAGCTGAGGCCGCGAGCGCGCCAGGTGCCCCGCATCTGCTGGCGGTCACCGTGCTGACCAGCATGGCTGAACTGGACCTTACGCAGACCGGCACCCCGGCAACGCCGCTGGAGCAGGTGAAGCGGCTTGCGCTGCTTGCTCAACACGCGGGACTCACGGGTATGGTCTGTTCGTCTGAGGAGGCCGCGATGCTGCGTCAGGTCCTCAATCCGGGATCGCGGCTTGTCGTTCCCGGCATACGCTCCACGACCGACGAGCTCGGCGATCAAAGACGCGTTGCCACGCCAGGCATGGCGATCCGAAACGGTGCCTCCATGCTGGTGGTTGGACGCCCAATTACCCAGGCGAAGTCTCCAGCGACGGCCGCCGCCGCGATCCTCGCGGAGATCGCGGCGGCTGGTTAGTTCTCGGGGACCGCTTTCTTAGTCTTTCGAGTATCTACGCCGCGAGCGATGCCTGCATCTGGACATCGCTAAGCCTCAGCACGAGTGACTTGGCCGAACCGCCGCCCCTTAGAAACTCGCTGAGGTTCAACTGCACAACATCGAAACCTGCATGGGTGAGGCGACGGGCAAGGTCGGTCGTCACCGTGTGCATAAGAAGCGTTTCGCCGATGTTGATCACGTTGCAGGCGAATGCAGTCGCCTCTTGCTCTGAGACGGCGATTCGCTTCGCCGGTGCATAGGCGGCCTCGATCGCAGCGAGCGATTGGCCGTCAAACGCCGCCGGAAAGTACATTAAGTAGCCTCCGGCCAGCGGTGCGAAGCAGGTGTCGAGATGATAGAAGCGTGGATCGATCAGGTGAAGCGAGGTGACGTCCACCTTCCAGGCGTCAGCAACGTGCCGGTGGCACTGGCGGCAGGTGCGCACCCCATGAGCGGCCCACAGATGATCGCCGTCGACGTCGAAGATTGCGTCTCCTTCTCCTTCAAAAGCGGTCTCGCGAGGCGTGTTCCAAAGCAGAAAACCGTGCTCCTGCAGCCAGCGACGAAGTGGTTTCTCTTCGCTCTGCCGCTGCGGATGGGCGAAGCTGGAGACTGCGGCGATTCCATGCTGGACTACGGCAGTGTGGCCCACGAAAACCATATCAGGAGAACCAGCGACAGCCGGGATCAGGCGCACATCCGCCACGGCCTGGAGATGACGATGAAGGGCGCGCCACTGCGCGAAGGCTGCGTCCCGGTTCGGCCGGTGAAGATTGCCAGCCATCCAGGGATTGATGACGTAGTCCACGTCATACCACTGCGGCGCGCACATCAGAAATGTCGGGGTATCGAAGTGAGGCGGTGGGGCGGATATTGGTGAGGCGGTGTGGGTCTCGTCTTTGCTGCGCTTCATCTCTGCACTGCTTATCGTCTGGTTACTGCTCATCATGACTGCGGGTCCTGCTTTCCGATGTTGAGTCTCCCCTGACTCGCATACATTCGTCAAGCGTATGAATCGAAATTGACAGTACCGTAGTGGGACATTACCGCGGAACTTTGGGGTTACTTGCGTGCCGGTAGAAGAGAGGGAAAGGCTCCGTCACCGGAGCCTTTCTTCTGGAGGGTCTTCACCGTTGTTGAGAATGAGCGAAGCCAGCGTTCCTTGGTTGGGAAGACAAACCGGCCTGCCTAGAGCTTCTCGAAAAACTCGCACGCAGAGCAGGAGATGTAAACGCCGCCCGGTATGCCCCGTTCACGGTCCTTGACGCGCTTTACGATGCGTGTCGGTTTGGAACACTTCGGACAATCCGTGCTCTTATTCGTATCCATGACCTTTTGCCGGTCGCCGGTCTTGGCAATCTTCGCCATACATTTCCCCCTTGCTACTGATGTGTGGGCTTTGCTACTCGCTGGAAGGTTCGATCAGTCGAATCAGCCGTTTGCCTCCCAGGGACGCGGGTCACGCACGCCGACGCATCCGCAAAGGACACACTCGCGGTAGAAGCACAACTCCTAGTTTACACGAGGCAGACCGAACGAGCGCGTCGGGCATCTTTGTCATTCACCTGGCCATCCGTCTGCTAGACAGGAGAAATATGAGCGACTTGATTGCAAAGCTGGAGCACCAGGAAGAACCTACCCCCAACGGCCCTCACGACCCGCACGAGATCAATCCCAAGCTGACCTCGGACATCCACTACTGGGCACAGCACTTCGGTGTCACTGGCCAACTGCTCCACGAAGCCATCCGCGTACACGGCACGAAGGTTGAGAAGGTGAGAGCGGCTCTTCAGAACAACCGGGTCAGCCTGACCTGACCGGAATCAGGCAGGTTGCACCCAGTCCGTCGGGTGTGCTGATGTCTGCGGTTGAGGGTTCTGGTTGGGGTCCGACACGCCCGGCTTTTTTGGTGGCGGGTATTGCACCCGATTGGTCGAGTTGATCGAATCAGCCGGAACCACCTCTCCCGGTTTACGCAGGGTTGGCGGCGGGGCCGGATGTTCCGCACTGGCCTGATGGTCCCCGAGAGCGACCTCGCGAGTGGCACCGGGCACACCAAACTCGCCCATCTGGTCCATGTTGTGTATCTCAATCGGCTTGCCGAGTGCGGCGATCTTCACCATTGAAACGCGGTCCCCATTGAAGCGGACGAACTCCACGGTTTGCGGCACATGACCGTAGATCCACTCTTCGTATCGGGCCCCCTCGTCATTCTCGGAGGGATGTTCGCGCACCTTGCTTTCCGGGGAGCCGAGAGCCGCAATCACCATCCGCCGATCCATCCCGACCAGCACCTCGTGGGCCGCAACCGCCTCTTTGATCGGTGCCGGGAGCGTGTCCGTGAACGCGTCGGAAGAGGTCTTTGCGCCAAAGTCGATCACCGGGGTAAGCAGTGCCTTTACTTCGGGCGCAGAGATCTCCGGCACCCCTTGCTTGAAGATCAAGGTAACCCGGGAGCCTGTGGCTTGCGGGTTCGGGGCCGCGACCGGCGCGTCATTCAAGGAGATGTGGCTCAGGAAGCGATGCTTCGCGAAAGGACCGCCATTGAGGTCCACGATGATGCGGTCAGACTTGATGAGCAGCGCCGTCACCACCACCCGATCGCCCACCCCTGACGACTGCCCCTTCTCGTAGATCATCTGCTTATACTTATCTGGGCCTGGCGAGAGCGGACCATTGGCCTCAAGGCTAAGCCCTGCGCCCATAGGCAGCGCACGATGCGCAAATCCCTGCTCTGCTTCGAGATTACGAATCAGCTCACGACGACCCCGCTCAGAGAGCTTCCCATCCGGCAAGGGCAGGTTGGTCGGCGTGAAATCAGTCGCTATGACTGCCGTCGCGCTGCGTTCACCAACGACAAACACCTGGGCGGACGCGGCACCAGCGGAGCCGAACGCGGTCGCGACAAACAACACAAGAGAAGGGAGGGCCGATCTGTGCGTGCTGTTAGCCATAGTTGCACCTCAGATGGTCTAAAGTGTGCGCCCGGATACCGCCCTTTGACAAGCCTCTTCCGCACTGAATTGTTCAGATCACCCAAAGCGGGTGCGCGATTTTCCCCGACCGGGCGGTACGAAGACACTTGCCGCGACGGATAACGGAGCGATTAGTGCGTCTCCGGCTCTACAGACCGCGTCTGCGGTGTGCTTGGCAGAATCTGCACGAGCGCGGGCGAGCCGGCCGGCTTGTTCTCCATCGCGACATGCGCCGGCGGCGGGGCCACATCCATCGGATACCCGGCAGCTTCAATCGGAGGGTGCGTGTAGTTCCACGCCCAGTCTCGCGAGACGCGGTAAAGGACGGGTATGGCACCAAGCAACAAGAGCGGCATCAGGAGCGTACCTTCGGCAGTGACAAGATCGCCGGTGAGCCAACTTCCCCCGACTGCACGGCTCTGAACGATCGTGGACAGATTATCGAACCCGCCCACCGGCAGGCCGAACAAGACTCCCAGCGAAGCGATCCAGCTGAAGTGCAGACCCCAACCGAGCCACAAGCCATGCGTCCGCTGCCAGGCTAGACAAAGCAGGAGGCCCAGGAGCATGGCGACAAAGGTCGACAGGTACGTCGAGCTCTGATTGGCCGTACTGATCAGGCCGTAGACAAGCGAGAGAACTACCGTGGCCCATCCTGTGCCGATCGCCTGAATCAATCGGCGGTAGGCATACCCGCGAAACCCGACCTCTGCGGCCAGCGCAAATAGAGCCACCGTCACAAGGTTCAGCAGAGCCAGCCACAAAGAGCGTGGCGCGAACCACAGCCGCACGTGGAGCGCTCCAGCCAAAAACATCGTGAAGACGCTGCAAACGATGATCCCCCATCCGATGGCTGCCCCTGACGCCCATTCGGCACGACTCGAGGGACGCTTTGGAAGTTCTAGCGTCTGCCGCAGCGGAGTGCTTCGATTGCCGATCCCTTCGAGAACGACGAACCCAACGACGAGGAGAAACAGCAAGAACAGGCCGTTCAACAGAAGCCGTTCGTCGCCGAGATGAAACCGCACACTGAAGCCTCGCGCGGCAAGAGCTGCGAGGGTGTTCGAGGCGATGACCCACATGATCGAAGCGGCAAAGAGCGCCAAGTGCAAGCTGCGGTAAGAACGAGGTTGAGGAGTGTACTGCGGCAACGAGAGTGCTCCGTGATGCTGATCGATGAGAGGGCCTGCTCCCTTCAGTTTATGCGCTTTGAAGGAGAGACGCTTAGCCGCGCAAACAGCGTCTGCGCTTCACAGTGTTCTTATCAAGAGGAACCAGCCTGACGGAACGATGGTCAACATCGTGAGCAAGGCGCATGCCGCAGTTCCATCGGCGCCCCGGCATTGAGGGCAGTGGAATCAGGTGTTTGGCCTTACGGATCGTCTAGCGATGCCGCTCCAGGAAGCTCGCCTAGCGATGCCGCTCCAGGAAGCGACGCGTGCACCTCTGGTTCTCACACGAGCGGCGGATCATCAATGCGCCAGAGCGGATCCGCAGCAGAGGCAGATTCGAGACGCTGTTATCCCGTGCGCCGAGCCGGAGAGATCTGGCGCGGCAAGCACCCTGCCGCACCCTCCCAACTGCAATTGCCTGCCTGTACGCATGCTGCTATTCGCCGTAGTACTCAAGACCCAGGTGAGTGATCAGATCCTCGCCCATGATGTGCCGCAGCGTGTTCTTCATCTTCATCTGCTGAATGAAGAGATCATGCTCGGGATAAACCCCCTCCGCAGTCTGGGGTGCTTTGAAGTAGAAGCTGAGCCACTC